>CAVGUW010000009.1:2019-47027 GCA_963632775.1 Bacteroides salyersiae | reverse complement strand
TATCTACCCATTCTATGTATCCGTCCGAACCGGAGCATCTGAACTGCGAATCGAGTTCCATGACGGAGACCTCCGAACCGAGCTTCTTGGCATACTTCTTGATCTCGTCCTCCGTACCGATATCCTTGATTGTGACCCTTTGGTCCTCGTCTATGAAGAACACGGACAATCTCGATGAACGGATGAGTTCCATGACCTGATTCTCACCCTTGTTCTGGAACATGCCGCTCTTCTCATTCAGTCTGTGTGCCTCATCGATGAGAAGGGCATCGAATGCATTCTCGGGCGCATCGGTGAAACAGCCGGACCCCTTGAACAATATATCGACACGGCTCTTCTTCATCGAACCCTTGAGTTTACAGCTGTAGATGCTACGCGGAGCGGAATTCTTCGTGACATAGATCGCTGATGAACCCTCATCTATCATCTCGACCAACAGATTGACGGCGAGCACCGTCTTACCGGTCCCGGGACCGCCCCTGATGATCATGGTCCTCTTCTTACCAGATTTTAACACCTGTCTCAACGAATACATTACCTCTTCGTTGACGACCTTCTGTGTATCGATCATCACGAATTCCCTGTTCCCAAGCATCATCGACGACAATGCATCCTGTAACGATTTGGACGGTCTGAGCTTCCCGCGGTCGATCATGAATATGGTCTCTCCGTTATCACCGGTCTTCAGGATGTCCTCCAGGAAACGCTTCAATCTATTCCCATCCTTCTTGGAGAATATCGGTGCCCTTTGGACATAGTACTCGTACATCGGATCGAGAAGGGGTTCCGGATCGGATTCGATGTAATTGTGCAGACAGGCACATGGTTGCAGACGGACATCCATATCCTGTATGTTCGCATTGAAATCGCTTATCGCCGTGGCATATGACCATGCCTGATAGGACGGATGTGTGATCTCATGCTCCCCACCGTTTATGTATGTCCTGACGACAGCATCCTTACCGGGAACCGCATCCGCATGTTCCCACTGTTTCAATTCGATTATCACGGCAGAGTTGGATCCCTCTGCATTATGACCGGATACGATGAGATCGACACGCTTGGATGTGTAGGGGATGTTGTACTCGATGGCTATTCCGGCATCGTCCGGAACGGATGAACCGCCCAACACCGCACCCATGTATGTCAACGAATTCGTCCATGAACGGACCTCCGATTGCGGTGCATGCCTTCCGAACCGTTGTTCCATGGCGGAACCGATCTTCTCCTCCAAGACACCGTTGTACAGGTCATCGATGAACCCGGATTTGATTCCGGAATAGATTATCATGTGGAAATGAGGACACCTGGTCTTGAGATATATCTTTCGGTTAATCGAAAATTTGGGACCAAAGTGGACCCATCTACGACATACGCCGTCCGATTGATGTTATTTTATACCCATAACGCGAATCCACACCCATGGACCTGGACACGATCATCACACTATCCATATCACTGTTCCTGATACTGGATCCGTTCGCAAGTGTCCCTATGTTCCTGAACATAACCAAGGGCACCGACGAGCGTACCATCAGATCCTATGCGAACAGGGCCATATTCGTTGCCGCGATATTGTTATTCATCTTCATCCTCATCGGCAACAATCTCATGGACATCTTCGGCGTGACCATGGACAGCTTCCGTGTCGCCGGCGGCATTATCTTCTTGTTGATGGCCGTGGAACTGGTCTTCGGATTGAAACTGTCGAAGATAGACGATCAGAAGGGAGCGAAATGGGCCATCATCGCATCCCCTATCCTCACCGGTCCCGGTGTGATCACCACCGCCATCCTATCCACATCCAAATACGGATTGGAGACCGTGGTCATCTCCAGCATAATCGCATTGCTCATCACATGGGTGATCCTCAGGGAATCCACTTTGATAATGAGGTATGTCGGAGAACAGGCGCTCGGTATCGTGACCAAGATAATCGGATTATTCATCGCCGCCATGGGAGTCGAGAGCATCTTCTCCGGAAGTCTGGGTTGGTTCGACTCGCATACCGTAGCAGAAACAATGATACAGATACTGACGTCGATATTGTAGGGGGATGATGTATCCGATGTGATATCGGATACGTTCATCCTTAACAGAATGTGTCCTTGTACTTCCCGATGGTGTACTTGATGATATCCTGCACCTTATCGGAACCGATGATCTCGTCGACCGCGGTGGTCTTCCCCTCGAGTGTCTTGTACACCTCGAAGAAGTGCTTCATCTCGTCGAACATGTGCCTCGGAAGTTCACTGATATCGGTGTATGTGTTGTACATCGGATCGTCGAACGGTATTGCTATGATCTTCTCGTCGTTCGCACCGTTGTCGATCATCTTGATCGCACCGATCGGATAGCATCTGACCAATGTCATCGGTTGGATGGGTTCGGAGCACAGTACCAAGGCATCCAACGGATCACCGTCATCCGCATATGTCCTCGGGATGAATCCGTAGCTCGCGGGGTAGTGTGTGGAGGTGTACAATATCCTGTCCAACTTCAACAGTCCCGTCTCCTTATCCAGTTCGTACTTGTTCTTGCTTCCTTTGGAGATCTCCACGACGACCATGAAATCGTCGGATGAGATCCTCTTCGGGTTGATGTCGTGCCATATGTTCCCCATGGGATCGCCTGCTATAGGTCGACGATATCCATCGGACGTATAATCATTGTCTCTCCTCGTCATGATTAAAGACCATGACGTACATCCATGGATAGGCGAGGTGTATGGACAACAAGACCGCTGCGATAATCACGATCAATCTGATCTCTGTGGTAATATCGATCATCCCGGTGAAGAGCGGGATGGATCAGCATCCGGTCTACATAGCATTGATCGCATTCGTTGCCCTGATGGCCTACTTCAGCGTGATGCTCGTCCTCGACAGGATGCCCTTCAAACAGGAGAGGTACATGGGAGAGGGAAGGATGCGTTTCGCTGTGTATTACACGGCGTGCGGGCTCGTCGGTTCGATCGTATCGGCGACCATAACTTGGTTGGGGATGCTGAACGGATTGTTCCCATTCATCATCCTGATGATCGTGGTCATGTCCTTCGGGGACTATTTCGTCAGGGTCAGTAGGTGAGATATCGATGGATGATGTGGAGAGAAGTATCATCGGGAAGGTGGATGCGATCTCGGAGGATCTGAGGAGATTGGCCATAAGCATCCATGATAATCCGGAGATAGGTCTGAAGGAATACGAGGCGTGCCGTCTGCATACGGAGATGTTGAGGAAGCATGGATTCGACGTCACCGTAGGTGTCGCGGGATATGATACCGCATTCATGGCTTCCCACAAGAGCGGGAAGGAAGGACCTGTGATAGTGTTCCTCGCGGAATATGATGCATTACCGGGATTGGGGCACGGTTGCGGACACAATCTCGTCGGTACCGTCGCTACGGGTTCGGGGATATCCGTCACCGATATCATCGACGAATACGGCGGAGAGGTACGCGTATACGGTACACCCGCCGAGGAGACCGTTGGTTCCAAGGTGGATTTCATCAGGGAAGGGTTGTTCGACGATTGCGACGTGGTGATGATGGCACACCCCAGCTATCATAACGCCGATGGGATGAACACCATAGCCATGACGAACATGAAGGTGGAGTTCTTCGGTAAGGCTGCGCATGCCGCCGCCGTACCGGAGGAAGGGATCAATGCGTTGGATGCTATGATCTCCCTCTTCAACATGATCAACGCGTATCGTCAGCAGACACGTACCGATGTGAGGATACACGGTATAATCACCAACGGAGGGGATGCCCCCAACATAATCCCCGCGTACACATCGGCGGTGTTCTACATACGTGCGAACGACCGCGAACATTGTAAGGTGGTATATGACAGGGTGAAGGACATGGTCGTTGCTGCGGCCATGGGCACCGGGTGCAGATATGAGACATCCAAGGTGGAGAACTTCTTGGACGATACCAGGACGAATTATACGTTGGCGGGTATCATCACCGACAGGTTGGAGTCCTTCGGTGTCGATGTCAAGAGGACCAAGGGAGAATATCTCTCCGTATCCTCTGATCTCGGTAATGTGAGTCGTGTGAGACCATCCGTACAGATGCTGTTCTCCATCGGTAAGCCTGATTCCGGTAACGTCACGGAAGTACACTCAGAAGGATTCGTACGCGATTCCCGCTCGGATTTTGCATTGAATGCGATGCTCACGATGATCAGATCGTTCGCACTGTCCACATATGACATTCTAACAAAACCGGAACTCCTTGCGAAGATACGTGAGGAGTTCGAGGAGAGATGACGGTGGCCTTGGGCCACCGTCTGATCATGCCTTATGGCGGATCATGAATCTCTCTAACTTATCGTACGCATCGGCGAGGATCTCGATCCTCGGAAGCGTGATGGTACGGAAGTGTCCCTGTCCGAACTCGGTATCGAATCCCGAACCGTGCACGACGACGACACCCTCCTCGTTCATGAGGTCGAGGACGAATTGTTTATCGCTCTCCCATATGCCGTTGAGCTCGACCTTGGGGAACATGTAGAACGCACCCTGCGGTTCCCTCACGGATATACCCGGGATCTCGTTCAATCTCTCATACGAGAAGCGTGCCCTGTCCTCGAGTCTCCTGTTCATGTCCGTGATGTAATCCTGGGGTCCCTGGAGCGATGCCTGTGCGGCCCACTGACACGGTACGTTGGGACAGATACGTGCGCGGCACTGTTTCATCAGTCCCTCCCATATGTCATCGAGCATTCCGGATTCATCCATGAAGTATCCGTAACCCACTCTCCATCCGGGCATGAGGTTGACCTTGGAGAATCCGTTGAGGATTATCCTCGTCACATCAGATGGCAATCTCGACATGGAGAAGAACGGCTTCTCCGTTATCTTATCGTATATCTCATCGGAGATTATCGGCAATTCCATCTCGGCCGCGAGGTCACCGATCTCGCGGATGACCTTCTCGTCGAATACCGCACCGGTGGGGTTGTTGGGGTTGATGACCACTATCGCCTTGGTCCTGTCGGTGATGCGCTTGCGCATCATGTCCACATCGGGTGCCCAATCCTCCTCCTCGATCAGTCTGTACGATACGGTCTTACCGCCGTAGAAATCGATGTACTGATGATATGACGGATATCCTGGTCCAGAGACCAACACCTCATCCTTATCCTCTACCAATGCACCCATCAGCAGGTTGATCGCCTCACCCACACCGGATGTGACGAACACCTTGTCCGGTGTTATCCTCGTACCATGTTTCTCGTACTCACGGTCGACGATCGCTTGTCTGAATTCCGGATTACCCTGTGAATCCCCGTAACCGTTATCGGTGTGGTCCACGGCCTTCCTGAGAGCGTTCTTGAAGTAAGCAGGTGTCTCGAAGTCCCATTTGTTTGGATCCCCGATGTTGAGCATACAGAGCTTCCTACCCTGGGCAGCGAGCTTGGCAGCTGGTACTGCGACCTCTCTGATCGCATAGTTCATCTCCAATGCACGTCTGGAAGCTTGTATTTTCCTTACCATACTTATCGAAGCGGTAAATCTGATGGCATCGATATAAACGTTCGTGCAATCCATCCGCCGCACCATATGGATGCATATGTCCCGGAATGCGACTGGCATGAAGACAATCCTTTTAGGTGTGCTTCCCATAATGCGGGACGATGGCAGCTATCAGACTCGGAAAGAATCACCTCAGATGGTGCGATGAATGCAACCTACCCATTTTGGAGAACGAGAAGTGTCCCGTATGCGGACATACCACCCACGAGGTGGAGATCACGCCTCCGGGAGAGGTGAGACCCGCTTTCGAGCATGATATCAAGATGATCAGGGACCTGGTCGACAAGCAGTTCGGCGAGGGTACCGGGAAGGAGATGTTACCGGATGGTCACATCGTACTCCTGAACAAGGCACCATCCCTGGACAGGATGGACGAGGTCATCATCGACGGTAGGACGATAGCATCCATTAGATTTGACCTAGGCAGGAAATGGTTGTTCATCAACCGTATGCAGAGTGCGATGAGGATATGCAAGGTCATGAGCAAGGGATATGTGGTGATAGATCCCGCGGCCGTCAGATTCGTACAGGAATCCAAGAACCTCATGGCACCCGGGGTGATCGATGCCTCCCCCGATGTGAAGAACGGGGATGAGGTGGTCATCATCACCAAAGATAGACAAGCGATCGCGACAGGTACCGCGAGGATGTCCGCCGAGGAGATGATAGCCTCCGATCACGGTGTCGCTGTCAGGACCAAATGGTACAAGCCCGAGGATAGTGCGGTCATCGACAAGGACAACTCTTGGGATGAGGCCGTGAAGGCCAACGAGAACGTCATATTCAGGAGGAGGGATGAAGCGATAGCCTTCATCAAGAAGACGATGGGGCAGTACGACAAGCCTGCCATAGTATCGTTCTCCGGCGGTAAGGATTCCCTCACCACATTGTTATTGACGTTGGATGCGGGGTTGAAACTTCCTGTACTGTTCATCAACACGGGATTGGAGTTCAACGAGACCGTCGACCACGTACGTGATGTGTGTAAGAGACATGACCTGCAACTTATAGAGGAGGCCGCACCCACCGATGCGTTCTTCGGTAACCTGGTGCAGTTCGGTCCTCCCGCGAAGGATTACAGATGGTGCTGCAAGACCAACAAGTTGGGTCCCACCGTAGCTGCCATAAACAAGAACTTCCCGAATGGCTGTCTCTCGTTCATAGGTCAGAGGAAGTACGAATCCGAAGCGAGGCACAACAAGCCCAGGGTATGGGTGAACCCGTGGACACCTGGTCAGACCGGTGCATCGCCCATCCAGAGCTGGAACTCCATCCACGTGTGGTTCTACATATTCTACAAGAAGGAACCGTTCAACGTATGGTACACCAGGGGATTGGACAGGATAGGTTGTTTCCTCTGTCCCGCATCCGATCTCGCCGAGTTCGATATAGTCGCAGGCAACTCCGACAGATATCCCCAATGGGATGCGTATCTGAACGATTACATGGAATCCCGCGGACTCCCGAAGGAATGGAAGGAGTACGGTCTGTGGAGATGGAAGAAGGCACCCCAATCCATCAAGGAGGAGGTGCAGAGGGTCACCGGCAAGGATGTATCCGAACTGACCAAGCAGACCAAGACGCCGGAGAAGGGACCCATATCCATCAAGATACAGGAAGGATACTCCCCGTGCGTGATCGGTTTCAGCATCGAGGCAGCGTTATCCAGGCCCATAGACCTTGATAGGTTGGCCGGTTTCATGCAGGCCCTTGGCAGGACGGTGGAGAAGGATCCCGAAGGACAATGGGCATCCGTGGATTACATCACGATGTACAGGGAGGGTGTGATGATCTCCAAGGCCTCCGTCGAAGGGGATGCGCGCAGGGAGATCGACAGGATGTTCCAACTCGTGATAAGGTCGGAACAATGTGTCGGTTGCGGACTCTGTGCGGCGAGATGCGAACAGCACGCACTGTACATGAAGGATGGTAGGGTGGAGATCAATCCCGATGATTGCATCTGGTGCAAGGAATGCTTCGGACCCTGTCCCGCATTGAACTTCAGGAACACCGACGACGATATGTGATCATTCGTTGCCGAGTGCATCCCTCATGACCTTGAGGTCGGGTTCCTTACCGAACCACAGTTTGAAGGATTCCGCACCCTGACCCACGAGGACGTCAGAACCGCTGATCATCTTGCAACCGAGCGTCCTGGCGACCTGTACGAACCTGGTCTTCCTACCATATACCATATCGAGGATGCATTGGTCACCGTTCATCGTGTTCAGGTCGAAGGGATAGATTGAATCCTTGATCATACCGATCGGTGTGCAGTTGATGATGATGTCATATCCCGATACATCGGGATCGGATGTCGGTTCCACAAGTAGGTCGTCACAGAGCTCCAACAACGTCACCTCGTTCCTTGCCAACACCTGCACATCGCATCCCATCGATTTCATCGCATAGGCGGATGCCCTCGCGGCACCTCCGGAACCCACGATCAATGCGCGTTTGTTCCCGAGGTCGTATCCGGACATCATGAACGCTCTCCTGATGCCTGTGCTATCGGTATTGTATCCTCTCAACTTCCCATCGTCGTTGACGATGGTGTTGACGGCACCGATCTTGATGGATTCCTCAGAACACTCGTCGAGCATCGACATCACCTCGGTCCTGTACGGTATGGTGATGTTCAGTCCCCTTATCTGATACTGCACCATCACCTCGCTTATCCTGTCGGATGTCTTGGAATCGAATGTGAGCGGTATGGCGTTGATCCTCGCATCCTTTATGGCGGCATCCATCATGCCGGTGAACTTGTTGTCCTTTATGTTGCATCCGGCGATACCGACGATGATGCAATCATCGCCCAGATCGTCCAACACATCGGCTTCCAACTGTCCCTCCGCCGTGGGTGCTCCGATGTAACCGAAGGTGAACTCGTTACCGAGGAGGTTGCTCCTGAGTCTCGTCACGGTACCCATGTCCCCCATACCTATGAGCACATGCCTCTTCCCGATGATCTGCGATGCCTCGTACATCTTGCTGAGGTCCTTGAAGGATCTGACCATGAACGCACCCTTGAAGATATCCTGTACCTTCGAGAACATGTTGACCATCTCGCACACGTCCGGTGTGTTCTGGAAGTCGTGATAGGATCTAACACTCCTGTATCCGTGGACGATCTCCGTACCGTTGTCCACATAACCGTTGAATCCCGGAGGTATCAGGGAAGGGTCCCTTCCGCAGAGATTGATGATCGTATCGGAATCCACGTTATCGGGGACCTTATCGAACACATCCATACGGACCTCGTCATAATCGTAACGGAACGTGAGGTCACGCGGTCTTCCGTATGCAGCACAGATGCGCATCAGATCGACCTCGGTTGGATGTGGTCGTATGATTCAAAATGCTGTACGCTGGGGAGATCGATTCTATCTTCCATGGGATGGTACCATGGCTTTGAGCGAATACCATCATATTAATCTATCCACGGCTGGAACGGCGATCGTCGTATGCGGTATCCGCATCGGAAGGTCTGTTTATCATCACGATACCGATGAACACCAACGCCATACCGATGATGTTGAACACATCCAGCACCTCACCGTAGAAGAAGTATCCGACTATGGCGCACGTCACGACCTCCAGGAACAGCACCACGGAGGATGTCGTGGCAGACAGATCCTTCAGACAGAGTGCGTGCATGTAGTACGGGATGAGTGTGAACACTATCCCCAGGAGGAGGATATTGACCATGACATCCGTCCCGGAGAACGATATCTCGAACATGGATACGGGTTCGCAGAACGGGAACGTGCATATCGAACAGACGAGGAAGATGTAGAATAGTATCGTACTGGAATCACACCCTCTCTTCACCGCATCCTTCACTCCCACCGTATAGATGGCGAAGGTGATACCGGATATCAACCCGACCAATATCCCCAACGGATTCGTGGCATCCACGCCTCCCAATATGCCCGAGACAAGGACACATCCTGCGAACGCCACCACCAACGATAGCTTCTGCATAGATGATAACCTCTCCCTGAAGATGAAATATGACATTATCGCCACGAAGTATGGTTCCGTGTTCTCCAATACGGCCGCAAGCGATAGGTCGACCATCAGCTGTGCCTGGAAATAGCACGTATCGGCGGCTATCTTCACGATACCTATCAACACCAATAGTTTGACGTCCCTCTTGGATATCTTGAACAGGTTCTTGTCCTTGATCAGTATGATCGCACCGATGACCACTGTGCATATGATGCATCTAAGCTCGAACATCTGCAACGAGCTCAATCCCGCATCGGACAGTGCCCTTATGCACAGCCCCAGGAAACCCCAGATGACGGATGCTCCCGCTATCAACAGTAAGGAGGTGTAACCCCTGACGGAATCCATGTCAATAACCTGTCATCCAACGGTATATCCTTACCAAGCGCTTCTCCGGTATGGGTTTCTCTTCCTCGATCATCATCGTGATGAAATATCCCTCGTCACCGTAGATCGTGAACCTGTCGCATGTTAATGTATCGCCGGCATACGTGATCTGCCTCATGGGGAATGATATGCCGTTCATCAGCGTACCGCTGTCCTCCCTCAGCAACGATGCGTACACCGCATCGTCGCATCTCTTCAGCAGGATCCTCGCACCATGCTCGTGAGCGATGAAACATACCTCCTTGACCTCCTTCACGCCGGGTTGTTCGGTAGGTCCCCAACCTGTGGTGTCGTCGATCAACTTGAGGAACTGGTCCCTGTGCATGTACGCATCATCCCCGATGAACAGCGTATCCTCCATCCTCCTCGCATTGTAATCCAGACGTGCCTTGACGGAGTGGTATTTCACGTCCGGATGCATGAGCAGTCCGATATAGATCAAGAGGATGAAGATGTCGATCACGTTCGGGATGTGCTTGACGAGCGCTTCGGAGAGATAGATGTAATTCACGCCCACATCGTACAGTATCGGTATCACCAATGTGGCCATGATGAATGCTGATAGTATCACAAGACGATGTTGGTTGTATCTCTCCCCGATGTACAACAGAAGGTTGAGATATATGCCCAACGCACCGGCACCGAATTCGACTATCGCATAGTACACCGTGAGCTCCTCGGTGGAACTGATGGAATACATCCCTTCCTGTATGATGAACAGGCTGCACAGGAGTCCGAAGACGGATATGTTCATCGATAGGTTCTCGCTCTTCCTGATGAGCATGAACACGGCGAGGAGCATCGTTGCGATGATCGCCCCTATCAATACCATCTGCGAATGTCCGATCTCCCTGTTGAACGTCAGGATGTCCGTGGTACCGAGTATGATGGTCAGCAACAGCACGGCGATGGAGGCGATCCTTCCGGACTTGGATTTGGCTACCATTTCTCCACCTCGTCCTTGACCTTCAATCTATATGCCGATCCGTGCTCACCGTACATCGATACCGTCTCGCAGGTATCGATCGGTCCGTCGGGCGATATGCTGTCGACGGATATCCTGTATGCATTGAGCATGGAACCGTGCGACGGTTCCGCCATGGAGATGTATATCCTATCCAGATCCTTCCACTTCTGTACGATCATGGATGTCTCCTCGGCGAGGTAGTTGTAGAGCGTGCATCTGATCTCCTTCTCCACCGGCCCTCCGTCATCGACATCCGTCCATCCGCTCCTGTCGTCGAACGCCTTGACGAGTTCGCGTGCCTCGCGTCTCGTTATGTATGCGGACGGTTCGTTGACGTCCAAACGTCTCACCTGGGAGAACACCCTGAGATCCCTGGACATCGGCAGGCTGTCCCTGGCCTTCTCGCTTCCGACCATCACGAAGAGGATGAGATACAATCCGCACATGATCCATGATGTCAGATACGAGACGAAGAGATCCTCGACCGGAACATTGTACGCCGTCGCATCGTAGTATATCTCGATAAGCGTCATCGCGAGCATTATCATCGATGAGCACATCATACCGAAACGGGACCTCGACCTGCCCTTCATGTACGAATATCCCGTGTACATCAGATTGATGGCGATGACCATCATGACCAGGGAATATACGAATCCGATCCCGCGGAACGATCCCAAGGACGATAGGTTGTCCGAGATCCTGTTGACCGCGACGGATATGGCATACAGACCGATGGCACGATTGAAACTGTTCGAGAAATCTATGAGGATCAATGTCCCCAGGAAGATCTGGATGATGACCGCGATCGTGAACGTGATGCTGATGGTCCCGGAGTCGATGGTATATTCCAACAGATAGTAGTACATGCCTACGACCGCATTGACGATGAGCATGAGGGCGATGATCTTCGTCATCTTCGACAACGTGGCGGATGCCACATAGCGGACGACCTCCTTGATCACGTCATTTACGTTCATCGTTACCCGATGTGCACAATATGTTATTAAATTTCATCATGTGCGACATGCTCCATCCGACAGGATACGGGGATGAATAAGATTAATTATCTGCCTCTCGTTCAATGTGACATGGAAGTGTATAACGGGGTCGACACGAAGGTCATCGACAGGGCTGTGTTATACATCGTCCTATGCGTCATAATCGTCGTCTTCTCGATGATCGGTTACTTCGAGGATTTCGCAAGCGGGAAGATAGATGCCGCCGATGTCGTTGGTCTCATCTTCGACATGGTGGTCGATTTCGCCATGCTGTTCCTGATATATCCCGTGGTCAACAAGAACAACGGTGCCCGCGTGGCGGCGGCGATATTGGCGGCATTGAATCTCTTGTTCTACATCACATACACGTTCACGTCCATCTCGCACGGCATAGTGACCGTATGCACGATCGCTTGCTTCGTACTATTGGTCACCAACCCCATCAGGGAATGGTGCTCGCCGAAGAACGAGGGAGAGACCTGGATGGAGAGGTTCAAGTCCAAGGGTAACCGTCTGAACATCGCAGGGACCTTCTGCATGCTGTATGCGATCATCCTGTTGTTGATCGCGGGATTCTCTCTGTTCTACAACCCCACTGTGATGATCAAGATAACGTCCAGCAGTATGTGGAACGATCTCGCACAGGTAATAATCAACGCAGGTTACGCAACCACCGTGGCCGATGCGGAGGTCTTCTTGAGCGACCTGCTCTACTCCATAGGGTCGATATGCCTGGTCGCAGGACTCATGATGCTGTTGCCGGCCTATTCGTGCTTCTCGAAGAAGGCATACACGCCCGGATTCATCGTATTGGTCATAGCGACGATCGCCTCCTTCGTGACCGTCATGGGGTTCGTCATCGGTGTCCTCATCATATTCCTCTATTCCTCGTGCAAGAGCGAGTTCGAGAAAAGCGTTCCTGACGATGGTTATTAATCCGCACCCACACATCCCGTTGGTATGGCCAAAGGATTGGAGATGGAACTCAATGCGATACAGCACAGGCTGTTCGAGGAGAGGAGGGCCGTACTGATAATATTCGAAGGGGTCGGAGGATGTCAGATGTCCTTCCTGATCAACGGTCTGACATCCATGTTGGAGCCCAGAGGCATAGAGTATCACAGTTTCACCCCCGACAGGGTGGGGAACTATATCGGATCCGTACCCGCGAAGGGAAGGATAGGGATATTCGACAGGTCATGGTACAGTTATGTGATCGAGAACGATCTCATCGACAACGACAAGGTGGAATACATCGGACATCTCGAGAGATTCCTGATCGACAACGGGATCATGGTGATCAAGATCTTCCTCGATATGTCGAAGAAGAAAGTGGACGAGGTGAAGGGCACATATCCCGTATCCCCATCCAAGGACTGCGGTTTCCTCAATGACGGGGATCCCGATTATCAGAGATTCTCGCTTAAGGACGATCGTCTGAGATCGTTCATCGAGAGGACGGATTCCAGGGACATCCCATGGGATATCGTGAAGGTACGCGAGTTCGACGACACCGTGGAGGATATCGGAAAGGTGATATTGGAGAGACTCACCCATAACATGGATCATACGTACACCCCATCCAGATCCTCCGTCGTAGGGAGGCATCACAATCCCCGCGAGGATACCGATTTCTCACAGGCACTCACTAGATCGGAATACAAGGATCAACTGGAGAGGTATCAGAACAGACTCGCAGAGCTCCAATGCAAGCTCGCACTCTCGGATAGGTCGTTGGTATTGCTGTTCGAGGGATGGGATGCGGCAGGGAAGGGCGGTTCCATCAAACGTGTCACCAAGGCGTTGAATCCGCGTGGTTATACGGCATATCCGATCTCCGCACCCAACGGTGAGGAGAAGTCCAACACATACCTATGGAGATTCGCCACGAGACTACCGGATAAGGGACACATCTCCATATTCGACAGGAGTTGGTACGGAAGGATGATGGTGGAACCCATAGAGGGATTCTGTACCGATGTGGAATACTCCCGTTCGGCGGACGAGATAAACATGTTCGAGAGGAACATGACCGACAACGGCCGTATCCTCATCAAGTTCTGGATGGAGATAACGAAGGATGTGCAGTTGGAGCGTTTCAGGGCCCGTCAGAACGATCCCATGAAGCAATGGAAGATCACGGACGAGGATTGGCGCAACAGGGATAAATGGGATATCTACGAGAGATACGTTGATGATATGATATCATCCACCAACACCCATCATGCCCCGTGGCATGTGATCGAGAGCGTCGACAAGTATTACGGTCGCATCAAGGTCCTCAGGACGATCTGCGAGACGTTGGAGAAGGAGCTCTAGAGCACCTTCATATCCCTGCCGAAGAGCTTCCTGAAATCCTTCGCGGATTCCTCCAGCTTCCAGCGTTCCATGCTCACGTCCTGGTTGGATATCAGTGTGAACAGTATCACGTTACCCTTGATCGCCTCGACGGTGAAATCCGTCTCCAACTGCATCCTGTGACGATCCATGGCATCCGCCATCCTCAGGATCAGTATGCATTGTCTCAATGTTAGAGATGTCCTCTCATCCATCTTCGAGAACGGGGAATCGTTGGCGGAGGGCATCTTCTTATGATGATACCTGACCATGATGGCGATCGTCTGTATCTCGTTCATATCGAATCCGATGAGATTAGAATTGGATATTATGTCGCAGGACATCACGTGGTGCTTCTCGTAACCGAACACCTCGCCTATATCGTGTAATTGCGAGGCATACTCCAACATCTGTATCGTGTGTTCCTTCAGATCGGTGACGAACATATCGTTCAACCTGTCCGCGATCTTACGGGCGGCCTTCCTTACCGTCATCGCATGCTCCGCATCGTAACGGCATTTGTATCCCAACTCCGCTATCGCGGATTCCCTGACGTCTATATCGCGGAGACCGTGGTTGACACGGTAATCCACCATCATCCCCTCCTTCAGACCGTAGTGGGATATCTCCATCTCGTTAATCTTGAGACCTTTCATCAACTCCTCGGCTATCGCACCGCCCGAGACGATTATGTCCGTACGGTTGCTGCCGAGTTTCGGGACATTGGAACGTTCCTCTGCATCCATCCTCTTGAGGGAGTCCATCATCGTCGACAGATCGTCGAGGGATAGGATGTCCCTCTTACCCCGCGGGGAGCATATCTCCGATAATGTCTCGAAGGTACCGGATGAACCGATGACCCTGTCGAACCCTATCTCCGCTATGCGCCTCATCGTACGGTATGCGCAGAGCTCCACCTCACGTTGATATGATGTGTATTCCTCATCGCTCAACGCCTTCCTGCAGTCGAAGGGGAATCCGTATGCGAACCTGACCGCTCCCAACGGGAGGCTCTCTATGAACAGTATCTCCTTACCCTTGGAGATGGAGAACTCCGTGCTCCCCCCTCCGATGTCTATCAACAGGGTCTTCTCCCTGGGGCCGTTCTCTCCGAGCACGCCCAACCTTATCAGACGTGCCTCCTCCTCTCCCGGTATGATCCTGATCTCCAGACCCTCGGTCTGTATCGCCTTCAACAGTTCCTCTCTGTTGTCCGCTTCCCTCGCGGCGCATGTGGCGTACGCGAAGACCTCGTGGGCACCATGCTTCTTGGCATAGGCGGTGAACTTCCTCACGATGATACCGCACTTCTCTATGGCATCATCGTCTATCGTCCCTTTGGAATAGAGACTGCGACCGATGCGCAGCACCTCCCTGTCCCTGGCGATCTCGGTACCCAACGTACCGTCATAGAACTTCACGACCAACAGATGTATGGAATTCGTCCCTATGTCGATGAACCCCACCACTCTGGGATCAGTCATGCCATATCCCTCTGTTCTCGATGAACCACTCCTGCGAACGCAAGGGTTTCCTGCCGTCCTTGGGAACGAGAACGTACGAACCATCCGGAAGGAGCATCCTGGCCTTCACGTTGTCCGCGAAGTGTATCAGGAGGATCTTCTCCTTTATCCTCCTCATGAGATCCTTGTCGAGGACGGGATAGAGCACCTCCACCCTCGCCATGAGGTTCCTGGGCATGAGATCGGATGATCCCATGTACATATCGGGATCGCCGTTGTTCTCGAAGTAGTATATCCTCGAATGTTCGAGGAACCTGTCGACTATGCTGGTGACCCTGATGTTCTCCGATATCCCCTCTATGCCGGGACGGAGACAGCATAATCCTCTGATGTTGAGCTCCACCTTCACACCGGCGATCGATGCTTTGTAGAGCGAAGCGATGATATCCGCATCTATGAGGCCGTTGGCCTTCATCATTATGTGACCGTTGCCGTGCTCCTTGTGCACGGTGATCTCCCTCTCGATCTTCTCTATCAATACATCCTTCAGATCGAGCGGTGCCACCAGGAGGTGTTTGAACTCCCTCCTTCCGAAGTATCCCGTGAGGGCATTGAACAACTCCCCCACATCCTCCCCTATCTCGTCGTTGGCGGTGAAGAAGGATATGTCGCTGTACTGTTTCGCGGTGCTCACGTTGTAGTTACCGGAGCTCATATGCGTGTATCTGACCAACCTGTCGTCCTCCAACCTCACGACCTGCAACAACTTGGAGTGCACCTTCAGGTCCACCGGACCGTATACCACGTTCACCCCTATCTCCTCCAGGTCCTTGGCCCATTTGATGTTGCGGTTCTCGTCGAACTTCGCACGCAACTCCAGAAGAACACTGACGTTCTTGCGGTTGTTGATGGCCGTCTCCAACGCCCTGTATATGGACGGATCCTTACCCACCCTGTACAGACAGATCTTGATGCTCTGTACATACGGGTCCCTGGCGGACTGTTCGATGAACCTCACTACGGTACCGAACGTCTCGTAGGGATGGAACACTATGCGGTCCTTCTTCTTTATCGCGGAGAACAGGTCGTAATCGTCCTGCATATCGGGATGGGTGTACGGGGCCATCGGCCTCTCCTTGAGGTCGGGATAATCGAGATCGGCGATCTGCCACAGACTGGAGAGGCACATGGTCTCCTTCGTGGACAGTACCTGCAGCTGATTCAGTTTGAGGTTCTGCGTGAAGAACGACCTGACATCTTTGGGGCAACGGGAATCGATCACGGCCGCGACGGGGAATCCCATCTGCCTGTCCTCTATGCTCTCCTCCACTGCGGACATGAGATCGCATGCCTCGTCGATGGTGACCTTCACATCCGCATTCCTGATGAGCGTCAGCGTGTTCGCGGAGATTATCTTCATCCCCGGGAACAGGCATTCGGAGGAATCCAGTATTATATCCTCTATGAGAACGAAATCCACACCGTGCTTCGTGGGTACGGATACGAACCTGTCCAATAACGGGATGGGGACCTTCACCCTCGCATATACCGGTTTGTTGTTACCCTTCAGTTTGTATGCGAGGTTCAATGAGTTGTTGGAGATGAACGGGAACGGGTGGGAGACATCCAACGCCATCGGCGTGAGGAGCGTGTGGACCCTCTTCTTGTAATAATCCCTGACCCATGCCTTCTGCTGTTCCGTGAGGTCGTCTATCGCCTTGATGTGTATGTCGTTCTTGTCGAGGTCCTTCTTCAATCTCCTCCAACATACCTCATATCCATGGTACAACGATGTGATCTTCTCGTAGATCATCTCGATGATGGTCGATCTCTCGATATAATCGGGGTCGTTCTGTACCGCACTCGGGGTCTGTACGATGATCCCGGGCATACGGATCATCATGAACTCCTCGAGATTGTTGTAACATATCGCGAGGAACTTCGCTCTGTCGAGCAACGGCGTCCTGACGTTCATGGCCTCGTCGAGACACCTCTGATTGAATTCCAACCATGACAATTCCCTGTTGATGTAGTATTTCTTGTCGTACAGGTCCACAGGCATGATAACCCTCGGACGTACATCGTGGAATTGGGATATATTAACTGTTATCTTATAGGAAGACCGGTCGCGATATGATGTGTGGACGTCACCTTATGAGTGATCACACATCTGTGTGATACCGCGGACGATCATATCACCACAGGTCTTGCATCGGACCATGATGTTGTAAGAATATTGCATTTAAACAAACATATTTGTAAAAATACAACATAAATTTATACTTAAATGCAGTTATAGTCATCATGTTGGTCGATATAACCGTTAAGAACTTCGGACCGTTCTATGACGAAGCAAGATTGTCGTTGCAGAGGACGTCACTTGACGGTCACGAGGACAATCTCCTGATGGATGATGCCATAGGAGAGGAATTGCTCAGTTCGGCCGTCATCTTCGGTCCGAACTCCTCAGGAAAATCGTATATGATACGCGCCGTGGAGGTGTTGCAGAACATCGTCAGGGCACCGCTCGTCGCCAATGTGAGGATACCATGGTACATGCCGTTCAGACTCACGAGGGAGTCGATGGGTGAACCCACCTGCATGAGGATACGTTTCACCGATGCCGGCGTGCTCTACGACTATTCCGTGAGCTTCACCGACAGCATCATCACGAAGGAATCGTTGTATCACTATCCTCAGAAGAAGAGGAGCAAGGTATTCGAGAGGGATGGGTCCGAATTCACATTCGGCAGGGCCGTATCCAAAGGGATGAGGACGATCGAACACCTCACATCATCGAACTCTACATTCATATCCGTGGCCGCACAGTTGAACAACAAGGTATGTTCAATCGCACACAGGTGCATCGTCAATGACATACTCGTGATCGGTAGCAATCCATCGGCTCTGATGGGGGCAGTGATCGATAGGATGAATTCCGATCAGCGCGTCAAGGAACGGATCATACGTGCGATGAGGATCGCGGATCTCGGGATAGATGACATTGTGGGGTCCGTGAATAGGAAGAAGGTCACGGAACCCGAGGATCCACAACAGATGGTCGGTCTGATGATGTTGAGCGGAAGTACGGAGGTCATCGACACCCGCCTTTACCTGAGACATGGTTTCTCGGATGTGGACGTCCCTCCGGAGAGATTGATCTTCCCGTACGAGATAGAATCCAACGGTACCATGCAGATGTTCTGTCTCATCGGACCCGTGATCGATGCCTTGGAACACGGTCGTACGATATTCATCGACGAGTTCGGTGCATTCCTGCATTCGGACATATCGCGTTGGATGATCGGACAGTTCAAGAGGAGTTCCAACCCGAATGGTGCACAGATCGTCGTCAATACACACGATCAGATGCTCATGGACCTCGATCTTCTCAGACGCGATCAGATCGTCTTCACACAGAAGGATGATAGGACAGGGAGATCGGAGATCTACGCATTATCGGATTTCAACGAGACACGTGCGAACATGGACGTGAGGAAGAACTACTCGATCGGCAGATTCGGGGCTTTACCTTCCATCTCATCTGATAATATAGTGATGTAAAAGTGAATGGACAATTGTCTAGTCACCCCATTGCGTCATCGATCCAAATTATCAGATCGTTCGAGATTTCCAACTAGACATATGTACAACGATCATCTCTCATCATATGTTATTTGTACACAGAATGAACGAATTCCAATCGATTTTCACTAGTTTTACCTACAACGGTAGCCATTAGTACAGTAATTTTCATATATGACTAGACATTTGTCTAATCATCCCTTCCGAAGATGGAAGGATGTAGGAGAAATCGAGATGAAAGCGACTGTAAAGTATGGATTCGTCATGGCGGCCGTCCTATTGGCCACGATAGTCATGATCCCGTACAGTTCAGCAGACAGTTCGGTAACCACGAGCGATGGAGGTAACATCGCGTGGGTGCTGATTTGCAGTGCATTGGTGTTCATCATGACACCCGGTGTCGCACTGTTCTATGGTGGTATGTTACGCAGGCAGAGCATGTCCTCGGTCCTTGCACAGACAGGACTCATCATGGGGATAATGGCCGTATCCTGGGTACTCGTTGGATATTCACTTGCGTTCAGCGGTGATCTCAACGGTATCATCGGTAACCTTGACAAATTCCTCCTCAACGGCGTCAGCTACGATACCATCGCGGAAGGCAGCACCATACCCGATATGGAGTTCATGGTCTTCCAGATGATGTTCGCACTCATCACGGCGGGTATCGTTCTCGGTGCATGTATCGAGAGGGTAAGATTCAACGCGATCGCGATCTTCATGGCCGCATGGTCCGTACTCGTATACGCACCTATGGCACACTGGGTCTGGGGAGGCGGATTCTTCGATCAGACATTCACCGTCCTCGATTTCGCCGGCGGTACGGTCGTCCACATATGTGCGGCAACGACGGGTCTCGCACTCGCGGTCTTCGCAGGTAGGAGAAGCGAGCGTACGATGAAGAGAGCACACAGCATGCCCATGGTCTTCATCGGATTCGCACTGCTCTGGTTCGGATGGTTGGGATTCAACGGTGGATCCGGATTGGCAGCCGACGGCGTCGCGGTCAACGCATTCGTCGTCACGGTCATCGCTCCCGCGGCAGCAATGCTCTCCTGGGCGATCACACAGTACATCCACGCAGGACGCGTCAACTCGCTCGGTCTGATGTCCGGTGCACTGGCAGGATTGGTCACGATCACACCTGCCGCAGGATTCGTCGGACCCGGATACGCACTGATCATGGGACTCATCGGAGGAGTCGTATGTTACTTCGGTGTCCTCTTCATGCGCAACAAGTCCGGTATCGACGATGCACTCGATGTGTTCGGTGTCCACGGTATCGGAGCGATATGGGGTGCGATCGCGACAGGTATCTTCGCGATGCCCGAGTTCGTGTCCGAAGGATATGAAGGACTGATCTACGGAAGTACGAACCTGTTCTTCGGTCAGATAGCTGCAGTTGCGATAACGCTCGTCTTCTGCTTCGTGATGTCCTATGCGATAATTTGGATAATCTCCAAGTTCATGAGAGTACGTCTCGATGAGGACGAAGAGGTCATCGGTGCCGACATCATCGAGCACGGTGAGCCGTCATACAACATGTGAGGTGGACAAGATGAAGATGATAATGGCAGTGATTCGCCCGGAGAAGGTTCAGCCTGTGAAGGATGCACTGAAGAAGATCGGTGTCAACGGAATGACGATAACATCGGTCAGGGGCCGCGGACAGCAGTCCGGATTGAAGTTCACCAACAGGGTCGGTACCATCGTCGTGGACGAGATCGAGAAGACGAAGCTCGAGATCATCATCGACGACAAGGACGAGGAGGCGGTGATCGATACGATCAGGAAAGCGGCCGTCACAGGCCACATGGGTGACGGAAGGATATTCGTCATACCCATCGAGAGGTCCATACGCATCAGGAGTGAATGATCCTCGACTAACGGAAGGGGGTGGCCCATACCCCCTTCCTCCTCAACAGCTTCCCTCCAAACCCGTTACCATTCCGGTTGGGATGGTCATTCTCCGAAAGAAATGTTTATAAGTAATATAAGATAAGCCGTCGCTCCGTTACAATGGATTTCCTCACTGTCGCATGTGATAAGGACCCGGCACTGGCCGTTGCATTGGTATCGCTGATGCTGATACCTCCGGTCATCGGCATGCTGTTGGGATTGATTAGGAAATCCCTATGCAGGGTGCAGATGTACCTATGCGGCATATCGTGCTGCGTCGGGATCATGACGCTCCCTGTCCACTACATCTGTTCCGATATCTCGATATCCATCTCCGTACAATCGGCGATAGGTCCGTACGGGATATTGATCGATGGCGTATCCGCATTGATGATGACCGTATCCTCTGCGGTGTTCCTGTTGGTGATCCTCCATATGGCGGGTTCATCCCATGTCAATAGCACGAGATACCTCGCATCCATGAACGGTCTGTACATCGCATGCATGCTCTGCATGTGCGCGGATACGGTGGCCGTACTCCTGATCGGTTGGGAGTGCGTCTCGTTGCTGACGTTCCTGATGAACGACGGACCGGAGGAAGAGGAGCACAGATGGATGTTCTTCGTCATAACGCACATCGGCGGACTGATGTTGATCGGTACGTATGCGTACATGGCATCGGTCACGGGTACGTTCGTGCTCTCCGAATGGTCGGGGATATCATCCCTTGTGGGAACGACCACCTCGTCCATCCTCATCCTGTTGTTGTTCCTAGGATTCGGTTCCAAGTTGGGTATCGTCCCGTTCCACGCATGGATGCCGGAGATGTACAGGACCACACCCACCCACACCGTGATGTTGCTATCCACGGTGTGTTCGAACGTTGCGATCCTGATCCTGTTCAAGAGCATATTCGGCTACATCGGGATATCGGATGACATGAACGGCATCGCATTGGTGCTGATGCTCCTATCCTCCGTATCCGCGCTATGGGGTGCGATGGAATCCATGATCCAGAACAAGCCGAAGAGGATCCTAGCATATTCTAGCATGGAGAACATGGCGTTGGTCTGCCTGTGCATGTCCGTCGCCATAGCCTTCGCACCCGTCTCCAAATCCGCGATGCAACTGATCCTCATCGCAGGACTGTTGCACACGATCAATCACTCACTCTTCAAATCGCTCATGCTGATGACCGTCCACACGGTGGAGGATTGTACCGGGGAGACGGACATCAACCGCTTCGGCGGTCTTGGGAGAACTTTACCCGCATTATCATTCATAGCCGTCATAGGTACGGCATCATTGGCCGCGATACCTCCGATGAACGGATTCACCAGCGAACTGCTGATGCTGCAATCCATCATCTCCGGAGAGACATCGGAATCGATGCTCATGCTGATCATGCCGTTGGTCGTGGCCGTATTGGGTATCTGTGGTATGATGGGCGCGACATCGTACATGAGATTGTACGGTTTCACATATCTCGGTCGTCCGAGATCGAAGGGTTCGGAGGAACCCAAGAGCATAGGCAAGGTGCCGATGGCATCCATGTGGATATTGGCCATAGCGTGTATCGTCACGGGATTGTTCGCGTTGAACATCGCCGATGTGTTGAGTACAGGAATGAACTCGTTCCTAGGTACATCCGTCGAATACAGGGATGCCATGTCCGGTAACTTCGAACCTCTGATCCTGGGGATAATGATCCTCGGTGCGATAGCGATATTGGTATTCCTCATGCGTTCGAGGAAGGACGACGGAGTGGAGGCGAACACATGGGCCTGCGGAGGGACGTTGGACGAGGATATGCAATACTCGTCCATGGGATTCTCCCAACCGTTGGTACGCGTATTCCATCCGATATACGGGGATACGATATCCATGACCGACGATGACGACCACAAGAAGGTGTTCTATCACGTCAGGTTCGTGGAACCGTTCAAGAAATACATCTACACACCCGTTGCGAAGGGTGTACTGTTCATATCGAGGCAGGTCGAGAGGATACAGACCGGTAACATCCAATCATACCTCTCGTACATGCTGTTGGTGATCGTCCTGGCCCTACTGGCGGTGAGGCTCATATGATCGAGCACATCGTGATGATAATGCAGGCGATCATCCTGATCGCCATATCCCCCCTGATGACGGGTATCATCCGCAAGATCAAGGCATCCTATCAGGGGAAGGTCGGAGCGAGCATATTCCAACCCTATCGCGACCTCGCCAAGCTCTTCAGGAAAGGGAGGTTGACCGGTAAGGACCACACCTGGTTGTTCAAGGCGATACCGTACATGTGTCTGGCATCGATGATCATCCTCTCGCTGATGGTCCCGTTCATCTACGTAGGTATCCTCTCGCCGTTCGGCGATCTGATCACATTGGTGTATCTTTTCACATTATTCAGATTCGCCATGGTGTTGGGAGGATTGGAAGGGGGTTCCGTCTTCGGAGGCATGGGAAGCAGCAGGGAGATGATGATGTCCGTGTTGATCGAACCGGCATTGTTGCTGTCGATCATGGCATTATCCGTACTTACGGGTGGCAGCACCAACATGTCCGACATCTCGCTGAGCATATGCGAGATGGGTTCCGATGCGTTGGGCCCCACGATCATCCTTGCGGTCACATCGTTCATGATGACGTTGTTGGCGGAGAATGCCAGGGTACCGTTCGACAATCCCGCCACCCATCTGGAATTGACCATGGTCCACGAGGCCATGATATTGGAATACTCCGGGAAGAAGCTCGGTATGATGGAACTATCATCGGAGATCAGGTTGACGTTGTTCATGGCCATGATCTCGTCGATGTTCCTCCCCTGGGGTATAGCCACGGAGATCACACCGGTGGCGATACTGATCGCCATAGGGGTGGTGATCGTGAAGATGCTCGTGATCGCATTCGCGATCGCGACCATAGAATGCATAACAGCGAAATACAGACTGTTCAAGACACCGAATCTGCTGACGATATCGTTCATATTGTCGCTCCTCGCGATGGTCTCGGTGTATATCCTCTGAGGTGAAGAAGATGGACGCGACGATAGCAATGAATCTCATCAACATATGTGCATCATCGATGCTGCTCTGCTCCATCCTGTCGATGGCCATGCTCCGCATGCCACCGATGGTGAGATTGTTCTCGATACAATCCGTATTCCTCGGAGTGATGGCCGCAGTGGTCGCATATTACTACAATGAACCGCACATCTACATCATGTGCGGATTGACGATAATCATCAAAGGCATCATCATACCGAAGGTATTGGACAATGTGCTTGAGAAGGTGGACATCGTCAAGGAGGCGAAGCTCAAGATAGGCATCGCCGGTTCGCTGTTGGTGTGCGCCGCATTGATATTCGTATCGTATTACGTGACGGAACCGTTCATAATGAAGTTCGATACGATGGAGAGCAGCTGTCTCGCACTCTCCATGTCCATCGTCCTCATCGGATTGCTGATGATGGCATCCAGACGCAAGGCGATAACTGAAGTGATAGGATTGCTGATGATGGAGAACGGATTGTTCCTCGGAGCGTTGTCGATCTCCCACGGTATGCCCCTGATCGTCGAGATAGCGGCATTCTTCGATGTCCTCGTGGCGTTGGTGATCATCGGCGTGTTCGTGCTGAGGATCAACAGATCGTTCCACTCGACGGATGTCGCGGACCTCAGGAGGTTGAAGGAATGATCCACGAATCCCTGATCGCCATATTCGCGACGTACATACTGTTGCTGATCTCATGCGCATTCGTGAAGAGGATGAGGGTGTTGTCATACCTATCGATCATCGCCTCGCTGATCTCGATCGCATGCATGACATTCATCTGCGTCGGCATGTATGACAGTGATTTCGTATTCGAGATGGGTCCCCTGTACATGGACAGGGTATCGCTGATATTCCTCTGTCTGGTGTCCTTCGTCGCATTGATGACGATGCTCTACTCGGACGGATACATATTCTACGAGAAGGAGGAAGGGATAGTATCCGACAGGGACCTGAGGCAGTACTACATCACACTGAACCTGTTCGTGGCCGTGATGTACGTCACATTCATCGTGAACTCACTGGCACTCATCTGGCTCTGTGTCGGTGCGACCACATTGGTATCCACGTTCCTCGTAGGATTCTACAAGAACGGGAACTCCACGGAGGCCGCATGGAAGTACATGACGTTGTGCTCCGTAGGGATAACCGTCGCATTGTTGGGCATAACACTGCTCTATGCATCGACCGTCGGCATCATAACGGATGCGGATACCGCATTGGATTGGACGGTGCTGATGGAGAACGCTGCATCGTTGGACAGCGACCTGATGAGGATATCCATCGCACTGATAATCATCGGATACGGTACGAAGGTAGGGTTCGCACCCATGCACACATGGCTCCCCGATGCACATAGCCAGGCACCCACACCTGTCAGCGGGATGCTGTCCGCGGTGCTGTTGAATTGTGCGTTGTACGCGATGCTCAGATGCGTGATGGTCTCGGAGATAACGATCCCTGATTTCGCCAACACCATACTGTTGATATTCGGTCTGTTCTCGCTGTTCATAGCCGCCATGTTCATAATCGGGTCCAAGGACCTGAAGAGGATGCTCGCCTATTCGAGCATAGAGAACATGGGATTGATCGCCATCGGATTCGGTATCGGTACGGAACTGAGCATATTCGGTGCGCTGATACAACTTATAGCACACTCGGTCACCAAACCGTTGCTGTTCTTCGCGGCAGGGAACATAATTCAGAAGTATGAGACGAGGGACATGAACCTCATAAGGGGCGTGAGGGAGAGGATGCCCTTCACGGCATTCATGATGGCTGCAGGCTCGTTGATAATAATCGGTGTCCCTCCGTTCTCCATATTCGTCGGAGAGTTCTGCATCGTATACGGTGCGATCTCATCTGATATGGTGTGGATGGCTATCCTCACATTGTTCCTGCTCGTATTCGTATTCGCAGGATTCACCAAGCACATATTCGAGATGCTCTCGGGTCACACGGAACAGGATGTGAAGGAGCATACAGGCACACTCAGGAAGATACCGTTCGTGGTGATGTTCATAGTGACATTGGCGATAGGATTGTTCATGCCCGAACAGTTCTCCGGATTCCTCCACGACGCGGCATCGATCATAGGAGGTACGATATGATGGTCATCAGTACCAACGACCTCGGGAACATAACATCGGGTTTCATCAAGGACGGATACGGGATAATCGATATGTTCGCATCCGAAGGACATCCCATTGAGGATGAGCATATCAACGTCATCCTGAGGAAGGATGACAGGATCGTGAGGATCATAGGCGACATCAAGGATGGTAAGTATGATTCGATATCCAAGGACATACCGTCCGCGGAGATCTATGAGCGTCTGATAAGGGAATACAACGGATTCGATGCCATAGGCCTCGGGAACACGTGTCCCGTCACGTATTGGAGGACAGGCGACCCACCGTTGAAGAAGGAGCGTACCGGTGCGGTCGAGATAAGGGAATCGATACCCCACAACAACATCCGCGGTGACGGGATATTCGAGATACCCGTGGGTCCGGTACATGCGGGTGTCATCGAACCGGGACATTTCAGATTCAGTGTAGCGGGAGAATCGGTGATCAAGCTCAACGTGCACCTCGGATATACGCACAGAGGTATCGAGAAGATGATGGAAGGCCCCGTGTCGAGGATCAGGATACACCTGATCGAACGCACATCCGGGGATACCACCGTGGCGAACTCATTGGCGTACTGTCATATCATGGAGAACGGCATCATAGTGCCCGAACGTGCACAGTTCATCCGCGTGATCGCATCCGAGTTGGAGAGGTTGGCATCGCACGTATCCGTCATAGGGGGAGTGTGCACCGATACCGCATTCTCCGTACCCGCGGCGTTGGGATCGCGTCTCCACGAGGATGTGCTCCGTATCAATCTGAAGGTGTTCAAGGACAGGTTCATGCGCAACGTCATCGTCCCCGGCGGTGTCAGGAAGGACATCGACGAAGAGAGTCGCAGATTCCTGATAAGATCGTTGCTGACGTTGAAATTGGACATAATGGAACTGTCGGACATGATGATGGATTCCTCCACCCTGTTGGACCGTCTGGAGACCACGGGCGTCCTCAAGAAGGAGGTAGCTTCCCTCTACAGAGCGGTCGGACCTATCGCAAGGGCTAGCGGTATCGCATCGGACGTGAGGATAGAGAGACCATACGATGCATACGACAAGGTCAGTCTCACGGTACAGACCGAGACATCGGGCGATGTGTTGGCGAGGACCAAGGTGAGGATCAGGGAGGCATATGAGTCGATAGACCTCATAATGCAGTGTCTCGCTCTCATGAAGGACGGACCGTTGAGGATAGAGATCGAACCCAGTGACGGATTCGACGTATCCGTCGTGGAATCGGCAAGGGGTGAGCTGGTGCATTGTGCGGAGATACGCAATGGTAGGATCTGGAGATACAGCATCCGCGACCCATCCCTGGTGGATTGGCCGATGATGTGCTATGCGGTACCCGGTAACGTCGTACCGGACTTCCCGTTGATCAACAAGAGCTTCAGTCTGTCATACAGCGGGAACGATCTGTGAGGTGTAGATATGTTGAGTTTCGATCTTAGGAATGCGTTCTCGAAGAAGGTCGCGGAACCGATACCCGTGTTGAACGAGAACTCGCTGATGATGCCCTTCCCCGAGGGATGCACCCATTGCGGTGCATGCATCGATAACTGTCCGTCGAAGGCGATATCCATCATCGATGACGAATGGACGATCGATGTGGGGAGATGCGTGTTCTGTCTAGAGTGTACGGAGATATGTCCGATACATATCCTCACAAAGATCCCTGCACCGGATTATGCCCTCACACGTGACGAGATGATATATTCCGAATCCAAGAGGCCGGATTATCATTATGATGTGCTGCCCAAGGAGATCATAGGATCCTTCGGAAGATCGATCTCCATCAGGGAGATAGATGCGGGTTCATGCAATGCATGCGAGACGGAGATCAACTGCTGTTCCAATCCGTATTACGACATGGGCCGTTTCGGATTGAAGATAGTGGCATCCCCGAGACACGCGGATGTGTTCATGGTGACGGGACCTATGACGGAGAACATGGTTGAGGCTACGAAACGCACCTATGATGCGGCACCCTATCCGAAGATGGTCATCGCGGCCGGTACATGCGCCATATCCAACGGCATATTCGTCGACGGTGATGTCAGGGAAGGGGGCGTAGGGAGTGTCCTCCATCCCGATATGTACATAATCGGTTGCCCTCCGTCACCGAACAGGATGATCCGTTCGATATTGAGGGCGTTCGGATTCATTGAACGACGATGACGATGCACTGTGCATTGCTGACGATGTGATTGGACACACTGCCCAATACGACCCTGTCGAGACCCGTCTTGTTAGCGGCCCTTCCAACGATGATCGCACTGCACTTGAGTCTCTGTGCGCATTCGAGAAGTACTGTGGATGGGTGACCCGATTCCATCTGTGTGACGACATCCACGCCCTGTTCGGATGCGATGGCCTTGATCTCTTCGAATCTCTTCTCGATCGCATCCATCTCCTCTAGGTGCTCCTTCGACGGGAATACCGAGATCACATGGAGGCGTTCGTTGAATGATCTCGCATACCTCATTGCGTAATCCAATGCCTTTTGGGTGTGTTCCCTGCCGTCGTATGCCATCAGTATAGTCATCATCCCGCTGATGATGGTCGTACTATAAAAATCGGGTTGCCCTTCGGATGTACCGAAGGGCGTTGATATATCATCCGTACCTTATCACGGTCGGATGACCATCAGAAGAACTCGACCGTCTTCTTCGTGGTCTCCACCATGACGGTGTCCAAGCCGAATTCGGTCTTTATATCATCGACAAGGGTCTTGACGAAATCCATGTTCGAGTTCGCCAGTATCAACACCAGGGTCTGTTGTCCCTTAACGACGGTACCGTCATCAGCACGGTATCCGCCCTCGGTCCAATAACAGGTGTACCCGTAACCCTCGTTCACGACGATATCTATCGCAGTGGCCTTGAGATCCTCCTTCTCGGCATCGGTCACATCCGCATCCATACCGAAGAACAGTGTGTATTCGCTTTGGGTGCTATCCTTCTTCAACGATTCGAAGATGGCAACTGCCGAAATGACCAGCGCCAACACCGAGACGACGGCCACGATCTTGTATAGTGATCCTGATTCCATGGATGATATCAGGGCTTATCGGTATTTTATGGTTCCAGATACTTACTCAATCTTGATGAGGTTCTTCCTCTGCATGTAGCTGCATCTCTCGCAGGGGATGGTAAGTGTACACTTGTCGCCGGCGGCGAGACCCTTCAGAGCCTCTATCAATCCCCTGTCCAACGGTCTCAGTCCGCTGCGTTTGTTGAGACTCAACGTCTCCCTCTCGGAGATGCTGAGTTCGGATGGGATGATGTTCTTCTCGATCAGCGATTTGATACAATGCTCGGCCTCATCGGTGGAACAGGAGTCGCACCTGAGCCCTACCTCGGGCAACGGTCCGTACAATTCGGCGATCGGATCCACGATGTAGATCTTCCTGTCCTTCCCGAGACAGATGTAGATGCCGTGGGGATTCTCCGGGGCGATGTACTCCATCCTCGTACCGCGGACCTTCTCCTCACCCACCACGGTCCAGAAATCCTTCAGATGGTTCATCAACTGATAGACCAACTGTTGATACTTTATGCCGAGAGAATCCGCGAGTTCCTGCTTCGTCATGGAGTGTCCGTTGTACGCCTCCTTGAAGAGCTTGGCCAATATCTTCTGTCTCATCTCGTGGGTGGCGATGGCCGTGTACGTATCGGGATCCATGTAGAGGATCTCCATCCTGCAGTTCTCTCCCATGATCGATCGTTATGCTCTAGTGACTTAAATATTTGAGTGTAGACTCCCAATATTATCGGTAGCATATGGGATGCGTGATATGGTGCCATTGGATGGTCGCATCACAGCAGTTCCAATGCCGCCGTCATCGCCGCATTCCTGGCCTCATGCATGTTCTTCGCACTTCCGATGATGATGACGTCCCCCTTCTCCATGACGTTGAGGGCCCTTATCCTCGTTGAGGATGTCGGCGACCTCTCATCCAGGTTCCAATCCGGAGGGATCATCAATCCATTCTCGGAGTACACTATGGTCACGCAACCCGTGCCTCCGGCACGGATGGCGGCATCCCTCTGTTCCGCACCTATCATCACCTTGTCGGCGACACCTTTGACAACTACGGCCTGATGATACTCATCCTTCACGATCTCATCATCGAGTTCGATCTCCACAGGGATCACCGGTAACGCATCGAGGAAGGCGATACCGCCCTCTGTTATACGCGTACCGGTCTGGAACATACTGATCAATCCGACCTCCTTGAGCTTCTTGATCACGCTCCTGATGCTGCCTTCGCCCATGCCCAGTGCCCTGGCCAGATCGGACCTTCCCGTCCTGCCCATGTCCTTCAATGCCCTTAGGGTCCAGTACACATCTGCATCGCAGTAGTTCGCACGAGGACCCGTCCTCGAGAAATCGACTAACTTCATCTCTTATCTCCCTCCTCTTTCGATCTTTTGTGAATTATGTAAACCAGAATTCCGATGATGATGACGATGATGACGATCACTATGATGATCACATGATCATCATCACCTTCCGTCACGATCCTGCCGTCATACGACGACCAGGACGAGCTGTTATCCTTGGTGATGTGAACGGTGACATCGCCGGCACCGTAGAACGGATCCTTCGGCATACTTGGCATGGCTCCGGCGAACCATACGTCCGTCAGACTGCTGCAGTGGAAGAACGCTTCATTCCCTATGCTCTCCAATGTCCCGGGGAGATCCAATCTCGTGAGCGAGACACAATCGGCGAACGCATGGTCCGCCACTGTTCTTAGGCCCTTCCCCAGTGATATGTCCGCGAGGTTGGAACAGGAACGGAACGCCGAATCCCCGATGGATGTGAGCGAATCGTCGAACGAGATCGAGACCAATTCCCTACAGGTGTTGAACGCGTTCGCTCCCACGGATGTGATGCTCGTGAACTCGACCGATGTCAGCGATGTACAGTAGCCGAACGTCCTCGCGGGGAGTTCGGTGATCCCCTTGCCTATCCTGATATCCGTTGCATCCCTGCATAGGTAGAATGAACCATCTCCCATCGACACTAATGAGTCGGGGATCACGATACTCTTGAACGAATTACAGTAACGGAAGGATTCGAACCCGATGGATGTCACACCCGTGATGTCCACATCGTTCAATTCGAAACAGTCCCTGAACACCTCATCGGATATCGTTCTGATGGATGACGAGAATGTTACATCCTTCAACGAAGTGCAACCGTAGAATGCGCGTGTCCCTATGACGGATATGTTGCCGAGGACCATCCTCTCGATCGCATGGTCACGGAACGATTCGTCGTTGATCCTCACGAATGCGTTACCCTCCTCATCCTTCGCGGGGATGGTGACATCTATCGAATCACCGTGCGACAGCACTATGGCATCACCGTCCAGTACGAAATACGAGAACTGATCGCCGTACGTCCTCACATCATACACCTTGGAGATGCCTGTCCAACCCTTGGATGATGATAGTGATATGATCTCCACATCGGGCAATGCACCTTCGGGACGGTCACCGATGAACACCAATCTCACCAATCCGGTGCACCGATCGAACGCCGTATCCGAGATGTGCGTGACCGTGCTAGGTATCACCAATGTCCCCGAACCACAATCCCCTACGGACGTTATCGTCGTCAGTCCGTATCCTTCGAGTGCAGACTGTATGAACAGTGTCGGACTATCTGATATCACACCCAGGATCTCGCTCCTGTAGGGTGACGATTCCGAACCGGAACCGTACGTGCGGTATTGATACTCCGCATCCGGCGAGATGTATGTCTTATAATCTTCATCCGCACAGGATGTGGGGATGATCACGAATGTCACCGATAACATCAGAAATAGGATCATGATGGTCGTTGCCTTTGGATCCATGATGCTACCTCTTCATCCTGAGCGCACCCTTCTTCAGTGCCTGTTTCATCAATGTGATCGTAGCCACCCCATTATCCGCCGACAGGCGGATGATGTCATCCATCGTCAGCGGATCGGAACTCTCTATCGTGAACTTCGGTGGTGAAGGTTCGACGACCTTGACGCGTTTGGTCGCCATCGCAGGGTCGTTCCACCTTACGGTCCTGCATTTCGGACAACGGTTCGGGATCTTCTCCTTCCTCGTGGTCCATTCGTGACCGCATTTGTAACAGTGACATAGCAGATCTGGTCTGCTCCAGGCCTTGCTCCTGCATTTGGGACATCTGGTGGGGCCCTTGTTGATGCTCCTCCACGTATAACCGCACTTGAGGCAATGACACTGATTCCTATCCGTCGATGGATTCTGATGATGCTCTTTGCCCGAGGGGAATGATCTCCCACAGAACGGACAGGTGCACATATCATCCGATTGTTCGTTGGTATGCGATGTGAGATCATCGCATGCGGACATCTCTCTGACAACCCCTCCATCCATCTTCGTCACCTTGGATGTATCATCCATATCAATTGTCCACATTAAATCATTATCATTAACAATGACGTAATGTGAGGAATGAAGATTGGGAAATGATGTAAAAAGGTCGTAAGATGATATGTGTTATCGCAACACTCATCTCTCATCCCCGTAGTGGACGAACGGATTCTCCGTGAATATCGTATCATCCACGACGATGCCTTTCTTGGAGTATGCTTCCATGATCCTGTCGAAGGATGCCCTCACCGAATCGATGGATAGCCCGAACTTGATCGATATGGCCTCCGGCCCCATACCGGTGAAATGTATGGCGAGTATGCGCGCATCCTCGTATGTGAGTGATAATCTCTTCATGAAGTAGTCTATGTATGCCGCATAGGAGTTCTCCCTCGCGACCATCTCGTCCTTCAGAACGCTCATCCTCTCGTTCATCCCTTCCTCGGATATCGAACGTACCAACTGATCGATGGTCATGGAGAAGCGGTCGCACACATCATGCATGTATCTCGTCGCCACCGGTACGTCCCCGTCCCATAGGTAGAGATAACCGAACCCATCCCTGCAGATGTACTCCATCCTGTAACGTTCGTCCGTCCAGAGTGTGGTCCGTGTCGTCCCGTCATTCGATGATATCCTGTTGTAACAACGCGGACAGACGGTGGCATCGATGGAATCGGACCATACGTTACCGCAGATACGACAGGTCATCATACGTTTGCCTGAACGGTCGCAGTACGGACATTTGATGACGGATGTGTTCGACCTCAATATCGTCACGCGTTTGCATCTGGGGCATTCGTATACGTTGGGAGCCTCGTTCCATCTCACGGATTTGCATGAGGGACAAGCCTTCGGTTCCTCCTTCCCTCTCAATGTCCACCCGTGTCCGCATCTCTGACATTTCACGAAACGTAGTTCCTCGTCCCACCTTGCGGATTGGCATCTCGGACAGCGTTTCGGTCTCTCGGTCTGACTCTTCCAGACGTGGTCGCAGTTGTGGCATTTGAGCATGATGGTTTTAGGTTCGTCCCATCTGTTGGAATGACATAACGGACAGCGTTTCGGTAAGGTATCCCCCTTACGTATCCAATCGTAATCGCATTGGTTGCAATGCAACATCCTATCCGTATCCCCCTCCGACTGTCTGCGACCGCAGATAGGACAGGGTTCATCTATGTCATCTATCTCCCACGTATGTCCGCAGAACCTGCAGACACGTTCCCTCACGACAGGTACGTCCCATCTTGATGAATGGCATCTCGGACAGCGTTTGGGATGGGAATCGGATGCGGAATACCAGAAATGGCCGCATTTGTAGCAGAAACAGTGTTGTCCCTTCGAGGTATCGGTCACCGACCATCCCTCACATACCTCTTGGGAAGTACGTAGATCTCTCCGTCCTCGTCCAATCCGACACGGGCATCCACCTCGTACACATCACGGATCAGATCCGAGGTGATGACCTCCTTCGGATCGCCTATCGTGACTATCCGGCCCTTCTTCATTATGATGCATACATCACAGTATCTTGCCATCAGGGATATGTCGTGCTCAGCGATCATCACCGTCATATCGGTACGTGCCATGGATTGGAGATAATCCATCACATCCAGCTTGTACTTCATATCGAGATGCGATGTCGGTTCGTCCACCAACATCAGCTTGGGTTCCTGGACATATGCCTTGGCGATCAACGCACGTTGTCTCTCTCCGGAGGAACATAACGATACCTGCTTCCTCCTCAGTTCGTCCAATCCGAATGTACGTAACGCTTCGCGGACGATGCGTTCATCGTTCTTGGTCTCCCACCATATGCGGTCGACGAATGGATATCTTCCCAACATGACCATGTCCATCACGGTCATACCGAACGTCTGACCCGGTTCGGCGGGTACGTTCGCAACGAGTTTGGCGACATCCGATGCGGATAGTCTGCTGACATCGTTCCCGTCGACGGTTATCCCTCCTTCCGTGATATCGTGGATACCGCATATGCACTTCATCAAGGTGGATTTACCGCAACCGTTGGGACCGATCAACCCTACCATCCTTCCCTTCCCCATGGTGAAGGATACATCGTTCAATGCGCGGAAACCGCCGAAATCCTTGCAGACGTGCTCCACAGTGAGGAGGTCATCCATCGTACTCACGCCCCTTCCTCATCAGCATGTATGCGAATATCGGGGTACCTATCATCGCGGTTATCGCACCGACGGGGAGTTCCATAGGAGACAATACGGTCCTTGCGATGAGATCCGCGAAGAGCATGAGCATGGCACCGAGGACGATTGATGCAGGCATTATCAGCCTGTGATCGCTTCCCAACGCCATCCTGCACGCATGGGGTATGACCAATCCCACGAAACCTATGATCCCGCAGAATGCGACACAGACCGCCGTCAACACGGATGCTATGATCATCATCGAACGTTTGAACAATCTTACGTTCAATCCCAACTGCTTCGCCTGTTCCTCTCCCATCATGAACAGGTTGAACTCCCTGGCCCAGAACATGGACACCAAAGATACGCCCATCGCAGGGATGAACACCAACCATGCGTTCTCCCATGTTATGTTCGCAAAGGAACCGAACAACCACCACATCGCATTCGTGAGATTGTCCTTGGCCATCGATAGGAACACCGTTTGGAAGGATGAGAATGCGAATCCTGTTATCACACCCGCCAGGATGTAATTCGTGGCGGAACCTCCCGAACCCTCCGCGACGAGCATGGTGATGCCGAATGCTATCAACCCCCCTACGATCGCCGCTACGGGAATCAGATACAGCGAACTTCCAGCTATGAAAGGTAACGTCCACCCCAATGCCACCGCCGCTATCGCCAGACAACCCGCTCCGGATGACACTCCCGTGATGTACGGGTCCACCAACGGGTTACGGATCAGAGCCTGATACATACAACCCGCTATGGAGAGACCTGCTCCAACGGCTATGGCCGCTATGGTCCTTGGTAACCTTGACTGATAGATGTACAGCTCCACGGTGTTCATCTTGTAACGTTCCGGATCCGATGCTATCTGTTCCGGTGAGGCACCTGCCTTGGCTATCGCAGAGAACAATGATGATATGGCCTCGCTAACCGGGATGACACCTCCGGATGACACGGAGATGGATATCAGGAACGCGATGAACGACATGATCGTACCGAATATCACGATGACGATGAATCTGCGTTTCTTCCTGTCTATCTCGCTGACATCGATATCGTTCATGTCGTCCTCCATGCCCTTCAGGCCCCTGGTTATCCATCCTTTCATTCTCTTATCCAAACTGTCAACCCCCAAAGAACACTCAATAGAACCTCAACAATGCGATCACCGCGATGACCGCCACGGCCACTAGTACGGCCCATGACCAATGCAGGAATCCGTTACCCAATGTTATCTCGCCGTCATCCCCGTATTCGGGACCGGCGATGTCCGAGATGCAATAGATCGCACCGTAATCGTTACCAACGTAGATCCTACCGTCGATCACAGTGGCGGTGACCATGGAATAGGAATCGTTGGCATAGGGCGTGAGACGGATCCTCCAAATCTGGGAACCGTCCTCCGCGGAGTATGCGGTCACACCCCCTCCTGTGGGCCAGAAGACCCCTGCGGAGTAATCGACCGTGTAGATCACACCATCGGCGAGGGTCAGTGCGGATTTGATCCATCCGCACTCCTCCGTCCTCCAGACGACCTTGCCGTCGTTGTCGAACATGTATACCGCCTTGACGAGATCGACGGAGGAACCATCCTGCTTCTCCAATGAATTGGGTCCCTTGCTCGACGTCTGTACGTAGGCATAGAATCCTCCGTCCGTCGAGACGGGACCGCCGAACAGGGCATCAATCTTCCAATAATGGTCCGTGCCCTCAGGACCCATGCCGGTAAGCGCATCTATGCATATGACGTATCCATCCTGCGGGGACATACCTCCGTCCGTGCATTCCACCAACAATCTTCCGTCAGAGAGGACGGAGATGCCTGCGGCCGATCCCGGTGTGCCCTTGTGCGGTATGTTATCCTCACCAAGGTTGATGACTCTCTTCACCCACATCTCCTTTCCAGTGGATGCATCGAGGGCATACACATACCCCTCATAACTGCCGATGAACAGCATCCTCGTGCCGTTCACATCGGTGATAACGGGTGCGTGGAAGTAGAAACATCCCTTCACACCCACATATCTCCCTCCAGAGACGGAATCGTCGGGATCGTAATCCCAGAGTTGTACGAATCCTTTCTCTCTTGTGACAGAGTATGCCATGACGTGACCGTTGGCGGTCCCGAAGTACAGTGCACCGGAATCGTAGACCGGTGTGGTCGCTCCGGTATAGAATATGCGACCCTCCCAGACGACATCCCCGTTGGCATCGAGAGGGAAGGTGGAGTCCAACACCAATTTGTGCAATAGATCACCGGTGAAACGGTCGAAGCAATAGATGTTCCAATTGGTGGCCGTCACGATCACCATATCTCCGATTATGACTGGTGATGTGACCTCATACCCCTGACCGTAGGTCATCATGTAGCTCCATACCTCCTCGCCGGTGAAACGGTCGATACAGAACACCCACGGATTCCTGTCCGGACCGGTGGCACCGTATTCCCCACCCGTGGTGTGATACAGGAGGTTCCCGGCACAGACTATGGATGAGTCCACATAACCGCTCGTGTATGTGCGGTACCATTCGACCGGTGCCTTCGCATCAGTGGTACCATAAGAATCGGATGAACCGGACGAGGAGGAATCGATGCGATGCATCGTCCATGCCGTGCGTGACGATGGCGTGACCACAGGGGTGATCGATGCATCGGGATAGAATCCCCATGCGAAACTCCCTCCATTATAATCGGAGACGGAGGAATGGATCCACGAACCGTCCTTCCAGATGTAGAATAGCCATGTGCATGACTGTGTGCCCACGTTGTGGGCACCCATACCGCCTATGGATGTGGGAGATGCCGCATCATAGCTTATCTCCAATCCCAGGGATCCTGCCGCTTCCGTCGTGAGATCCCTCACATCGCCGCTGGAGATGATGTCATACCAATGGACGACACCGTTACCCATGTCGAACAGTATCGAATCCGATGTATCATCGGCATCGGAGACACCGATGATGGGAACGGCCATCAGCAATACCAAGAGTATCGCCATGACCTTGATGCACCTCATAGCACGACCTCCCTCTGATACTTCAGATAATCACGGTAGTCGTCACCGATGTACTTCGGGATGAGATCCAACGGATCCCTGTCGATGAATGCCTGGGGATTGAGTATCTTGCACAATAATTCGCTCGCTTCCGTCAACCTCGGCCCCGGACGTTGCAATATATCCGCGGCCTCGCCGCAGAACACGTACACCTCGCCATTCTGATATGCGGGCGTGTTCTTCCACATCGGATCCAAGGAGGATAGCAATCTCTCGTAATCGTCATCATCCTCTATGCTATCGGTGGTGATTATCACGATCACCCTCGGTTGCTTGGCATAGATCTGTTCCTTGGAGACCATGAACCATCCTGATGACTGTGAATCGAAGATGTTCCTGCCTCCGGCATTGGAGATGACATCCGACAGGAACGTGTATGAGCCCGTCGTCCACGGTGATGGATCGTAAGATAATGATGCGAACACCCTCTTGTTCGTGTCCCCCGCGATACCGGAGACATCATCGATGGTGCCTCTGAGGGCACGTATGACCTTGTTGGCATTCTCGGACAATCCCAACGCGGAGGCTGCGATCCATATGTTATCATATACGGCACCGATATCCACGGCATCGTACAGCACCACGCAATCCACTCCGGACTTGCGGAGTTTATCGGCGATGGTGACCTGCTGTCCCACACCACCGTCACAGAACACTATGTCGGGATTCAGTTTGATGATCCATTCGAAGTTGGGATCGGTGTAACCTCCGGTTATGGCGATGGAACCGTCATCATGTCCCTCGGTTATCTGTGAGGGGTAGTTGCTGTAGAGATCGGTACCTATTATGTACTCCGTCCCACCGATGGAACATACCGTCTCGGTGACGGATGGGGCCAATGTCACCACCTTCAGTTCCTCACCTGTTGTGATGGATCTTCCATCAACGGCATAACTGTAGTATCCGAATCCGGTCGTGTCCGTACCCGGGATGAGTGCGTCGGGCCCGGATGTACGGGCCCAACAGACCACCCTGTGCTCCCCCGCATCCAATGTTGCGGGATCATCCTCCTCCCATCCGTCATCACCGAGGGTGAACATCATCCATGTCACACCAACGAGATTGTACTCCCCGTTCACCGAGTATATCGAACCGTCAGCAAGACGCGTGACCTCATATCCTTTGATGGAACACGCGGTCTCGAGTACATCATACCCATCCATCCCGGATGAGAGGGGCATGTCCACCCACTCCACATCCCAATAGCCGAAATCCAGGACCAATCCTTCCCTCTCATCGGCCGACGATTCCGTGAGGCCCACGAAAGGTAATGAGACGAACACCATCGCTATCACGATGGCGGATGCGATGAGCTTGGTCCGGACGGAGTTCATCATGTGAGATTACCTCAGTGATTCCTGCGGAATACGATGAATCCTATGACTCCGATCACGATCACCACACCGATGACGGCGGCGACGATCATCATCGTGTTATCGCTCGATGGGCTGTCCGAACCTATGAGGTCCTCCGATGCCACGAAGTACATGGAGAAGTGCGTCGTCTCGAAGGTCACCTCCCCGTTCTTACTGTCGTAACTGCAATCGAATTCCTCGAGTTCACCCTCACCATCTATGTGGTATATCCTGAGGTCGTCGGCCTTCTCGCCCGTCTTCAGCGTGTATTTCATGGTGATTGTCGCTTTACCGCCAAGTCCACCGGTCTTCAGACCGTCGATACTGTAATCGTAGACCTGTCTGTCACCGATCACGCTCTTCTGCACATCCGTAAGATCGTCGTCGACGATCTTCTTGAAGGAAAGTGTGAATCCTCCTTCGGAGGCATTCTTCAGGATATCGACCGACAATGTGATGCTCCCGTTACCGGTGATCGTGAGCGTGTATCCCGAATCCGATCCCACCAGCTTGTCCTTGGCATCCGCATCCAGATGGAAGCTCGCATCCCTGTCATCCACGATCTCCACCTCGTTGTTGGAGATCTTCGAGATGTCGTCATCCGAGTATATCGCGAATACGCATTCCGCCTTGAGACCGCCTTCGGCGGTCGTGGCGATGATCTTTACCGTGCCCGCCTTGAGAGCGGTTACCTTCCCGTCTTCATCTACGGTAGCGATGGTCTCGTCCCCGGACGACCATTTGACGGTCCTGTTGCCGGCATTCTCCGGCATGACGATCGCTTCCAATGTGTATTGGTCACCGACCTTCAATGCACGGTTCCCGTCCACTATATGGACGGACCTAGGTGTCGGAGATACCACCGTGATGCTCACCGAATCCTTGTAGCCTCCGTCGGCGGTAGTGACGGAGATCGTCACGGAACCTACGCTCTTCCCTATGACCGTACCATCCTTACTGACGGTCGCGATGTTGGGATCGGAGCTCTCCCATGTGACGTTCTTGTTGGTGGCATTCGATGGTGTGATCTCAGCCTCCAGATGCAACGACGAATCTATCTCGACCAGGGAGATCGTATTGGTGATGGATATTCCATTCACGGGTATCGATGATGAGGTTATCGTGACACTGACGGAATCCTTGTAGCCTCCGTCGACCGTGGTGACCGTCACCGTAACGGTCCCTTCCTTCTTGGCCACCATCCTTCCGTCGCCATCGATGGTAGCTATGCCATCGTCCGATGTGCTCCAGATCAATTGCTTGTTGGTGGCATCGGAGGGTGACACAGTAGCTGAGAACTGAGCGATCTCACCGGTCTTGAACGTCGTATTACCTCTTACGATGCTCACGGAGGTGACCTTCTTCCCTGTATCCCCTGAAGACTTCTCGGAGAACTTCGCTTTGATGGTGATGTCGCTGATGACCTGACTGTAGTTCCCTTCCCAACCGGCAAATGTATATGTCTTCCCTCCGGACGGTGACTTCGTTGCCGAAGAGGGTGCGGTCACGCCTCCGAAATAGGTCGCTGTCTTGGTATCGATCACATTCCCGTCGCCATCCACGAACGTTACCTTGCAACCGTTCGTCATCTGTGCCTTCGGCACATCCGGCGGTGTCTGTCCGTGATTCCACTTGGCATTCTCGGTGGTGGTGATCTGCCTGACCAATGCGAAATATGGTGTGACCGAAGGATCATAATGCCCCATCGTCTCACTGTAGATCCATTCGTTCACCGAATCGTCCCAATAGAACTGACTCCAATACTTCCATTCCACGCCTGTGGAACCTGCGAATTCACTCTCATCGCCCAAGCCTAGGAACGAGAACAACCACCCCACATAATCCAGGTCGACGATACCGTCCTTCACACCGTCGCTCATATTCAGTTCAAAATTGTATTTCGAACAGGCATCCTGGAATGCCTCGGCCATGTTGGAACCCGTACCGGAGACCCAGAATCCTGTCAGCCTCTGCTGCTCGGTGAGCACCGAGGTGACATACGAGTTGGCATTGACGTCCTCGACGAACTTGATGAAGAAGTAAGCTGTACCGGTCGGTCTCACTGTAGGTGTGGAATAGACGGTCTTCCCGTCCTTGATGGAGCTCAGGGAGTAGTAGATGTAGTACGAGGTACCGTCCTTCAGGAAGGAATCACCGCTATTGTTGAGATATGTGTATGTCCAACCGGTCGGAGGCCTCCACTGGAATACGACCCAAGAATGACTATCACTGTTCGCCTTACCGTCAACGGACTTCACCGTTCCGTTGTTGTTCACCTTGATATCGTGACCATTCTTCCCCATCGTTTCGGTTATGATGGTCTTCAGACTGCTGCCGCTTCCGTTGTATGTCTCCGTACCGTTCTCCGTACCGTCGCCGTACATGACCTTTACATTGGATGTGGTGGCCCCGTCACCGTCATCCGATATCACGAGTACGGATGATAACAATAGGAGCATGACCATGCCGACGATAATAGCTCTAGACCTCAGAGGATCACCGTCCATTGATGTTATCAAGGACCTTTCCAGAAATTATAAAGCTGACCAACGATGGATGGGCGCACGGGATGGATGTTATGTGGCAGTCTACATAAGATAAAGAAGGGGGAGTTCCCCGTGTCCTGGAAGGACACGGGTATTTCCCGTGATTAAATGGTTTTGGAGATCTCTTACGATGTTCAGTTACCGCGGAAGTGCACGAACATGGCGATGGCTGCCATGGCTATGAGCACTGCAAGCAGACCGATGACGATCTTCAGGAGGGTGTTCATCTCGCTGATCCCGTTATCGGAGTCAGCGGCATCCGAGACCAACGATTCCTCGCTCACAACGAAGTATGAGAAGTGGTCGGTCACGAATGATACCATTCCGCTGTTCGCATCGTACTTGCAGCTCATCTCCTTGAGCGTTCCGTCGTCATCCACGTGGTATATCCTGACATCGCTGCTGACCGTTCCCTTGAGGGCGTACGGCAACGATACGGAGACCTTACCGCCGAGCTGGTGGATGCTGGTCTTACCGAGTGTCGCGGTCAGTGAGAAGACCGTGGAGTCCTTCACCTTGTCCTTGATGGTCTTGGTGACACCTTCATCGGATACCTTCTCGATTCCGAGTTTGAGATCGGAACCGTCGGATGAGAGCGTGGATATGACATCGGATGACATCTCCAACGTACCGGCCGATGTGTTCACACGGAGTGTGGTATCGTTACCGTCCGCGATCTGTACCAGGGATTCGTAGGAGAGGTCGATGCTGGATGAGCTTGCCGTGCTTGCCTTTCCGATATCGATGACTATCACCGGTTCGACATTGCCTCCGGCGGTGTTCTTGACAGCTCCGATCTGATCCACGGCAGAGAGGATATCCTCCTTGGATACGGTCACGATCTCCTTTCCGTCCTTGGTCTGGATCTTCGCTTCCACTGTGGTCTTGACATTGGATTCGATGACCTTTCCGTCGGCATCCTTCTTCACTGTCGCTTCCGTCTTGACGGCCTTGTTCTCGGATTCGGCGGAGATCTTCACATCGGAACCCATGGACTTGTCATCCTTGTCCTTGGTCTCCTCGGTGTTGGTGGTGATCGTGCTGTCGCCCGACACCGTCTTCTCCTCCTTGGTCACGGTCTTACTGCCGTCGGTGTTCTCCTTGGTGTCCTCCTTGACCACCGATTTCTCGGATACGATCACAGTACAGGTCGCCGTGAGATCGCCGTACGAGACGGTGATCGTCGCCGTACCGACCTTGTATGCATAGACGTAGCCTCCGGATACGGAGACGATGGATGCATCGGAACTTGTCCAACTGATATTGCTGCTGAGTGCCTCATCAGGATATGTCGTCGCCTTCAGCGTGGAGTTGGATCCCACCTCGAGTCTGAGCATGGTCTTATCGAGCGATATGCTGGAGACCGTACCTTCGACCTTGACCGTGCAGCTGGCGGAGAACGAACCGTCCACCGTCGTCGCGGTCACGATCGCGGTTCCCTTGGACAGTGCCTGGATGGCTCCACTGGCCGTCACCGAGACCACGGAGGGGTTGCTGGATGACCAGGTCACCCTCTTATCCTCCGCATCGCTGGGTGCGATCGTGGCCGAGAGTGTGGACGAATCCCCGACCTTCATGGTCTTGGATGTCTGGCTCAACGAGATGGATGTCACCTTCTTGAGAGACACGGTGACCGTACATACGGCCTTCACATCACTATCGTCCGCAGCTGTCGCCGTTATGAGGGCGACACCCTCGGAGATCGCTGTGACCTTTCCGTTGGAATCGACCATGGCGATCCTGGGATCGCTGCTGGTCCAGATGACACCAACGCCCTTAAGATCGGTGGATGCCGAGAGTGTTGTGCTGGCTCCCTTGTACAGGCTGATCGAGCTGTTGCCGCTGATGGTCACCTTGGAAGATGTCCTGTCGACGATCTCGATACCGATCGTGACCGTCTTCGTGGTCTCGGCAGATGTCACCGTTATCGTGAGATCCACCTTTCCGGGCTTGATGGCGGTGAGCTTGCCTCCATCGAATGAAAGGACATTGGTGTTGCTTGATGATACCTCATAGACACCTGCCTCTTCCGGCTCGATGAGAACGTTCAGCTGAGTCACATCTCCTGTGTAGAGCTTCAAGCTCTCACGATCCTCGACTATCGTACCGCCGATGGATATCTCCAACTTGGTTATTCCGACGCTGTTTTTGATCCATTTCGGTTCGAGTTCCGTGGCGGAGTTCGTGAGTTTGTAGCTGTCACCGATCTTATAGACCGTCTGTCCGTCACTGAAACCGAGGAAGGTATAACCAGCCTTCTCGGGCACGATGTATTTTCCATCTGTACCCTCGCCAATCTCAATTGTCACAAGAGTTCCGATACCTCCGCCCTTTACGTACTCGTTACCATCGATATCGTATGTCACCACGGCCTCGAACAGTGTTGCAGGCTGATAGGAACGGAGATCGGCCATCAAATCCTTGATAATATGCCTCTTCACCTGAGATTCACCGATATCAAACCAGACATAGTCCGGATCCAGATCCTCTGCAGACTTTACATACGGACTAAGATAGAATGTCTTGATTTTAACAAAATCCTTTACACTGAACGTTTTTCCGTATTTTAAAGGCATAGCGATGCCATCTGCACCATAGTAGTACACATAATATGTCTTACCGAGAATGTTGACTGTACCATCTTCTGTGTTCAATGCAATAGTTCTCACTCCGAATGCATTTGCAATTGCTTGCTCGAAAGCCTTCACAGGATCTATATTGACACCATCGCCGAATTTAATCTCTGCTGTATCGCCGTTATCGATGAAGAACCCGTATTTGCTGGCAAACTCCGTTGAAGCGTAACAGAATACCTTTCCGGAATCATTGTAGAAGATCAATTGACCCTCTGTTCCTACGCGTACCGCCTGTGATCCGAAACCGCCCTCAACTTCGCTGACGGAAGCGTAATCATACAATGTCCATTCGCCGTTGACACAAGTATCCTTGAATATGCGGATACCCTGATCCGATGAATAATTTAGAAGGTAGATATACACGTCCCCATTCTTAGTGACATCATCGTAATAATATGTGGATGCGACCAAACTACCGTGCGAGGAGGTGGAATTGACTATCTTATCAAGAACAGGTCTTCCA
>CAVGUW010000009.1:0-2009 GCA_963632775.1 Bacteroides salyersiae | reverse complement strand
CATTATAGACCATGAAATAGCCTTTCACTGCTGATCTTTCCGCCAACCCTGCGGTCACATTAACATATCCGCGGCCATTCTGTATGACGAATGCTGATGTCAGTGATTTGTATTTGGAATCGTTTGTATTCTTGCCATCCTGACTTCCAAGATACACATAGGATACGTCCCCAATTTCAGTCCCATCCACCTTCATGTAACCTATCATTGAAGTGGTTTCATTAGCCGCCCCTTCACCGAACAAACTATTCGCATAGGCCGTGATGTACAAGTATCCATTGTAATACGTCAGCCATCCGTCATCCAAGTAGTAACCCTCTATGTTAAGGTCCTTGGTTGTGAATGTACCAGCACCTAGGTCCAACGCATTGATGAAGATCTTCTTACCTTCCGTCGAGATGTAGTACATATTGTCCCCTTCGATGACAGCGTGGGCGGTAGTTCCAAAGAGCGATTGTATCACATTCACCTTCTTCGTCTCGTTATCCCACAGGTTCTTCATGACCGCAACGGACGAATCGGATGTCGTTGTTTGAGAAGGATTCATCTTGTAGATGATCCCTACTTCTTCCTTACCGTTGCTAATGCCGTAGAAATAACCGTCGTGCCATACCAGATATGTGATGCCTTCAGGCATGCTGCAGATGAGTTCCAAATCCTCTGTATACACATTACTCGATGTATAATCGACAATGTATCCCCCACCATATCCGAGATAGTGATAGAATTGGGTCGTACTGTGTCCTGTCGTGATCGATTTTATCTTCTCACCCGTTGAAGCATCGAGTTTATAGATCTCATCGTTGACCTGGATATATACGAATCCGTCGACGATCAATGGGACACTAGGCATACCACTCCACGTCATACCGGACTGGTTGACTTTGCCTCCATCAAAACTCCATATCAATATGACGTCGTCCGAATATTTCGGAGTCTTCTGTTCTACCACATACTCCAGATCTGTAGAACTTGATACATATTTCGTCAAGGGTTTCAGGCATACATATCCATCGATTTTGGTAATTGTTACCGTGTTACCATCGATTTTAATACTTTCCGAACTTGTATTGTCGAATCCATAAAATGTGTATCCTGTCTTTGCAACGAATGTCAGCACAAGGGTGCCGTTTGAATATGTTCCTCTAACATACTTTACCTGTTTACCATTTTCTTCATAGTAGAATGTTCCAGCCGAATCATCAACATCGAGATAATTACCAACCGAAACCCACGATGCATACAGAACGGTGTCTTCATTGATCCCTCTATTTTCTGATTTGAAATAATCTTTTTCGAGATTACTGTCCAAGAACCATCCTTTCAATTCATATCCATTACGTACGAATGATGGGATCATGGACCTAAGTACGGAATGTCCGTCGGACACATATATTGTTGACTTCGATGATCCAGAATCGAATGTGACGGTGTGCCACGTCTTACCCTCTGGCTTTTCTTCTATGATGATTGTTATGTAGTCAGCACTTATCTCACCGAAGGCATACGAATTATTGGAAGAAGACACTTCGGAACCATTCACCTTAACGATTAGATCATTCGTTGCATGCGAATCCTCTGTCTCGATCGTGAAATTACCGCTGACTCCATCTATTGTAACCTCGACCTTCGATATCGGCGATTGTATGAAAACATTCTTTTCTTTGTATTTCAACGAGCTGTCACTCAGTGAAATACCATATGCATCATCATATTTCACATACCCTTTTTCGTTATCAAAGGATGATTCCAGTTCTGGGGAGATCCACAACGAAGCATTACTTACGAACATCTTACCTTCAAACTTCTTTGAATCGATATAGACGTCCGTGATGGCATCAAAACGTCCTGTCATCCATCCGTCTTCGGAAGGTACCGTTAACGTATCGCCTGCAACCAGTAGCAACTTCTTTAACGCACTTTGATTAAGGATTGCGTCCTTTTTAATAGTGATGTTATTTTTAGAAATCAGCGACAGATTTTCAAGATAGGAGGTGACCTTATTGGAA
>CAVGUW010000008.1:31171-48281 GCA_963632775.1 Bacteroides salyersiae | reverse complement strand
TCATAAGGTACAGATCCTGCAGGACTGTTCCTTACATGCGGGATTGTCTATCTTCCACTTCAGTGCCCACATCTTGATCTCGTGCACTATATCCATCAACTCCCATGATGCGGGTGTCAGGCGATACTCGCTCCTCACCGGTACCGAGGAGGCATCCACACGGTTCTCTATCAATCCCTCCTCCACCAATTCCCTCAGGCGTTCCGTCAGGACCTTCGGTGTGATGTCCGGCATCGCCTTCCTGATATCGGAGAACCTCTTCCAATCCTCTCCCTTGCTCAATTCATGCAATATCAATACGGCCCATCTCTTGGAGAGGTATTCCATGGTACGGTACACCGTGCACTCGTGATTCATGGTTACCATTCAGAAACTTCCCAGTATTTATATTCAGGTATCTTTTCCATACTTGGTATGATAATCATACCATGAAAGGTGATTGATTTGTTGTGCAGACAATGCGAAGAGACCCTGGCAGGCACAGGATGCGTGAAGAACGGAGTATGCGGCAAGGATGCGGAGTTGGCAGGAGCCCAGGACATCCTGGTAGGTACACTCATCGAGCTCGCCTCACAGGGAAAGAAGGACGAGAAGGTCGCCGATGTCATCGTCGACGGACTCTTCATGACACTCACGAACACCAACTTCGATATCGAAGTGATCAAGAAACAGACGGAGATCGCCAAGTCCCTCATCGGAAAGGATGTGGAGATCAGATGCAAGGACATCATCTCCCTCGATGCGAACGACGACCTCAGATCGCTCAAGGAGCTCCTCCTGTTCGGACTCAAGGGTATGGCGGCATACTACCACCATGCATCCGTCCTCGGATACAAGGATGCATCCGTGACGGACTTCATGATCAAGGCACTCTCCGTACTCCCCGAGCAGAAGGGTGCGGATGAATTGGTCGCATTGAACATGGAATGCGGAAAGGTCGGTGCGGCATGTCTCGCATTGTTGGACAAGGCGAACACGGAGACCTACGGTAACCCGGAGATCACCGTCGTCAGCACCAAGGCAGGCGACCGCCCCGGTATCCTCATCACCGGACACGACCTCAAGGACCTGGAACAGCTGTTGGAACAGACCAAAGGTACAGGTATTGATGTGTACACGCACGGAGAGATGCTCCCCGCCAACGCATATCCCGCATTCAAGAAGTACGACAACCTCAAAGGTAACTACGGCGGCGCATGGTACGCACAGAAGGACGATTTCGAATCGTTCAACGGACCCATAATCGCAACGACGAACTGTGTCCTCATCCCCAGGGATTCCTACAAGGACAGGTTGTTCACCACAGGCACCGCAGGTGTGAAGGGCGTATGCCACATCGATGCGGTGAACGGGAAGAAGGACTTCTCGAAGGTCATCGAATTAGCTAAGAAATGCCCCGCACCGAAGGAGATCGGCGGAAAGGATCTGACCATCGGATTCGCCCACTCGCAGGTGCTCGCTCTCGCGGACAAGATCATCGATGCCGTCAAGGCCGGTGCTATCGGAAGGTTCGTGGTCATGGCAGGCTGTGACGGAAGGGAGAAGGGAAGGGAGTACTACAAGGAATTCGCAGAGAAGCTCCCCTCGAACGCGGTCATCCTCACCGCAGGATGCGCCAAGTACAGGTACAACGGACTCGACCTCGGAGACATCGGAGGAATCCCCAGGATCATCGATGCGGGTCAGTGCAACGACTGTTACTCACTCGTGGTCATCGCCAACGCATTGGCAGAGGCTTTCGGCACGGATGTGAACGGTCTCCCGCTCTCGTTCGATATCTCATGGTACGAGCAGAAAGCTGTGCTGGTCCTTCTGGTACTGCTCAGTCTCGGTGTCAAGGACATCATGCTCGGTCCGAGGCTCCCCGGATTCATCACACCCAACATCCTGAACGTGTTGGTGGATACGTTCGGCATCAAACCCAACAGCACGGTCAAAGAGGATATGGTCATCCTCAAGATCGAGTGATCGACCTGCGTATGCAGGCCATTCCTTCCCACACCCGTCCATAACGATGGGTGTGGGATACCCATCCTTTTGAAGAATATCATTCCGTCCTTGGTCTGGTGGTGGCCTGGAGGCCCACTATACCGCCGATGATCATGATGACGAAGATCACACGTATCAACGATAACGATTCGTTACCGAGGATCGCGGACACCACCAACGTACCGACCGCACCTATACCCGTCCACACGGCATATGCCGTGCCCACAGGCAATCCCGCACTCATCGCCTTCGCCAGAAGTATCGTGCTCGCGGCAAGGAATACGATCACCACGATATCGTAATACCAGATGGTGAAACCCTCCGAGTAGTCCATGGCCACGGCCCAGACCACCTCCATCAGTCCGGCGATGATTATGATGGTCCAACGCTTGTCCATCACAACACCTCCGATGTGAGGTTGAGGCCGACGATACCTGCGATTATCATGAATATGAACAATATCCTGATCAGGGTGGCCGGCTCCCTGTATATCACAACACCCATCAGGAATGTGCATACCGCACCGATGCCCGTCCATATCGCATATGACAGACCGGCACCCAACGTCTGCATGACGACCGACAGAAGGTAGAGGTCGGTCAACATGATGACCATCGTGAGCACTGCCCACCTGATGTTCCTGAAACTATTGGATTTCTCCATCGTGAAGACCCAACACGGTTCGAGGAAACCGGCGATTATGAGCAATACCCATGCTATGTCCATGCGACCTTGAATCCTGCATACGTGATAAACGTTTCCAGACGCCCGTGGTCGGTCGAAGGGATGGTGACAGGATGAGGGCGTTCCGCATACGGGTCAAAAGTCCCCGTACGTGGACTTCGACCCTGACGACGATTCAACCCGTACCCTTAAAAGCCGGATGTTGCAGTCAATATGTTAATCGCACATCCCACCCCCGATAGACAGGATATTATCCGACCGCACCCATGTCGGACCGATGAATGCAAAGGATATGTCCGAATCCATCGGACCCATCGCCGAGAGATACGGTGTGGATCGCATCTACCTGTCGAACAGGATCAACGATGACGGGAGGATAGAGCTGTCCATGGAATCCGGCAAACTCGTGAGCATGAGGGACATATTCGAATTCACCGACGAGTTGGAAGGGCTCTTCGGTACGAGGGTCAGGATCGTGGACAGGGAATCCACCCGCAATAGGGAACTCCTCAGGACGATGATGGAGGACGAGACTCTGATCTACGAATGGGAAGGGTTGAAGAACGACCGATGATCATGGGCCCGTCGGGATTCGAACCCGAGTCAATGGTTCCGAAGACCATCAGGATAAATCCAAGCTACCCCATGGGCCCGTCACATCGATTCACTAACATGTAGTTAAACCATTTCATATACGTTCCAGCCATCGATGTTATCATATGTGTATCCTGACACCGCTACGAGCGATGAGGAGAGAAAACCTTTATCGCATTGATTATTGATTGCACCGGCATGGCAAAGGTCGTAATGAACCACGGATCGGGCGGGGAGATCATGCAGGAGTTCCTCGCGAAGCATATCACGTCGCATTTTCCGAAGATGAAGGCCGAGGTCCCGTTGGACTCATTCGACGATTCTGCCGTCATAGACGATGTTGTGTTCACCACCGACGGACATACCGTGAAGCCGTTGTTCTTCCCCGGAGGTGACATAGGTTCCATCTCCGTCGCAGGTACTGTGAACGATATCTCGGTGATGGGTGCCACCCCGCTGGCATTGTCATGTTCGCTCATACTCGAAGCCGGTCTCGACATAGATGTCGTGGACAGGGTCTTGGAATCCATGGGCAGGACCGCAGAGGGTTGCGGCGTACCGATCGCTACCGGAGATACGAAGGTGGTCGAGGCAGGTGCCGTGGATCAGATGGTCATGTGCACATCCGCCATCGGTAAGAGGTCGAAGTACATGGACTCCAACCTCGAGGTCGCAGAACAGTACAGGAAGGTGGATTCCAGATGGGCCACCGACAGCAATGTGAGACCAGGTGATGCGATCATCGTATCCGGTTACGTCGGGGACCACGGTATCGCACTCCTGTCCTTCCGTGAGGGATACGGATTCGACAGCGAGGTCAAGAGTGACGTCGCACCGTTGAACGGATTGATAGAGGTTGGTCTCAAGACCGGAGGTATCGTGGCCATGAAGGACCCCACCAGGGGAGGATTGGCCAACACCCTCAACGAATGGTGCTCCAAATCCAAGATAGGCATGGAGATCGAATACGCGAACATCCCTCTCAGGGATGGTGTGATCAACGCATGCGACATGCTTGGGATAGACCCGTTGAGCATAGGCAATGAGGGTAAGGTGGTCATAGGATGCGTGCCCGAGATGGCTGATGAGCTTGTCAAGGAGCTCAGGAAGCACCCGCTCGGAAAGAACGCATCGATCATCGGTCATGCGACCGAATCCGAGGTCCCGAGGGTCATACTCAGGACCGAGATCGGTGGTAAGAGGATCCTCGAACCGCCGGCAGGGGACCCCGTACCCAGGATCTGCTGACGACCAGAATATTATAATAACCGCCAACGGTACACATGATCAGGTGTACCAATGGTAACTTTCCTTCCGTTCAAAGGATACAGGCCGTCGTTGAAGGACGATGAGTGCATAGAGGACCGTGTGTCACCGCCGTATGATGTGATCGGCGGAGATTATCTCAAGGAACTTCAGAGTAAACAGCATAACGTCACAAGGCTCACACTCATGCCCGATCCGGACAGAAGGTACAAGGGATCGAGGGAACAGTTGGAATCGTGGATAAGGGAGGGTGCGTTGGTACAGGACGATGATTCGTTCTACCTGTACAGGCAGACCTTCGACGATCACGGTGTAACCAAGGTCAGGACCGGATTCGTCGGGAGATTGAAGACCGAGAAGTATGACGAAGGGCACATAATCCCTCACGAGGAGACGTTCTCCAAGGTCAAGGCCGACCGTCTGAACCTCCTCAGGGATATGGAGACGCATCTCGAATCCATATTCGGTATCTTCGAGGGATTCTCCAAGGATCTGAACGATGCTATAGCGAAGGCATCCGTTCCATTGTACTCATTCAAAGATGAGACGGGTGTCACCCACGAGTACTTCAGGATATCCGACAAGGATGTCACGGACAGGATGACCGATGAGTTGGCGGAACAGAGGATGCTCATCGCCGACGGTCACCACAGGTACGAGACAGCATTGAACTACTCCCTGGAGAACCCGGACGATGAGATGAAATCCTACGTATTGGCGACACTGGTGGCATCCGATGACGGCGGATTGGTCATATGGCCGACCCACAGGCTCGTGAAGAGCGACGAGATCTCCGACAAGAGCGTCATATCCAAGGTACAGAAGAAGTTCGAGACCAAGGAGGTGGACTCGGCGGATGAGATGATGGCCGAGCTCAAGGATTGGGAGATGGGACTCATGTTCCGCTCCGGAAGGTACATCCTCGCAAGATACAACGGTGGAAATGATCCTATGTGGGGACTCGACACCTATGTCCTGCAGGAACTCATACTCAAGGACATCTACAAATCGGATGAGGACAAGGCCACGATAGCATATGATGCGGAATATCCGTCGGTCAAGAGGAAGATGGACGATAAGGAATACGATCTCGCCGTCATACTCAACGACCCGAGCCTCGACACCATCTGGAAGCTGTCCATGATCGGTAAGAGGATGCCAAAGAAGACCACATTCTTCTTCCCGAAGATCTGGTCAGGTTTCGTCTTCTACAAGATGGCATGAATCGGTAGGCATGGTGCCCCACGGCATCATGCCACCGACGAGAGCATCAGCTATTCTGAATGAAATATGAAGAATGGAGCTACTGGAGGGAATTGAACCCTCGGCCTGCGCCTTACCAAGGCGCCGCTATACCCCTTAGCCACAGCAGCACGACTGCGTACAATGTGGGTTCACTTGATAAATCTTTCTGATGACCAATGGGATATCTTTATCATAATCCCTGGACCTAACCCCGCCTTATGAAGAAGGAGATGAGTTCTTTCGATGTCCGTTCCGTCGTCAACGAGATGGCGATACTGAAGGATGCGCACATGGACAAGATATTCCAATGGGGTAACAACGTCCTGTTACGTATCAACGTCCAGGGACAGGGGAAGAAGGACGTCTTCTTCAAGGACAAGAGATGGCTGTACCTCCCGGAGAGGAAACCGGAGACCCCCACCGTACCGCAATCGTTCGCCACGTTCCTCAGGAAATATCTGGACAACGCACGTATCGGTGACATCTATCAGGCAGGGTTCGACCGTGTGGTGATAATGGAGGTACTGAAGGCCGATCGTGACTATAAGCTCATATTCGAGATGTTCGGAGGAGGGAACGTACTCCTCGTATTGGACGGGAAGATCATGAACTGTCTCATCCACAAGACGATGAGGGACAGGAGCGTCAGACCGGGTGAAGATTACATCATGCCCAAGCGCAGGTTCGATCCCACATCCTCCCCGTTGGAGGAGTTCATGGAGATCATGAGATCGTCCACATCCGATGCGGTCAGGACCCTGGCGACCGGGATCAATCTCGGAGGTCAATACGCAGAGGAGACCTGTGCCGTCGCGGGCATCGACAAGAACACGAAGATAGAAGAACTCACAGATGACGATCTGAAGGGATTGTTCGAGTCCATGAGGATCGTGGTCGACAGGATGATGAAGGGGGACGGAGCGATCCTGTACAGATCGGGTGACGATATCATCGATATCTCACCTATGGAGATGTCCATATACTCCGCCCATACCGCAGAGAGATACGACACCACATCCAAAGCGATAGACGCGTTCATCACCGAGACGGAGAGGAACGAGGCCGAGGAATATATCGATCCGGAGATAGTGAAGCTCCAGAAGAGGATCTCCAAACAGACCGAGACCGTGGAACAGTACAAGGAGGAATCGGACGAGCTCAAGATCAAGGCGGACGCCATCTACGCCAACTATCAACAGATAACCGAACTCCTGAACGTACTGTCGGAACAGTCCAAGAAGCTCACATGGGATAAGCTCAAGGAAGGAGCATTGAAGATCCCGTTCGTCCCCGATATCGACCCATCCAAGAACAAGGTTATCGCGGAGTTCGATGGGATCAGGATACCTTTGGATTACACAGAGGGGATAGACTCCAACGCATCCATCATCTACCAACAGAGCAAGGACATAAACGAGAGGGCGAAGAGGGCAAAGGAAGCACTCGACGTCAGTCTCGACGAGTTGGCCAAGAAGGAGGCCGGATTGGCCAAGAGCAAGGCGGCCATGGCGAACAAGGTGCATCCGACCAAACAGTTCTGGTTCGAGAGGTACAAATGGTTCATCGCACCCTCGGGCAGACTCGTGATCGCCGGTAAGGATGCCCACACCAACGACAACATCGTCAAGAAGCACCTGAAGGAGGACGATCTGTATGCGCATGCCGACCTCCACGGTGCACCGTCCACGATCATAAAGAAAGGTAAGGATGCTCCCGAGGAGGATCTTAGGGAGGCATGCATCTACGCCTTGGCCCAATCGAAGGGATGGGTCGCGGCATTGACGGACGGTAGTGCATATTGGGTGTACACTGACCAGGTCAGTAAGACCCCTCAGGCCGGTGAGTTCGTCCCCAGGGGAGCGTTCATCATACGCGGTAAGAGGAACTATGAGTATCACCTCCCCATGGAACTCGCAGTAGGAGAGATAACCTACGAGAACACGAGGAAGGTCATGTGCGCCCCACTCGAATCCATGAAGAGATTGTCCGAGAAGTATTTCGTCATCCATCCCGGAAGGGGGAAGGCAGGCAAGACGGCAGCACTCATGGCCAAGGAACTCATGGTCCCCGAAGAGGAAGTATCGAGGATATTGCCTCCAGGGGATGCGGAGATCGTACGTAAGGTATGGCCTGAGGAACACTCTGTAGAGTGATCACTAGAATACAGGATGGCGCTCGCGCCGGGATTCGAACCCGGGTCATAAGATCCGCAATCTCAGAGGATATCCAAGCTACCCCACGCGAGCTCACCGTTAATGCGGAGTTGAGGTTTGATAAGAGGTGTAAGGCGTTTAGATCTCTACGTGGTCAACATAGCGTGTGATGTAGCCCGCGATCCTGTTCCTCATCGTGACTGATGAGACATCGGTAAGGCTGCCGACCATTGCTTTGTTGTTCTCGAAATCATCGTTGAATGCTTTCGGGTATTTGTTAACGAGATCAATCGCTACTCTCTTGATGTATGTGGGTCTGATTCTTCCCATGTATCTTCACCGAGTAAAGCGGATTAAGATAATTCGTTATATAAAGGTATCTTAAAGCCGTCAACTCCCGGGATCATATGCTCCGATGTGGGAGTTCAGTCCCTGAACTCCACCCTCGGCTTCCCACAGGTGAGCTTGCCCTCGGGACACGGTCCCCTCACGCACGGAGGTCCCGCACCCTTGAATATGACGGGATAGACCTCCTTGCACTGTCTGAGCATCTCATCCGCCATCTCCCTGATCTCCCACTGTGCGCGGTTGCAGCATCTGAGCGAGAAGAAATGGATCAATTCCCTGGCGTTCATCGTTATGGTGATGTTGGTGGTGCACGCATTGGGGAGGACGTATCTCGCATCCTCCGGAGGGATCTTCTCCACCAACCTGTTGTACGATGCCCATATCTCCGACATGATCCTGTCGAACTCCTCCTTGAGTTCGGGATCCCCTTCCACGGTCTTCGGCACGACATACGTGGGCTTATCCATAGACACGTATCTCTGACTCTGTTGCGAGAACGATGCCACACGATGCCTGACCAACTGATGCGTCAACGACCTCGATACGCCTTCCACGGAGAATGTGAACACCGCATGCTCGATCACCGAGTGGTGACCCATACCTACGATCTTCCCAAGGACCTTCTCCGGATTCGGTGCATCGACCAATTCCATGGATGACTTCTCGGAATAGCATGATTTACCCGCAGCGGCACAGATGGCCTCAGCGTTCTGTGTGTACGCCAACAACTTGACCCTCATTCTCATCTCCCCTGTTCCATAACGACGCTCTGACCTTATCAAGTCTATCCTTGTCCAGTATGTCCGCGAGCCTGATCTTCCTCACTTCCATATCAGATAACAGATCGGCGATACCTTCGACATGCGCATCACCGACGACGACCACTATGTTCGTGAACCGTTTCGCATAGTCCCTGACCTGTGAGGCCATCCTCTCATTGCGCTCGTCCACGAGCACCCTGACGAAATTGGGATATCTGCGACGCATGTCCTCTATCGCCCGATCCGCATATTGGGAATCGTCTATGATCCTCTGCACATCCTTCTGTCCTTTGAAACGGTCGCGTATCATCGACAATCTGTACCTGAACCTCTCGCCGAAGGTCATCGCATCCCATGCCCTCTGCAAGGTCCTCATGGCATCATCGTCTATGAAACCGATCTCCGCACCCACCAACCTACCTGTCTGTACGGCCGTGAGCATCTCGTTACCTACGCTGGACCTGTTGTTCTCGGCGAGCTTCTGCTGATATCTCGCAGTGTGCTCGAACATCTTGTCGACCTTATCGTCCGATTCTTTAGAATCTCCCTGCAATGCGTTGAAACGCGTCACATCCAACTCGACCAGGACGGCATCGGGCCATATGTGCTTGATGAAGAACATGATAGGCTCGGCTATGTTCACCACATGTATCGTGCCTATTATCGTTATCATCGATTCGTGATGTATGTCGTGGTAATAAATGATAACGTCAAGATTATTACAACGGACAATATCCGCGATTCCATGGGAAGACGTTACGACCTGGTGATATTCGACATGGATGGCACACTCACGGTACCCAGGAGCTCATGGGGATACGTGCATGAGGAGATGGGTGTGAACAACGAGGATTCGCTGAAGGCCTTCGACTCCGGGGAGATAGACGAGGATGAGTTCATCAGACGCGACCTATCCCTCTGGTTCGGTGTCGACCCGGATATCAGCGAAAGGAGGATAATGCACATCCTCAGGACCATGCCCTGGATCGGTGGTATACAGGAGACGGTCGCATGTCTCCATTACAATGATATCAAATGCGTAATCTGCAGCGGCGGATTGGAATTGGCATCGAGGATGATCGCCGACGAATACGGATTCGACGGTTATTCCGGGGTCAGATTGCTCACCGATGGTGACGGAAGACTGACCGGGGGATACGAGAAGGGCTGCAAGTTGGGTGACAAGGGCATACGTACGAGGGCATTCATCGAGGAATTCAAGGTGGATCCCGAGAGGGTGGTCTCCATCGGCAACTCATACACGGACATCAGGATGTTCGAGGAGACCGGGATGAGCATCGCATTCAATCCTTCGGATGAAGCCACCGTGAAGGCCGCGGATCATGTCATAAGGAGCGACAACATCTCCGATGTACTGGAGATAATACTCAAGGAAGAGAGGTTCTGCTGATCGTCAGAATTCCTCTTCTTCCTCATCGTCCTCGAACTCTATGATCGGGACGACCCTTCTCTTCATCTTACCGTAGATCCTGACGACCTCTCTCGCTTCGACGGAACCCTTCGAATGCAGACGGTCGCGTGCCTTGATCGCATGGATGTAACACTCCATGTCGGGCAGTGTGAGCACATGACCTATCACGAACTCGTCATCCGGTTCGGCCTCTATGCGCCTGGAATAACTCTTACGGTTGTCGTTGACGGTGACCTTCAGGTTCAGTACATCGAACTGTTGGGCCCAGATGGTCTTGATATCCTCCGTCTGTGCCCTCTTCTTCCTCTGACCGTCACCGAGATCGATCGAACATACCCTGAGACGCCTCCCGTCCTCGAGGAAGAACTCGTCGTCCAATCTGACGGTCTCCCCTTCCTCCAGTTCGGTCTCCGTCTTCTCGGATACGGGGCCGTCGCTGATTATGACGGATACCTTGCATAACCTAGGCATCTTGATGGTCCCTGAGAACACGTTCCCGCATTCCTCGCAACGGAACGTACCTTCCAGAGAGGTCTTGCCGATCCTTCCCTTGAGCACCTCGTGTGTAGTATAATCATCACATTTGGCACACTCGTAGTAAATCTCCTCTGGAACCTCTCTCGGCATGATAATCTCTCCTCAGATCCTGAACGGAGCCCCGTGCCCCGGTATGATCACGTCTGCGTAATCGCATATCGTCTTAATACTTTTCATAGCGACATCCTTGCACACGCAGATGCCCGGAGGGACACCTTTGATTATGTTATCCTGAAGAGGGATGGCGTCACCGACTATCGCATACTTCCTGTCGATACCGTTGACGAACACGCTCATGGAGTCCCATGTATGTCCCGGGGTGTATACCAACTCCACCCCTCTGGCTATTGCCACATCCCCGTCGATGACCTCCGCGCCCTTGGGCTTCACGTCCTCCCCGTCGTGGATGTATATCTTCGCATTGGGGAACATATCGTTGTTAGCGGTATGATCGCCATGGTTGTGCGTCAACACAACGACATCGACATCCTTGGCGAACACCCCGATCTGTTTCAGGGACATCTTCAGCGATGGCCTCATGGCCTTGCTGCTCGTATCGACCACGATCAATCTTCCGTCGGCCTTGATGAGGGTGGATGTGGAATCGGCCTGCAATATGTTGCCCGATCCGTCACGTACCAAACTGCCGATGGCAAGGACGTCCAATGTGTTGTTCATGGATGACCATCGTCTACGACATAGATAATGAAATCGTCATATCCATCCGTGGATTCGAATGTATGGAATGATCATCGGATCATATTTGGTATCCAAAATGTTGTAATCCTTGCAAAATTACCTGTACATTTTGCAAATAATAAACTATTTAGTATATGTAATCCTTCTATATCCCATGGATCGTGACCTATACGGGGAACTACTGAGATGGAAGGGGTCCGATGATCGCAAACCGTTGATAATCCGCGGGGTGAGACAATGCGGGAAGACCTACCTCATGAGACGTTTCGGTGATGACAACTATGATAGTGTCGCGTATCTCAAATTCGAAGGTAACGAAACCCTCTGCAGGTTGTTCGACGGCGATCTCGATCCGAAGAGACTCATCACAGCGATATCCATCCACATGAATATGGATATCGATACAGGCACACTGCTCATATTCGACGAGATCCAAGAATGCGAACGTGCTATGACATCTCTCAAATCGTTCAAAGAGGCCGCACCCGAATATCATATCGTATGTGCGGGATCGTTGCTCGGACTACAAGGCAGTGGATCGTTCCCGGTCGGATGCGTATCGTTCCTGGACCTCTACCCCATGAGCTTCAGGGAATTCGTCAGGGCATCCAACAGGAGGCTCTATGATCACATCATGGAAGAGGGAGTACCAGATGATGCATCCAAGGATCTGCTGAAGTCCCTTAACATCGAATATCTCACTGTAGGTGGGATGCCCGAGGCCGTATCGAAATGGGTGGAGACCAGGAACATGGTCGAGGTCGACAGGATATTGAAGGAGATATCGGAATCATACAGATTGGACTTCCTTAAACATGTGCCCGATAAGGACATCAAGAAGGTGAATCTCATATGGGATTCGATCACGGCCCAACTGGCGACCGAGAACAGGAGGTTCTTCTTCGGACATGCGGTGAAAGGCGCAAGATCCAAGGACCTGGAGGATGCCCTCCAATGGTTGATCGATGCGGGCATGGTCTACAAGGTCCCAAGGATCGAGAGGATCGGGATACCGCTGTCCTCGAACAGATCGGAGAATATCTTCAAACTCTACATGATGGACGTGGGGATCCTCAGATGCAAAGCCGGGATAACGGCATCCGACATCATGGATGGAAGGTTGGATCCGCTCTTCGCGGGCGGTCTCATCAAGAACTATGTGATGTGCGAGCTCACAGCTTACGGCCACCCGGGACAAGGATTCTGGGCCTCCGGTAACACCGCGGAGGTGGATTTCCTGATCGCCTCCGAACTCGGCGTCATCCCGATAGAGGTCAAGAGCAGTGACAGATATCGTGCGGCCAGCCTGAAGGAATATATGGATAGGTACTCGCCCAAGAGAGCGATCGTACTGTCTGGTAAGGATCATTGCACGAACGGCGACGTTACGACGATCCCGTTGTACTTCATATGGATGGTCCGTGACGTCATACGGAACACACCTTATCAATGATGAGGGCCTCATACGACCGATGGAATACGATCCGGACATCGAGATAACCGTGCTTCCCGAGGTATATCCTCCTTCGGAGGACAGCATCCTTCTGATAGAATCGTTGGATGTCAAAGAGGGAGAGAGGATTTTGGAGATCGGCCCCGGATCCGGTGTTGTCTCCATACACTGTGCGAAGAACGGATGCATCGTTACCGCCGCTGACATCAATCCCCATGCGGTCGAATGTACCGCACTCAATTCGAAGAGGAACGGAGTGGATATCGATGTCATACATTCGGACCTCTACGAGAATGTCGATGGTGTCTTCGATACGATAGTCTTCAATCTTCCGTATCTCCCTGTGGAGGAGGATGGGGAATTGGAGAAGGCATGGTCCGGAGGTCCCGACGGGATAGGTCCGCTACCCGAATTGTTGGAAGGTGCCGATGAGCATCTCGAGAAGGGCGGGCGTATCGTCATCGTGGTATCATCGCTGATGGATCAGGATAGATTGGATGATCTGATCTCTCGCTATGAGGTAAAAATGACAGGGGAGTTACCCCTGTTCTTCGAAAAGTTATCCGTTCTGGAATTGAGATGACGGGCATCACATGCCCATGAGCTTCTTTATCTCCACCGTCAGGAGCTCGTTGGCCTTCTGACCGTCGATCTTTCCTCTGAGCGCACCCATCACAGGTCCCATCAGAGGTCCGATCGCCGCCAATCCGCCCTTGCTCCTGATGAATTCCTCGCGTTCCTTGACGATCTGAGCGATTATCTTTGATGCTTCGTCCGAATCGACCGCTCCCAATCCGAGCTTCTTGATCGCCTTCTCGGCATCCGTACCTGCGCACATCTCCCTGAGGAGTGCGGGTAATGCCTCCTTGGCGAAACGACCCTCCTTGAGCATACCGAACGCCTGCATCATCCTCTCGTCGGTGAGTGCGGAGATGTCCACACCGTCATGTTCCAATTCACCGTAGGTGTTGAGGAACGTGGTGGCCGCGACAGCGGTGAGGTCGTACTCCTTGGATATCTTCTCGAACAGGTCGGTATTGTCCTGACGGACGATCTGTCTCGCCTGTTGGGCGTTGATACCGTACTGTGATACGAGGCGCTTCTCGATCTCCTCCGGTAACTCGGGGAGGTTCTCGCGTATGTGCGACATCCTCTCGCGTGTTATCTCTGTGGGAGGCACATCGGTCTCGGGATACATCCTCGCCGCTCCGGGCAACGGTCTTGAGTATTTCGACGTACCGTCGGGCAACGGGTCCCTGGTCTCCTCGGGTACCTCCTTGAGTGCGATGTTGGCCCTCTCGACGGCGACCTCCAATGCATCCTTCGCCTTCTTCTCCTTGGCCGCACAGATCACGAAGGCATCGTACTCCCCTGTCATGCCGAGGAACTCGCGCAATGAATCCACGTACCTCTGCTCTATACCATAGTTGGGCAGCTCATCCGAGTGGAATATGCCCTTGACGCCTTTGGTCCTTGCCCTCTGTGCCATCTCGGCACCCAAGCGGAGCTTTCCACCGTCACCGTTCATCACACCGGAGAATCCCGGGAGACGTACCGCGATGACCTTTCCCTTGTCCTTCAATGCACCCTGTATGACCTTGGACTCGCAATCCTTGAAGATATCGGTGACATCGACGGGCTCGAAGGATACCTCCTTGACGGACCTTTCCTGAAGGATGTCCCTGATCCTCAGCAACATCCTCTGCCTGTTGACCTCGTTCTCCACGTACAGCGGGAGGAGCCTCAACTCCTGCACACCTTTGATCTCGATACGCGCACCGCCGGGGATGGAGATGTTCAGGTCCTCTCTGATCGTACCGATACCTCTCTTGACCCTCTTCGTAGCTCTGAGGAGGGTACCGATCCTCAATGCGACCTCCATGCACTCCTCCGGAGTGCGGATATCCGGTCCCGTGGCGACCTCGATCAACGGGATCCCCAATCTGTCCAAACGGTAGGTGATCTCCGCATCGGTGGTCTCCACCTTACGGCATGCATCCTCCTCGAGACAGACGGAGAGGATGGATATCCTCTTACCATTGACCTCGATCTCACCGTCCGTGGCGACCAGAGCGGTCCTCTGGAATCCCGATGTGTTGGAACCATCCACGACGATCTTCCTCATGAAATGGACCTCGTCGACGACACGTGCCTTCATCATCTCCGAGAAGATCAGTGTGGTCTCCATCGCATTCGCATTGATGCCATGCGGGGGTTCCTCATCCAATTCGACGAGACATGATGTCCCGTCGACCGATTGATACCTGTAACCGAGGTTCCTCTGGAACTGGGCCAATGCCGCCCTGTCGATCTCACCGGTCTCGGATGTTGTTGGTCTAAGTCTCCTGTATACGGATCCGTGCCCCTCCTCGCAGAGGTGCGATTCGCAGTCACAGAACAGTTTCTTCGTATCCAACTGTTGGTGGATCTCTATTCCGCATATCATCTCGGGCTCAGCCATCAGAACACCCTCCTATCGCTCATCTCTCCGACCAAGGGAGTCCTCATGATCTCCTTGACCTGTGCCTTATCATAATTCGCCAATGCCCACGAGAGCTTGACGTATGCCGTCTCGGGAAGCATATCGAGCACCGATATCACGCCTGCGGATATCAGGTCCCTTCCCGTGTTGTAGACGTTCATGTTGGTCCTACCGTTGATGCACTGTGATGTCATCACGACGATCGTACCGTTCTTCACCGCCTTGTCTATCAACGGGATCATGTTCTCGTTCACGTGACCCAATCCGGAACCCGCTATGACCACGCCCTCGCTCTTCATGAATACATCCTCGAACAGTGCGGGATCCATCCCGGGATAGTATTGCAACAATACCGTCCTGGGGCACATGGCCTCCTTGACGACGGCCTTACCATCGTGTTTCGAAGGGAGGTCCATGTTCAGCGTGATCCTCCAATCCCTGTCGATGTTGGCCGCAGGCACGGTGTTGATGCTCTTGAACGCATCACGCCTGGATGTGTGCATCTTCCTGACCCTTGAACCCAGATGCACAGCGAACGAATCGTCACCGGAGGTGTCATGCATGACCACGTAGACACCTGTCTTACCGGATCTCGTACAGAACTGTGCGCATGCCATCAGATTCGTCGAAGCATCGGATGACGGTCTGTCCGAGGACCTCTGTGCACCGACCAATATGACGGGCTTCGGGACGTCCCCGAGCATGAACGACAATGCCGCCGCGGTGTATCCCATGGTATCCGTACCGTGGGGTATTATCACACCGTCCGCACCGTTGTTGATCTCATCGGCCACAGCCTTGGCCAATTCCTGCCAGTGCTCGATGTTCATGTTCTCGGAGAAAATGGAGAACAATACCTTCGCACGTACGTTGGCGATATCCCTGATCTCGGGCACGGCATTGACCATGTCCGATGTAGACAATGCGGGATGCACGGCACCCGTCCTGTAGTCGACATAGGAGGCGATCGTACCGCCGGTACCGATGAGGACCAATGTCGGAAGTCCTTCCTTCTCCTCCACATCCACATCCTTCTTCTCCCTGACGATCGGTTCTTCCACGATCTCGATACGCGTATCGTCGGTGATCCTGACACCGACGTTGTATCCGCTCTTCATCTTCAGAACGAGCACATCCGGTGCGCTGAACTCGTGGTGGGGCATCAATACCCCTGTGTATGTCTTACCGTCCGTCTCCACGGATATCTTATAACCCTCGGTTACGCCCAGGGATTCCAATCTGTTGATCAACTCGGCTGAATAGGTCATGCTGTTCGGAACTCCCATAGTTGCTCCTTATTTATAAGGAAGATTACACGACATCATACCATCGGTGGATGAGTCGATGTCACGTGTCCGTGGCAAAGTCAATAAATACTTCACAGGCGATGAATCATCCGAACGTTGGACCTACCCCCTTTCGGGAGCAGTAAGATGTTTATTCGAATAGTCCAGCTATGAGCTGAAC
>CAVGUW010000008.1:0-30958 GCA_963632775.1 Bacteroides salyersiae | reverse complement strand
AATCCCACCGCCCCCGATCGCCGTCCCGAACCCAGAACGTTCATATTATAACCGCCGTCTCCATTCACTAGACCATGCACATGATTACCGACGTCGGAATGGAATTCGACGTTCTCAAGGAGAACAGCAAGACCGCTCATGAGAACTATCATCTGTTGAAGGAACACAACATATTCTCTGTGGATTTCATGGGTTCCATCGGGGCCGGTAAGACCGCCATGATAATCAAACTGGCCGAGAAGCTCAGGGCCAAGGGGTTAAAGGTCGCAGCGATAGCAGGTGACGTGACAGGTGCCGATGATTTCACCAGGATGGAGGTATCCGGGATAAAGACCGTCAACTGCAACACGGGTAAGGACTGCCACCTGACCGCCAACATGATCCACAAGAGGTTGCACACGATGGATCTGGATGACATCGATGTGTTGTTCATAGAGAACGTCGGTAACCTGGTGTGCCCTGCCGACTTCCCGTTGGGTACGGATTACAGGGTCGTGGTGATATCCACCACGGAGGGTGACGATATGGTGAGGAAACATCCCGACATATTCATCCACTCCGATATCGCGATCCTCAACAAGATCGATATCGCGGATGCCGTTGGTGTCGATCCGGAGGTTATCGTCAAGGATTACGAGAAGCTCACCGGCGGCAACAAGCACATATTCAAGACCAGTGTGAAGAAGGACCTCGGATTGGATGAGATCCTGGAAGTCATGGAGTTGTGATACGATGAAGGTACTGACCGTTGGTGGAGGCGGACGCGAACATGCGGCCGTGGAAGCATTGTACAGATCCGGAGGAGAGATCTACTCCGTGATGAAGAACGCGAATCCGGGCATAATAGCGAGATCGAAGGATCACCTGTTGTGCGATGAGAAGGATATCGACAGGATCTGCAGATTCGCCAAGGATAATGATGTCAAATTGGCATTCATCGGTCCGGAGGCGCCGTTGGAAGTTGGTATCGTGGATGCCCTGGAGAAGGAGGGGGTGCTGTGTGCATCGCCCACCAAGGCGGCGGCGAGGATAGAGACCTCCAAATCGTTCATGAGGGACCTTGTCGACAGATATCACATCGAAGGTAACCTCGCATATGCATCGTTCGACAATGCGAAGGATGCCGAGGAATATGTGAAGAATGTGGATCACGAGATAGTCGTAAAACCCGTCGGACTCACCGGCGGGAAGGGTGTGAAGGTACAGGGAGAGCATCTCCACTCATTCCAGGACATAATGGATTACATCAACGAGATCTTCGACATGAACATCGGCGGTGCCGGTGTGATATTGGAGGAGAGGGCCGTTGGCGAGGAGTTCACACAGATGGTCTTCTGCGACGGTAAGAACATCAGACCCATGCCGTTGGTCCAGGATCACAAGAGGGCATACGAGGGCGATGTGGGGCCGAACACCGGAGGTATGGGTTCGTACACCGATTCTAACCATCTTCTTCCGTTCATAACCGAATCCGAGAGGAAGGAGGCACTCAAGATCATCCAAGATATCGTCGATGCCATGGCCGAGGAAGGATGCCCCTATCGCGGCCCGATGTACGGTCAGTTCATGCTAACCGTCAACGGTCCGAAGATCATCGAGATCAATGCAAGGTTCGGGGATCCCGAAGCGATGAATGTATTGACCCTTCTGAAGAGCGACTTCGTGGACATCTGCTACAGGATGGCGACGGGAACACTCACCGAGGATGTGGAGTTCTCGGACGAGGCGACCGTGTGCAAATATGTCGTACCCGAAGGATATGGTGTGAAATCTATCTCCGGCAAGGAGATATCCGTGGATGTCGAGAACATCGAGAGATGCGGTGCAAGGGTATACTTCGCCAATGTGGACCAGAAGGACGGTAAGCTCCTCACAGGGACATCCAGGTCCGTAGGTATCGTCGGAATAGCGAAGACGATGGAGGAAGCGGAATCCAACTGCGAGAACGCTCTGAGATATGTGAAGTGCGACCACATCTTCGTACGTCACGACATAGGTACCAGGGCTCTGGTCCAGAAGAGGGTGGACCACATGAGACAACTCCGTGGACTATGAGAAGAGTCGCGATCAAGATAGCCTACATGGGAGCGGGCTTCTGCGGCTCCCAGTACCAACCGGGATTGAGGACCGTGGTCGGGGATGTCATCTCCGACCTCATCATGGTCCATCCTAAGAGGGATATGGAGTGGTTCGACATCAAGCCCTCCAGCAGGACGGATGCAGGCGTCAATGCATTGGACAATGTGATCGCCGTCAACACCGATTTCGATGACAATATCACATTACTGAGGGCGTTGAACTCCGTATCCAAGAGCATATTCTATCGCGGGATAACCGATGTGGATGATGATTTCAACCCGCGTTTCGCCAACAGCAGGGTGTACAGGTACGTATTGCCATCTGATGGGTTGGATATCGGTCTTGCGAGAGAATGCGCAGGATTGTTCGTCGGAGAACACGATTTCATCAGATTCTGTAAGGTATATGAGGATAAACCTACAGTGACCACCATGGAATCCATCGATATCGAAGAGAAGGATGGATACCTCGAACTCACATTCCGTTCCCAATACTTCCTATGGAACATGATCAGGAAGATCTCCGCCGCCATAGACTCCGTAGCCAGAGGAAGACGTACGTTGGACGATGTGCGCAGGGCACTCGATGGTGAGGACATACAATTCGGTATGGCGAGACCGGAGGCCCTGACGCTGATGGAAGTTAATTACGACGACCTATCGTTCACATTCCCCGAGAGGAACGCATACCAGGAACGCTTGGACGAGGAATCGTTCATCACCATGGTCAGGGGCGCATTCCTCTCATCATTGTGACGGATCCATTGCAACCCTTTATCATTCCGTCGCCCGATTACGTAGTTATGAAAGGGCTGACCGAGAACATAGAATCCATCAACGTGAAGATGTCAGCGATAGAGGTCAAACGTGAGTCCGCGATCGCGATGTCACGTTCGATCATCAGACGGACGAAGAACATGATCCATGCCATCCATCAGGGTGAGGAGTTCATGTCCATACAGGGTGAATTGAAGGCATCGGTGAGGGAGATGATATCCAAGCTCAAGGACGAGCCTTCGGTCCTGTATTCCGCCGTGGTGGAGGATGCCATGATGGAGTATTCCGAAGCTCTGATCCTCTCGGCCATCGTCAGGAAGAAGGACATCCCCTCATTCGAATCGCTGAAGATCACGCCACAGGCTTGGATGCTCGGACTCGCGGATGTCATCGGCGAGTTGAGGAGGATCATCCTCACAAATCTGATGAAAGGGGATATGACCAAGGCATCGTACTACTTCGACATCATGGAGGAGATCGGTAACGAGGTCATGAGCTTCGACGTTCCCGATGCGATCGTCCCCATCAGGAGGAAACAGGATATCGCAAGGGGCATCCTGGAGAAGACCCGTTCGGACATGACCAATGCTACGATCATGTCGTCACTCAACGGACTCAAAGACAAGAAATGAATTTTGAAATTTTAAAAAAAAAGCCGAGAGGAGGGGTCTCCCCCTCGTTCTCAGCGCCTTGATTTGGGTTTACCGGTGTTGATCACAGGTTTGCGGTAGATCCAGATCATCACAGCGATCATGATCACGATGACGATCACGAGGAAGACCACGATGAACGTGTAATCGTTGTCCGAGCTGTACACGGTCTTCCACTCATCGAGACCGGAGACCAGGCTCTTCGACGAATCACTGTTGGATGTGATGCAGAACTGGAGGTCGGATACGTTCTTGACGATGTACTCGCATGTCACGTCCTTGCTCTTTCCTGCCTCTACATCTACGATCTGCTCACTGTTCTCGACCTTCACGGACTCTCCGTTCTCCTTCACGAGGAAGTAGACGTACAGACTGATGGTGTTGGAACTGTCGTTGGTGATCGTCGCCTTCAAGGTGATCGCCTTGACGGCCTTGATGTCGATCGAGTCGGTGAAGACCGACTTACTGTCCGAATCGAGGTACTCGACCTGGTAGGTGTAGGTCCCTTCCGTGCTCGGCAATGTGATATCGACCGTAGCCGAATAGGAGCTCTCTCCACTGAGTGTTCCCGTCTTCTTATCCGTCTCCGAACCGTCGACCGTCCTGTAGATCTTGTAGTCGTATGCCGCCTCACCGTTCAGTGTGAAGGTGATGGTCGTGCCGACCTTTCCGAAGTCGGCACTGGTGCTGACCGTGTTGGCCGATGCGTCTGCCGTCGAATCGTCTCCGACGAAGCAGAAGCATGTGGCTCCGGCCAGGATGACCATCGCGATTATTGCGAATGAGCTTAGTTTTTGCGTGTGAACACCCCCCTTCTGATTCCGAGCCAAACGATGAGGATGAGCATCACCAAGATAGCTGCGAGCAGCACCCATACATATGCAGGCATGGGCGATTTCGCATTGACGAGTCCCCTTCCGTCCGCGGAAAGTTCGACCGATGCAACAGCATCGGAGTGGTTCGATACGACCTTGACGGTCGTGCCCGATACGGTTATACCCGATTCTTCGTCGGTCGTGACCTTGTAGTCACCGTCGAAGACGATCTCGGTGTTGACCTTCATGGTCTTGATCTCGCTGGATTCACCGTTGATCAGTGTCACCTTCACGTAGACTGTGAGTGTTGCATAACCATCGGCCTCCATCGTCACTGCCACTCCCTTTCCGTTCTCGTCGACTGCCGATACGACCTTGTCGCCGTAGAGGTACGTGACGACATACTTGCTCAGATCGAATGTATCTGCGAGTGTGATCGTGAACGACTTCCTGAAGTTGTCTCCGTTGACGATGTCTATGGAGTACATGTACTCGGCCTCGTTGACCTTGTCGCTTCCGTAGTTGACCTTCGTCGTGTCGTCTCCGGGAGTGGTCTTCTGCCAGTTCTCCTCTGTGAAGACACCTGTGCAGATCTCCTCGTCGTTCAGGTCCTTCAGTATGACCGAGAGGTTCTCGGAGCATGATGCGACCTTGTCGACCTTGATCATTCCCTCACCGTAGACGGTGGTGGTGCCGTTGATCGATGTGATCTGTTGCTCCATCTTCTCGTCCGAGTAGAACGTCACGTTGAACCAATCGCTTCCGCCGCTGAGGAGGTATGTGTTGTTGTCGCCCTCTGCGATGGTGATCGTGGCCTTGAATGTGATCTTGGCCCTCTGGGTCGTCTCCTTTATCTCATCCATCTTGATGATGTCGAGTGCCATGGTGATGTCCTTGCTCTCGGCCAAGATATCTCCACCGAGGACAGCCATGTTGAAGACGCTGTCCCCAGCCTCGAATGTCTTGGTGACGGTGCAGTTGTAGACGTGGTCGTTCTCATCGGTGACCTCCACAGCGATCGTGTGCTCACCAGCAGGTATGACAACATCATACCTTCCGGATTCCACCTCGAACTCATAGAGATCGTTCGAATCGAACTTGATCGTTCCATCCGCACCGATTCCGACATATCCCTTGACGTTGGCCGCATCTGCGAGCGTGACAGTGACGGATGCTTCCGATTCATCGTTGACCGCGTAGTATGCGACCTTCTTCTTGTCGGCATCCACGATCTTCACGAGGTAGCTGTCTCCCTTCTCGAAGTAGTAGACCGCCTTTCCGTCAGCCTGCGAATCCTTGTGGTATTTACCCTCATCGTCCGCTGTGACGGTTATGACGTCCGTCGTGGCCACACCGTCGAAGGTGACCGCCTTATACTCGGCCGCATCGACTTTCATTTCATACGACTGGGTCGGAAGGATGTAGACGTTTCCGCTGAAGTAGTATCCTGTAGAGTAGTCGACTGCCACGGAGAATGATGTTGACTTGTAGTCGAACTCGAGTGACTCGCCCTTGGCGATCTCCTTTCCTTCGACCTTTATGGTGAACTCATTCTTGTTGACGATGGTGACCTTGCTGACCTTCGTGGTGAAGTCACCCGATTCGTCGGCTCCGAGGGATTTCTGATAGACCTTCTTGCTGCTGTCCTCGGGATCCTCGAAGTAGAACGGTCCGCTCTCATCGAGAATCGCTGTGATCGTGAACTTGGCATCCGAGGGGACGACATATGAGTACTTTCCGCTGGCATCCGTGGATGTGTAGACCGTGCTCTGCTTGTCATCGATCGTGAGGTCGATCTTGATGGTGGCGTACTGGAGCTTGTAGCTTGACGAGTACCAGTAGACATAGCCCGAGATCGTCTTACCCGATTCGACGGCGAAGTCCTGTGTGGCGGATTCCGTGACCTGGATCGAGGTCATCGATACCTTCGAATCGCTCTTGGCGTACGCAGTGTACGTTCCGGCAGGAAGGATCGCGGTGTATCCGTTGTCCGCATCAGCGTTGGCGACGATCATCTTTCCATCCGTTGCGATGAATGTGACCGTTCCGGCGACGCCACTGTCACCAGACTTCAACTTTCCTGATATGACATATCCGTCAACGGCCGTGAGCTTCACGTTGGATCCGTTGGTGAGTGCCCAGGAGACCTTCGCACCCTCTCCGATCTTGTCGACGGAGTAGATGGTGTATGATGCCTCGCTGGCAAGTCCCACAGGGAGCTTAGCTTTACCGTCGGTGTATGAACCGACATATGAGTTACCGTAGATGAATCCGGATTTCGCACCCTCGACGGTGATGTCACTGGTCGTGACGACCGAGAACGAACCGGTCTTGTCCTTGCTCTTCTCAACCACCAACACGGTGCTGTCGACCGTTATGTATCCTGCGCTGTACACCTGGTATGTGTAGCTACCGGCGGATGCGTAGAATGTCGCGACACCGCTGTCGTTGGTGGTTCCCTTGAAGACCGTCGTACCGGATTTGATTCCGACCGAGACGTTCTTCACAAGATTTCCGCCCTCGTCCTTGATGGTGAGCGTGACCTTCGACTTGTCGAGATCGATGCTGAGTCCGTCGTTGGCTCCGATGGCCGTCGTGTATGATTTCGATCCGTACGTGATCTTTCCATCGACCGACTTGATCGTGATCGTGTACGTATCGGGAACGATGTCGGCGAAGCTGAATGCATTCAACTCACCCTCATCGTTCAGTCCGACGATGGCGTTATATGCCTTTCCGCTTGCGGTACCGACCATCTCGACGAGATATCCGTCGACGTTGACATTCTCTGTGACGATGGTTCCCGTGAGCGATGTCTTGTCGGTAACGGCGATATCGATAGTCGTCTGACCGGTGTATTCGACGGACCTGATCTGCGTACCGCCTGTCACATTCTTGGAACCGACCGCGAAGACGATCTTCGCACCACTGTTCTCATCGAACATCTGTGTGGGGAGGACGATCGTGTACTCTCCGTTGGAGTCGGTGAATGTGGTGTAGCGCTGTACACCCTCTGAATCGATGGCCGCGACACGGACACCGGAGACATTCTCGCCTGAGATTGTGACCGATCCGCTGATGGTCTTCGAGCTGGACGAGATGTACTTCAACATCACAGGGTATCCTGCGAGATAGTTGATCAGTCCGCCGTCCTTTTCCTGAAGTGCGATTGCTTCTGTGTAGAGCATCTTCTCCCAATCGCCGCTTCCGTCGTCCTTGGGGTTGTAGCTGACGTAGTATGTGTTGTAGTCCACCTCGAAGTTCGCGAGACCGTATCCGGGCACCGCCTTGTATGTTCCATCTGAGGCCGACAGTGCGGATATGTATGAGATGGAAGCGAACGAACCGGTGAATCCTGCCTCTTCAGGGGACATACCGATGTATGCCCTCCAGAGGAATGTGTTGGTCAGGCTGTCCGTGAAGTCGTATACGGCATAGCTCGTGAAGAGCGAACCTGCGGAGTAGAACTGAGGTACGGACACGTAGCTGTAGTTGCTGTTGGTTATGACCTTGTAGGCGTAACCGCTGAGCATGGCCAACTCGATGAATGTGGTCTCGTTACCGTATGAGATGGGGATGAGGTCTCCGGATGCCATCACGTATGTGATGTCCTTCCCACTCTGCAGGGAGAGTGCGTCGTACATCTCTGAGATCTCGTATGTGGTGTTGTTGTCCTTGAGGTATGCTACCGCGGAGAGGTAGGATACGTTCTCATCGGAGATGTCGGATGAGACGATTCCGTACTTGTCGGTGTTCGTCACGACATCCTCTCTGTAATCCGAGGGATTCTCTATGATCTTCTTGATCTCGCTGTAGTTGTCGCCGAGGATCGTCTTGCAATCATCGACACCGACGTATGTCACGAGATAGTATAGCATAGCGGCAACCGTCGAACCGTCCGAACCATTGGACAAGAATATGTTGGCCATGGCCGATGTTCCGTTACCTCTGTTGTCCGTGACGACATTGAAGTTACCGAATGTCGCCGCATCCGCAGAGTAGTCCAACCATGTGACGAGTGCGCCCTTGTTCTCCACATCCTTGTAGTAGGAGAAGAAGTCGTTGTATGCGTAGTCGCCCTTGGACTTGATGAAGTAATTGACCGATCCCTGGTAAGCGGGGTTGGATGAATCGTTGTTCGCTACACCTGCATCCAATGCATACATGCAGTTGGGGAGGAGTATGAGAACGACGGCACCGACCACTGCGAGGAACGGTACGGGTTTGAGGATCTTCTTCCACACAGTCTTGAATTCCGCATTCCTGATCGCGGCCCAATAGCCTTTGAAATCGATCTTCGAGCACAACCAGATGATGACGGCAGCGAAACCGACACCGTATGTGCATGAGAAGACGGCGGCATTGTCCTTCGAGGCGATCGCGGTGAGCATACCGACGATCATCCAGACGAGGATGGCGACGAATGTGCGGGATTCGACATTCTTCGGGAGGATGTAGATCCTGTAGAGGACCATGCAGAGACCGAACCACATGGTGATGAAACCGAAGTACGTCGCGACCGTGGAGAATCCGAGCGAGGTCGAGATGAGTGAGGCGTATGTTCCCACGTACGCGCTGATGTTTCCAACGATGCCGTTGAACACACCGGGTGCGAGGACCGCCAAGAGTGCGAAGACCACTACCGTACCGACGATGAACGCAGGTATCGTGATGGTCCAGGGTATGTTCTTCAATGCCGCAAAGAGGACACAGAGGACGATACTGATGATGACCATCAGGAGCGTTCCGAGATATACGGATACGAAGAGTCCGTTGATCGCGTAGAATACCGTGGCGACCAATGCACCGACGAGAACGGGTGCGGAATAGTAGATCGCCGTAGGCATGAGTTCCCTTCCTCTGAAACGGCCGATCAAGAGTTCGACGACCATGATCAGGATGATCATGACGTACAACGAACGTGCACCGATCCATGAGAAGGAGATGATCGCAGAGAAGACAGTCGTGAGCACCATGTACTTCGTTGTCGGTTCCCCGGCATCCATGGCCTTGATCCCTTTGAAGAGGAAGTAGAACATGAACAGGGTGAAGAACATGACGAAACCGATCTCGGTCCCGTTGGAGAACACTGTCTGTGAGATAGCTACAGGGCACAGGGCCACGAACACCGCTGTGAGGTAACCTGCGACCTTGCTTCCGAGGATCTCTTTACCAAGGAGGTAGGCAGGTATGATCGCGAGTGTTCCGAATATGACTGCGCCCCATGCGAGGGAAGCGCCCGCTGCTGCGGTTGCATTCAGTCCACATGCATTCAGGATGAATGCGAATGCACCCAGGATGAGATCCATGAGCGGAGGGTTCGCATCAGCCGAACCGAACGGATAGAACAGAGCACCGTCGAGGCCGAAGATGGCTCCGCTGGTGAGCATGTTGGTTATTCTGTGCAGATGTTCTGAAGCACTCGTTCCGCCTGACAATGCATAATCATTACCGATGCATAGTCCTGCAGCGTCTATGAACCTGATCAGGAATGCGATCAGTAGTATGGCGCCGATGGCAACGATGTGCTGGTTCTTCTTGAACCAATTGCCGCCCTCATTCTTGGGTGCGGCCACACTCTCAGTACCCTGAGAGTCACTCGTTTTTTTGCCGATTTTTAGCATTCTATATTCTCCGCTATGTGGAATAGGGCGACGATTGACTATTTTATATAATAGGTTTGCGACGTGCGCGAGAATATATAATAATAATAAAAGAAAAGGGATGGATCGGCCCTCAGAGGACCGATCTTATCTCGTCATGGATGCTCTCCGCCACCGCCTTGGGATCGTCGGCCTTGTAGATCGCACGACCTACGATGACGTAGTCCGCACCCGCCTTTATCGCTGCGGATGCAGAACCTCCCTGTGCACCGACACCGGGCGAGAGGATCTTCCTGTCGCCGATGATCTCCCTTATGGCGGCTATGCGCTCGGGACGTGTCGCGGGTGCGATGAATCCTGCGACGTTGCATCTTACACCCATCCTCGCCATCTCCTCCGCATGCAATGCGGTGAACGTCCTTCCGCCGGGGTGGCTCATCTCCGTCACCGCATATATCTCCGCATCGCCCGCGGCCTTCACGGCCTCTTGTAAGGAATCCTCTCCGGGGAACGCATGCACGATGACGGCCGATGCACCCCTCTTGACCGAGTTGCTGACGATCAACGAGACGGTGTTGGGTATGTCCGCGACCTTGAAATCGCATATGACATCCGTGATCTCGGACAGCTTGGTTATCATCTCCGGGCCCTCCGTCAGGACCAATGGCCAATTGATCTTCACCGCATCGATGTGATCCGCCACGAGGTCCACCACCGAGAGTGCCTTCTTCCCGTCAGTCTCATCCAAAGCCAACACGATTCTGCTGTCCTTCTTCATACGATCACATATCGGAACGTACACACGTTATTAAAATCCGATACCCATGGGGATGGTCATGGGCATGATGCGTCAGGGATGCGGTTCCGCATGCAACGGTGGATTGGCGAAAGGATGCGAGCACTGCATAGAGGGGAGCAAGATGGTGCTCTTCATATCGGGAAGATGCAACACGGGTTGCTTCTACTGTCCGGTATCCTTCGAGAAGAAGGGTAAGGATGTCATCTATGCCAACGAGATGAGGGTGTCCGACAGGTCGGAGATAATCGCCGAGGCCGAATCCATGGATGCGACCGGGACGGGCATCACCGGTGGGGATCCCCTCCTCTGCATCGACCGTACCATCAACGCCATAAGGATGCTCAAGGAGCATTTCGGGAAGGAACATCACATACACCTCTACACATCCACGATGGATGTGGAGAAGGTCTCGAGGCTCATCGATGCGGGATTGGACGAGATACGTTTCCACCCGCGTACCGAGGATTGGTCCGATATGGGGAGGACGCCGTTATCCGAGATCGTCAAGATGGACATAGATGTTGGAATAGAGGTGCCAGCATTACCGGATCATGAGGATGCTCTGTCATCCCTCATAGCCTATGCGGGCTCCATCGGTATCAAGTTCATCAACCTCAACGAGCTGGAATTCTCGGAGAGCAATTGGGATATGATGGACGAGATGGGATACGAACTGAAGGACGAGACATCGGCCGCGATCCTCGGTTCGGAGCAGACGGCGATGAGGATGCTCGAAAGATACCCGAACATACCGATCCACTTCTGTTCCTCCGCATTCAAGGACGGGGTCCAACTGCGCAACAGGCTCATCAGGCGTGCCAACCACATCGCGAAGGAATATGACGTGGTGACGGAGGACGGGACGATCCTCAAGGGACTGATCTACGCCGACGACCTCGATGCCGCATGCGGGTACATGAAGGAGGAATATGATGTGCCAGATGAATTGATCCTCATCGACCGCGAGAGGAACAGGATCGAGATCGCATCATGGATCGTGGAGGAACTGGCCGACGAGATCCCGTTCAAATGCTACATAACGGAAGAGTATCCCACCGCCGACAGGTTGGAAGTCGAGCGTATACCCTTGAATTGAATAAAAATAAGAAGGGATTGTAAGAGGTTTGAATTCCCTGACCGTGGGGATGATCGATCAGTCAACGCTGATGCTCTGGATCTCGTGGTGTCTGTTGACGATGTCCCTTGCGATACGGAGGTTCTTTCCTGCCTTTCCGATCGCTCTGCCCTTGAGCTTGGGATCCACTGTGACCGTCGCATGCGTGATGTTCCCACGCTGCTCGATCTCGACCTTCTGGGGATCATATATGTGGAACACGTTCTTCACGAACTGTGCGGGGTCGTCGGAGTATTCCACGACCTGGATGTTCTTGCCGGTCAGATCCTTGAGCTTGATCACATGCTCGCCCTTCTTTCCGACGGCGGTGTTCCCCTGTCCTTTCTCCACGACGTAAACGAGCTTGTCCTCGGTCTCCATACAATCGATGACGTTCGCTTTCGTCACGGACTCAAATAACGAGATGTATCTGAGTGTGTCCTCGGTAAGTACGATATCGGCTGACATGTTCTCACAGCGTTAAGATGTTGGAAGTACCTTTGTCGATGACCGCAAGAGCGGATACCGAGAACGGCTTACCACAGAGGGCTCCCAACTCCATGTTGTTACCCTCGTAGACGTGGACCTTCACTCCTACGTCCGCTGCCGTCAGCATCTCGCTGGGGCAGTTCTTGGCCAAGATGATCATCTGTGCCTTTCCGGCCTTCACTGCTTTCTCTGTCTGGTCTACTCCGAACGCAACATCTCCTGTTGTGATCGCAGCTTTCAATGCTTTGCTTATGTCTATCATTGTTCATCCCCCATGTTGGGTGTATCGTTAACTGGTTTGTCCTGTCTCTCACTCTTCTTAGGTGTGTAGACGAGGTTGACGGCACCGGTACCGAGTGTGACCGGCTGACCGACGATGATGTTCTCCGCCACTCCTTCGAGGTGATCGACCTCTCCGTTCATGGCCGCGCGCATCAGATGTGGCGTCGTGATCTCGAACGCTGCCCTTGCCAGGACACTCGATTTCCTTCCGGAGATTCCGTGCCTACCGATGGCCTTGACGCAACCGTCGTTGGTCATCATGTCCGCTACGAGCATGATATGTCTGATATCGACCGTACCTGCTGCCGACAGCGTGTCGCGAGCCTCGTTGATGAGCGAGTTCCTGGCCGCCTCGATACCGAGAACGTCCGCGACCTCCAGGATACTGTTGGTCATGACCTTCTCCTTATCGACACCTTCCACCTTCATGACCTCCTTGAGGTTCGATCCCTCGGTCACGAGGAAGTAGTGGCCTGTGTTCTTGTCCTTGTCTATGATGGCCCTGGAGATACCGTCGATTCCCTTGATCTTGGCCTGTTTGGTACCGTCATAGATCTGCTGGAGCTTCTTGTACGATGATTCGTCGGATTTGATTATGAGATCGAATCCCTCGACCGTGATCAGTCCGCGAAGCACCTTGATCTTGTTCAGCCTGTCGTAGATCTCCTCTATGGTGACACCACGGTCGTCCATCTTGCGTGGATCGGGGCTGATGATCAGTCTCATGTTGTTGATATCTGTCTTGATATCGGCGACGTTGTTCAATGTCGTGATCTCGATGTTGTACGAGACGTGCTTGGCGACATTCTCGTCCTCCGCTGCCAGACCCGTGAGCGGGATCTTCATGGACGGCGTACTGGGTACGCGCCTAGCATCCACGATCTCGATCAGCCTGGGCAGACCGGTCGTAACGTTCACGTTCGCGACTCCCGCATAGTGGAAGGTACGCATGTTCATCTGTGTACCCGGCTCACCTATGGAGTGGGCGGCCATGATTCCGACCGATTCGTTGGGGTCCATGCGGCGCCTCTCGTAGAGCTCTGACGCCTTAATGAGCAGTTTGTTGATGTCCTCGTCCGGGAGATCGTGACCCTCGAGGCGTGATGCCACGTCCACGACGACCTTGAGGGGGAGTGTGATCCCGTCCTTCTCGCACATTGCGAGGAGTTTGTCCTCAAGCTCGCTGTTCTGACGTGATTTGTGGACGGGATCCATGTGGATCTCTTCCACAACATCCTCAGAGGATGCCTTGGTCCTGGTGGATGTCTTCGTGCGTCTGCCGATCCTTGTGATGACATCCGCAGCCTCAGGCTCCTCGATGCCGAGTTCCACCAATCCGGAGACCCCTGCATCGGAGATCGCCTTCAGTGTGTTGAACTTCACGAGGAGCTTCGTAGCCGTCTCCTCCTTGATGTCCCTTGCCAACAATGCGTTTAATGTATCCTTCTTAGCCATTTCACTCACCGTCGCCGCCGTAATCGTTGTCTCCGAAGTCCTCGTCGATGTTCTCCTCATCCTCGGACTCGTATTCCATCTCATCCTTCTCGCGTGAACCGTAGCTCTCGCCGTTGTCCTTCCTGTCGAGTTTCAGGAATTCCTTCGCACCTTCCTCACCGAGTGCCTCGATGAAGAGATCGTCGTAATCGATGACCTTTCCGCCTACGGCCCTGGCGGGATCCGTCCCATCCTCACCGTATTTGAACTGGATGATCGTACCGATGGTGTTCCTGACGGAACCGTCTCCCGTCAGCTTGAGATCCTCCAACGCTGAGATGAGCCTCCTCTGCATGTATCCCGACCTGGATGTACGGACGGCCGTATCGACCAATCCTTCCCTTCCTCCCATGGCGTGGAAGAAGAACTCCGTGGGTCTGAGACCTGATTTGTATGAGTTCGCGACGAATCCTCTCGCGAACGCTCCGAGATCGCCCTTCTTGAAGTGCGGGAGCGTCCTGTCCTCGTAACCTCTCGAGAGCCTGTCTCCACGAACGGTCTGCTGACCGACACAACCTGCCATCTGCGACAGGTTGAGCATGGATCCACGAGCACCGGATTTGGCCATGATGACGGCAGGGTTCTGCATGTTGATGCTTCCGTCCTTCGTACCTGCGACACGTCCTGCCTCGGTACGTGCCTCCTCGAGCTTCGCCTTGACCTTGACCTCGAGTGTCTCCCTGAGGGAGCGTCCGGGGTCCTGGTGGAGCGTTCCGTCCCTGTATGACTGCACATACTCGTCCACGGCATCGATACACTCCTGGTTGAAGTTCTCGATCTCCAGCTTCGATTCCTCGGGGATATCCTCGTCATCGATACCGGTACTGAATCCGTGGTTCATGATCGAACCGAGCGCGACCCTGGTCACCTGGTTGATGAACTGACATGCCCTGTCCGCTCCGTAGTCACGTGCGATACGGTCGAGGATCTTTCCCTTGCTGTTACCGATACCCGCCTCATCGACGGTACCGCATACGAGCTGTCCGTTACTGATCTTGACGAATGCGTCGAACTCGCAGTTCTCCTTCTTACACTCCGGGCATCCGCGGCAGATCTTGGCCTTGTACTGGATGTTGAGGTCATCGGGGAGTACTATCGAGAAGAGCTGCCTTCCGGTCCAATACTCCTTGCCGTCCTCGTCCTTGAAGGGTTCGGGGATCTCGACGTTGTCCAGTTTCATGATGATGTTCATGGCCTGGAGCCTGTCGAACCTGGGGTTGTTGTTGGTCAGGAAGTATGCTCCTGTGATATGGTCGTGGATGGCACCGATGATCGGTCCTCCATACCTCGGTGACAGGATGTTCTCCTGGACCTGCATGAGGATACGTGCCTCGGCACGTGCCTCCTCGCTCTGCAGGACATGCAGGTTCATCTCGTCACCATCGAAATCAGCGTTGTACGGGGGACAGACGCAGAGGTTGAACCTGAACGTACGTCCTTCCATGACCTTCACACGGTGGGCCATCATGGACATCCTGTGAAGCGAAGGCTGCCTGTTGAACAATACGACATCCCCGTCGATCAGCTGTCTCTCGGCAGTGTAGTCGAGACCGAGGTTCGCTGCGGCCTCGATCGAGTTACGATCGCCCAACTTGATCCTCCTTCCGTCGGACCTGATCATATAGTTGACACCGGGTACGTACTTCCACTTGATGTTGTCGAGCAATTCCTTGTCCGCTTTGGTCTCGAATGCCGAGAGCCTGTAGACGTACTTGTTCTCCTCGTCACGGCTGCAGAGGTTGTCGTAGTCGAACTCCAACTCCTTCTCCGCGACGTTGTCCTCCCACTCCTCGAAGATCGATTTGATGCCTCTCTTCTTGATGAGGTCGTTCTTCTCGGTGATCATGATGGGTGCGGTACCTCTCCTCATCATGGCCTTGACCTCGGCCATGTTCTCTCCGTAGACACGGACGGGAACGGTGAGCTCCCTCGCTGCGGGGATGGGCACACCGACATCGTTGATCGAGAGCAATGGATCGGGCGAGATCACGGTACGGGCCGAGAAGTTGACACGCTTTCCCGACAGGTTGGATCTGAAACGTCCCTCCTTACCCTTGAGCCTCTGTGTGAGGGTCTTCAACGGACGTCCGGACCTGTGCCTCGCGGGAGGTATACCGGATGTCTGGTTGTCGAAGTATGTCGTAACATGATACTGGAGCAGTTCCCACAGATCGTCTATGATCAGCTGGGGTGCACCCGCATCACGGTTCTCTCTGAGCCTCTGGTTGATCCTGAGGACATCGACGAGCTTGTGCGTCAGGTCATCCTCGGATCTGTCTCCGGAATCGAGCGTGATCGACGGCCTGACGGTCACAGGCGGGACGGCCAATGCCGTGAGCACCATCCATTCGGGCCTGCAGGTCTCGGGATCCATACCAAGTGTTATGAGATCCTCATCCGGGATCCTCTCGAGCCTCTCACGTACATCCTCGGGGGTCAACTTATGATTCTCGGGACCCTCGCGGAATGTTGTGGGCTTGTCCAATTTGATCTTGAGCTGTTCCGCACCGCAGTAAGGACAGATGTCCCTGGATGCGTCCTTGACGGTACCTTTGGAGAAGTTCTTGATATCGGCGGTGTCCCCTCCGAGCTCCTCCATCTGCTCCATCCTGCTCCTGGTCTGCTCCACCTGGTCGGGTGTGAGCATGAGCCTTCCGCACTTCCTGCATGTGGACTCGAGGAGCTGTTTGATATCCTTGATGAAACCGACGTGGATGACGGGTCTCGCCAACTCGATGTGACCGAAGTGACCGGGACACTCGCTGGACTTGCAACCGCATGTCTTACAGGAGAGTCCGGGTTCGATGACTCCCATGTGGAGGTCCATCAGACCCATCTCGATGGGGAATCCCTCATCATCATACGTATCGGCTGTGAGGACCTTGGTCGCGGACATCCTTCTGATCTCATCGGGTGAGACGCAGGAGAATTTGATCGATCCGATCCTCTTTGAAATTCCGTGCATCGTATTCATCTTAAATCCTCCAGCTGAAGCCTCATGGCGACACCGAGCGACAGCAGCTCATCCATGAGGAGCTTGAACGCGTACGATGTCTGTACGAGGTAGATGTTGGTGTTCTCTTTACATACGGGACAGTAGAGCGAACCGCGCTTGTCCATGATCGCGATGTGACCGCACTTGGGGTTACCGCAGACGTACTGCTGCGTACCGTCGGATTCGTCGAGGAGACGGTCCTTGATGACCATGGCGGCACCGTGACCGATCAGACAGTCACGCTCCATCTCTCCGAACCTGAGACCTCCCTGCCTGGAACGTCCCTCGGTAGGCTGACGTGTGAGTATCTGTACGGGTCCTCTCGACCTGAAGTGCATCTTTCCGCTGACCATGTGGTGCAGCTTCTCGTAGAAGATCACTCCTGTGTACACATCCATCTGGATCTTGCGTCCGGTCCTTCCGTCGTACATGACCTCCTTACCGGTGCGCTTGAATCCGTTCCTGACGAGACCGTCACGGATCGAATCCTCCCTCTCTCCCGAGAAGACCGTACCGTCGATGGTACGTCCCTCCATCGCACCGACCTTACCGCCGATCATCTCGAGGACGTGGGCGATGGTCATACGTGATGGGATACCGTGGGGGTTGACGACGAGATCGGGTGTGATACCGTCCGCCGTGAACGGCATGTTCTCCTGGCTGACGAGCCTTCCGACGACTCCCTTCTGTCCGTGCCTCGAACAGAACTTGTCACCGAGCTCGGGTACCCTCTGGTCCCTGACCTTCACACGGACGAGCCTCGAACCGTTCTCGGACTCCGTGACCATGACGGAATCGACGTATCCGACCTCTCCGGGTCTGACCGTGACCGATGTCTCCCTCCTCTTCTGAGGTGTGAGGAAATCCGTACCTTCCTCATGGAACCTGGGAGGCGATGTCTTTCCGATGAGGACATCCGAACCCTTGATCTCCGACTCGGGTGGGATGAGACCATCCTCGCCGAGCAGAGCGTATGCGAGGTCGGTACGTGCACCCATGACATCGGGGGACGGGATCTCGAAGTGATCCTCCTCTCCTCCGGGGTAACGGCGCTCCTCGGCACGGTAGGTCCTCATGAACGTGGACCTTCCGAGACCTCTCTGGACGGATGACTTGTTCATGACGAGCGCATCCTCTATGTTGTATCCGTGATACGAGAGGACGGCGATACAGAAGTTCTGTCCTGCCGGCCTGTGGTTGTATCCCATGAACTCCATGGTCTGTGTCTGCACCATGGGCTTCTGCGGGTAGTGGAGCAGGTGTCCGCGTGTATCGGGTCTGATACGGTAGTTGGCCGCGGGGACACCCAACGCCTGCTTGGCCATGGCCGCACCCAGCGTCACACGAGGTGATGAGTTGTGCTCGGGGTACGGGACGAGACCTGCGGCGACACCGAGGATGACCATCGGGTCGATCTCCATGTGGGTGTGGTCCTTGTTGAGCGTACAGGGGACTTCGAACTCCTCTTTGCAGTGGCAGCATTTGAGTACGACGTCACCCTCCTTACCGGGGTTCATCCAATCGACGTCTGTAGGTGAAAGTGCGGCGTCGCAGTGAGGACATCTCCTCGGTACTTCGTAAGCGTCAACGGCAACGTATGCGTCCTCCTCTTCCTCGGCATCGATCCACTCGATGATGCCTTCCCTGAAGAGGTCCTCCCATTTGATCTTGTGATCCTTGATACCGTCGAGGTGTTTCCTTGTGATGACGGTCTTGCCGTCCTTGATGACGAGAAGGGGTCTTCTGAGACGTCCCTCGTCGCAGTTGATGTAGACCTCATCCATGCTCTCGTTGTAGCGGATGTTGATCTCATCGGGCAGGATACCGCATCTCCTCCTCTCGCGGATCTCCATGACGAGCCTGCTCGGGTCGCTGTGGCTTCCCACGAGGTCACCGTTCACGAAGATACGTGCGCCCTGTTGGCCGACGGCCGTGGCCCCGAGGTCCCTGAGCATCCACTTGACATCGGTCTCGGGGAATCCCTTGGAGACGTTGATGATGAGTGCGGCGTTCTTGACCAGACCACAGTTCTGACCCTCAGGTGTCTCCGAGGGACAGAGTCTTCCCCACTGTGTGGGGTGAAGGTCACGGGCCTCGAAGTGAGGCTGGCTCCTTGTGAGCGATGATGTGATCCTCCTCAGGTGCGACATGGCGGACATGTTGGATGTCCTGTCGAGGAGCTGCGATACACCGGCACGTCCTCCGACCCAGTTACCTGTGGCGAGTGCGTGCAGGAGCTTGTGCGTGAGGAGATCCGGACGGATGGATGACGAGATCCTGAGCTCGTCCCTCTTCCTTCCCCAGTTCCTCTCGAGCTGATATTTGAGGTCCTTCATGAGGCTGCTGAAGCTCGTCCTGAAGAGATCCTCCATGAGGTCGCCGGAGAGCTTGAGCCTCTTGTTGGCGTAGTGATCCTTGTCGTCCTCCTTCCTGATACCGAGCGAGAGCTCGAGGACGGAGCGTGCGATACGTCCGAGGAAGATCGCTTTCTTCAGACGGTCCTCCTCCGAGTCACCGAGGTGGGGCAACAGCGAACGGTCGAGGATGCTCTCGACCTTCTTGGTCCTGTACTCCTTTGCCTGACCCGCTGCGAAGTTCCTCTCGAGGAATGCGATGGCATCGTCCTTCGTGTGGAATCCGTTGGGTGCGTAGGTCTTCTTATCATAACTGTTCTCGATGTTCGCGTAGACGATGTTGGCCATCTCGGGTGTGGATGCGATCGCTTCGTAGATGTCCTGATCGGATTCCATGCCCAATGCCTTCATGAGTGCCACGAGCGGGATGGATCCGGATACGACGGGGACGGAGACCATGACCATTCCGTCCTTCTTCTTCTCGACGAGCGTGAGCGCACGGTATCCCTCCCTCTGGGAGAAGACCTTGGCGACCTCCACGGCCGCACCGTACTTCTCGCTGTACTCCACCATGACCCTGTTGGGTGCGAGGTCCTCCAATGTGATGAGTGCCCTCTCGGTACCTCCGATGATGAAGTATCCTCCGGGATCCCTCGTGTCCTCCTTGTTCTCGATGAGGAACTTCTGGTACTCCTCGTCCGAGAGCTCGCGGTCCAATGATGACTCGATGATCTTCCTGTTGAGGTTGCATCCGCCGGATTTGACCATCATGGGTAGGTCTCCGACATGCACCCTCTCGGTCTCCCTCTCGATACCGTCCTCGATGACGGTGAAATCCACGTAGACGGGAGCCATATAGTTGAGGTTCCTGAGCCTCGCCTCCATGGGTGTGAGGTCGTGGCTGTAACCGTTGGCCTCCATGACCTTCGGTCTCTCGATCGTGATCGTAGGCTTGGCCTGATGATCGATGTTGCCCTCCTCGTCCCTCTTCCTTCCGATACGGATCTCGATGTTCCTACCGTTGGTGCGGTCGGCGTCCAATTTGATGATACCGCGTGCCGCATCGTCAGTCGGGACCCTCATGTCGTCGACGATCCTCTGCATCCTGCTGTTGGGGTTCTCCGCAGTCGCAAGGAAATCGTTGAATGACGAGATGTGGTGGTTGACGATGGTACGTTCCTCGAAGTATAACTTTACTAAATCCCTCATTAGAAATCACTCCGTGACAAGTCTGTACGCAACGAATTCCTCCGCCGTACTGCTCTTCCTAATGACCTTGATCACACGTCCTGCTTCGATAGGTCCGTTGATATTCTCAAGCACCCTGACCGCCGCATCATTCCTCTTGATCTTGGGAAGCTGGTCGCGAGTTATGTCCAATTTGGACAGAACATCTTTGGCCTCTTCTTCGGTCAGAAGGATATGTTCGGGAACCAGGTCATGCTGGAGGACATTGAATGAGATATTCTCTGCTGCCAAGTTTTCACCTACATTTTGCCCCACTGCAGGTCAGTGGGAAACCTCTGAGAAAATTCAAAAGACATTTCATTCGATTTTCCTCATACTTGATCCGCTTTTGATCGCTCATGAAGACCACCCCTTGACCACCTGATTAAAAGTCAGATGCTCTACCTAGCTGAGCTACAGGCCCTTGGATAGCTTAAGCTTTGTAAACGCTCCGAATACCTCCCCATATATAATCCTTGTTGGATGGATATCAGCAGACATACCCATTTTTCGCGTATATGGTGGGTCGTACGGAACGATACGCCCTTTCCACCGACATGATCGATGGTTGGACACAGCTTCCTACGGTACCGTGAATTGCGACCAATAAAATAAACGTATCCCCTACGGGGACACATGGGCGACCTGATAGAGCTGAAAGTTGCGACCGCATTGATGAAATCCGAGGCAGGGTTCGGGAGGGTCAGGATAGACTCCGCATCCTTCAGGAGACTCGACGTACAGGTAGGGGATGTCGTCGAGATCATAGGCAAACGTTCGGCCGTGGCCAAGGTCATGAAGGGCGCCATAGACGATGAGGGGAAGGGCCTCATCCGCATGGACGGTATAACGAGGTCCAACGCCGGCGTGACGGTGGACGAGAGCGTACGTGTCAGGAAGGCCGAGACGCTACCTGCGGAGAAGATAACCATCTCGCCCATCGGCATACCCGCAGGGAAGAAGATCAGCTTCAGGGACGGTGTGGACGAGATATTCAAGAACGGTCTGATGAACAGACCCGTCCTCAGGGACAACGAGATCGTGGTGCCCAACATAGCCCTCATGGGCAACCTGATCCAATTCAAGGTCGTGACCACCACCCCGGTGGGGATAGTGGTCGTGGACCAGGACACGGAGGTCACGATAAAGGAGGTTGCCTCGGACAAGGTGACCAACGGATTCAGCAGTCAGGTGTCGTACGAGGACATCGGAGGATTGGAGGAGGAGCTCAGGAGGATCAGGGAGATGATCGAGCTTCCGATCAAACACCCCGAACTCTTCGACCGCTTGGGCATAACGGCCCCGAAGGGAGTCCTCCTGTACGGTCCGCCCGGTACGGGTAAGACGCTCATAGCCAAGGCGGTCGCCAAGGAATCCGGTGCATCGTTCTTCTCGATACAGGGTCCCGAGATCATGGGCAGTTATTATGGTCAATCCGAGGAACGTCTGAGGAACGTGTTCGAGAAGGCGGAGGCCAGTGCACCCAGCATATTGTTCATAGACGAGATAGATTCCATCGCGCCCAACCGCAACGAGGTGAACGGCGAGGTGGAGAGACGTGTCGTCGCCCAGATGCTCACATTGATGGATGGGTTGTCCGGAAGGGGGGATGTGATAGTCATAGCCGCCACCAACAGGGAGGAATCCATCGATCCTGCATTGAGGAGACCGGGAAGGTTCGACCGCGAGATAGAGATCGGGATACCGGGAAGGGACGGGAGGAAGGATATCCTCGCCGTTCACCTGAGGTCGATGCCGTTGGATGAGGATGTATCCACGGAAAGATTGGCGAACGTCACCCAGGGATTCGTGGGTGCCGACCTGGCGGCATTGGCCAGGGAGGCCGCGATGAAATGCCTCACCAGGAATCTGGTGAACCTGGATCTCGATAAACCCATCCCGCAATCCACCCTGCTGTCGATGAGGGTGAACATGAACGACTTCATGAACGCCCTGTCCGAGGTGGAACCGAGCGGTATGAGGGAGGTGATCGTCGATGTCCCGAAGGTCGGATGGGCCGATGTCGGAGGTCTCGAGAGCATAAAGAAGGAGATCCGCGAGACGTTCATCCCGACCGAGGAGAGGAAGGCGTTCGAACATCTCGGCATAAGGCCTCCGAGAGGCATACTCCTGTACGGTCCGCCCGGCACGGGTAAGACGCTCATAGCCAAAGCCGTGGCCAACGAGTCCGGTTCCAACTTCATATGCGTGAACGGTCCGGAGCTCACCAGCAAATGGATGGGCGAGAGCGAGAAGGCCATAAGGCAGATATTCAAACGCGCGAAGCAGATGGCTCCGTGCATAATATTCTTCGACGAGATAGATTCCATAACGCCCAAACGCGGTTCGAGGGCGGATAACGCATCCATCGAGAGGATGGTCAATCAGATACTGACATCCATGGACGGGGTGGAGGGATTGGAGAACGTCACCGTGATGGCGGCGACCAACAGACCGGACATGATGGACCCCGCATTGTTGAGACCGGGAAGGTTCGACAAGATGATCCTCATCGGCAAACCCGATCTGGAGAGCCGTCTCAGGATACTCGAGGTACATACCAGGGATATGCCGTTGATCAACGTGGATCTCATCGACATAGCTCAGTTGACCGACGGATATGTGGGTGCGGACCTGCAGGCCGTATGCAGGGAGGCCGGGATGGCCGCGTTCCGCGAGAATCCCAATGCGAAATACGTGGAGGGGAAGCATTTCATGACCGCACTCGAGATCATCAAACCGTCCGTGGACCCGAAGGTCATGGACGAATACAATGCGATGGCCACCGAGATGATGAAGAGGAAACCGAACAACGACAGCATACCCTTCTGGACGGTGATGTGATGGAGATGTTCGCTGATGAGATAATCGGGAAGGTGGCGACTACGACGGGAGGATATCCCGTGGGGCCGATCGTCGATATAGTGTTCGACACCGGCACCGGGGTCGTCAAGTACCTGTTGGTGAACGTGACATCCAGTCTGAAGACCCAATACGACCTCGATGACAGGGGACGTGCGATAATCCCGTTCAATACGCTCAAGGTGTCGGAGAAGAACGTCGTGTTCTCGAAGTGATCAGAGATCCTTGACCATGTACGGCCTCTCCAGCGAATAGCCGAGCATGCGATAGTATCCTCTCACACCCACACCGCTGGTTATCCTGATCCTCGCTTTACCATTGGATCTTGCGACCTCTTCGGCCTTCGATACCAATTCGCGACCGAATCCGCGGTGCTGCCAATCCTCCCCATCCCTACCGATCTCGGCCATCTTGCCGAACACCTTCAATTCACGGATGGTGGCGCATTCGTTGTCGTCGATCCTCAGACGTACGTAACCGATCAACGCATCGTCGTATGACAGGTTGATGAAATGCTCCGTACCTCCCGATGCCTCGTATGTCAGATCGCCCATCTCGACCTTGGATCCGTCGGTGAGCGATACATCGTTGTGTCCGACCTCCCTGCACCTTATGCACCTGCATTCCCTGCCTGTCTGTTGCAACCTATCGTGCACCAATTCGCGGATGTTGCTCCTCAGTATCCCTGCGGCTATCTGCGGTGCGGGTATGTCGCGCTGTATCCTCTGTATCCTGACATATTCGGGGACGATGGATTTCATATCAGCGAGGAGTTCCGTGGCTGTCTCCACATCATACGGTTCGTATCTTCCGTCCTTCCACATGTCGTACAGTTTGGTACCTGCGACCACGAGCGTGGTGTAGAACTTCAGCATATCCGGTCTGAACCTCTGATCGTCGAAGACCCTCCTGAAGCACCTCATATCGTTCTCGGGATCGGAACCGGGGAGTCCGGGCATTATGTGGTAGCATATCTTCAGGCCGTGGTCCTTGCAGCGTTGCGTACCCTCGATTATCTCCTTCACACCATGGCCGCGTTCCACGGATGTTAGGATATCGTCATCCAATATCTGCACGCCCAATTCGACCCTGGTCGCACCCAACGACATGGAACGCTCGATCTGGGCATCATCGAACACGTCGGGTCTGGTCTCTACGGTGAGTCCCACGCATCTGTGCTCCGCAGTCTCGTTCCATTCCTGTGCCGTCTCGATATCCGGTGCGTCGCGGCCGTTCATGGCATCGAAGCACCTCTTGACGAACCATGTCTGATAATCCTCCTCGCGGGAGGTGAACGTTCCACCCATTATGATCAGATCGATCTTATCGGTGATGTGACCGATCGCCTCCAACTGACCTATCCTCTCGGCGACCTGTCTGTACGGATCGTATTCGTTCCTGCCCGCACGTCTCGCGGCAGGTTCCTTTCCCGTGTATGACTGTGGGGAGTCGTTCTCCACGCCTCCGGGACAGTACATGCACTTCCCGTGGGGGCACGGATACGGGGATGTCATAACTGCGACGACCGCCACACCGCTGAGCGTCCTCATAGGCTTCTTGAGGATGAACGGTACGACCTTCTTCCTCTCCTCGGGTCTGACATACTTCAGGATCTCGGAATTGGACGGTACCGTATTGAGATTGAACCTCTTGCACGCCCAGACCTTCTGGTTCTGGAATTTGTCCCTGTCGGTGATGGTCCCGTCCAGGATCATCCCGATGAGATACCTGCTGAACTCTTCCATCTGGGTCATCCGTAGTTCACATCGGTCTTCCTGTCGTCTTCCGATGGTACGCCGGAGTCCAGCACATCGATGAGGACGATCTGCGGGATCGGTATGAACCTCATCTTCCCGTCATCCTTCTCGATCACGAGGGCGGAATCCACGCCCAATGCACAATATCCCTTGAAGATACCTACGGTATCATCCACATCGGCGACCTTGATGCTGTATCTCCCGCCGATGTTCAGTGTCATCTCGTTGTTCGTCATTGGGATCTCCTCGCTTCGTCGACCATGGCCTGGAAATGCGTCACGGTCTTACGATAGTTCTCCATGGCCATGTTCACATTGGCCTCGGTGAAGTTCCATGCCTTGGCGAGATCGCCGAACCTGATACGGTATCCCTTACGGGTCTGTCCGTCGAACTCCACATCCATGCTCTCGAGGATATCCAACGACTTCAGTTTGTTGATGTGCCTGTATATGGTGGGCTTGGTCGTGGATAGCAATGCCGCCAACTCCTCGACGGTCCATGCCTTGCTCATGTTGCCCATGAAATAATCCATGAAGAGACGATAGGGTACACTGTCCTTTATCTCGGTCGCTGACGTCTTCGGATCGTAACCCTTCGGTATGTAACCGATCTGTATGAGGAAGGTCTCGGCGACGACGTCGATATCACCCACCGAACTCAGCGGGGTATTGCTTACAACTTGAAGTTCGAACATCTCGTACCCTCTATCTATGTGCTTGATAAGTAAAGGTGATTATTTAATTTATCTTGGACCCCAGGTTCATCCGTAGAGGTCGTTCTTGACCTTCTCCACCGCGCGCATTATACTGGTCGACGGGATGGCGGGGGTGACGGGTATCGATACGATCTTCTCCACCGTGGGTGTCACTATGGGTGCACAGACTATGGCGAGTGCACCGTCGCGTTCCGCCCTCACGGCCGCGACTATCGCATCCTCTACGGTCGCGACGGGATATTCCCTCAACGATACGCTGTGACCGTCCACATCCACCTTCTTCTCCAGATTCTGCAATACCACATGCGATGCGATGACCGCTATGTAGTCGTCGGCATCCGGTTCCAACAGGTTCTTGGCGGCCTTGACTATGGCACGTATCGTGCGTAGATTGGGTTCCCTCCTGTCCTCGAGCATCTTGTACATCGTGCTCTGCGATATCCCCGCTTCCTGACAGAACTCGTTGACTGTCATATCGAGTTCGTTGTCCAACATGTCCTTGAAGGCCTTCTGGAAACCGCCTTCCTCCTTCAGCATCCCTGTTATCAGATCGTTGACTGACATGCTCACATCCCTCTGACGTAATCGGCGGCGGACATGCCTGCGACGGCACCCTCTCCGACGGCCTTGGCGACCTGCCACGGTCTGCCCGTGACGTCACCGCATGCGAACACACCCTTGACCTCGGTGGCGCAATCACGGTCGACCTTCAATGTATCATCCATCTCGGGCATGACATCGATATCCATGGCGAGATCCACGGCGGATTTGGCACCCAATTCGATGAAGACACCATCTGTCTGTATCATCCTGCCAGATGACAGCCTTATGGATTGTACCTTGCCCTCACCGTCTATGGATGCGATGGAATCCTCGATCGATTCCACACCCGCGTCGATGGCCTTGGTGACGAGTCTGTCGGATGCCTTCAGCGCACCATGCACCCAATAGGTCTTGGAAGCGTACCTGGTCATCAGTTCGGCGGATACCGCCGCCTCGGTATCGTCCCCGACGATGGTGACGATACGACCCTTGTAGAAGTTGCAATCACATGATGCACAGTAACTGACGCCCTTCCCGAAGAGTTCCTTCTCCCCGGGGACGTTGAGCTTGGCCCTGCTGATGCCTGTAGCTATCACCACGGCCTTACAATCGATGGCCTCTCCTTCCTCGTCGGTTATGCGGAAACCGCCGTCGATCCTCTCCGTGGATGTGACGTTGCATGCCCTGTGGACACAACCGAACGCTTTGGCCTGTTCGATCCCTATCTTGAGCATATCATCGCCATCGGCCTTACCGGGAAGACCGAAGTAGTTCTCGATGTGCGTCCCGTGCATGGCACTGCCGTCCATGCGACCGAACATGATCACGGAGACCTTCTTCCTGGCCGCATGTATGGCGGCCTGGATGCCGGCAGGGCCGGCACCGATTATCACTACATCCGCATTCATGTCTCACGCATTGAGTATTGCTTCCCTCAATGCCTCTGCGGTGCGTTCGGGACTGTAACCGACTATCGTGCCGACCTGTTTGCCGTTCTTGAAGATCAGCAGTGCGGGGATGGATTGGATGTTGTAACTCAATGATACGCCCATGTTCTCGTCCACGTTCAGCTTACCGACCGCGATATCGTCCTGTGATATCTCCGCCAGCTTCTCGATGACCGGTCCCATCCTGAGACAGGGTTTGCACCAGGGTGCCCAGCAGTCCACGAGTGCGAATCCCTTGCTCTTGACGAAGTCGTTGAAGTTCTCGTCGGTGACCTTCGCTGCGAAATGCACCTCTTCCTCCTTCTTCTTCCCGCCCTCGATGATACCATCGTCCGCGAGGATGGAGATTATCTCCTCCTTGGGTCTGAGACCGACGAGGGGATCCATCATGACCTTGTCCTTGAAGATCAGGAGCGTGGGGATGGCGTTGATCTCGAACCTTGCCGAGATTCCGGGATTGTCGTCGGTGTTCAGCTTGGCAACGGCCACCTTCCCTTCGAGATCCTTGGCGAGCTCCTCGATTATCGGGCCCATCCTTCTGCACGGACCGCACCAGGGTGCCCAGCAGTCGATCAGTACGCACTTGTTCTCCTCTATGAATGTATCAAACGTCGATTCGTTGAGTTCAGTGACCATGTTCGTCCCTCTTGTAATAATAGGCCTCCATTATACTATTAGGATAAATAAGATGTCACATGACCCCAACCCAACCATTATTAACCGACCCCGTACGTATGGAGACACGATAGGGATGTTGGATGAGATCAACGATGTGAAGGGACTCGACATCTACGGTCCGGACGGGATCTTCATCGGTAAGGTCGCAGATCTGATAATCGATGTCGATACGAGGGCGATCACCGGGATCTATGTCTCGGAACCGAGTCCCGTGAAAGCGGCCAAGAACGTATTGTTGAAGATACCTTACAGATGGGTGCAGTCCATCGGGGATGTCGTGATCCTCAGGACGTTCCCGAAATACATAGACGGTTCGGGCAAGGTCGTCAACTGATGATCTTACCGCAGGGGCCCACGATCTCGGGATATTCGCCGATATCGAGGACTATGGAATCCAGGTCCTCCCCGTACAGTTCCGACAATTCCTCGTGCAGACGTTCTATCCTGTCCGCACCGCGGGTGGCACCCTTCATCAACAACTTATCCACGGAATGTGAGTGCATGACGACCGCATTGTCGCTGACCATGTTGTCGGAGTGTGCGACGATCTTCTCCTCTATGGTCGACGGCATGTAATCCCCCGGAGGGAGACCCATCTCCTCCACATCCTCCTGATCGAGACCGGCACCGGTGTGCTTCCTGATTATGTTGACCAGCTCGTTTGGAAGGCCCAACTCGGCCGCCATGTCGGCACCGACGTTGGCATGCATGACGGAATGATCCACCGCACGACCGATATCGTGCAGCATCGCACCCGCGATGACGAGATCCTTGTCACAGTCTATCCTCTTGATCATCTGCTCCGCTACGGTCCTCACGGTACAGCAGTGGATTATGACCCTCTTGGTGCAACCGGCCTCTTTGAGGATCTCGATGCATTCCGACTCATTTGGATAGTTCGACAACTCTCTTACCCCTTACCGTAGGTACGACCCTTATCTCTCCGCCGTCACGGTCGCTGTACAACGCCTTGCCTTCCGTGAAACGGTCCAGGAATATCGCTAACGCGGCGATCTCCGAATGCGGTTGATTCCCAACGGATATATTGAAATCAGCACGCTCGTAGACCTCGATGGGGACCTTCTCGGCACCCACGATTATCATTATGTCCTCATCCTTCGGGATGTGCGGCAACGCCTCGTCCACCCTCTCGCCGTACATGGTGAGGTGGACCACTTTCCCTTTGAAGTCCTTGATGGCCTGCTTCCAGGTGACGCCTGTCTTGATGGTATAATCGCCACCGAAACGTTCCACCACGCTCCTGATGTTCTCCTCGAGCTTCGGATCCTCCGTATCGATGTAGATACCTTTGGCTCCCAACGCCCTCGAGGACAATGCCACATGGGTCGTGACGCGCTTATCCCTCTCGGGACGGTGGCCTATCCTCATTATCCAAATATCGGACATCTCAGAACGCCTACTCTTCACGGATCAGTTCGATCCTGTGACCGCGGAAATCCATCTTAACGGATCTGCGGACGAGACTCTTCAACATGGTGGATGTCAATCCGAGACTCTCGGCGACATCGCCTGAGAACACTCCATCTCTCCCGACCGCATCCAGGATCTTCTTCTCGATGACCGAGTATTCCTCCTCGCTCATCATCGCCGCCGCGAGAACATCGCTGATCTCGTAGACGGGCCACTGTGCATTGATATGGAAAGATGTGTACGACGTGTGGAACGACTTTTCGGGATAGTTTCCGCCAGTGGAAATCCAGCGACTTTCGACGAGCTTCATCTTCTCGAAGAATATGATGGCATCCTTTCCCTCGGGCCCATATTTCTTCTCGATCTCGTCTACGGTCCTCCATTCCAAGGTCACTTCTTTCAACACATCTCTCTTTACCGGTGTGTCCACAGACCTTAGCATGGGGACAAGTTCCGATGGTTCATTGATGACCTTGATTTTGTTCATAGCCAGTATCTTTAAGGAAAAAAAATATTTAAACCGTTCTGACAAAATATGTGGTTTCTACCCCTAAATCGGTCGATTCCGGCCGCTTTTTACTAGTGAGGTTTATCTACTACCCCGTCAATTCTGGTGGCATGACTGGCAAAGTAAAGGCCCCAGAGATGAGATACCAGTGCCTCAAATGCTATAAAACCCACAAGACCGAGCAGGCAGCTCTCGATTGTTGCGGTTCTATGATCCAAGCCTGGGCTATCAACTACAACAAATGGGGAAGAGGCCACTGGTACGGAAGGTAAATCCGTATCAAGACACCTATTTCTCTTTCAGGCCCATGAATGGACCTGATTCCAACATCAATCAGTGGAGGGTATCCCGACATGACATCCGATAGCATGATCGACAAGCTCATCGATGAACTCGACTTACTCGAAAGGCACATAATGATGCTCAGAGTGACGAAGGAGAACCAACCCATCGGGATAATCCGCCTTTCCGAGATACTCGGCATCCCCAAGCACAAGGTCAGATATTCTTTGAGACTCCTCGAGCAGGAGGGATTGATCTCGCCTTCCGTAGAGGGTGCACGTGTCACGGATCAGTACGACGAATACCTGAAGAAGGTGTCCGCCAATCTGGAGATCATCATGAAGATGGTGGAGAGGCTCAAGGAGAAGTTGTCCGAGAGCACCCCGCCGGATGAGTGATACGGCCGCATATCGTCGAAGGCACACCAGAACACTGAGCGCAATGCTTTAATATCACCCATCCATTGCGAGACATACTGCCGTTGTAGCTCAGTAGGTAGAGCGTGTGACTGTTAATCACAAGGTCCAAGGTTCGATCCCTTGCAACGGCGCCATACTT
>CAVGUW010000007.1:0-56328 GCA_963632775.1 Bacteroides salyersiae | reverse complement strand
TGATTGAAACACATTTTGTAATTTATAGAAACCAAATTCGAACAATATGACCATCAGTTGAGTTGGATATATATACCAATTATTACTTAGCCTCAATTGGATATATAATCCAATAGGTGAATATGATGGCGATAGATAAGAAGATCATAGCAATCGCATTGGTTGCTGTCATCGTTGTCGCAGGGATCGCAACAGCGATCGTTGTCACGAACAACAACTCGACGAACAAGGAGTACACCGTCATCGATGGAGTCGGGAAGGAGATCAAACTATCCGAACCCGTGACATCGTTGATCACTGTGAACACGAATGCGCCCAAAGCGATGAAGATCCTCGGATTGGATGACTACGTTACAGGCATCAGCAATTACACATCAGATATGGACAAGGATGCTCAGCTCTGGGAGATGTTCCAACCCCTCTTCAAGAATGCAAAGCACATGTCGGTCACGAAACAGATGACAGCTGAAGAGATCCGTGAGCTTGGTGTGAAATACGTCCTTGCACCGACAGAATCCATGACTGTTTCAGCAGATAATGAGAAAGCATATGCAGAACTCGGTATCACCGTCATAAGGTTGGACTGTTTCGGAGACGATATGGATGGGGACTTCCAGAAATTGTTGAGGATCTGTCTCGGGGACAAGGTCACGACGAATGATGCATACGAGGCCTACATGAAGACATCCAACGCGGTCATCAATACTGTCCTCTCGAAGGTATCGCCTTCCGATGACAACACATTCCTGTTCTACATGATGACAGGTAAGGGATTCTACAACAAGACCTCCGCACTCAGCGAGATCACACAGAAGATCTATGGAAAGAACGCCCTCAACGACATCGAGAATCTCGACCTCAGCGGTGTCACCAATGCAGCGAACACCGACGGACTCGTGGAACAGATCATCGCATTGGATGCGAAGACCCCCATCGACAAACTGTTCATCAGAGGTTCATCCTCGATCGTTGACGAGAAGACGGCCAAATCATACTGGGATGGTAAATACGGACTCTACCAGCAGAACGAGAAGTACAGTGGGTTGAGTGCTATCGCATCGAGCGAGATCTACATCGTCAGTACGAACATCCTCTCCGGTCCGTTGTCATATGTTGGCTATGTGATCCTTGCAGAGATCGTTGGTATCGACACAGGATACAGCGCGGCCGAGCTGATCTCGGATTACAACAAGACCTATGGATTCGATGAGGCGACGAATGCGTTGGTCTTCGGAACGGAAGACAGCGGTGCGACATTCAAAGAGATCGTTTACAGCTGATGGGGTCAACACCCCCATCATCTTTTTTTCGTGATCAGATGAAGAACGACGATGAGACGATCAGTCTGACCGACATCATCAGGAACAGGATCGATGAGGATACCTTCGAAGGAAGATATAGCGCATCGATCCGTAAGAAGTTGTTATTGATCCTAGCACTGATAATTTCGAGCATCATCATGATAATGCTCGGAATGAGCCTAGGATCGGTGGACATACCGCTGATCGATCTCATCAGAGTATTCCTGCACCCGTTATTCCCCGACCTTGTCCAAGCACCATCACAGTCGTATTACGCCGATTTCATCTACAAGGGCAGGATGCCCAGGATGATAATGGTCACATTGACCGGATTCAGTCTCGGTGTGGCCGGCATGGTGATGCAAGGGCTCCTGAGGAACCCGTTGGTGAGTCCGTTCACATTGGGTGTCTCTACAGCGGCATCTTTCGGTGCGGCGCTCTCCATATTGTTCGGTTCGATCCTCTTCGGTCCGCTCGTCGGAACGAAGTTGATACTCGGGGATGTGACGTTCTATTTCGATGATCTCGCGGCGGTGTTGTTCGCATTCATCATGGCCATGCTGAGCATGGGTCTGATCCTCCTGTTGACCAGAGGGAAGGATGTCTCTAGATCGACTGTCATCCTTGCAGGAGTGGTGATAAGCTATCTCTTCCAGGCAGGGATAATGGCCACGAAATACTTCTCTGATGATGAACAGCTCAGGGAGATAACGATGTGGATCATGGGTAGCTTCACAGGATCCACATGGAGTTCCATCATCATCCTGACACCCATCGTGGTGATCTGTACGATATATCTGATGGATATGGCCCTCAAGATCAATGCGATGTCCGCAGGGGACGATGTCGCGACGAGCCTTGGTGTCGATGTCACCGCTCTGAGACGCCATGGATTGATAGTCTGTACATTGGTCACCGCATCATGCCTCTCATTCACCGGTGTCATAGGATTCGTGGGATTGATGGCACCGCACATCTGCAGGATGTTGATCGGCAACGATTCAAGATATCTCCTGCCCGCATCGGGATTGATGGGAGTGACGATATTGTTGATCTCGGATCTCTTCTGCAGGATGGTCATCAGACCCGGTGAACTGCCGGTAGGTATCGTACTCTACATCGTGGGCGGTGTGTTCTTCGTTTGGATGATAGCGAATAGGAAATGGAGTCAGAGGATATGAGATTGGATGTAGAATCTGTGAACCAGGGCTACGGTAGCAAGGAGATAATCCATGACATCACCCTCAGTGCGGAATCCGGGGAGGTATTGACGATCCTGGGGCCGAACGGTTCCGGTAAATCCACGCTGATCAAGACCATCTGCGGCATCAGGGAACCGAAGGCAGGGAGGATACTCATTGACAGTAAACCCATCAATGAGATCAGTAGGGAGGAATTCGCGAAACTCGTAGGGTATGTGCCGCAGGCATCCGAATTCATCGGACACTCCACGGTCTACGATGCAGTGTTGATAGGACGCCTACCCTATGTAAAATGGAGATACACCCGCAACGACATACGCATCGCCGTGGAATCTATGAAGATGATGAAGGTCAGTCATTTCTTCGAGAGACAGGTATCCGAACTGTCCGGAGGACAGAAACAGAGGGTGACCTTGGCACGTGCGTTGACACAGGACCCCAGGATATACGTGTTCGATGAACCCACATCAGCTTTGGATCTGCGTAATCAATTGGATACACTGAAATTCATGCAATCCACGATCAAGGAGAGGAACACATGCATGATCGTCGCCTTGCATGATCTCAACCTTGCGATGAGATATTCCGATAAGGTCGCTGTGCTGAAGGATGGTAGACTCTACTCCTTCGGAAGAACGGAGGATGTGATAACGACCAAGATGATCAAGGACGTCTACAACGTGGATGCCGATATCATCGACACGCCCCGCGGTAAGTTCATCCTCGCATACGATTCGGATATCTGCAACGATGCCCAGGCCCTCATGAGGGATATGAGCAGGAAGGATTCGATGGAGAAAGGGACGATCGATGCAGAGGATGCATCAATCTGATTCCCTCTTTATCAATACGGTCGTAAAGTAAGAAGTGTCCCTGGCGGCGTTCAACGGACCGACGTATTCGTCGGGACGTCCGAGATTGCTCATCATGACGGCATTATCGAAGGGGATGTCATGGTCGCACAGTAATTTGATGATGGTATCTATGTGCCCATGGGCCTTCATCACCACGACATTGTCGTTATTGTCCAATGCCTTTATCAGTCTCCATGTGTTCGATTTGGCCATCGGTACGATACATAATGATTCATCACCCATTACCAACGGCACATCTGCCAATGCCGCACCGTTGACGAACGAACTCACACCGGGGATGACATGCACATCGTATCCTCTCTTCAACAACGTCCTGTGGACGTACATGTACGTGCTATAGAAGCATGCATCACCTATTGTGATGAGGGCGACATCCTTCCCCTCATCAAGTATCTTGGAGACGGAGTCCGAGACCACATCCTGCGAATCCTTCATCACCGAATCGACGGGTTGCATGGAGAATACAACTTCCCTGACATCCTTTCCGCCTGTCTCCACGACACTATCGATGATCGTCCTGGCGAAACTCGTCTCACCACTCCTCTTCACAGGGTAACAGATCACGTCGACGCTCTCCAGGACCCTCTTGGCTTTCAAAGTCATGAGCTCCGGGTCTCCTGGACCTATGCTGACTCCGTAAAGTCTCCCTTTCATGTTCGCCGTATCGCAGACATACTATATATTGGATTATACATCCAATCTACGATCAAATGGACTGTGTCGACCATGGTATGGGGAAGAAGAAGCTGAGGTGCGGATACACCACAGGTTCCTGTGCGACCGCAGGTGCCGTTGCGGGAGCGATCGAGCTCCTGACAGGGAAGGTACAGGAGAAGGTGACGATCACCCTACCATCGGGGGAGACCTTGGATATCGATGTCAGGAAGGTATCCTCCACTCACGAGAAAGCGATGTATTCTGTGATCAAGGACGGTGGGGACGACATTGATGTTACCGACGGTATGGAGATCATGACCGAGATAAGGCTCACCCCATCGGATATCGTCATCGAAGGCGGTCTCGGCATCGGTCGTGTGACCAAAGAAGGGTTGGATCAGCCTGTTGGCAACGCCGCCATCAACTCTGTCCCCAGGAGGATGATAGCATCATCCCTTGAGACCATATTCAGACAATACGATCATCACGGCGGTGCCTATGTCACCGTGATCGCACCCATGGGCGAGGCCATCGCGGAACAGACATTCAACCCCAACCTAGGGATAATCGGTGGGATATCGATCCTTGGTACGACGGGGATAGTCAATCCCATGAGCATAGATGCGATAATCGCTACGACAAAGGTCGAGATGAACGTCAAGAAGGCCGAAGGTAGGAAGGCGATCGTCCTCGTTCCCGGTAATTATGGGGAGAGCTATGCAGCATCATTGCCCGGTATCGGGGAGGACGATGTGGTCAGATGCAGTAACTTCATAGGGGATGCGTTGGACAATGCGACGGAGCTCGGTCTTGATGTACTGTTGATCGGTAATCTCGGTAAATTGGTCAAGATCGCAGGTGGGATTATGAACACGCATTCGCACATCGCCGACTGCAGGATGGAGATAATGGCCTCCAATGCCATATTGGCAGGAGGTTCATCCGAACTTGCGAAGAGGATCATGGATTGTGCGATGACCGATGACGCATTGAGATACATCAAGGAAGAGGGGATATTCGAAGGATTCATGAGCATCCTGACCGATAAGATATCCAAGGTGATGATCAGACGTACGAACGATGCGATACGTACGGCGGTCATGATATTCTCCTCTAAGTACGGATTGATAGGGGAGACACCCAACGCAGAGGGATTGTTGAAGGAGATCAGAGGATGAGGATAGTCGCCATAGCCTATTCGTCCGGTGGATGCAGGATACTGTTGAGACTGAAGGAGATGTTCGGTGACGATATCGATATCTTCTGTAAGACATCCTCCGAGACATACGGTGTTGAACGCATCGATGACAACATCATCAGATGGACCGGGGAGATGTTCGGAAGATATGATGCGATGGTCTCCGTAGGCGCGATCGGTATCGCCGTGAGGCACATAGCCCCGTTCGTGAAGAACAAATGCGTCGATCCCGCGGTCATAGCGATTGATGATGCGGGAAGATTCGTGATCCCGATACTCTCGGGGCACATAGGCGGTGCGAACGAATTGGCGATGGAGATTGCAAACGGATTGGGTTCCGTCGCCGTCATCACCACTTCCACGGATATACATCAGAAATTCGCGGTCGATGTGTTCGCGAAGAAGAATCATCTCACTATCACAAGCATGTCATTGGCAAAAGAGACATCCGCAAGATTGATCGATGGGCGTACGGTCGGATTCCACAGCGACCTACAGATTGAAGGTGATGTACCGGAAGGATTGACCGTTGCGGATGAGGGGGAGTTCGGTATCGACATAACACACCCTCCCAGAGAAGGTGTGTTCGACAGATCATTGGTATTGGTCCCCAAGGACATCGTCATCGGCGTAGGTTGCAAGAAGGATACGGATCCGAAGAAGATGGCATCATTCGTGGATGAGATCCTCGAGAAGGAGGACATCTCAAGATACCGCATAAAGAGGGTATCGAGCATCGTTCTGAAGAGCGAGGAACCTGCGATCATCCAATTATCCAAGAGATACAAAGCGGAACTCTCATTCTACACCGACGAACAATTGAATTCTTTAGAAGGTCATTTCACCTCGTCCGATTTCGTCAAGGGTGTTACCAATGTGGATTGTGTCTGCGAACGCTCTGCGGTATACGGTGGCGGTGAGCTCATAATGAAGAAGACCGCATCGGACGGGATGACCGTCGCACTTGCCAAGGAAATGATCGGATTGAGGTGGATCTGATGTCAAGGATACTGATTTTCTCCGGTACGACCGAAGGGAGGGAGCTCAGCGAATGGCTGTCCTCCAACGGATTGGATGTGACCGCAAGGGTCGCCACGGAGTACGGTGCACAGGTATGCAACGACATCAACGTTGATGTGGGGAGTTGTGGCGGTGTCGAAGGTATCGCAAGGACCATCACCGACGGCGGATACGATCTCGTCATAGATGCGACACATCCTTATGCATCGAGGATCACGGAACATATCCGCGAGGCCTGCAGACTCACTGATACGGAGTTGATGAGGATCAAGAGGGATGCATCGAAGATGGAGGGTGTTATGATCATCCCTTCGATCGATGACGTACCGAAGATATTGGATGATGTTGAAGGCAACATCCTCGTGACGACGGGTTCCAAGGAAGCGGACATCTATACCAAGATCCATGATTTCAGAGAGAGGGTCTTCATCAGGGTGCTCCCCACATCAAGCTCCCTACAGAGATGTCTTGACCTCGGTTATCCGAATAGGAATGTGATATGCGCACAGGGGCCGTTCTCCGTTGAGATGAACGAGGCCATGTTGAGGCAATTCAATATCTCATACATGGTGACGAAGGATTCCGGCGATGCCGGTGGTTTCGATACGAAATACGAGGCTGCGAAGAGGACCGGTGTGAAGATGATAGTCATCGGTCGTCCCGATGATGACGGCATTCCGTATGACGAGGCCGTGGATATATTGTCATCACGTTTCTCCATCCACATGAATGTGAAGAAGAGAAGGATATCGTTGGTCGGTATCGGTCTCGGAGGGGACACGATCACGATGGAAGCAAAGGAAGCGATTTCCGAAGCCGATGTGGTGATAGGTGCGAAACGTATGTTGGAATCATCTGATGTACGTGACAGACCAACATATGAAGGATATCTTCCGAATGATGTCATGGATTTCATCGGATCCAATCCGAAATACAAGAGGATCGCAGTGCTGTTGTCCGGTGATGTAGGGTTCTACAGCGGTGCCAAGGGATTGATCAAAGTCATAGATAAGGAAAGATACGATGTGGATGTCATCTGCGGGATACCATCGATGGTGTATTTCTTCTCAAGGATAAGGAGATCATGGGACGATGCCCATCTGATAAGCTCCCACGGAAGGAGCATGAACACCATCAACCACATAAGCAGGTATCCGAAGGTGTTCACATTGCTCTCATCCTCCGATGAGTTGAATTCCATACTCTCTGAGATGTGCTATTTCGGATTGGATGATGTGAATGTCATAGTCGGTTGCGATCTCAATTCCGATGATGAAAGGATCCTCGAAGGAAGACCTTCGGAACTCCATGGGACGGAATTCGGCAAGCTCAACGTCGCCCTGTTCGAGAACGGGAAGGTGATCGAGAGGACAGGATGCATACCCGATGAGGAGTTCATACGCGGAGACGCACCCATGTCCAAGAGCGAGGTGAGATCGTTATCGGTGATGAAACTGAATTGTGCTCCCGATTCGATAGTGTACGACGTAGGTGCCGGAACCGGTTCCGTATCGGTGGAACTTGCGCTCAGAGCTATAGATGGTACCGTCTACGCCATAGAGAAGGAACACGAGGCCATCGGATTGATCGAAGAGAACCGCAGGAGGTTCAAGGTACAGAACATCATCCCTGTGGAGGGTATTGCACCGGAGGCACTCGCGGACCTCCCTCCACCTACACATGTCTTCATCGGAGGTTCCTCTGGTAACCTCAAGGATATCGTTTCATGCATCTTGGAGAAGAACCCTCATGTCCGTATCGTGATCAATGCGGTCACACTCGAGACGTTATCGGAGATATTGAAGGTCATACGTTCCTTCGGACTCATCGAAGAAGAGATGATATGCCTCTCCGTGGATCGTATGAGGAAGGTGGGCAGATATCACATGATGGATGCCCAGAACCCCGTGTACATCTGTGTGGTGAGAGGATGAACGCACCACGCATAATGATAGCGGCCCAATCGAGCGGAAGCGGGAAGACCACCATCACATGCGGGATACTGCAGGCGTTGGTGAACAGGGGACTTAAGGTATCATCGTTCAAATGTGGTCCGGATTACATCGATCCGATGTTCCACAGGAAGGTCATAGGTGCCGATTCCACGAATATCGACCCTTATTTCGCCGATGATGATCTTCTGAAGTATCTGTTCTCGAGGAATGCCGAAGGTTCTGATATAGCGGTCATCGAGGGAGTAATGGGATTCTATGACGGTTCTTCCCTCGATTCCAGCAAGGACAGTTCCTGTGATATCTCATTGAAGTTGGATGCACCTGTGATATTGGTCGTGGATTCCTCGGGTTCCTCATATTCCAACATCGCCATCCTGAAGGGTTTCGTCGGGTTGGAGAGGAACAACATAAGGGGTGTGATCTTCAACAGGATGTCCGAGAAGGTGTTCGAATCGATAAGACATCATGTCATCGATATGGGCATCATCCCGATCGGATACATCCCGAAGATGAAGGACGTGAGACTTGAGAGCAGACATCTGGGTCTTGTGATGCCCGAGGAGATATCCGACATAAGGGAGATGTTGGATCTCGTGGCCGAGAGATTCGAGAGGACGTTGGACATCGATGCGTTGATCGGATTGGCAAACACCGCCGGTCCACTGAGTTATGATGCGCCCTGCATCCCAGAGAAGAAACATCATGTCAGGGTAGCCTTGGCGGATGACGAGGCATTCTGTTTCATGTATCACGACAATCTCGCCCTTCTGGAGGCCATGGGGGCGGAGTTGATCAGATTCTCACCGATACATGACAAGGTCATGCCCGAAGCGGATGCACTCATCCTCTACGGAGGATATCCCGAGATGCACGCGAAGGCATTGAGCGAGAACCGTTCGATGATCGGATCGATCCGTGAAAGTCTGTCGAATGGTATGCCGTGTCTCGCCGAGTGCGGCGGTTTCATGTATCTTCACGATAGGATGGAAGGTTCCGACGGTACGATGTACGATATGTGCGGTATCATCGAAGGAGATACCAGAAGAACGGACGGATTGGTCAGGTTCGGTTATGTCGAGTTACGGTCGCCACATCTCGAAGGTACGATGAAGGCGCACGAGTTCCATCATTGGGACAGCGACGATAACGGAGATGATTGGACTGCCACCGATGTCAAAGGGAACACGTACGACTGCATCCATGACGATGGTAGGATGATCGCCGGTTTCCCACACATGTATTATCCTTCCAATCCAGGATTCATCGATTCATTCTTGGATAAGGCATCAGAATACAAAGAGAAAGGCTGTTGATGGTCACATCAACAGCCGTTAATCCTTCAGACAAGGTATTTTCCTTCTTGAACGATGAGATTCCCGTGACCGTCATCCTCTTCGACGAGAGCGACGATACCTTCTATGAATCCCAGGATACCGGGTATGAAGATCAGGATCATCGGGATCAGGAGCCACATGAAGATGACCCCCAGGATGGGCATGAGGAGGTACGCTATGCCTGATATCGGTCTCCTCGCATAGAATCTATGGATCCCGAACGTACCTAGGAATATCGCAAGCATCGCATATGCGATCTTGTTCACTTTGACACAACCGTCTGTCGTGCTCTGAGGCAATGCCACAGGCCCATCTATGACCTGGCCACACTCGGGACAGAATCTCGAGTTACCTGCATCTTTTCCACATTTTGGACAATACAATTAATCACCATCCGATGAATAAATATCAATTCATAGTTATTAATAGTTTTGATTTCTTCCGATCACCTAGTCGTTGAAGTGATTCCTATCCGCGAACGACGGTTTTCAGAGCATGATATCATCGGATGACGGGTTCATCACGATGTCCGTGTTAAAATAGGCCCACGGATCCTTCCCAAAGGGTATCAAAATAGGATAGAAGGGCTGTTGGTGGGATCACCAACAGCCACTGTTTCTCAGATGAAGAAGCTGTTCGGATCGACGATAAGATTACCATTACCGTCATCATCCTTGACGAGAGCAAGGATTCCTTCGATGATTCCCAGTATTCCAGGGATGCATGTCCAGCAGAACAGGATGTAGATTATACCTGAGATGTATTTCTTAGCGTAGAATCTGTGGATTCCCAATGAACCCAAGAATATTCCAAGCAGTGCGAATGCGATCTTGTTGACCTTGACGCAACCGTCAGTCGAGTTTTCAGGCAGGGCTACAGGACCATCGACGGCCTGGCCACAATCCGGGCAGAATTTTGAGTCTTCGATATCTTTTCCACATTTAGGACAATGCATTGAATCACCCTCCTTGATGGACCAAATAATAAACTCAAAGATATTCAAATCTTTGATTTTTATCCACTGGTTCACCGAATGCTTTTATTAAGATATCAGCACCACGGTATAATCTTTTCCTATTGAACGGGTCATTTATGTGGTGTTCGTCGACCTTCGATTCGATCTTGATATCGATGGCACCCGATGCCTTGGCCTTTTCGGTGGCGATCCTCACCCCTTCCTCCATGGCGAATCTCATGGCCCGTTCCTTTCCGTCGAAATAGAAGCTGTCCTCGGATACATACACCCTGCATTGCGGATCCTCGGAGAGATCGTTGGGTGCAGCGCGTATGGTCACCTCCGCATATTCGGTGACCTTGCTACAGATCGCTCCGACCGCGTTCCTCACATCGAAATCATCCGGGATGATGATGTCGTATCCCATCCTCTCCGCGACCTTCGGTAACCATGAACCGGACGGAGCCCCGATACCTACGATCGTCGTCATCCTCTTCTCCTCGAAGCTCTCGGTCTGTCCGACGCGTCCGTATGTCTCGATCAGTTCCTCCTTAGGGCGATCGATGTAGTCCTGTATGCAGTCGGACAGTCTCTTCAGGACTGCCTCCCTTGCGAGATCCAACAATCCCTCGGGTGTCATCGAATTCAGCGACGATATCTTCCTTACCATCGATAACGATGCATCTGGCTCATATTCATCGTATCTTCCTTCCGCGGCCAGTATATCCGTAGGGGTCAGCGTGATGCGTGTGACGGAACCCGACGATTCCATCCTCTCCAACGCATCACCATCTACACCTCTCCCAATCATCTCCCTCAGGGAGATCGGATCCCCTTCGGGTTGGGTTAGGAACACACATTCATCGATGGAATCGGCATCATTCGCGATACGTTCGCGGATCGATCCCCACATATGGGATGCGACACAGTATGGGATGCAACGTCTTCCGGAGAACACGACCCTACCGTCGACAATCTCCATACCCGTATCTCCTCCGAGACCGTATGTACATATGTCAGCGGCACGGACCCTAGTCCTATGTCCGCATATCGATGCACCCTCGTCAAGGATGTGGATGAATCCATCGCTGACCATCCCGATATCCGTGGTGGTGCCTCCGATATCTACGACGATCGCATCCTTCACGGAAGGTACGTTCATCGCACCCGTGAGGCTCGATGCAGGGCCCGACATCACGGTATCGGCAGGTCTTTCGATCGCCCGATCGGCCGTGGTCACGGAACCGTCCCCCTTCACGATCATCAAAGGGGCATCAAGGTGCAATTCCGACAATACCGTCCTTACGGAATCTATCAATCCGATTATCCTCGGGATGAGACTCGCATTCATCACGGCGGTGTTCATCCTCTCCTTGAAACCGAGTTTGGAGGTTAGGTCGTGCGCACAGACCACAGGAACACCCAAGATCTCATCGGCGAGTGCCTTCAGACGGATCTCATGCTCAGGATATCTGACACTCAGATACCCGCAGATCGCGATCGAATCGACCCTGTCCTTCATCCCTTCCAACGATTGTCTAGCACTATCGACATCCAATTCTGTGACGAGATCGCCCCTCATATCGAATTCTCCATCGATATGCCCTATGCAGGAGACATCGAAATCAGGCTCGATCCTCTTCCCGATCGTCAACAATCCTACGCGACAACCCTTCCTCTCCACGACGGAATTCGTAGCTAGCGTGGTGGAAAGGGAGATCAACCCGATATCGCCGAGAGGACCAAGGCCCATGATGGACTCCCTAATCCCGACGACGAGATCGTCATGGGTGGTGAGTGCCTTGTTACGGCGGATGACCTCCTTCGTATCGAGATCGATCACCACGGAATCTGTGTATGTCCCTCCAGTGTCGATGCCGAGTCCGAATCTCATGGATATGCATACGACAGATGGTATTTTATCGATACGGGTCGTCACTCGAAGAATCCTCTGAGCTCCCCCAGATCGGAAACCTCTCCGTAGATGAGGTCCTTCAGACCATCGTCCAATGGTGTCAGGTCCGGTACGAACACGACGTTGCAACCGGCCCTCGATGCTGACAATACACCATTCGGTGCATCCTCCACCGCCATGCAATCCGATGGTCTCTCACCTATGGTCTCACAGGCCAACAGATACACATCAGGGGCCGGTTTCCCGTCCTTCACCATGTTGGTGCAGATCTTCTCGTCGATCAGGTCGCTTATCCCCACGAGCTCGAGGTACTGTCTCATCCTGGATTCCCCGGTGGCCGTCGCCACTGCGGTCTTGATCCCCTTCTCCCTCAGGAATAGGAGTGCTTCCTTGACGAACGGTTTCAGTTCCAACCCTTCGGACTCGACGTGCTCCCTCATCAGTCTGCGCCTGTCCTCCCTGATGGATTGGAAGTCGAAGGAAGGGCCGAACCTCTCGACGAAATATCTTTCGGAGATCCTAGCATCGAGACTCCTGATGTGGAGTACATCCTCCCTCGTGATGTCGAAACCGTTCATCCTCCCGGCCTGCATCCAGAATCTGACATTGAGCTTCTCCGTGTCAAGGAGCGTACCGTCCATATCGAAGATGACAGCGTGAATCATGACCTCGCACCTACCTATCATCATGGATGGGTCGGTCGTATGTAAAATGTCCGTATCCGTCATCCTTGCACATGATATTGAGGAACTTCATGAAATCCGACGAAGAACGACATCCCTCACTTGGAAAAGACTATTATATTGCGCGTAAATCGGGGAACAATAAACAGGTGACCAAATGGCACAGAAAGTTACGGTTTCAGTTATCAAAGCTGATGTCGGTTCAGTTTGCGGACACACAAGGCCGCACCCCGACATGATGGCAAAATGCGATGAGATGCTCAAAGAGGGAGTCAACCAGGGAATCCTCGAGGACTACTACGTCACACGCGTCGGCGATGATATCAACCTCTTCATGACACACTACAAGGGCGAGAACAACAAGGATGTCCACAAGCTTGCATGGGATGCGTTCTATGAGGCCGCACAGCTCGCAAGGAAGATGCACCTTTACGGAGCAGGACAGGACCTCCTCGCAGACTCGTTCTCCGGTAACATCAAGGGTGCCGGTCCCGGATCGGCAGAGATGGAGTTCGAGGAGAGGAAATCCGAGCCCGTCATGTTCTTCATGGCTGACAAGACGGAACCCTCCGCATATTCGCTCCCCCTCTCGAAGATCTTCCTCGACCCCTTCACGACGACGGGACTCGTCATCGATGCAAGGGCAAAGAAGGGATTCGACGTCGAGATCCACGATGTCATGGACCACAAGAAGGTCATCATGTCCGCACCTGAGGAGACACTCAGCATCCTCTCGCTCCTTGGCGACACGTCAAGATATGCGATCAAGAGGATCTTCAGCCGTGCAGGTCTCGGTACCGCGGCCGTCGTCTCCACAGACAAGCTCAACCTCACAGCAGGTAAATACGTAGGAAAGGACGACCCCGTATGTGTCGTAAGGGCACAGAGCGGTATGCCCTCCGTCGGTGAGTACCTCCAGCCCTTCATGAACACGATGCTCGTCGCAGGATGGATGAGGGGATCGCACTACGGTGCATTCTACCCCTGCTCACCCGAGGAGTCCACACCCACATACTTCGACGGACCGCCAAGAGTCTGCTGTCTCGGATTCCAGCTCGTCGATGGTCACCTCCAGGGTCTCGAGCCCATGGGATCCGCACCCGGTGTGCACGTCCCCGTGGACTACTTCAAGGGATCCGAATGGGACTACGTCCGCAACAACGCCGTCAAGGCATCCAAGTTCATGAGGACGCACGGCCCGTTCATGCCCGCAGTACTCGGTCCCGAGGAGATGGAGTACACATCAAGGCCCGAGGTCCTCAAGGAACTCACTAAGAGGATGGAGAACCTTGATTGATCTCAAGACGCCGGCAATAGTCGTCAACTTCAAGGCATACAGGGAAGTGGACGGCGATGGATCGCTCAAGCTCGCAAAGATATGCGAGTCCGTATCGAAGGATTCGGGAGTGTCCATCGCGGTCTGCCCGCCCATGGTGGAGCTCGGTACCGTCGCGAGAGCGGTGGACATACCGGTATTCGCACAGAATGCCGATCCCCACGCACCCGGTTCATCCACAGGTTGGGTGACCGCATCGATGATCAAATCCACCGGTGCTGTCGGTACGCTGATCAACCACTCCGAGCACAGGTTCGAGAACAATGTGATAAGCGAGTCCGTCGAGCTTGCGAAAGCGGATGACCTCATCACCATGGTCTGTGCGGAATCGGTCAAGAAAGCGACATCCGTTGCCGCATTCCACCCCGATTTCATCGCCATAGAACCTCCGGAGCTCATCGGAGGGGACATATCCGTCACGACAGCGAACCCTCTCATCATCGAGGACACGGTCAATTCCGTAAGATCGGTGAACAAGAAGGTCGCCGTCCTCTGCGGAGCGGGTGTAAAGACCGGCGAGGATGTGGCCAAGGCCATCGATCTGGGCGCCGCAGGCGTTCTTCTTGCCTCGGGCGTCGTGAAATCGAAGGATCCGAAGGCGACACTCTACGATCTCATCAAACACATATGAATCGGTGACATCCCCGAAAGGGGATTAACCGATTACAATTAACACTCCTTTTAATACCGTTCTCCGTGGCATCGTTCCTTCATGAGAATGATTCCGTTATTGCTGGTCCTGTTCCTGCTGTTATCCGTTCCGATGGATATCGCGGACGGGGACGATACGGGTTACGTCAGATTGTCCGCAGTGATGCCTACGGGACAATCAGAGGGTGTGGCCATAACCAACTATGGGTACGATGCGATCGACCTTATGGACTATCATCTGAGCGATGGAGAGGGTACGGTGACATTCACCGCATCCATCGTATTGGAAGGGAGATCAACCATATTCATACTGAAATCCGAACCCGAATCGTGGATGGGTATCGATGATTACATCAAACACGGTGACGAGGGCGTGGTATCCAAAGGATTCCTGCTGAACGACAGTGGCGATGACATCTATCTGTACGCGGGAGAGACGCTCGTGGATTCGTTCGTCTACGGGAATGTTATCAGCGATATCGGATGGAACGGAGATGCATTCCAGAAGATACCTAAGAAATGCTACGCCAAGAGGGTATCGTTGATAGATACCGACTCATCGAAGGACTGGGAGATCCACGTGCCCGGGCGTAGCGACCTCACGATGTCTGATGGGTATGTAGCTAAGGTGACACCGTTCGTCTTCCCGGATTCCAAGGGGATACCGGTGAAGGATGCGATATACGGTGCAAAGGTGAGTGTGGACATCTCCGTCTACATCCTCACGGATGCCGATGTGATATCATCGTTGTTGCACGTGCTGTCCGATGGCGTGAAGGTCAGGATACTGTTGGAGGGTTCACCCGCGGGAGGGATACCGCTCACGGAGAGGACCGCGATGGCGACACTCGTCTCGTGGGGAGCGGATGTGAGATTCATCATCTCCGATGACGGATACAAGAGATACGATTACCTCCACTCCAAATATGCACTGATAGACGGCGAGAGGACGATCGTCACATCAGAGAATTGGACGGACTCTTCTTTCAACAATAACAGAGGATGGGGTGTGATGATCTCCTCCAAGGAGTACACCGGATACATGCGTTCGGTGTTCGAATCGGATTTCTACGGCACGATGGATATCAAGTCATTCAAGGACCTATATCCGAAGGAGAACAAGGGCACATACAGCGGATACGTACCATCGGGAACGTCATACGATTCGTATGATGCCATCGCCACACCAGTACTGTCACCCGATTACAGCCATTCCGCTATGAAGACACTGATATCATCCGCCAAGGAGAGACTTTTCGTGGAGCAGTTGGAGGTGGAATACGATTGGTTGGAAAGCGAGGACAATCCGTTGTCGTGGATGATCGATTCCCCTGCCGACAGTAGACTATTGATAGATGTCACGTTCGATTCCGAGACCGATGCCGATACGGAGGACGGCTACGGCATACGCGACAGTCTGAGGGGAAATGATTCCATCGCCGTTAGGACATCATCGAGCGATAGGATGTTGCATAACAAGGGGATAATCGCCGACGATCGTGTCTGGATCGGTTCCATCAATTGGTCGGACACATCCATCCACGAGAACAGGGAGGTGGCCGTGATCATCGGATCCAAGGATGTGTCGGATCTCTTCGCAGGATATTTCATGGAGGATTGGGGGACGGAATCTGCCGATGATGTCGTGATATCCGTAGAGGTGATCGGTGAACTGAACATCGGAAGGACGATAATGATCGACGCCTCGGGTTCCTACGCACCGGAGGGTTCACTCTTCGAATGGGATATCGATGGAGATGGAACGATAGACAGGAACGGGGAGAGGATCTCGTTGACGCTCTCCGAAAGGACCTATGACATCACCCTTAGGGTGACGGATGGTGATGAGGTGCATGTATGGGATACGTTGTTGGAGGTCAGCGACGGTACATCGGATGCCTTCTCCATACCATTGAAATACATCCCGATCATTATCATCTGTGTGGCCGTTCTGGTGGCCAGCATACTCTATAGACGGAAGTGCGGATGAGATGATAATCAGGGAATTCAAACCCGACGATGCCGATCAGGTCTATTCCATAATGCTGTCATCGTTCAATGAGTACTATCGTCGGGAGGTCCTCTTCCATTTCTACAGTATGTGGCCTCAGGGACAGATCGTTGCATGCGATGTGTTCGGTAACCCCGTCGCATTCCTATTCTCCACGAAGGTCGATCAGAGCACTGCGCGCATAATGCTGTTCGCCGTATCACCCGAACATAGGAACAAGGGTATCGGACAGGAGATCCTCAACAGGTTCAGGTTGGTGTCGATGATGTCCGGGATACGCGAGATAATACTCGAAGTAAGGGACAACAACGATGCCGCCAGGAGATTCTACAGAAGGAACGGTTTCAGAGAGACCGGTGTGATACAGAACTTCTATCAAGATGGCGGGAACGGCATCCGTATGGAAGGTTCCGTACAGTTGAATTTCTAAAGGTGAATGTGGGGGTTACCCACATTCAATTGAACATCGTGTCCCCCAGATGCTCGTTCTCCATGTAATAGTTGGAGGACTTCTGCTTCTGGGATTCGGAGAGGTCCTTCGAGAGACCCTTCGTGTACGATCCGTAGATCTCCCTTATCTGGTCCTCTGCGGGTCTTGCACGCTTGAGTGCCCTCTTGATGTGATCCTCGGTGATGAGAGGTGCTTCCTCCATCACTGCAAGGTCGCCTGCGGCCCTTATGAGTCCACCCAGTTCCCTCAGTCTCAATGTGAGCGAGTTGATCTGTTTGTCCTTCTTCGCACGTATCCTACCCTCGTTGATCACGGCCTCCACGGCACCGATGGTGGCATGGGGTATGTGACCGTCCATGGTGATCTCCTGTGCGACGAACTGGGCATACTTCGCCCTGTTGACATCGTTGTCGGCCATGGCGACATCCACGAGCACCTCGTATCCCCCACCGATGATCCTCGATCTGAGGGGCGAGAGGATGTTCTCGAGATCCTGTATGTTACATGCGGCGACGAGGATGAAATCGCACGGTACGTGATCCACCTTGACGCTCGCACCCGCACTCTGAGGGTTCCTTCCCGTGATGGGGAACTCCTTGTCCTGCATGGCGGTGAGTATGAATCTCTGCAGCTCACCGAGATGGGATATCTCGTCCACGAACAGCACACCCTCGTGCGCTTCGTGTATGGAACCGGGGATCACCCTCTCATATGCAGGTGTACCAAGTCCCTGGTGTCCGCCGTAGGGATCGTGCCTGACGTCACCCAACAGTTCGGTCTCCGAGGCACCTGTGGCAAGCACGAAGGGTTCCCTGTCCAATTTGACGAGTACCTTCTGTTTCGAGTTCTTGTCCACCTGTCTCCTCTTCTCCAGGGCCTTCTGATCGAGCATGCGTATCTTGTCGCCCGCACGTTCGAACACGACGGTCTCTTCCGTACCATCCGCGAGCGTCCTGGTGGTGTTCACCCTCTCCTTACCGATGGAGACGGGCATCGCTTGGAACATCCCGCCGAGGAGGTCCCCGAAAGGATTGTTCTGCATATTGCCCATATCGATCTTGGTCTTCCCGCAGTGGGGACAGGTGACCTCGTTGGGGAGTGAATACAATCCGCAGCTCTTGCACACGTAACCGAGCTTCTCGGCCACATGCTTGGGTGCCTTATCCGGATCCAGGAGCTTACCTGATGCCCCGGAGAGTGCGGTGTTCTCCCTGTTGACCTCTTCCTCTGTCAATACCTCGAGGAACGGTCTCTCGGGATTCTCGGGATTGTCGGCGACCCTGATCTCGGATTTGACCTTGGGCAACTGCATGGAGATCGCTCTGGCGATCATCGATTTACCGGTACCCGGCGGGCCTACGAGCAGGAGGTGCCTGCGCTGTTTGGCTGCTATCTTGGCAAGAGCTATAGCTTCCTCTTGACCAAGTACACGATCCAGTGGGTTTGAGGGGATGAGGATGTCCTCGGTGGAGGACAATCCCTCTACATCCGCCCAAGTGGTTACAAGCTTCTTATCTGTCATCAGTAGAGATCTTCCTTTGTCCAGATTGTGATACCGGCAGGCATCTTGGTTATGTTACCCTTCCTGGTACCTACGATCGTCTGGATGCCGTTGGCGGAGGATACATCGAGGATCCTCTGCGAGATGACACCATCGAATACGATCGTGCATACGTTGCTGGAGTCTGATTTCAATGTGTCCACGAGGTTCTTCACAGCGACCTCGCGGATGATCTCGTTATCGTTGTTGAGGATCTTCGCGTTGTGCGTCGATGCCATGTCAAGGAGCATGTCGCGGTAGGTCTGCTGCTCGGGCGAGAGTGTCTTGGTCTGCCTTGCCGCATCCCTCTTCTTCGAACGGATGGTCTTGGGCCTCTCCTCGACGACAGGCTCCTCCACGACGGGTTCCTCTGCGGGTTCTTCCACGGGTTCCTCGACGACCTTCGCTTTCCTTCCCCTCTTGGGTTTCTCCTCAACGACGGGCTCCTCTACGATGGGTTCCTCTACGACAGGCTCTTCGACTGCAGGTACCTCCTCTACGATGGGTTCCTCAACAGGTTCCTCCACGATCTCGGGCTCGGCGACGGGCTGGGGCTCCTCCTTCTTCTTGAACCTGTCAGCGGCATCGGTGTTGAAACGTTCCTTCCTCTTCTCCCTGAGTTCGCGTTCCTTCACATCCCTGTCGTTGTGACGGTCGTCCCTGTTACGGTCATCCCTGTCCCTGTTGCGGCGCTCCTCTCTGTTCTCCCTGCGGCGGTCGTCCCTGTTACGGTCATCCCTGTCCCTGTTGCGACGATCGTCGTCTCTGGAGTGTCTCTGCCTGGGCTCGTCGTCGTTGTCGGCGTGGCCGTTGAGCTTGTTCATCTCCATGTACTGGTCGTAGGGGACCTTGTTCCTGAGGCACTTGGTGAGCTGTTTCGCACTGAGCTCCTCCACCTCGTGTGCACGGGGTGCCCTTGCGACGAAGTCCACCTCGGCCACCTGGAAGAGTTCCCTGAGGATCAGTTCTCCTCCCCTGTCGCCGTCCACGAATGCTGTCGCGACCCTCTCCCTGGAGAGTTCCTGGACGGTCTCGGGGATGTTCGTACCCTCGACGGCGATGGCGTTCTTGACACCGGCCCTGAGGAGGTTGAGGACATCGGACCTACCCTCGACGATGATGATCGCCTCGGAATCCTTGACGGCGGGTCCTGCTGGGCAGTGGTCCTTACCGTATGTGGTGATCTCCTCTACCTGTATGCTCTGTCTGATGCTCTCGGTGAGATCGGATGATTTGCCCTTGCTCTGTTTGATGAGGTCGTTGAGCAGTTCCTTGGCCCTCTCGACGACCTGTTCCCTCTTGGCGATGCGTACATCCTCGATACCGAGTACCCTCATCCCCGCTTTGCATGGACCGACACGGTCGATGGTCTCCAGTGCGGATGCGAGTATGGCGGTCTCGACCTGATCGAGCGATGAGGAGACGAGGACGATACCCTCGGATTTCCCGCTCTTTGATTGGACGTCGACCTCGATCCTTCCGATCCTTCCGGATTTCTGGAGGTCACGGAGGTCAAGTTCGTCACCGAGAAGACCTTCGGTCTGTCCGAAGATGGCCCCGACGACATCGGGTTTGTCGACGATACCGTCGGCAGTGAGTTTCGCTCTGATCATATATTTGGTTGCAGTTGGATCTATGTTCGTATGATTCCTCTCCTTTTGAGGTATACGAGAAAACTGACTCTGGACCCGCAGCCACTGTTTCTTGCTCCGCCTTCATCGGGCTCCTACGTCCCATAGCGGAATATTGTGATACGTCCCTTCTCGGAACGGCATCCCTTCTTTGACGATCGCATCCTCGCGATCGATTTTTTCTGACTTGGTGCCCCATCCCCGGGGCGACCGTAATCGTGATAGTGATCAGTGATACGAGGAGAACCTAGTTTCCTCTGTTGTCGGAATACGTGCTTTTATATTAAACATTAACGCATATTAAAAGAAAAAAGGGTGAGGGGGTGTATCCCCTCATCCGAGTGCTATCTCGTTTATGTCGCCTTCGAGTCTGAAGTAATTACAGACGGACCTGTCGCAGGTGAACATGATGACCTGATTCTCTCTGGAGAACTCGTATATCGCCTTGCAGGCACCCTGTTTCCTCTCATCATCGAAACGGACCAGGACATCATCCATTATCATCGGCATCCTCTCGGCCGTTATCTCCTCGGCCAATGCCATCTTGACGGACAGATATATCTGATCACCGAGACCGGAACTCCATTGTGTCGAGTTCTTCCTCATCACGTTGTCCTTCACTACGATATCATTGTCCCTGGGGTCGTTGTCCAACTGGTATCTGCCCTCGGTCATGAGGGAGAGATATCTGTTAGCTCTGATGACCACGGTGGGCTGGAGGTTGGAATAGAAGTGATCGCAGGAATCGCGTATCATGGTCTGTGCGATGCTGTACGTCGCCCATTCGCGGATCAGTCCCTTCAACCTCTCCTCGGTGTTCATCCTCCTCGTGAGGAGTGCGTCGTATGCCCCGTCGTCCATGATCCCTTCCATCATGTGCGTGATCTCCCCGATCCTCTGACTGTACTGGTCGGAATCGTCCTTCAGATCGTCCGTGTCGGGGATGTCGTCGGCGAGGAATGCCCTCAGTTCGTTTATGGAGAGTTTCGTGGTGGTCTCTATGCTCTGTCTGAGGGTGTCGATCTCCTTCCTCAGGTCGATCAACCTGACCTTTTTCTCGCGTGCCTCCTTGAACCTCTCGACGGAACCCCATCTCTTCAGGAGTCTCGACCTCTCCTCCATGTCGGCCTTCAGCTTCTCCCTGAGTTTGACTATCCTGTCGTTCTCCTTCTTGATGCGGTCCGCCTCGTTGAGCATCGTCCTAAGGGTTTCGATGTTCTCCTCGGTGCTGCCGTTGAGATCGAATGCCATCGCCAAGGGAGATAATCTCCTCTCGAACAACGTGGTCTCCGCTATGAGCTTCGCCCTCTCGTTCTCGTTGGATGTCAACTTCGCATTCAGATCGCACAGCCTACGGAGATCCTCGGCCAGGACGATCGCCTTCTCCGGACCTATCCCTTCGGGATATCCCTCGTTGACGATCCATTGCTCCCAGTTCAACGGATTCCTCTTGTCCTTGGCGATGATGACGAATGGTAGCAAGAACCCGACGAATGCCACCACCAGACCTATGGCCGTGACCACAGCATTCTTCATGGACACAAGACCTGCGACGGCGATGATGAGACCTATCAATCCTATCCCGAGCATCATCAGTTCGTTCTTGCCGAATTTACGTCCACTGCGTCTCTGCAACACACGCTCGGCCTTGCTTACGATGTACTGTCCGTTCTTGACCTTGGATGCACGTTCGGACGTCCATCCCGTCCTCTTCTCGAGATCGGAGATCTCTCCCTCCAATCTCCTCTGTTCGGACTCTATGCTCGAGATGGATGCCTTACCCTTGATGTATCCGTTGGATGAGGAACAGATGCTCTCGATCTCGGAACGTTTGGATAGGATGCCATCCACATCCTTCGCCTCCTTCTCCGAAGGTATCTCGCCCTTGATGCGTTCTATCTCCTCGGATATGTTGTCGAATCTCTTGTCGTCCTCGAGATCGAAGGAATCGAATTCCGAAAGTGCCTCGGATTCCTCCTCGAGTTCCTTGAGGTGTGCGAGGTTGCCCGACTGTGACCTGTTCAGCCTCTTGCGTGCATTCTCGTTGCTGGAGAGGTCGATGAGCTTCTTCTTGTCGAGGACCTTCTTCTTCAGGTCCTCCCTCTCGGCATAGAGTGAGTCGTATTGATCCATCCTCTGTTCGATATCACGGATCTTCGCATCTATCTCATCCAACTCCTTCATGCATGCGCCGATCTCCCTGGTGTCCGACATCTTCTCGGGCGTCATCAGCGCTTCCAACCTACCGTCTATCTCCTTGGATATCTCGGGTATGTTCTCCCCGCCGGGGATGGTGAGGAACCTGCTCTTGAAATCGTTGGCCGAGATGACCTTGCTGTTGGTCAGTTCCTCGAGGTCCAGACCATACAATGCGCGGTAGGTGGCGGGATCGATGTTCGAGAACTCCTCGGATATCGTCCTCTTCCCGTTCTCCTCCCTGACCTTCTTCTGTTCCCTGACAAGTGTCCTGCGGTCACCGTTGTCCATGGAGACCTCGATGATACCGGAATCGTTCTTCGAAGGTAACGGATACAATCCACCCTTCTTACCGGGCCAGGGGAAGAGCGTCGACCTTATGAACTCGGTTATCGTGGATTTACCGCTCTCGTTGTGACCGTATACGACCGTCAGATTATCCTTCAGATCCCCTGAGTTCCAACGGATCAGGTTACCGAACGATCTTATGCTTATCCTGTCGATCCTCATTGTTCAGCCCCCAACACCTTCTCTATGACGAGATACATCGCATCGTTGACGATATCCTTCAGTTCCTCGTCGGATAGGGATTCGAACATCTCCCTCCTTGATTGGGAGACTGTCGTGGTGCAGATCATATCGATCAACTCCTCCCTGCTATAGCTGGAGACCCTCTTGCCGAAGTTGATGACCGCGGAGGTGAAATCGTTTGTATCCTCCCTGGCCTTGAGATCGATATCCGGCACCGTCCTTATGTTGACGGATGATATCTTACACTCGACGGAGTGTTCCAACATCTCCTTGATCGCCTTGGCACCGCTCACGCGTAACAGCGAATCCAACTGTCCGCGACCTTTGAACGTGACCGATACGATGCAGTTCCTCTTGATCTTTGACAACTCACCGGTGGCGGACTTCAGATCCGTCAGACCCGTGATGTCGATATCCACGTTCATCCACTCTATCGAGGATGTCTTGAACGGTGAGATGTCGACGACGATACCGTTGTTCACGGTGACCAGGTATGCTCCCTTCTCCCCGGTCTCCGTGGGATCGATACCCTGCGTATTACCAGGATAGACCACGTACGGCATCCTGTTGAGGATCGCCGCCTTGTGTATGTGGCCCAAGGCCCAATAGTTGATCCCTTTTTCCCTCATGTCAGAGAGCTTGCAGGGTGAATAATCGTCATCCTTGGCACCGTCCACGTTGCAATGGAAGATCCCTATGGCGAAGAGGTCGCTCTCCTTGTCCACGTCCTTGATGTGATCCGTATTGGGTGATTTCGATGGGAAGCTCATACCGACAAGCTCGACGATCCTCTCCCCATCCCTCTCGAAGTATGTGTGCGTCACCTCTTCGGGGAATACGAATGCGTTCTTCGGCAACGGGATGGAGTTCTCCCATCTCCTCCTCGTGTCGTGGTTTCCGTATATGATGTAACACGGGATCCTTGCGGATGCTATCGCATCTACGAACCTGCTCCTTGTAAGAGGGGTCTCGTTGGTGCTGTCGAAGACATCTCCGGAGAAGATGATGAAATCCACCTTCTCCTTCTTCGCCACCGATATGACATTGTTGAGCGCGGTGAACACCGATTCGCGTAATCTCTTCCCGAGCTCCTCGTCCGCATCGGAGATCCCAGAGAACCTGCACCCTAGATGCAGATCCGAACAATGGATGAATCTGAATGAATCTCCCATGTCCATCCATAACGAACTGACGTTTAAACGGTTATCGCCATCGTCACCTCTGTGCGAGCAGAGGTGCCTGTGGCTCCTTCACGAGATCGTATCTTCCGAAGTCCTCGGCGGCCTTCACGAGCGATCTGATGTTGTACTCGTACGATAACGGAGGTACCTCGCATGTGGTACCTAAGATCATACCGCATTTCGTATCCATCCCGTTCTCTATCTGCGATCTGGCGTGCTCGTAGATCTCCTTCTGATTGTCCTCGATCACGAACAGCTTCGTATCGACGGAGGGCATTATCGCGCAGAGGTTACCAAAGGTCTTCTTCATCACATCGGCAGGGAACTCCACACGGTCCCAATAACCGATCTGCATTATCGTGAGCGGGGTGAAGACTATCTTCCCGGGGTACAGCATGTAATCGTCCTTGTGGTTCCCGCAGAAGTGATAGAATATCTGCGGACCCGCACCCTTGGAGAGGCAGTTCCTGACCAGTTTGTTCAATGCGGGAGGAGAGATCTCCTTGATCATCTGGGGGGACATGGTGTCACTGTTCTCCAGCACGGCGGATGTGTTCAGCAGCGCCATACCGTATCTCTTGGCGATGGCCTCGGCACCCATCGTCGCCGTCTCCACATAGATGTCCACCAACTTCTTGGCAAGATCCATCTCCGTCTGACACCACATGAAGAACTGCTCCAATCCGCAGAGTTCAGCACCCGCACCGACGGGTTCCGGGACGTATGCCAAGGGTACGAACATGTTTGGATACGTTTCCTTGATGTAATCCATGGCCATGGTCAGCCTGTTGAACGTGTAACCCGAGCGGATATCCTCCGCACTCGGTATCTCGATCCTCTCGGCATCCTCAGGAGCGTTCACGACGATGTTCGTCGGGACCGGTGCGGTCAGATCCATGTATTTCAGATTGATCCCCAACTCGGGGAGCCATGGATGTGCGAAATAGTACTTGGTGACTGGTAATAGATCATAATGCTGCTGTGCATGGGCGAGACAGGTTGCCGCCAACTTCGGATCCTCATAGAAATCCCTGATCGTGTACCCATAGAATACGGTGGAATGCGAGAGCATCATCGGATCCACCGGGATCCTGTCGGCTCCCGGAGCACCTATCACGGCGGAGGCATATCTCTTCTTGGCCCTCTGCAACCAGTTCTCGTCTATGGGATCGAAGGAATCCATGTCATCCTCCCGATGCGACCCTTATCGCTCTGACCTTGCGATCCACCGGTACCGAATCCATCGGTACGGGATCGCCGTCGATGAGGAAGATGAACGAATCGGGATTCAATCCCCTGTCCAGTATCTCCCTCTCGATCGATGAACCGCATTCGTATTCAGATCCGTCTATGGACAGTGTGTACATCCTGATTGTCCTCCTCATCGGATTTCACGGACACCTTGTAGAGTGCCTTCTCATACCATTTCTCCGTCAGTCTCGTGATGAAGCTCGTCACATTGTGCCTCATCAGGAACCTGACACCGAAGAACCACACGAACAATAGGCCGATTATGATCATCGTGTATTCCCATGGGAATGCGGTGATCTGCAGGAATTTCCATGCGAAATCGGTAGTATCCACTGCATAATATGCTCCTGCCACGACCGCATAGAGGAAGAACGTCAGGAAGAACACCTTGAAGTTCCCTGTGACCTTCCCGTCGAGTGCGAAGAACTTGCAGACGGGGTTGATGAAGAACAGCTGCGAGATCTGTGCGAGTACGACGAACAGGAGCAGTGCGTTCCTTGCCGCCACCTCGGCATATCTGTCGAGTATCGGTATGTTGTTCTTGGTATAGTAGTCGAGCATGGCCTCCGTGGATTCGAACTGCGGATACCCAAACCTGTACAATGTATCGGGATCGATGTACGAATAGTCCAATATACCGTTCTGCGTGCCCAGATAGAAGAACAGGTACACGCCCAAGGCCAATATGGCTATGGAGAATGCCATCGGTACCGTATAGTTGAGAACGGCCGGAAGGATCGCTCCTCTTGTCTTGGACGGTTTCGCCCAGAGCGTCATAAGGAACGAAGGTATGGCGACGGATACGAACGCATAGAAAGTCGCCTGCGTCGGAAGGAACAGCGTGGTGGGGAACAACGAACCCAATATCAGCATGATGAACAGCACGAGGAACGCATAGACGAAGTTCCTGGAGATGTACTGCTTGAGTATATCCCTCATACCGCTCACGGTCCTCCTGCCCTCGATGAGTGCACGTGGAAGCGCAGAGAAGCTGTCGTTCATCAATACCATATCAGCGACACCTCTGGCGGCACCTGCACCGCTCTCGAGAGCGACACCGACCTGTGCCGATTTCAGTGATTTCACATCGTTGACTCCGTCTCCGATCATCGCGACGTACTTACCGTTCCTCTTGAGGGTCTCGACGATCTCCTCCTTGTGGTTGGGCTTCATCCTTCCGAATATGTTGTACTCGAGGATGGCCTTCTCCCTCTCCTCGCCGTGGAGCGCATCCAATTCGTCACCGGAGATGATCTTCCTCTCCCCGGGGATCTTGGCTATGGAGAACATCGCATCGACTGTCGCCGGATCGTCACCCGAGATGACCTTGATCTCCATCTCGTTCTTCATGAAGATGTCCAACGTCTCCTTGCAGTCCTCACGCACCTCGTCCTCGATGGCGGACACGGATACCACCTTGAGCTGTGGCATCAAAGGCTCATCACCAGAATACATCTCGCAGTCGGGACCGATCGTCAAGAGTAAGGTCCTGTAGCCCATCTTGGCGTAGGAGTCGATCACCTCCTTCACATCCTCCCTGTCGATATGACCCTTGAAAGCGGGATATGCACCGGAGTAGATCGTTATCGGATTCCCTTTGTACATGACCTTGACGGCACTGTACTTCCTCTCGGATGTGAAACGTATCTCGTCGATGACCTCCACATCCATCTCGCCGAACTCAGCTATCAATGCCTCGACGGTACGGTTCCTGCTACCGGTGGCGTTGGCGAACAGCTTGGCTATCTCGTCCGCATCCTCCATGTATTGGATGGATTCGCGGTATCTCAACCTGTTAGTGGTTATCGTACCGGTCTTATCCATACAGACGACGTTGACGTGACTCAACGCTTCGATGGAGTTGGAGTTCTGCAGGAGAACACCGGTATCCGCGACCCTGACGGCCGACACCATGTATGCGATGACTATCAACAGCAATAACGCGACGGGGACGATGTTCAGGACGATGACCGCATTGTTGACGATGGTGGTCACCAACACGGATGAATTGAAATCCTTCACGAGGTTGATGATTATCATCAGTATCATGAAGATGATCGAGATCACCACCAGCAATTCGGTGACTGCCGTGGTCTCGATCTGCAACGGGGTCTTCTTCTTCTTGAACTGTCTGGCCGACGAGAGCATCTCGGATGCGAATGTCGATTCGCCGAACGCATCCACCCTGTAGTATCCTACACCCGTGATGCAGTACGATCCCGACAGTATCCTGTCGTTGACCTTCTTCCTCACGGCATGGGACTCTCCTGTCAGCAGGGACTCGTCCATCTCCAGATATTCAGACTCCAACAGTTCCCCGTCTACAAGTGCCTGATCCCCTGAGGAGAGCTTGATGATGTCATCCTTCACGACCTCTGTCTGATCGATGACACATTCCTTGGAATCCCTTATGACGGTGACCTTGGGCCTCATCAGGAGCGCGATCTTGTCCAGTCTGCGTTTGGCCCTCACCTCTTGGACCGTGGCTACAGTGATACTGAGGGCGATGACGAAGGTCGCCGCCAATGCGTTGATGTACTCGCCGAATGAGATCAGGATCGCACCTAGTACGAAAAGGATCACGTTGAATGTGGTAAACGCATTCTTGAAGATGATATCCCTGTAAGTGCGACTGACGGTCTGTTCGACAGAGTTGATCTCGCCCTTGGAAGCGCGCTCTTTCACTTCCTCGGTCGTTAAGCCTGTGAGGTCCATAACACAGCGATTGTTAATTGATTATTTATCATTAGAGGACAACTCGCCCTTGGCTATGAGTTCGTAATACTCCTTGATGACGGACCTGATCTCATCGATCGTCATGATCCTCTCGACCTTCCTCTGCCCTATGTTCAGATAATCGATGTAACACTCGATCGGTTTGTCCGTAGTGGATGCGACGGCCGCGGCATAGACGCTCAGCTGCAACTCGTACAGCGCATTGTTCGCCATGGTACCGTCGGTCTTGTAGTCGTGTATCTCGACATGATCGTCGAACTCCGCAAGCAGATCGATGGTGCCTTTGATCGACACGTCATCGACCGGGAGTACGAACCTCACCTCCGCCAGGGTCATCGCGGTGCTCACGGAATCGAGTATCCTCTCGATCTCCCCACGCTCCTTGAAGTCCTCCTTGCACTTGAGGCCTCTCCACATGGAATATGCCTGCTCATGCACCTTCGTACCATATTTCGTACCTTCTCCGTTGGTGTCCATGACACGATCCTTGAACACGCACATGAGGTCATGAGGAGAGATGCTCCTCTTCCTTGTTGTATATCCGCCGATCACCGGTCTCTCGGAGAGTGTGATGCTGTTCTCCATCCCTTCGTACAACTCATCGTCCGCGATACCGTTCGGGTCACCGAGACCATCGAAGAATGACGATGGGTTGCTGGAGGTTATCGTCAGATACTGCTTCGCCCTGGATGTCGCGACGAACATCAGTCTCCTGTCCTCGGAATAGTCATGGGCCTTCATCCCCTTCAGGACCTCGTATCTCCATGACTTTACGATGCTATCATATTCGACACCATCCACGACGGTGGACCTGTACTGTTTGGTGCATCTGATACCGAACTCATCGGAATACCTGAGCACATCGGTGTCGCCCTTCGTGTTAGGCATCGATCTTGAGTTGATGCCGGCGACTATGACCGCCGCATACTCCAACCCCTTGGATTTATGCATGGTCTGTATCGTGACCGCCTCCGCATCCAATGCCTGATCCACGGAGTATTTCGTATCGTTCTTTATGTCCTCCTCGATCAGTCTTATCATGTCGGAGAGGGTCATGAGCGAGTTGGTGTATGCGGATGACAGTGTGCTGATGATGGATTGCGTGATATCATTATCCAATCCGTAGAAGGCGAATATGGAGGTCAGCAGATCGTTGGGTCTCCTCCTCTTGTTCAGGAGAAGGAACCTCTGTCTGTTGAACACGTCAGGCATCGCACCGCTACCGTTCTCTCCAAGTATCGTCTCGATCCTCGACAGAGAATATCCTCTGTCGGCAAGGATCGCCATCATACCTCTCCTGTCCTTCGAATTGTTCACATATCTGAGCCATGCGAGGGCCAACTTCCCCTCACGGGTGGACATTATCTCCAGATCGCCCTGGAAGAATGCGGGGATGTTGTTCTCCGTGCATCTCGCCAATATCTCCCTGCATAGTTTTCCGTTACGGCAGAGGACGGCGATGTCGCTGAATCTCATCTTGTTCTCATTCCCGTCCTTGTCCACGACCACGTATCTAGGGTCCGAGACGTACTGCTTGATCCTCTTTACGACGATATCGATCTCATCCTTATGTGAATCGGCCTGTATCATGTCGTATGCCGTGTACTTACCGTATGAATCGTCCTTGGCGGCATTCAACAGTACGATCTCTCCGTTGTTCAGGACATCGTTCTTACTTCCTTTCAATTCGAGTGTCTTGAAGACCTTCTCCAGGATCAGCGATGTGCTCCTGTAGTTCTCGGTGAACCTGATGTGCTCCACATCGGGCATCTCGAACGGGACCCTCTCCTCACCCCTGTTCAATTGTGTGATGAAGAGATCCACCCTCTCCTCGAACTGCGTTATGTTCTCGATGGAGACGAACCTGAATCCATAGATACCCTGTTTCCAGTCCCCTACCACACAGAGATTCGGCTGATTCAACAGGAGAAGACAGATCTTCAGCTGCAACTCGTTCGTATCCTGGAACTCGTCGACCATCATGTAATCAACCGCATGGAATTTCCTTGAGCGGGAATCTGAATATAATATTGCGAATGCGAACAGCTCCACGAGGCCGAACGTCAGCCTGTTGTCTGCGATCGACGACCTGATGTATCCGAAGTATACGTCGCGTATGAACTCGAACAGCATGGTACGATCCTCGTGGGAGATCGAACGGAGGATATCATCGGACAATTCGCCATCCACGAGGACACTTTCGGGCAATGCATATCCGCCTTTCTCATCCATATCCTGGATCGAAGCCTTCACATCAGAAGCGATTTTCGTGAGCCCTTTGTAGATCTCGTTAGTCTTGCCTCCGATCAGTTCCTCACCCTTCCCGAACCATTCGTACTCCAGAGGGATGATGCCGCGCGACATCAGCTTGTTGATCAGTCTGTACAGGTCCTTTACGTCATTCCCAATCAATGCCGCAGGATCCGTCCCGTTCTTATGGTACCTCTCGGAATGCTCGTTGATGAATCTGGCGTAGAAGTTACGGAAGTATTCGAAATTCATCGTCTCGTTCTCGACGAGATGCGCACTCCTCGACAACGATTCCTTGATGTCGAAGAAGGTGTTGACGGACTCGGGCGAATCGAGTACGATCCTCAGACATTCCGAGTCGAAGGTGGTCGCATGGATGTGCTTAGTCAATCTCCTATAATCTTTGGCTTTGAACTCATCTATGTCCTTGAATGCCTCGCTCAATGAGATCAGTCTCTTCGATATCCTGGACCTCATCTCCTCCGCCGCATTCTTCGTGAACGTCAGCATCATTATCCTGTTCGGATCGATGCATCCCTTCTCGAGATCGACCATGTTCACGTATCTGTCAACGATGGTGTGCGTCTTCCCGGTCCCGGGACCGGCATCCACGACCAACATGCCCTTGTAGGTGTTGGCCAACTTCGACTGCTGTTCGTTGAGCTCAGACATCGCTCTCACCCCCTACGGTCTGCGTACCGGTGCATATGTCATTGAAATTGCAATCCTTACAATCGACGATCGGGCATGCGGGATATCCCGTACCATACCATTCCCTCGCCAATGAACATCTATTCCTCACATCGGACCTGAAATCCTCCAAGGCCTTCCTCGTTATGAACACCTTATTTCCGCTGAAGAACATCTCGTCATCTGCCAGTTTGACGATCTTCTTCACAAGTCCCTCGGCCATACTCCTGGACTTCTTCTCCGTCGATCCCGTTGCGGACATCACGTATGCCGTGGCCCTGTCGATGATCACATCGGTATCGTCACCGATCGAATCCATGATCGTATCCACGAGACCGTCCTTGCAGTTCTCCAACGGCATGTACTTCACCGTGGTCCTGATCAGGTCCTCCACGAAGTAGTTCTTGATGAAGTAGCCCTTATCGTCTATGAGCTCCACATCCCTGATGTTGGACCTTATGTCGAAATCCGTTCCCGTGGCGTTCTTGTCCAGGTTATCGTTGGTGAAGAACAGGGAGAACGTATGCTTCCCCTCCTTCTCCATCTCCTCCAACATCGAGATGTAGAACATCGCCTGGAATTCGGGATATTTGGGTTTCTTCTCGAGATCCATGCTATCCAATATCGCCTTCGCTTCCTTCGGCTTCCCGGTCTTGAAATCATATACGTGACCTTTGAGGATGACATCGAAGATACCGCTCATGCTCTTGTCGTCGGATGTGTAGGACATCTCCGTGATGTCGCTGCCGAACTCCTTACCATCATTGTCGATGAAGAAATTGTATCCCTTCCTCTTGTCGTCGACATTGTTCTTGGTGATGTTCGTATCTATCTTGGATTCCTTGTCCAATCCCAACTCCTCGATGAACCTGTCGATGTTGGTTATCGAGTTCCTTATGTTGGTACGTTCGATGGAACGCATCTCCGGAGAGAACAATCCCTCGCATTTCTCACATATCAGGTCGGAGTAGTAATCGGTATCATGTTCGAGGGCGGATTCGGGATAGGTTATCCTGTACTCTGCATATTCGTGCAGTATGTTACCGACGACGTTGCTGCGATTGTCAGGACTTCCCAACAGCACATTGAACATGAACATCCTGGGGCAGGATACGAAACAGTTGTAGGATGTCTTGGAGAACGGTTTCTCGACGTAATCCATCGGAGCTATCTCTCCGGATTCGATCATCTGCGGCTCCTCGGTACGTACCCACGGCCCGGGGATCAGTTCGTTGCATACATCGGCGAATCCCTCATATGATCTTGATGATGCGAGATCGAAATAACTGCAGGGTTTCGTCTTCTCGCCGTTCTTTATCGCGTTGACGACGTACAATCTCCTGCTGCCCTGTTGCAACAGTATCTGGAATTTGGTGACATCGTTGTCGCACTCGGCATCCTTCAATCTGTAATCGATGAGATTGAGGAAGCTGAGGTCCTTCTCCCATTCCTGTCCCATGCCGATGTAGACGACGACGGGGCGGTCCACGTAGACCGAGTTCTTACAATCCACCAACAGAACACCCTCCCTCTCGGAATCGGGTATCTCCTCGTTGTGCTTCAGATCCGGGATGTTGTTCACGGCATAGATCATATCGTTCGTATCCGAATCGTTCACATCCTTATCCGTGATGTTCAGTTCCTCAAGGAGGATGTTGATCTGTGCCGCTCTCCTCCTCTGGGCGATGGATTCGCACACCTGCCCGTAGGTCATCCCCCTGATATCGTTCATGATCTTCAGGATGGATCTCGTACTCTCATCCTCGCAGAACTCGGAATACCGTTTCACGAGATATCCGTCGTACTTGGAATTGATGTATCCGCCGTACACCGATATCAGTTCCCTGACCTGCGACACCCTCACGGTGTCGAACGATGATGATAATGATATGAACTCGATGAAATCCCTGATGTAGGTGAGGTCCTTCACGTTCAACGAGTTGATGAACGGGATCTCCTTCCTGTACAATGCGGAACGCACCGCATCGGCGATATGTCCACCCACATCGAACACGATGGCGAAGTCCTTCGCATTGTCCTTGTCGATGAGATCGGCGACGTTCTCCGCGATCTGACGGTCGTTGGAGAGCTCCCTGATCACATCGATCCCGTAGGATTGTCCCTCGACATACGGATCGATGTACTCACAGTCCGACGGGACGAACAACCTGTCGAGTCTGTCGAAGAGCTCCACCCCGATCACGGCCACCTTCTTCCCTTCGAAGTACTTCGATGTCGTGCTGTCGAACAGGCTCATCGCCTTCTCCAACGTGGGCATCTCGATGAATTCGTCGTACACCCTGCGGGACAGCTTGCTCAGTTTCTGTTTGACCTCGGCGGTGTATCTCATGATCGTCTTGATGTTCTCTATCTCCCCATGGACGAATCTCAATCTGAATCCGGTCAGTTCGGATACCCTCTTCACGACCTCGATATCATCCATCAGTCCCTTGCCGAGTATATCGATCGCCATGTCCCCGGCCAACTGTCTGGGGGTCGTCGCGAAGATCCCTATCCTCGTCTGATCCAATCTGTTATTCAATGCGAGAGCGAGGGGAGCATCGTTACATATGACGATGTCGCAACCCTTCGACTTCACTTCCTCGTACAATTCATCGATACTCTTGGCTAGGAACATCGTCACACCATTCGGTTAGATAGTTAATAAAGGCAATGATGTTATAAGTGTTATAATCGTGCCTTTCAGAATCTGAACAGTGTCCTGGCATAGGCATCGAACACCTGTATCAGGAACGTTATGAAATACACCAGCAGGGAGATTATGAACAGTCCGAGAAGGAGGAAGGCCCAACCCTGTACGGTGATCATTTGGGACATACAGAATGCCATGATACCGAAGGACAACAGACCGACGATGAGGAACTTCACTCCCTTCTCCGTCCTGCCCTGATAGATCTGTCCCAATCCCATTATGCCGAAGAGAGCGGGGACTATGGCGAGGATGAGGATCAACGTCTTACTGTAGGTCCTCGTGGCAGGTACCCTGTCATTGGGTACGGAGTACCCTCTGGACTGCTGCGCCTTCTCCTCCTCTCTGGGGATCTCGTTGTAGCATTTGGGGCAGGTCACGCTGAATGTCGGGACCTCCTCTCCGCAGTACGGGCATTTCCTGCTCATCTGTCATCACTCAATCTGAAAGCGGTCATCGTCGATGATGCGATCAACTTGTCATTACAGTATACCTTCACATCATATATCAGTAGGGTCCTCGATCTGTTGATGACCGTGAGCTTGGAGATCAGCCTCCCCTCCTTCGCCGGTCTGTGATAGATCACGTTGGAGCTCTGTCCTACGGCCTCCCCGCAGAGGTTGGATGCGAAGGCGAGACTGTGGTCCATGAGCGTGTAGATCACACCTCCATGGACGAAACCGCGACTGTTTATGTGCTTGGGTTGGATATCGAGATACAAGCTTATCTCGTCCGACGAGACGCTGCCGACCTCTATACCGAGTTCCCTGATGAAAGGTGCATCATAGAGTTCCTGTATCTTGTCCAGATATTGTCTACAATCCTCTGAGACGGAATCGATGAATTTCGGTACTACATGATCGGCTGTCATGCCCCGTGGATTCATGACATTGTAGATAACCATGTCCATGCTTGCGGTGATCCTACGGGTCGACGGTAAGATAGATAACGCCGGTCCGCCATGGGAGTCGCATGGCGGATGAGCTGACGGTGACCCAATTCAACGAACGTGTCGGTTCGATCGTCACACACTCCAGCGGATTGAACGATGTGTCCGTCATCGGAGAATTGTCGGGAGTGAAGAGGGCATCCTCGGGACACGTCTATTTCGATCTCAAGGATGCGGATTCGCTCGTCCATTGCACATTGTTCAGATTCAATGCCTCCAAGGTGAGGATGGAGATCAAGGACGGCATGAAGGTCATAGCCTTCGGTTCCGCCTCATACTACGCCAAGGGCGGTTCGTTCAACTTCAACATAGAATCGTTGACGCCCTACGGTAAGGGTGAGGCGCAGAGGAAGCTTGAGGAACTGACCGCGAGGCTCCTGAAGGAGGGATTGTTCGCCGCCGAGCGTAAGAGAGCGCCTCCCAGATATCCCAAGGTCATAGGTGTGGTGACGTCACCCACTGGTGCCGTCATCAGGGACATAATAGACACCACGGCGAGGAGGTATCCCGTGGACATCCTGTTGGCACCGGCCATCGTACAGGGCGATGATGCACCGATCACCATCGTCTCGGGGATAAGGGCATTGAACGAGATGTCCGTCGATGTGATCATCGTCGGAAGGGGAGGAGGTTCCAAGGAGGACCTCGGAGCGTTCAACTCGGAGATGGTCGTGAGGGCCGTCGTAGAATCCAAGGTGCCTGTGATCTCCGCCGTGGGACACGCTACAGACCAATCGCTGACGGATATGGCCGCCGACAGATATGCGGAGACACCTACCGCCGCTGCGATGTTGGCCACACCCGACAGGGTGGATGAATCACGCAACATATCGAACCTGATGATCAGGGCCTCCAGATCCGTGAAGAACCTGGTGTCGTCGATGAGGACGAGGTTCGAGAGCGTCGACATGAGATTGTCACCGAGGAATGCGGAGATGCTCGTATCGCAGCATGTGAGGGAGTTGGAACATCTCTCCCTGCGTCTCGATGTGGGACTCAAGAAGAAGATGGATGCCGAGAGATCGAGATTCGAGCTCTTGGATTCGAAGTTGGACCCGTCACGCCTCATGGATAGGTTGAATCAGGACATGATGCACATCGACAACCTCTCCGAGAGGATGGATAGATCGATATCGGATCTCCTGAAGGACAGGAGAAATGGATTGATATCCATGGAGGGCGTGCTGAACGGCCTCAATCCGAAGAGGGTGCTCGACAGAGGGTACAGCATGATCATGGATAGTGAAGGTAAGGTCATCACATCGATCGGACGCATATCGGCGGATGATGATGTGACGATAATGATGAGGGATGGCAGGGCCATCGCCAGGATAAAGGAAGTGGAATGATGACTGATGGAAACGAAGAGATGTCCTTCGAGGAATCGATGAAGAGATTGGAAGAACTCATAAGGAAACTGGAGGGCGGAAGCCTCGATCTGGACGAGAGTCTGAGCATCTATGCGGAAGCCGTAGAGCTAAGAGAAAGATGCAGGAAGATACTCAACGAGAGCGAGAGGAAGGTACAGGTACTTATGAACACATCCGATGGCCTCATCAAGGAAGAGTTCAAGATCTGATCCCCTTATCCCAAAGGACCATCCCCCTTCTCGATGCCCATGCATCGGATGATGTGTACAATCTGGTCCTGTCGAAATCCTCCCTGTCGTATGCGATCCTCATCGCACCGGCGACCTGGTCACCGTTGAGGTTCCTCGCGTTATATCCTCCGAACACCTCTCTGAGAGCGAATGCGAAGACATCCGCTATATCGTGACCCCTGCACACAATGGATGGATCCATCTTGGGTTCCATGCGCATCATATCCGCCAATCTTGATGGCGATACGTACGATCCGTTGCTCCTGTCGCATATATGCTCGCACATACGCCTGACATCGCACCTGAGGGAACGGCGGTCGATGAAGTATTCGAACGGAGGGTCCTTGAACGACAGGTTCAGACCATCCCTGTTCGATATGTGCATCAGCACCCCGATCGGATAACAAGCGGAATAGATCGCATCCCTCGGTTCCCCGTACCTCCTCCTGAAATCGTTCAACCTATCCTTATCCGCATACTCGAAGAGCACATCGTCGAATGCACCGCTCATGAACAGCAACCCTTCGCTGTCCCGTGCATCCGTCTGGAATATCGGCGGGGACCTCCTCACACCATCCATGAGGTCGAGATCGGAATCGATTATCCCCAACACGTTGCTCACGCCCCTCTTGTTGGTCAGTTCCTTCACGGAGTTGTTCACGTTCTGTCTGCAATGCGCAACGACGGTCTCCGTATCCCTGTCGAGGAACTTACCGTACAATCTACTATCAGTGGAACCCTCCACGATCACGACCGTTCCCTTGAAGGCCGAACGTAACATCATGACGGAGTTCGCCACATCGTTGGCATTGATGCTGTCACGCATGATCCGCTCTCAACTCCTGAGCGAGGTCCCATCTGTCGTGTATTATCTGAGGCGAATGCGTGGCGACGAGGATATCGATGTCCCTGACCCTGCTGATGTTGAGGAACAGGTCGCAGAGTCTCTGCTGCCATGCCACATGCAGGGATATCTCGGGTTCGTCGATTATCACCGTCATCTCCTCATGCGTGTCGAAGAGGAGATCGTAGAATATGACCATCACCTGCTTCTCGCCTGCGGAGAGCCTGTTCGCAGGGATGTTGTTACCATCCTCCAACATGACCGATATCCTGTCATGCTCATCTATGACGACCCTCTTGTTGGTGAACATACCGTTCAGTATGTCGAGATACGTCACTACCGACTCGGCCAATAGGTAGTATCTGTCCACCCATTCGGTGACCGAATGCAGCAACGACCTGTACCTATCCCTGTTCTCGTTGTAATCCATCCTCTCCGGAGGGAATCTCAGATCCGTCGGTAATCTGGGAGCGAGACCGGCCTCGGACATGAAATCCATCCTGGCCTTGACGTCCTTGCATCTGTTGACGAAATCGCCGGCATCCATGTCCTCGCACATCCCGTCCCCGATGACGATCGTCCTGTCGCGCATGGCCTTGGATATGCGTTCGTTGAAATCGTCCACGATCACATCTATGGAACTCCTGAGCGTACCGTCCGCCATCTCGACGACGTTCCTGTCCGGCGATAGGTAGAGGACATCGTACATCTCGCCGATGTCCTTGATGGTGGTATCCACATCGACCTCGTTCTTCGATATGCGACATTTCAACCCGTCCCTCTTGTCGACGAACACTATCGTGTCGTCATCGAACCTGACGTCCATCCTCTGGAAGGGGATGGATGCTATCGTCCGCTCATCGCCCATGAACAATGCGTTGATGAGCTTCAGCGTCATGCTCTTCCCCACGCCGTTCAGTGAATGTATGAATGTGAGACCTTCCCCGTTGAGTTCGATGATGTGGTCGTAACTGTTGAACATTCCGTAGACGGCGACATACCTCAGTCTCATACAGTCGATATCGGATACAGAGTAGATAAACGATTGTCGTTCGACATACCCGGAACATGTGTAGGATAATGCTTTATCCTAGCTAGCCTATGGGAGCAACTGGAGGAATAGGAATGGACGACAGGATACTGGGCCGTATAGGTATGTTCACATCGCTCTTCTTCCCGGCGATGTGGGCCATAGCGGCGAAACTCGATGGGGAATGGAGCTTCGGACACAACTCATTATCCGATATGGGGGTGTCATCGAACCTGATGACAGCGATCATGTTCAACGTCGCCTGTATCGTCACCGGTGCCCTCATCATGCTGTACTTCTACGAATTGGCGAAGAGGGATAACGGAGGAGGTGTGGCAGGTGCATACATCGCATCCATCTCGGGATTCTTCCTTGCGATGGTGGGTGTCTTCAACCTCAACACGGGTGCATTCCACTACTTCTTCGCAACGACATTCGGATTCCTCGCCACCGCAGGTGTCGTGTTCTACACGATGAGGGATATCAACAGGAGACGTGGTCCGCAATCCGTTCTCACGGTGGTCCTGTTGATCATCGGCCTGTATGTCACGCTCACCTCTGTATTCGAGGTCTGGGAACCGATCGTCGTGATACTCGGTCTCATCTGGCTGTTCCTGTTCAGTGTCGGTACCTTCAAACCCACCAGGTTCTGGAGGGTCGTTATCGAACTGATAGAATCCGAGATCAAGGAGCATGAGATTTAAAATAAGGGACCACGGTTACCGACGACGATGGATGCCGAGAGCACATTCAGAGAGATAGCCGAGAACATCAAGAACGACAGATACGATGACGCCAGTGAACAGACGAGGGATCTGGCGGATTCGACCGATGATGTCGCCATCAAGCTCAAATGCGCCTCTTTACTGAAGGTCATCGAGGACGAGGACGGTTGTCAGGATATCGTAGATGATGTGTTGGACATGATCGATGATGACGATCCGAGGAACTTCGACATCGGTCTGTCCATAAGGGCCCTTGGAAGGGCCGAGGATGCCTACGCGCTCATGAGACCGTACCGTTCACAGGATGATAGGATTCCGGAGATCGCCAGGACGCTCATGCTCATCGACGAATCCGAGGAAGCATTATCCCTAATGACCGAACACGGTCCCAAGGATATCGGCGAACGCATCCTGCTCTGTGAGATATTGTGTTCCCTCGGAGAGTTCGCCAAGGCCCAACGCGAAGCGGAGAGCATCGTGAAGGATGAGGATGCATCATACAGATCGCTCCTGAACCTCGTCACCGTCCTGATGAAGAAGGGTGATGTGAAGGATGCGGTCAAGGTCGCCAAGGAACATCTCAAAGAGGATAAGAAGAATGCCGAATCATTGGCATTGCAGGCGTATGTGATGTACATCTCGGGAAAGATACCTGCAGCGGCCAACTATGCCAACCGTGCCCTCCAGATCGATTATTCCAACTCCGGTGCGTTGGAGGTCATGGCGATGTGCCTGATCGAGAAGAAGAGATTCAAGGAAGCGAAGCTGTTGGCCGGTGTCATCAACGACAAGGATCCGTTGGACCCTGCGGTGATGCGCATACTGGATGCATGCAGGATCACCTCCAAGGCTTGACAGATCTTCTCCTGATGTTCCTGATGGATAACCTGAATTCCTTCCAATAACCGGGAGTGAAGAGGATGAATGCGGACATTATCTCCACACGTCCGATCCACATCAGGATGCACATGAACAGTTTCGCACCGTCGCTGAGCCCTGCGAAGGAACCGAACGGTCCGTAGGGACCTATCGATGCACCATATGATGTCAGACTGCTTATGGATGTTAACACGGATACGTCGAATGGCATTCCGAAGAACAGGAACACGCCCGTACCGACGATGGCCGTCAGGAAGAAGGCGAAGAACATGACCATGGTTATCGAGATGTAACGATCATCCACGCTCGTACCGTCCATCTTCACGTCGAACACCGCGTTCGGGTGCAGGAGCTTCTTCACCTCGTTGTATGCGTTCTTGGAGATTATGACGAACCTGCTGACCTTCAGACCTCCGGCGGTCGAACCCGCAGAACCTCCGATGATGGTGACGAAGAACAACAGGAAGACGATGAAGAACGGATATGTCGTATAATCCGATGCGGCGAACGATGCCGTCGTGGTCGCGGATATGGTGTTGAACAGGATGTTGATGAAGGAATCTTCACCCCCTGCCAGGAGGTATGCCATCGATATCACCAGGACGATCACCGTCAGGAACATCATCGCCCTGAACTCCTCGCTCTTGTGATACACGGGCTTCCTGGACACCAATGATTTGTAATGCAGATAGAAGTTGGTGCTACCGAATATGAGCGATACCATGATTATGATCTTCACGACATCGCTGTAATACGATACGCTGTGGTCCAACGGGGAGAAACCGCCCAATGATATCGTGGAGAATGAGAGGCAGAGGGATTCGAAGAACGTCACCCCGCATAGCGACAACGCTACCAGGATCACCAACGTCGCGAACAGATACACCAAAGCGAACTGCTTTCCGGTATCCTTCAGCTTCAGGGATATGTTCCCCGCATCCGATCCGGACATCTCGTTGGATAACAGTTCCCTGCTGCCGAACCCGATCGTGGGGAGGATCAACAGGAACATGACGATGATGGCGATACCTCCGACCCATTGCAGCACGGACCTCCAGAGGATGACACCTCTGCTCCAATCGCCCATGCTGGAGATTATCGACGAACCTGTGGTCATCACTCCGGCGGAAGATTCGAAGAGGGCATCCACGAACGTGAAACCCGAGAAGAAGAACGGTATCGCACCACATATAACGGAGATCCCCCACATCAATGCCATATCGGCTAGGATGAAGATCGGATTCATGACCCTCGGCGTCCTCGTGAAGAAGAGCATCACCGAACCGACGGCGACCATCAGGATCATGGGTACTAGGAAGGGCAACGGATCCTTGCCGTCCACCAACTGATATATCAGCGACGGTAACATCAGCAATCCCAATGTCACCAGCGTATAACCGACGGTCTTCAGCGTGAAGCTGTCGACCTTCCTTATGCGTACCTGTTTCCTCATCTGATTCACACGTCGATGTCGATGGATGTGCCGAACATCTTCTCCAACTTGCTCTTGTTCACGTTGTAGGTGTACAGCACAGCACGATCGTTGGCCTGGAATTTGGTGTACATACCCGGATAGATCTTCTCATCCTTACGTATGAGACAGGTGAGACGGCATCCCCTGGGTAGTTTGATGTCACCCGTGTGCTCGTTACATACGGCCGAACGCGGGTTGACGGTGACGGTGAAGAACAGCTCATCAGGGTTCTTCATCTTCAATATGGCCTTGTCACTGGGGATCAGTGTCTTGGTGACACCGTTGGCCACGACACGATAGTTACCGACGATGGTCTTGATCCCGGTGTATTCGAAGATATCCTCATACTCGACCATGGAGTATCTGCTGACGATCTTGTACGCACCGAGCTTCTTCCCCATCAGTCCCGACAACAGATTGGTCTCGTCCACATCGGTCGTGGCGATGATCACATCGGCCCTCCCCGCGTTCTCCGCCTTGAGGAGATAGGGATCGACACCGCTGCCGTTGACGATGACCGTGGATGTCAGTTCCTTGGCGAGCTCCGTACATCTCTTACGGTCGACCTCGAACATCTTGACGTATCTCTTCCTGGATTCGAGCAGTCTCGCGGTCTGTGCGCCTGCAACACCCCCTCCGATTATCAGGAATTCGTTGGCGGGACGCTTCACTCCCATCATGTCGTTGAACTTATGGATGCTCTCCGGCGATCCGAGCACGCGTATCAGATCGCCCACGTGGATCACGGTCATCTCATGGTCCATGATGATCTCATCACCGCGATATATTGCGACTATTGTACAATCATCCGGTTTGGGGATGTTGATGCTCATCTTACCGATGATATCCTTGTGATCCTCGGTGACCTCGAACAGCGCCAGACCGAGGTCCATGGCCTCGATGCTCTCGTAATCTATGGCATTCTCCAGAAGGGCCAGCTCGGCCATCTTGCTGGCCATCATGATCTCCGGCGAGATTATCTGGTCGACGGTCTGAGGCGAAGGCTCGATCGCGAAATCGGGATTCCTGATCCTCACGATCGTCTTGATCTCGGGTTTGATCATCTTCGACAGCATCGAGATCAGGAGATTGTCGTCATCCCTCGCCGTCGTACTTATCACTATGTCGGCATTGTGACGCTCTATGGCGCTCCTGAGGACCTTCGGGTTGGCACCGTCCTCGTAGAGGACCGATACGTTCAGAAGGCTCTTGACCTTCTCCACGGTAGCCTTGTCGTGATCGATGATCATGACATCATGGTATTGCGACAATACCTCGGTCACTATGTATCCAATATTCCCGATACCAACTACGATTATGTTCATTTGATAGCCTCGGCCGATATGGTCATGATTCATATCGGATTATATAATCAATGAGGCTATCGGCGCGGGACCATTGCGTATTGTTTATATCGCACGATAATATTGAGAAGGATCATGATGCAGCAACTCGAAGAGGGATTCTGGCAGAAGAACCGTTCGTCAAAGGTGGACGACGTCATGGAGACGGCGAGGAACATCATCGCCGACGTCCAGAAGGACGGGGACAAGGCCATCAAAGCCTACACAGAGAAATTCGACAAGATCAAACTGGACAGACTCCAGGTCTCACGTGAGGAGATAGAGGAAGCATACGAGAAGGTGGATCCCGAACTCGTCGAGGAGCTCGAGAACGCTGCATACAACATCGAGAGATTCCACAAGATGCAACTCCCTCAGGACCTCTGGTTGTCAGAGGTGGAACCGGGTATAACGCTCGGTGTCAAGAGCACCCCTCTGGAGAGAGTGGGATGCTACATACCCGGAGGAAGGGCGTCATACCCCTCTACTGCGCTCATGTGCGTCATACCGGCACGCGTGGCCGGTGTGGATGAGGTCATCTGCTGTACGCCCGCACCCGTCAATCCCGTGACATTGGTCGCTTTGGATATCGCGGGTGTCGATGAGATCTACACGATCGGAGGCATACAGGCCATCGCAGGTATGGCCCTGGGTACGGAGTCCATCGAACCCGTCCAGAAGATCGTCGGTCCCGGTAACGTCTTCGTCACCGCGGCCAAGACGCTCCTCAGAGGTAAGATAGAGATCGACTTCCCCGCAGGACCCTCGGAAGCGGGTATCCTTGCGGACGACTCATGCGATCCCGCATTCGTCGCATCCGATCTCGTCGCACAGGCGGAGCACGATCCGATGTCCGCATTCATCCTCATCACCGATTCCGAGGATGTCGCGAAGGCTGTGGACAAGGAGATCGAGAAGCAGGTGAAGGATGCCCCCAGGAAGGAGATCATCACCGCGGCGATGAAGAACTCCGGTTACATCGTGGCGGACGATATGGACCTCGCCATCGAGATGATGAACGAGGTCGCACCCGAACACCTCTGCATCCAGACGAAGGATGTCATGGACACCCTCTCGAAGGTAAGGAACGCAGGTTCGATATTCGTCGGGAGATACACACCCATCGCCGCCGGGGATTACGCATCGGGTACCAACCACGTTCTCCCCACCGCCTGCGGTGCGAAACTGTACTCCGGACTGAACGTCGCCCACTTCAGGAAGACCTCCACCGTGCAGATGCTGACCAAGGATGGGCTGGACATAATCGCACCCACGATCAGGAAGATCTCGAAGGCCGAGGGCCTGTTCGCACACTGCAATTCGGTGGATGTCAGGTTCCCCAAAGAGAAGAAAAAGAAGGGCGAATGATCTGCTGGCCAGACATCCGACCCCCCTTCCCAAACCCCTTCCAGACACCATATTTTTGCCCGAAACGGGAACTTATTAAATAGTGCGAGTCCGATGCATAGTTCACTGCAAGAGACGGTCCCCTTGCACCGGACTGACGTCCAACCGTCTCTTGTTTCCTACTATTCTCGCACCGTGAATCACCGATCATCCACCATCCTACGGGCCCGAGATCCCATCTAAAGGTACGATATTCTATATCCGACCATTCGGTTATCGGTGACATGGCAGATGCGTCCTTCTTCGACAGGATGGTGGGTTACAACCATGTCGCCGACGACACCAGCCAATGTATCGTCTGCAAGGGCGCCAGGAGGCTCTGCGGGAAGGACAGATGTCCGTTGATGATCAAATTCTACTCCCAGAGCAAGACGATGAGACTGATCGATGCCACCGATATCGAAGGAAGCTCACCACCCGCGGTCTTCGTAGGGAGGTATGGATACCCGAAGGTGGACATCGGACCGTTGATACCTCCGGAGTTCGGGGATACATCGATCATGGACAAGCCCGAACTCTGGGGTGACAAGTCGATAGACGAGATCACCGACTTCAGGTTCAGACTCGTAAGGGGGAAGTACCGCATCGATGCCACCGACTTCAGGAAGGGCGGGAGGATCGTCGATCAGGTGCAGGAGATGGCCCTCACCGAGAGGCCCATCGACATAGAGGCGAGATTCTCCTCCAAACCCAAGGGACGCGTGATCCTCGATGACGAGATCCAACCCTTCGGTCCCTCCGCAAGGATGGATTACATGAAGGCGGGCAACGGAAGGATGCATAGGTATCTGGAGAGGAGCTTCTACGACACCGATATGAAGGCCAAGGATGCCGTCGTGAACGCCTACAGGAACGGTACGCTGATATCCGAGATACAGAAGGCGTTCTCCGTCGGTACCATGGGCGTGGATAGGAACAGACGCTTCGTACCGACGAGATGGAGCATAACCGCCGTGGATGACATCATCGGGAAGGATCTGCTGAAGACCACCAAGTACAACAACACCATAGACGAGTTCAGGATATACGAGCTCCATGCGTTGGACAACAGATGGTGCATCCTCCTGTTACCGTGCACATGGAGGTTCGAGCTCATCGAGGCATGGTATCCCAACACCACATGGAATCCCTCAGGCAGACAGATAGAGATGATCTCCGACTGCGAGTTCTTCGACGGGAGGACGGAGTATGCCCACATAGGAGGGTGCTATTACGCATCGAGGATGGCCGTCAACGAATTGCTGACGAGGGAGAACAGGACGGCGGGTGCCGTCATCTTCAGGGAGGCACATCCCGGTTATGTCATGCCGGTCGGTGTATGGAACGTAAGGGAGAGGGTGAGGGAATCGTTGGCGGGACAACCGCTGAGATTCGATAATCTGGAGTCTGCGTTGCAACATGTCGATTCCGTGATGGACATCCCGAGGAACATATGGTTGCAGCATTCCGCGGTGCTGAGGGACTTCATGATACAGAGGAGGATCGAGGACTATGTCTGACCTCTTCGAGTTCGACGGTGCCGACAGATGGGACGGTAAGTACGAGATCGTCCAATGCAAACGCGCGTTGTCACCGTCAGGGCTACCGGACATGGATTATTCGCTGAATCCGTACGGAGGGTGTACACATGGTTGCATCTACTGCTACGCACCGGAGGTGACGCATTCCGAATGGGATACGTGGCGTATCGTCAGAGTGAAATCCAACATCGTGGAGAGATTGGGGAAGGAACTGACGTTCGTCAAAGGGACCATAGGGATAGGTACGGTCACCGACCCCTACCAACCTGCGGAGAGGAGGTTCGAGCTCACCAGACGCTGTCTCCAGAGGATATCCAAGGTCGGATGTCCGATACACATGCACACCAAATCCGACCTGATATTGCGCGACATCGACATCCTGTCGCAGATGGAAGGGTTGGTGGCGATGACGATCACCACCATCGATGACCGTTACAGCAAGATGACGGAACCGGGTGCACCGTTACCGTCGAAGAGATTGGATGCCCTGAGAAGACTGACGGAAGCGGGATTGACGACGTACGCACTCATCGGCCCCGTACTGTCGCATCTAGAGGGCAAAGAGGATGGATTCGCGGATGCGATAGCGGACACGGGTGTCGGATTGGCATACATCGACAGGCTGAACGGACGTCCGTTATTGAATGCGAGATTGTCCAGGATGAACATCTCCGGCGGATCCATGGAGAGCATCCGCAGGATCAGGGACAGATTGGAGTCCAGAGGCGTCGTCGTGAAGGATGTGTTCGGGAGATAGGTTCAATCCTTCCCGTTGTCCTTCGTGAACCTCTTCATCACCGATCTCTTCACGGAACCGGTGACCATCTTGATGTCGTCCTTCACATCATCAACGGTGATGTTCTCGATGTGATCCTTGGCCGACACCATTATCGCATTCCTCACGGCGTTCTCGCGTGCCGTCTCGACATTGTTCAACGCCTCCCTCGTCCTGTCGGACATGGGCATGGCCTTCACGGCCGATTCGAAGAAATGCATCAACTCGATACATGCGGTGAAGAAGTGCTTCTGCACATCCTCGTCATCCATGATCCTGAGCATGGCATCCTTCAGGGAGAACGTATCACCCTTCTCGCACATCAACTCGATTATCCTATCCTTGTTGGACTCGACGAATTGTTCGAACTCCTGATCGTCCATCTGATCTGCCATGCCAGAGGCATCACATCCGGGTTTGATAAACTGTTCCGTGGGTCCGGCCAGACATCTACTTAAAGATTATAGCTAGCACCTAAAATATTAGTGATAGAATAATGTGAATTCGATGTATAAATAAGCATGTTTATATAGAAGAACAAAATTACTACCACACATAATTAGGAGATACATATTATGTATGGTTCCGGTAACAATCAGCCGATCATCGTGCTCAAAGAGGGTACGGAGAGAAGCAAAGATAAAGAGGCACAATTCAACAACATCGCTGCAGCAAAGGCAGTTGCCGATTCCGTCAGGTCCACACTCGGACCCAAGGGAATGGATAAGATGCTCGTTGACTCCATCGGTGATGTCACTGTCACCAACGATGGTGTGACGATCCTCAAAGAGATCGATGTCCAGCACCCCGCCGCCAAGATGGTCGTCGAGGTCGCGAAGACACAGGACGCAGAGTGCGGTGACGGTACGACCACAGCGGTCGTCCTTGCAGGAGAACTCCTCAAACAGTCCGAGTCACTCATCGACGCCAACATCCACCCCACGGTCATCACCAACGGTTTCAAGCTCGCAGCAGAGAAGGCAGTCGAGATCCTCAACGACATCGCTGTCCCCTCGGATGACGACAAGCTCCTCAAGAAGGTCGCAGAGACCGCAATGACCGGTAAATCCGTCGGCGGAGAGGGCGAACACCTCGCAGACCTCATCGTCAAAGCGGCAAGGGACGTTCAGGAAGGAAAGATCGTCGACACGAGCAACATCAAGATCGAGAAGAAAGCGGGAGGAGTCATCAACGACACCTACCTCGTGAAAGGTCTCGTCATCGACAAGCAGAGGGTACACCCCCGTATGCCCAAGGTCATCACCGATGCGAAGATCGCATTGTTCACCACGGCACTCGAGAACAAGAAACCCGAGGTCTCCGCAGAGATCAGTATCTCGGACCCCCTCTCGATGCAGTCATTCCTCAACGAGGAGGATGCCACACTGAAAGCGATGGTCGACAAGATCGCATCCGTCGGTGCGAACGTCGTCTTCTGCCAGAAGGGTGTCGATGACCTCGTACAGCACTACCTCGCGAAGGCAGGTATCCTCTGCTTCAGGAGGCTCAAGGAATCCGATATGATCGCCATCTCCAAAGCGACCGGAGGTACACTCGTCGGAGAGGTCATGGAGATCCAGTCCAAGGACCTCGGAACGGCCGAAGAGGTCGCAGAGAAGGAGGTCGGAGCGGAGTCCATGTGCTTCATCACCGGATGCAAGAACCCCAAGGCGGTCTCGATCGTCATCCGCGGAGGAACGGAGCACGTCCTCGCAGAGGTCGAGAGGGCCATGATGGATGCCATCCGTGTCGTCGGTGTCGCTATCGAGGACGGAAAGGTCGTCGCAGGTGCAGGTGCACCCGAGATCGAGACGGAGCTCAGGCTCGCAGAGTACGCATCCACCGTCGGCGGAAGGGAGCAGCTCGCTATCGAAGCCTTCTCCAAGGCACTCGAGATCATCCCCTGGACGATCGCCGAGAACGCAGGTATCGACTCGATCGATGCCATCATCAAGTTGAAGAACGCACACGACAAGAAGAAGAAGGATGGAGCCTACTACGGTCTCGATCTCGATTCCGGTGAGGCTGTCGACATGCTCAAATGCTACGTCATCGAGCCTCTCAGAGTCAAGGTGCAGGCAATCAACTCGGCCGCTGAAGTCGCTAACATGATCCTCAGGATCGACGATGTCATCGCTTCACGCAGGGCACCCCCGATGAACCCCATGGCAGACCCCTCGATGGGCGGTCCCGGCATGAGCGGAGTCGGCGGAATGATGTGATCCCAATAAACTGATTAGGGGGCGAAAGCCCCCATCAACCCCACCCTTCTATATAATCGGATCAAGATGTGCCCTATGGTGTTCCAATGAACGTCTATGATTTCGACGGCACACTATACGATGGGGATAGTACCATCGATTTCTACAAGTATTGTCTCTCGCAGAAGAGGACGATCTTGAAACACTTCCCGATACAGTTCAAAGGATGGTTGGGCTTCCACATAGGATTGTACGACCACACCAGGATGAAGGAGCACTACTACAGATTCTTCAGGGACTTCGTCATAGAGGATATGGCGGAGAGGTTCTGGGATCAGAACATCGATAGGATCGCCCCATGGTATCCAGAGAGACACAGGGATGACGACGTGGTCATATCGGCATCACCCGAATTCCTCATCAAGGCCGCATGCAGACGCATCGGCATAGAGAACGTGATCGCATCACCCATCGATGTCAGGACAGGTAGGCCGATCGGCAAGAACTGTCGCGATCATGAGAAGGTCAGGAGGTTCAAGGAGATGTTCGGTGACTCCCGTATCGATGAGTTCTACTCCGATTCCGATGCGGATATACCGTTGGCAAGACTGTCCGCGAAGGCGTTCAAGGTCGTGTGGCCGGACATCATTGAATGGGATGTTGAACGCTCGGAAGACCAAGGATCCAATCCTTGATGTCGCAGAACACCGCTTCCTTACCGTTCTCCACTAACAATTCGTGCCTCAGACCCTCATATACCTTCTTCTTGGGGTCGAGACCATATCCCTTCAATGTGGCGATCACCTTGTCAAGGGTACCCTTGTACTCCCCGATGATATCATCGGAGCCGGATACGAACAGGATATCGAGATCCTTCGGGATCCTGTCGAAGTCCTGTTCCTTACCGAGTTTCTTGATCATCGAGAACAGGTCACGGTATCCCGCTGCGGTGAAATCGAATCCGCAATCGGGATCCTCATCGTACAATCTCCTGCTCTCCTCGCTCGTAGACAACCATCTGAGCGGATCCTTCGACTCCTTGAACGGTCTGTTGTTCGGAGCGAGAGCGAGATCATACAATAATTTGGACTTGTGATGCGTACCTCTGAGCTTACATATGAGCTTGGAGAGGAAGAGACCGGAGTTCAGTTCCAACATGCTGTTCTGTCCGGTGCTCATCAATATCGCACCGTCGACGGAATCGCCGTATCTCGTAAGGAAACGCCTGGTGACGAAGGAACCCATGCTGTGCCCCATGACTATCCTCGGGACACCCGGTAATTCGTTCTGGACCACCTTGCACATCTCATAGAGGTCGTTGACGAGTATCTCGTCACCATCCTTCTCGGCGAAGAAACCGCGGTCGACAGGGGATGTACCTCCGTGACCCATGTGATCGTGACCGTATACGGCTATACCGTATCCGTTGAGATAGTTCGCGAACTCATCGTATCTGAAGATGTGCTCCATCATCCCGTGAGCGATGAAGAGTACGGCACGGACCTCACCTTCAGGGACCCATCTGTAGCAATTAAGGTCCACATCGCCCCTGGTGGAAGGGATCTTGAAACCGGTGCATACCATGTGGTTCACACCCTAATGATGAGCTTGTGATCCCCAGGCTTGATCGAGATGTAACCATCGAAGTCGAGTGTCTCTCCGTCGACCATCATGTGTTTGACCTCATCGCTCTCGATGATGATCTCCTTGGTCTTGAAGTAGTCCACATTCTTCTGGGTCCCGATCTTTCCCGTCGAAAGGGCGACTAGATTCACGAAATACTTGAATTTGCTCCTCTTGTTCACGTTGAGGACGTTGAGATCCGTGGAATCGATCGCTGCGGTGGGGCAGACATTGAATCCACCACCCATGTACTCCACGTTCTGAACTGTGAGCAGGATGCTCTCCACATCCTTGGTGACACCGTTCGTCGTGATCCTGTACTTCATGGCCTTGCATCTGCTGAGGGCCTTGAGGGCGATCTTACGATAATCCTTCGATTTCACGACCTTGACGAATGACAATTCGCCGTTGAGGATGCTGTGCACCATGGATGACATGAGGGTCTTGGTGACATCGACATAACGTCTGATGACTGCCGATGTCGTGTTCGCTGTCATGTTCGACATGAGCTTCTCCACATATTCATCGGCGACCATGTTTATGTCCACAGGAGTACCGAAGGAGATGGTCTGTATGAAGATCATGTCATTCGCCACCCAATAGGGTATCGAACGGTCGGTACCGTTGATGAACGCATTGACGATCTGCTCATCGGTATAATCGAGGACGCCTGCCGATCTGGCGGTGTCGTTACCGGAGCCGAAAGGAAGGAGAACATAGGTGATATCGAGATCGTATGTGGCCGATACGACCTCATGGATGGTGCCGTCACCGCCTGCTATGCCGATCACGTCACCGTCCTTTGCGATGAGACGGGCAAGGGAATCGCCCCTCATCTCGTAGGTGGTCTCGTAATATTCATGCTCGATCCCTTTATCCTCGAGGAGAGAACGGACGTGTTTCATCCTATCCCAATTCATACCTCCTCCGCCTACCGGATTATAGATTATCTTGATCATGTGCACCCCTTGCCGTACGAATACTTACGCAAATCCGTTTTAACAATAGTAATATCATATTTATATATAGTTAAGAAAAGGACGTAATATCCGGTCGATGTTCGACGAACACGTCATCGATCCATCGTCATAAATTAAGCAACTACGTTAATTGATTAAGTAGACTGTTGAATAATTCAACCCGGTCAATGACCAAGTTATAAATATGAAACCTTGCGATGATATCTGCGGGATGGATGAGAACAGTGTACGCGCTGCACTCTACGCAAGGGTATCGACCGAAGAACAGGCTATGGAAGGTTTCTCTCTGGACGCCCAGTTGGGACGTCTTAGGAAATACTGCAGTTCGCAAGGATGGATCGTAGCCGAGGAATACCGTGAGGAAGGGCACTCCGGACGCAACATCAGACGTCCCGAATATGCACGTATGATGAACGAGAGCGATAAGTGGGATATCGTCCTCGTGCTCAAGATGGATAGGATCCACCGTAACAGCGAGAACTTCACCAACATGATGAAGGACCTCAACGCCTCAGGCAAGGGATTCTGTTCCGTCATGGAGCAGTTCGACACGAGCAATGCCATGGGCAGGTTCGTGATGGACCTCATACAGCGTATCGCACAACTTGAATCCGAGCAGATCGGGGAGAGGGTGAAGTTAGGGATGGAACAAAAAGCAAGGACTATGGGCGGCCTGCTTGGTTTCGGGCAGCCGTACGGATACGACTACAAGAAGGGGATGCTATCCGTCAACGTTGAGGAGGTGTATGTCGTCAGAGCGATCTACAGGATGTACAACAAGGGATACAGCATGGAATACATCGCAAGATCGCTCAACGATGCAGACATACCTGCGAAGAAAGGAGGGAAGTGGAACAAACAGTCCATCCACAAGATCCTCCACAATCCGTTGTATGTCGGTTATGTGAAGTGGGGAGAGATCGTCAGAGAGGGCGATCACCCGGCCATAATCGATATGGACGAGTACACGACGATCAACGGTCAGATCAGGATGCATTCATGAGCGACAGGATACGCGCAGCGTTGTATGCACGTGTATCGACCGACGAACAGGCCGATCAGGGTTATTCATTGGCCGCACAGCTACAGATGCTCAGGGATTTCTGCGACGTGTTCGACATGGAGATCGCAGGCGAATACATCGATGACGGATACTCGGGCACCAATACCAGGAGACCCGCGTACCGCAGGATGTTCTCGCCCGACGAACGCGTGAAATGGGATGCCCTTGTCGTCATAAAGATGGATAGGATCCATCGTAACAGCAAGAACTTCATGCTCATGATAGAGGATCTGTCAAAGAACGGACAATCGTTCTTCTCTACCACGGAGAGGATCGATACCACGACGGCCGTGGGAAGGTTCGCCATGGACGTCATCCAACGTATCGCCCAGTTGGAATCGGAACAGATCGGAGAGAGGACCAAGTTCGGTATGGTCCAGAAGGCGGAGCAGAAGGACGGTGTGATGGGATTCCAACCTCCGTACGGATATCGTGTGGAGGACGGGGACCTGGTATCGATCGATGATGAACAGACCGTCGTGAGGAGGATATTCCATTCCTATCTCGATGGCGATACCTTGGACGACATCTCCGCGGATCTGAACTCATCCTTCATCCGCACTAGGAACGGGAACCAATGGAACAAGTACAACGTCCGCAACATCCTGCACAACCCGGTCTATGCGGGATACATGCGCTGGGAGGAACATCTCATAGAGCATCACACCGACCGTCCGGTAACGGCGGATGAGTTCGATCGGGTACAGACGATGATGGCATCCAGAACGAAAGGTGCAAAGAACAAGGTGCCGTTCCTCCTGAACACGGTCGCCACATCGGCATGAGCCGACGGATATCCTCCCGATGATGTCATCGGAACATACATCACGCTGTGGTAGATTCCACAGGAACGATGTATGGTCAACTCCGATACATTTTTTTATCAACAGTCTAGTCACGATGTACATGTCTGAGAAGAAGAGAAAAGAGTTGATGGTGAAGATCATCGCCGTAGCTATCGTGCTCATCTTCGTCGGTACCGCCCTCGTCGCAGGTGTGAGCGTACTCATCAAGTGATGCGATACATCACATAATTCTCGTTGGATCGTCAGTGTGGAACAGGTCACCTTAAGAGCGTTCTTCGCAACGATCCTAGACGTGAAAAATAAAGCAGATGGCTTTACCGACAATAATTATTCACGTGGATAAGAATGTCAAAAAATTATCCTTATTGTGATAAAATCGATGACCCAGAACAGCATATAACGCTGTTTTAACCACAAAAGTGTTAGAACCTTCAATTAAAATACAATAAAACCTTACATCGGGATGGTACGTTTATGGACATAAAACAGTGGCTTGGAGAGGAAAACAACCTAGGTATAGACATCTGGGAGAAGAAGTACTGTTACCAAGGAGAGACGTTCGACCATTGGTTGGATCGTGTCTCCGTCGGCGATGAAGAATTGAAACAACTGATCATCGACAAGAAGTTCTTGTTCGGTGGAAGGATCCTTGCCAACAGAGGATTGCACCTGACCGGTCTGAAGATAACACTCTCCAACTGTTATGTCGTAGCACCACCGGAGGATTCCATCGAATCCATCTTCGAGACCGCAGGTAAGCTGGCGAGAACGTTCAGTTACGGCGGAGGTGTCGGAATTGATATCTCCAAACTAGCTCCGAGGGGCGCGAAGATCAACAACACCGCCTCAGAGACGTCCGGTGCCGTATCCTTCACGGATCTCTTCTCCATGGTCACCGGTCTCATCGGTCAGCACGGAAGGAGGGGGGCACTCATGCTCACCATGTCCTGCGATCACCCCGATCTCGAGGAATTCATGTCCGTCAAGACCGATCTCAACAGGGTCACCAAAGCGAACATGTCCATACGTATGAGCGACAACTTCATGAATGCCGTCAGGGACAAGAAGAAGTACATACAGGTCTTCGAACGCCCCGAGACCAACGACATAACGAAGAAAGAGCTCGATGCACACGAATTCTTCAAGAAACTGTGCTACAACAACTGGGATTACGGAGAACCCGGCTGTCTGTTCTGGGATAGGATCGAGTCATGGAACCTCCTGTCCGAATTCCCCGATTACCACTACGCAGGTACCAACCCCTGTGCCGAGGAACCCCTTCCTGCCGGAGGGAGCTGTCTTCTCGGAAGCATGAACCTCTCCAACTTCGTGGACGAGGACGGATACTTCGATGAGAATGAGTTCAGAAGATGCGTCGGCATATGCGTCAGGGCACTGAACGACGTATTGGATGAGGGATTGCCGTTGCACCCGCTGAAGGAACAGAGGGAGTCGGTACGCGACTGGAGACAGATCGGTCTCGGCATCATGGGATTGGCTGACATGCTGATCAAATTGGAGCTCACGTACGGAAGCAAAGAGGCCATGGACTTCTGTGACCATCTCGGTACGATCATGGCCGACGAGGCGATGAAGGCATCCGCATTGTTGGCGAAGGAGAACGGACCGTTCCCCAAGTGCAACATCGACCACATCCTCGCATCACCGTACTTCATACACAACGCATCTGAGGAGACCAAGGAACTCGTCAAGAAGTACGGTCTGAGGAACTCACAACTACTCACGATCGCACCTACGGGTACCCTGTCCACCATGCTCGGAATATCGGGCGGTATCGAACCCATATTCGCCAACTACTACGTCAGAAGGACCACGTCCCTCTCCGATCACGACGAATATTACAAGGTGTACACACCCGTCGTCAAGGACTACATGGACAAGCACGGCATCACGGACGATCTCGATCTTCCCCCGTTCTTCGTCACGGCACAGAACCTCAACTACAAACAGAGGCTCAACCAGCAGGGAACATGGCAGATGCACATCGATGCATCCATCAGCTCCACCGTCAACCTGCCTTCCGAATTCCCCGAGGAGGATGTGTACGACCTGTACATGTACGCCTGGCAGATCGGATGCAAAGGTGTGACCGTCTTCAGGGACGGATGCAAACGTCTCGGTATCCTCACGACGAAGGAAGAGAAGAAAGAGGAGAAGAAGGAAGAGAATCCCAAGAAGAAGGAGAAGAGGGGATTCGTCGAGAACGTCGAGGACGACGTCGTCGGAAAGAAGAGGAAGCTCATCACCGGATGCGGAAGTCTTCACTGCACCGCATTCTTCGACCCGTGCGACGGACAGTTGTTGGAAGTATACCTCAACAAGGGATCCACCGGCGGATGTAACAACTTCATGATCGGACTCTCCAGGATGATCTCGCTCGCCGCAAGGAGCGGTTGCGAGATCGGTGCGATCGTCGATCAGTTGAAGAGTTGCGGCTCATGCCCGTCCTTCGTCCTCCGTACGCACACGCAGCACGACACCAGCAAAGGATCCTGTTGTCCGACCGCTGTCGGACATGCCCTCATGGACATGTACAAGGAGATGCAGAGGGAGATCAACGGCACCGTGCTCGAAGAGAAGAAAGAGGACAAGGCCCAGAGGAAGGTCATCAACCCCTGCCCCAAGTGCGGCGACGAGTTGGAATTCCAGGGCGGATGTAACGTCTGCAAGAGTTGCGGATGGACGAAATGCGATTGAGGGCATCGCCCTCGATCCAAACCATTTCTTTTTTCCTGTATTGTAATTAATTAAGCTAATTGCTTTATTTCATTTATTATTAACACACATCCATTCTTAGTGTATAATGATCTTCCACCTCTCATCGAGAT
>CAVGUW010000006.1:0-63990 GCA_963632775.1 Bacteroides salyersiae | reverse complement strand
ACTTCTCCTTCGCAGCATCGTAATCCTCGGTGGCCTCCACGAACAGCTCGATCGCTCCGATGGCGGATGTTCCGTAGCTGATGCAGGAGTGGGGGGAATCGAAGAGCTGAGAGACGGTGACCCAGTAATACTTCTCATCGTAGTCGGTATCGAAGTATATGCCATAGGCATCCAAGATGGATTCGAATTTTTCGGAGACCTGTTCAGCGGTCAGAGAGTGTGTCTCAGCCTCTGTCTCGTATGCCCAGAGTTCCAGTTCCGTCAATAATCCGGGTACGACCACGTTATCCCACAGGAGGCTCTGCATTATGTACGCTGCCATGGCACGTGATGATTCCTCTCCTACGAGACCTGATGTGCAATAGAGGGATGCCAATCCCAGGGAATAGATTCCCTTCACATCATAGCAGGATGTGTACTTCGCGTTCAGACAGACGTTGGCTGCATGACCGAATTCCTGGACGAGGTTCTTGGCGGTATATTGCCCATCGAATCCATTGCCGATCTCACCGATGTAGATCATGGCGCTTCCGCGGGTATACAGATCGGCGCTGTAGGTCCATTCCTTCCTTCCGTCATCGGTGCAGAAGTCTATGAGGTCGTTCTCGATCATGTAATCCAGCAATTTGGCGTACTCGTCACTCATCGAGTCGATGAACGGGGTCACCGCGTCGACGAAATCATCCAATGTCAGATTATTCATCCAAGCAAGTTTGCTCGGATTCATCGATTCATCGAAGTATGTAGCACGGTACACATTCACATATGTCTCATACGCTGTCTTCGTGAGGGAGGTGAATGCCTTGCCTTCTGCTGGAGTGTAGTCCCTGCCGTAAACGACCTTGTAGGCGTATTCGGAATAGTTGTCGTATCCCTTCAGCACGGCGAACTCATTCCTGATCTGGACCAGTTTCACATAGGTCTCTGCGGCCTTGTCGTACTGCTTCTCGTCAATGAAGTTGTTGTACTCGGCGATGAGGTCAGCTTCCTTCTCATTGAAGTCCTTGTCCTCCTGAGTTATCTCCTCATAGTTCCTGTATTCTTCCGGGTCGAGTTCGCAGATCTTCATTGCTTTCTCGACGGTCTTTGCACAGGGTCCGGAGAGCGATTCCTTCAAGGTGATCGCAAGATCGTCGTATATGTGGGCCACGAATCCGGTCCATGCGGCATAGGTGTCCGCGTATTCCGTGGGTTTCTTGCTATAGTCCAGATACATCCAGACATAGTAGTCCCTCATCTTCAGGTAGTCCTCGGCGGCGACTTTGATGCTCTCTGACATGTCATTGGCGCTGAGGGAAGAGTCGGATAGCGACGATTTCAGCGTCTTGATGGTCTTGGCATATGATTCTTCGGCTTCGGATGCAACGGGATAATCCCTGTCGCCTACCTCGATTGGTTCGGGGAAGGCGTGCCCATTACTCTGGTTGGAGCTTCCTGGGTTGAGGGCGATCACGGCCACGATTGCGATCGCGACGATCGCAAATACTATGGCCAGCTTTGTTTTAGGGCTCATGTCAATCGGATGAAACATGTTGATTATAATCATTCTGGATTTGTGATATCTTAAAATCGTTGGTTCGATGTCTTAAAATGGATGAAGCATCGAATCCACGAATCCGATACGGTCGGGACTGTCGATAAACCTTAAAGCCTACTCTATTCATTGTATACCCAGTTTAATACCTGTTAAGGAGGAATAACATGGGTTTGGGAAAGAATAAGGCACTGTTCGCGGTGATCGCATCATTGATGATGTTATGTGTCGCGACGGTGCCCATGCTGTCCGCCGAGGAGGACGTATCTGCCGACACGTCCGGATCCGCGGACTTCAATTTCACATCCATCGAGGACCTATTGGAGAATGCAGTCTCGATGGATATCAAGAAAGGGATCGTCGGTTCATCCGTCATCGACAATGATATCGGTGATGGAATCAGCGATGCCATGGAGAAATTCATCAGCGACAGTGGCTTGACGGCTCTCATCTATAAACTTATGATACCGATCGCGACCGAGAATGTGTTCGATGATGTCAAGGTCATCAATACCGTGGAGACGATCGCCGACGGTCAGTCCGTCTATCTCAACGATAAAACGGGTAAATTCGCGAACCTCAAGTTCGAGGGCGAAGGAAAATATGTCATCGAGAAGGGTGGTTCGATCGTGCTTGGACCTATGTTCAAGCTCGAGGGTAACGGTACCATCATCGAGTTGAAAGAGGGTTCGTTGATCAAATTCTCGGATTTCGCGAGAGGATATGAGGTACCCTATGACATGAGCATCGCCCTCAATGGTAAGTATGAGTCATATTACTCCATCGACTACGGATCAGATGAGGTAGGATGGAGCGATCTCTCGGAATTGTTCCCGACGAAGATCAAGGCCAGCATGTATTGTGACCTCGACGGTACCCTTGGGTTCGGACCTATCACCATCACCGGTGGCAGTGACAAGGATTTCACTCTCGATGTCGACTACAAGACAGACAAAGAGACCGGTTCCGTCGATGGCAGTGCGGAATTGACGGTCAACGTCGGTTCGATCGTTCTGAAGGGTGATGCTGGAGAGGTCCAGATCAAGGACATCGCTCTGAAGGTCTCGGGAAGTATCACCAATGCCAAGGGCATAAGCTTCGAACTCAGTGTGGGCGCTACGCTCATCGTACCTGACCAGGGATCTATCGTTGTGAACAACACCATCACCGGTTCAGCGACATACGAGAAGGACACCGGCAACGGATCCTTGAAGGCCAACATCGGACTCAACGTAGCCATCAAGAGTGGCGATCTGGACGCAAAGATCACTGGAACATGTGCTATCGACGCATCGAAGACCGATGATCAGATAACCGCCAAGGTAAGTGCGAGCATCGATGATTTCACCGTTCCGACGATGGAGGTCAAAGGTGTCAAATTGGATCTTGAACTGAAAGGTACCGAGGAACAGATGAAGGATGGAGACCTCAAGGACATACTCACCTCGTTCTATGCGAGTGCGGAGAAGTTCACATATGGGGGCACGGATGCATTCGTTATCGGCGTGTCGAACGTGTCCATGAAGTTGGATAAGTCATCGGATGAGCCCAAGCTCATCGCGGACATCGGAAAGTTGGATGTCCGTTTCTACGAATCCAGGTTGCAGACGCTCTCCGTCTCCGGTAGTGATCTCACGATCACTGTCGGAATGGCCGACGATGACGATGACAGGACTACGACGATCGAAGGTAACAGTCTCGCTATGAAGGCGACACCCATCTCATCTGCCGATTTCGCTGTCTCTGCCAAGGATTTCAAGATCATCAATGATGATGTAATGAGGCTCGTCAGCGGTACATACAAGATCGACGGTGATGCCGTCTTCAGCGGAACCGACATCGAGATCCAGAAGGATGCCAAGGTCGACGTCGATACCGTCGAGATCCGTGATTCGACGGTGTACATCGCATCGTACAACGATGGTATCGATGGATTGTTCTTGTTCTACCCCGGCAGTGAGTACGAGTGCGGAGAGAACAGTGTGTCCATCAGCGAGAGGAGTGTCGGAATCTTCTCTGTCGAGATCGATTCCGAATCCCAGACGTTCCTGGTCAAACCTTTGACAGGTTTCGATCTGATCGAGCAGAAGGAAGGATTGGAGTACACTGTCCGCGAGGACGGCTACGGTGAGTTCAAGAGCATACCTCTGAATGGCACACTCGTCGCCGCAGGAGAACTGAAGTCATACGACCTCACGATCGACGGAAAGACGACGAAACAGAAGTACGGAAGCCTCGTACAGCTCCCGGAGGCTCCCGAGGCCAAGGATGGCTACACCTTCTACAAGTGGACCGACGGATATAAGACATACAAGGCAGGATCCTCCCTCATAATGCCTGCGAGGGATGTCACGATCACCGCTCTCTGGACCGAGACGGCCCAGAAGACCGAGGTCGACAAGACCATCACGATCTTCGGCGACTCGGATCTCATCAACATCAGTGGTAACGACATCAAGGATGCCATCAGCAAGCTCGAAGCGAAGACGATCGACAATCTTGAGATAAAGACCGGAACGTCGAAGATATCGTTCGACGGAACGACTGCAAAGACACTTGACAAATTCACGGAGAGCGGATTCTCCGCCACCGTCAAACAGGCAGACAAGAGTGTGTTCGATGAGGAGATGTCGTATGTCGTAGGTAACGGTGCGTTGTACAGCATCGACTTCACCAATGGTACCGAGACCGTTCATGATCTCGGAGGTACGGTCATGGTGACCGTCATCTACGATCTCGACGGAGAGGACATATCCGATCTGAACGTCTTCTACTACAGTGAGTATGGAACCACAGAGGCCGTGGACTTCACCGCAACAGAGATTGGGGACGGTAAGGCCGAGGTCACGATGGAGCTTACCCACTTCTCCGACTATGTCGTCAAGGCACAGCCCGCAGAATCGACTGACGGAGGGGATGACAACGGTATGACCGTAGGTGTCATAGCAGGTATCATCGCCGCCGCGATCATCGCTGTGGCCGTCATAGCCTTCGTTGCCATCAAGAGGAAAGGCTGAATGAAACGAGGGGTGTGAATCCCCTCCCTTTCAAACATTTTCTCGATATTATTATAACAAGTCCGACATTACATGGAATCATGTCCTTGGTCATCCACAACACGCTTACGAACAAGAAAGAGGAATTCGTACCGATAGAGAAGGGAAAGGTCAAGATGTACGTCTGCGGCGTCACCGTCTACGACGACATCCACATGGGTCATGCCAGGAGCATGATCGTCTTCGACATGGTCGCGAAGTATCTCAGGTACAAGGGATACGAGGTCACACACGTGACCAACTTCACGGATGTGGATGATAAGATCATAATCAGGGCCGCCGAGAAGGGCATGGAGCCCTTGGAACTGTCCAGGATGTACATAGACAAGTACTTCCAGGAGATCGAGAAGCTCGGTATCGGTAAAGCAGATATCTATCCCAAGGCCAGCGAGAGCATGGATGACATCATCGGCATGTGCAAGGAGATCATCGACAACGGTTACGGGTATGTGACACCCGACGGGAGCGTATACTTCTCCGTGGAGAAGGCCAAGAGCTTTGGATGTCTCACCAACAAGACCCTGGATGACATGATGTCCACCGGTCGTATTGCCAATGACGAACAGAAGAGGAATCCGTTGGATTTCGCGGTATGGAAGGCCGCCAAACCCGGGGAGATCTCATGGGACTCACCATGGGGCAAGGGAAGGCCCGGATGGCATATAGAGTGCTCCGCGATGATCAGACACTACCTCGGTGATAGGATAGACATACACGGAGGAGGGAACGACCTCATATTCCCCCACCACGAGAACGAGATACTCCAGACCGAGGCGGTGACGGGCGAACCGTTGGCCAACTATTGGATGCACAATGGTATGCTCCAGGTCAAAGGTAAGGGTATGACCAAGGAGGAGAAGATGTCCAAGTCATTGGGTAACTTCTTCAGGGTCTGCGATGTGGCCGAGAGGTACAACAGGCAGACGATCAGGTTCTACTTCCTCGGTACGCATTACATGAGTCCATTGGTCTACGGTGAGGAGGGATTCGAATTGGCATCATCCTCTCTGAAGAGGATATGGAACAACTATCGCGAGCTGCAGGCCTATGCGAGGGACTGCGACGGTAAGGATGATGCTGCCGATCTCATAGCATCGTCCAAGGATGATTTCACCAATGCGATGGATGACGATTTCAACACACCCGATGCCATAAAGGTGTTCTTCAACGTGGCCACGGCGAGCAACAAGATGATCGCCGAGAGGACCCTGTCGAAGAAGGGTGCAGAGGACATAATGGATATGCTGAAGGGATTCGACAAGGTGTTCGGTATCCTTCCCGATGACGAAGCATCCGACGACAGCATGGATTCCGTGATGCAGATCCTCATGGATGTCCGTACGGAACTCAGGAAACGCAAGGCATACGATCTTGCGGATATGATAAGGGACAGGCTCACGGACGCAGGCATCCAGTTAGAGGATTCCTCGGAAGGCATGAAATGGAAGAAGATCTGACCCTCAAGAAGGCAAGATTCATCCTGGCCGACTCGGTACAGATCCCGGAGGGTGCCGTACCTCCGGTACGCGTGTCCAACTCCACGGCCGGACCGGGTGCGGGTAGCGCATCCATCGCGATATCGTTCAACGGTATGCGTGTGAAGAAGGGCATATCGACCAAGGAATCCCCATTCAAGATGTCCGGTGATTTCGATAAGGTCACCGTCGACGGGGAGGATTTCCTCGATGTGAGCATAGAGCCGGTATGCTACCACTGTCCCGATCAGGCATTCTTCAATCTCGATGAGAGATGCATGTATCATTGCATCTATTGCGCATCCCCGCTTTTGGACCATTCCAAGGCCAAATCGTTGACGGCTGAGAGGATGGCGGAGATGGTGAGGGCCAACGGCAACGTGAAGGCCATCGCCATAACCAGCGGCGTCTACGACAGCGTCCAAGCTACCATCGATCGTATGGTAGGGTGTGTGAGGTACCTCCATAACGAGTTCCCGGAACTCCCGATCGGCGTGGAACCGTATGTCGACACCTACGAACAGATAGATGCGCTCAAGGAGGCGGGTGCCTCGGAGATCAAGATCAATTGCGAAGCGGCGAGGAAGGACATATTCGACAAGGTCTGTCCGGAGTTGGATCAGGACAACATCATCGATATGCTGACCTATGCCGTCGGTGTCTTCGGCAAGGGTAAGGTCGCCACGAACATCATAGTGGGTCTCGGGGAATCCGATGATGAGGTCATCGCGATGGTGGAGAGATTGGCAGGATCGGGTATAACCGCGGGATTGAGGCCGTTGAAGCTCAACAGGTTCGTCAAAGAACAGTTCATCGAGAGGATGGGCGAGGTAGCGCCCAACACCCCGGAGAGGCTCGTCGCCCTCGCAAAGGGACAGAAGGCGGTGTTCGAGAGATACGGTCTGTCGCCCAGGACGTTCCAGACCATGTGCTTCAGATGCACCTGTTGCGATATCGTCCCGTTCATCGATCTCTGATCATACGGATCATGTGGTCCGAGAGCTCGCATGCCTTGCATCTCTTCCCCATGGTGGGTTCGCCGCATTCGCATTCGTGCAGTTCGGCGGCCTTGAAGTTCTCGGTGAGCATGGGATACAATTGATCGTATGATGATAATATGCTGAATTTGGATCCCGGGGATCTCGATTCCAATTCATCCACTATCCCGCGATACTGGTTCCTGAGTGCTTCCTTCCAATACGGACATGTCTGATCATGGAACTTGAGGCCGGATACGATGGCATACAGTAACGATTCCTTCTCGGACACCATCCTCAAGGGTATGAACCTCGGTATCAACCCGGGTTGCACCTTCTTGTGAGGACCGAGTCTCGCCAACCTCTCCACATCCCCTCTGACGAAGTTCATCATGATGGACTGGCTCATATCGTCCAGGTTATGGCCTGTGGCGAGATATGTCGCACCGATCTCCTTCGCCACGGTGTTCATGCATCTTCTCCTGAACACTCCGCAGTATGTGCACGGACTGTTCTCTCCACTGAGCGGTGCGACATCGTCCATCGTCAGTCCGAACGTATCGGAGAAGGAGATCAGATGGAATGCGATATCGTTCTCCTCGCAGAATTCCCTCACTATCCCTATGCTCGATGGTCTGTATCCCTCTATCCCCTCATCTATCGTGATGCAATGGATCTCTATGTCGCGTCTTTCCTTGAAGACGTCGTGTATGAGCTTCAGCGTCACCATCGAGTCCTTACCGCCGGATACCGCAACGGCGATCCTGTCCCCGGGATGGAGATTGATCTGTTTGCGTATCTCGCGCTTCACCTTCTTCTCGATGTACGACATGAAGTGCTGTGCACAGAGGTGCGCCCCGTTGTATCTGATGAACGTGACGGCATCATGGGAACAGAGGTCGCATCTCATTGGGGATCACCGAGTATCTTCTCGATCCTCTTCGAGAGTTCCTTCGACGGGATGTCAGGTAGGGATACGCACATGGATTTGGACGGTTCGGCATCCTTCGCCTCGGACAGGAGGTTCTGTTTCATGAGGTCCCTGACATATTGGTAGAATTGCGTATGCTTCCTGGGTTCCTCGCCGTATTCCTCGCAGACGACATGGTATGTCTTCTCGGCATCGTTGATCCTGATGTATCCCTTGTCCTTGATCGCCCTCGATACCGCCAATAGAGCGAACAGTTCGTTGCGTCCGAGCTCCTCCAATTTGGCGGTGTTCACGACGGAGAACACGAGACTCCCGACCTGACGTACGTCCTCGGGCGTTATCTTACCCTCGGGTCTCGTCTCGGCGGTGCGTGCGGCCTTATCCAACAGATCTATCGCGAACCTCGCATCACCGTCGGCGGAGGCTATCTCGGCGATCATGTTGATTATATTGTCATCATACGATCCGTCCATCAGGGATTCCTCCGCACGGTATCTCACGATCTCCTTCAGTTGGTTCAGAGAGTATCTGTCGAATCTTATGGTGTTCACTTTCTTGAACGTGGAACGTGATGCTTCATCCAATCTGTCGATGACGTATTCCTGCGATATGAGTATCAGTGATACTGATAACTGCATGTTGATGGATTCCTCGCTCATCCTCGATAATTGATAGATGAGGTTGACCGGCCCCTTCTTCAGGAGGATGTTCGCCTCATCCATGACTATGATGATGCGTTTCTTGGACCTCTCTATATGTGACCTCAATGCCCTGAGCATCTCTTCGGGAGAGAATCCCCTGTCGGGATACCCTTCGTCGAAATGATGGAGGCACTGATACAGTACACCTGATTCGGTCCCCTTCTGTCTGCAGTTGACGAAGATGTAGTCGATCGGGACGTTGTGTCTTGCCGAATATCTCATCAACTCATTGATGAAGAACTTGGATGTGACCGTCTTACCCGTACCGACACTGCCTGTGAAGAACGCATACTCCGATGTCCCGCTCTCTATGACGGGGCGGAATATCATCTCCAGGAGGCTCAACTGTTCCTCGCGTCCCGGCAGTCTGTCCGGGATATAGTCGAAGGATAGCTTCCTCGGTTCCTTTATTATCGTGGATTCGCGCTCGAACATCGGGATCAATTCCTACTCACACGGATCAGGCCGGAGCATGGTACGACATCCACCCCTGCCTTCTCCCACACATCGCATATCAGGTTCACACCCAATGAATCGGATGGCATATGTCCGGAGACGACGAGTCTGATGTTGTGCTTACGTGCCTCCTCGATATGACTCTCCGGGAAATGCATGCCTACGACGGTACCGACACCGGAGATCTCCAGTTTGGAGTAGATCTCCTTGGGGCTCGATGTACCTCCGTTCATCTTGATGACCACCTTACCGCAATGGTCCTTGGGGGAACCCACTGCGATCAACGGTCTGCAATTGTACTTCGCACCGATCCTGAACTCATCGATGGACATCAGATAGTCCACGATATCGCTGACGTATGTCGGTGATTCCTTCTCGATACCCTTGGAGAGGAAATCCTCCACACAGTTGTCAGCGGGTGCATGTATGTTCATGATCGGTATGTTCAATAACTTGGCCGCATCCACCGCCTGATTGTAGTTGGACGGATGGACCCCTCTCGTGACCTCGGATATGCGCGATCTCATCATGTCCTCGATCGCATTGTACGGTACACCATATCTGTGGTAGAGCTCGTTCTGTATATCGATCACTTCCGGGAACGGTATCTTGGAAGAGCCCAACGGGTGGTGTCCCACGATACCGTCGATCCTCTCTCCCTTCTCCCTCAACCTGTCGGCGAGGAGGACCTCACCTGTCTCTATGTCGATGCCCCACATGAGCCTCTTCACATCCGATCCCTCGTCACCGTATGAGAGTCTCGAATCACCGTACGGATTCCAGAGCCTCTCAGTGTCGAAATAGGATCTCTCGGTCTCGTCCAGCGAATCGTACCTCGCCTTCTCATCCTTCAGGATCCTGTCTATGGTCTCCTTCGGGCGAGGATCATGCTCGATACCGGTCTGGATCGCCAGTCTGTAGACATCGATCAATTTCATATGCACGGTTAATGGTCTCGACATTGATAAGGCCTTGTCCCGTGGTCCGGAACAATGTTTATCTCAATTGGTTGTCATACCCAACCTCGATCGACATGAAGGAGATATGGACAGAGAAATACAGACCCAAGAATCTTGATGAGGTCATCGGACAGAGACATGTCACGGAGAGACTCAAAGCCTACGTCGAGACGAAGAACATGCCACATCTCCTGATGACCGGGCCCGCAGGTACCGGTAAGACCACATGTTCCCTTGCCATGGCGAGGGAGATGTTCGGTGACGAATGGAAGGGTAACTTCATCGAACTGAACGCTTCCGACGAGAGAGGTATCGATGTAGTCAGGGGTAAGATCAAGGAGTTCGCCAGGACCGCACCTCTCGGTAATGCCGAGTTCAAGATCATCTTCATGGACGAGGCCGATGCCCTCACATCCGATGCACAGGCCGCATTGAGAAGGACCATGGAGAAGTATTCCAAGATCTGCCGTTTCATCCTGTCATGCAACTATTCGTCCAAGATCATAGACCCCATCCAATCCAGATGTGCCGTGTTCAGGTTCAAGCCTCTGTCGAAGGAGGATGTGAAGGGTTTCCTCACGAAGATCGTCACCAATGAGGGTGTGAAGATCGATGACGATGCCCTCGAGGCATTGGTGCATGTCGCAAGGGGAGACATGAGGCGTGCCGTCAACTCGTTGCAGGTGGCCGCATCCATGGATAAGACGATCGATGTCGACACCATCTATCAGACCACGGGCCTCGCCAATCCGGAAGAGGTGAAGAACATGATCGAGACCGCCCTCAAGGGTAACTTCATAGCCGCGAGGGATAAGTTGGACGAGATCATGATCGAGTTCGGACTCTCAGGTCAGGATATAATCAGACAGATCCACTCCTCGTTCTTCGAACTGTCCATAGACGACCGTGAGAAGGTGGTCCTGATGGATAAGACGGGAGAGATCGAGTTCCGTATCATCGAAGGTAGCAACGAGCGCATCCAATTGGAAGCGCTGTTGGCCTACCTCGTGATGATAGGCGGAAGCAAGAGATGATCAGTATCTGTTGTCGAAGATCCTGTGACTCTTCTTCTCGCTCCTCGGCAGTTCCTGCATGGACACTGCCTTGGAGACTATCGTTATCCCGATCCTGCTCTTGAACTCGTCACGGACCGTCCTCTCCAATGCCGTACGGTCCTTGCCGGTCAGTTCTGTCTCGAAGAACAGCGTGAGCGAATCCTTACCCTCGAGGTGATCGATCATGACCTGATACTCGCTCGACACGCCGGGTATGTCCCTCAACAGGTCCTCGATCTGTCCGGGGAAGATGTTGACGCCCTTGACCTTGACCATGTCGTCGGTACGACCGATCAATATGTCGATACGGGGGAACTTGGAACCGCACGGACACTCCCCGGGGATGATGCGCGTCAGGTCATGCGTCCTGTACCTTATGAGCGGTGCGCCTTCCTTCTTGAGTGTGGTTATGACCAACTCTCCGTACTCCCCATCGGGTACGTTCTTTCCGGTCTTGGGATCGATGATCTCCATGTACACATAATCGGACCAGCAGTGCATACCGGTCGCATATTCGCAGCTGATACCGATCCCGGGACCATATATCTCGGTGAGACCGTAGATGTCGTAGAGTTCCACGCCGAGTTCGTCGGCGATACGGTTACGCATCTTGTCTCCCCAGCGTTCGGAACCGATCAATGCCTTCTTCAGTTTGATCTTATCCCTGATGCCTCTCTTCTCTATCTCTTCGGCGAGGAGGAGGGCATATGAAGATGTCGCCGTGAGGACGGTGCTTCCCATGTCCTGCATCATCTTCAGTTGCTTCTCGGTGTTACCGGGACCCATGGGTATGCACATGGCACCGAGGCGTTCCGCACCTGCCTGGAATCCGATACCGGCGGTCCACAATCCGTATCCGGGTGTTATGTGCACACGGTCGAGGTTGGTGACACCGGCCATCTTGTAACATCTCTCGAACATGATGGCCCAGTCCTCCACATCCTTCTTGGTGTATGGGATGACCACGGGCGTTCCGGTCGTACCGGATGACGAATGGATCCTCACGACCTCCTCATCGGGTACCGCCTGGAGTCCGAGGGGGTATGCATCGCGGAGTTCGTACTTGTCAGTGAATGGAAGCTTCTCGAAATCATCCTTCGTCCTGATACCATCGAGGTCGATATCCTTGTACTTCTCCCTGTAGAATGGTGATCTGTCCTTTATCGTGGACAATCCGAGTTTGATCGCATCCAACTGTTCATCAGACATCATGTTATCTATCATGCTGATGGACGAACTCATATATTAATGATGTCAAAATAAATACATCGATGTACACTTTTGTACATCACTTCTTGAGACGTCTCAAGATCTGACCGAACAATGACCTTTCCTCGTTCACACCCTTCGTCCTACCGATCACATCGGGTGTGTTCAAAACGATCTCCTCCACAGGCATCGGCGTACGTTTGGCCCTTGCCGGGACCTTGTCATCGAGGTATGCCTTCGCTTCGTCACATCCCGTGATGGCCGCGTGGGAGATCATCATGGATGCGATGTTCGTATCCTGTGCGACACCCTGCCCGTGCTCGTACATGTATCCCAACATGAACTCGCAATCGGCGTCACCCGCTTTGTAACCGAGTCTGAAGTATTCGATCGCCTGGTGATAGTTGAGCTTGATGGCCTTACCTTTGTAATAGCACATCCCTGCCTTGTAATACGCGCGTACGTCACCGGATTCTGCCGCCGATATGTAGAGCGATGCCGCCTTCTTGATATCACGGTTCGGGTTGTGGAGATCCATGTAAGCATCCGCAAGTGTGATACGTGCCTTGCTGTATCCCTGATTGGCGGCCATGGTGAACCACCTGATCGCGAATCCGTAGTCCTTGTACACACAGTATCCGTTGTAATAGAACACACCGAGGTAGTACTGTCCCTTGGGGAATCCCTTCTCTGCCGAGATCCTGAACCATTTGAGTGCTTCCTTGTAGTTCTTCTCCACAGTGATGCCGAGGAAATAGCCCATCCCGACATAGTATTGGGCCTCATCGATACCGTGTTCCGCAGCCTTCCTGAACAAGTCCGCCGCGAGATTGTAATCCTTGTTCACGTGATCCCCGTCGACCAATATCCTGCCGTAGTAGGTCTGTGCGTAGGGGTTGCCCGCCAGAGCGGCCTCCTTCATGAGATCCACCCCGCAATAGTCCCCCGCATCGAGCAGGGCCTTGGCCTTGAGATAGATATCCGTGGCCACGAGTTCGGTCAGACTATCCCCTCCATCTTGAAGGCTGATTCGCTGACCTCCTCATCCGTCATCGTGATGTCCTCTACGAACGAGAACGTATTGGCCACCTTGTTGCATGTGAGGGTGAACTCCACCTTCCCATGTCTGTCGACGGATATCTTTATGGGGATCTTCGTACGGCCACGGGATACGTTGCCGGTGAGCGGTACCGACACCTCCTTGACCAGTTTACCTTCGCTTATGTCGATGAAATCCTCGCCCTGACGGGAGATGGATTCGTAGATCTTGATGTCCATGCACTCTTGGTCATCCCTCTTGGGTCTGCACGAGAGCGTGTGTTCCGAGGGGATGTTCGTGTTCTTGAAGACAACGTTGCATATCTTCTCCACACCGTCGATTCCTGCCAATATGCCGTAACTCTTGGTCATGACCGGTATGACGTTTATCCTGTTGTTACCGTACTTGGATTCCGCGTACAATGCCGCACCGTCGGAGATCGCCAATTCCGGTTTGTAGACGATGATGTCCTTCGAAGGGAACGCTTCCCTCAGGTTCCTCGGCACCTGGAGCATGAGCGATGATGCACCGACGAGTACGATCTCATTGACATCGCTCATCGTGTGTCTCGAGTTCCTCAGTGCGTAACCGATCATATCGATACTCTTGTCCATGAGCCATCTGGTGGAATCCTCGAACTCCTCTCTGGTTATGGAGAATGTCGTGACCTCTCCGCGGAGCATTATCTCCCCTGCGGCCCTCGGTCTCCTCTCCAACTCGAGCTTGATCCTCTCCGCTTCCAGGAGCAGGAGTCTTCTGAAATCGCTGTCATTGAGGACGTCCGAACCCTCCAAGTCCCTGGTATCGAGGACCTTCTTTTGGATGAGCGTCGCCAGTTGGAGGTCCCAATCCCTGCCACCGAGATCCTTGTTACTCTCGTCGGCGAGGACACGGAACGTACCCTTGGACATCTCGACGACGGACACATCCAATGTGCCTCCGCCGAGATCGTAGATTATCATGAGACGGTCGTTGTCGATGCCTTTGGTCACACCGTACGATATGGCGGCCGCGGACGATTCCGATAATAACGTTATATGCTCGAATCCCGCAATTCTTGCCGCATTGTATGTCGATTGTCTCTCGATGTCACCGTAGTCGCCGGGGATGGTGATGACCACATCCTTGGCATCGAACCCGGTCTGTCTTTCGAGTTCCATCCTCAGTTTCTTCAACAGTATGGCGGACAGTTCCGTCGGGTCGTACGGGATGTCGTTGAAGTACCTTATGACCTTCTCTCCCATGACCCTCTTGAAATGCGATACCGTGTTCCATGCACCGTTCTCGCTGCTGAGTCCCAGTGCCTCTTGGCCCACGTATATGCCTTTGTCGGTGAATGTGACGGTGGAAGGCATGTGGGTACGGTCGCCTATCTGCAGAATCTTGACTGAACCATCGCCTTCTGTATAGGACAAGCAAGAATTCGCCGTACCTAAATCTATCCCGACAAAGTATTGACTAGACATCCCACCGATGGTCGGGATGTGTTTCAGATTATTAAACCTATTCAGTGAAATGCTCGAACAAACAGGAATGTTCCAGTCCAGATGAATAAAAGGAGTCGGGAACGGGGGTGTCCCCCGCCCCCGATCATTTGAGGCCTGTGATACGTCCGTCCTTGTCTATGTCCATGTTGACGGCCGCAGGTACCTTGGCGAGACCTGGCATGAGTGTCATCTCACCGCATACGGGGACGACGAAACCTGCACCTCCGGAGATGTTGACCTCCCTCACATTGAGTGTCCAGCCTGTGGGTGCACCCTTCTTCTTGGGATCATCCGTGATGGATGCCTGGGTCTTGGCGATGCACACGGGAAGGTTCCCGTAACCGAGTTCCTCCAGCTGTTTCAGGGTCTTGTTCGCCTTGGCGGAGTACTCGACCCTGTCCGCACCGTAGATCCTCTTAGCGATGGTCTCGATCTTCTCCTTGAGCGGGATATCGAGGTCATACAGAGGCTTGTATGATGGAGCTTTGCTCTCGAGCGTCTCTACGACCTTCTCGGCAAGTTTCATTCCTCCCTCGCCGCCTTTCATGAAGACCTCGGACGGTGCATATTCGGCACCTCTCTCCTTGCAGTGCTCTGCGATCCTGTCGAGGTGTTCCTGTTTGTCCGTGGGGAACCTGTTGATCGCGACGACTATCGGTACACCATACTGTTGCATGTTCTCGATGTGCTTGTCGAGGTTGCTGAATCCTTTGTTGAGCGAGTCCATGTTCATGGTGGACTCATCCTTGAGGTCCGCACCTCCGTGCATCATGAGCGCACGGACGGATGCCACGATGACGACCGCATCGGGCGAGAATCCGGCCTGTCTGCATACGATGTCCATGAACTTCTCCGCACCGAGATCCGCGGCGAAACCGGCCTCCGTGACGACGTAGTCACCGAGTTTGAGCGCTGAGCGCGTGGCTATGACCGAGTTCGCACCGTGTGCGATGTTGGCGAACGGGAATCCGTGTATGAATACGGGCTGTCCCTCCAACGTCTGTACGAGGTTGGGATTGATCGCATCCTTGAGGCAGATCATCATCGCACCGATGCATTTCAGATCCTTGGCCTTGACAGGTGCACCGTCATATGTGTATGCGACGATGATGTTCCCCAATCTCTCCCTGAGGTCATCGAGGTCCGATGCGAGTGCGAGGATCGCGGATATCTCCGATGCGGACGTGATGAGGAAACCGCTCTCGTGCGGTATCCCGCCCATTCCCTTTCCGCCCAATCCGACGACGATGTTCCTGAGTTCACGGCAGTTCATATCCATGGTCTTCTTGAGGACGATCTGCGTAGGGTCGATGCCGAGCTCGTTGCCTTTGGCGATATGGTTCTCCACCATGGCCGACAGGAGGTTGTGCGCGGCTGCGACAGCAGGGATGTCCCCCGTGAACTGGAGGTCGATATCCCACATGGGATACACCTGTGCATACCCTCCGCCGGTCGCACCGCCCTTGATACCGAATGTCGGACCGAGAGACGGTTCCCTAAGCGCACCTACTACATTCTTCCCGATCTTGCTGAGTCCCTGGATCAATCCGATGGACGTCACCGTCTTACCCTCACCGGCCGGAGTGGCGGTGATGGCTGTGACGAGAATCAGCTTTCCATTTGGCCTGTCCTTGTACTTCTCGAGTTCCTTGAGCGGGACCTTCGCGATGTACTTTCCATAGGGGACGAGATCATCTTCTGGGATCCCGATCTTCGCGGCTATGTCTCTCACAGGCTCAACTTTCGCATCGTATGCTATCTCCAAGTCGGTCTTCATGATACACCATGAATCTGATGACGATGAGATTATAAGCCTTATCTCTTGACTTCGATGATGAGGTCGGTATACATCTTCAATGATGCCGGGCGCAACCTTCCGGTCGGATATCTTGTCAATTCCCGGTACCATTCTATGAATTCATTTATAATCTCCTTTGGTGCTTCGGCACTAATACCTTTCACACCATGTTGATCATCATGTTCGTCGTAGAATACGAGATACTTGTTGAATCTCATCTTCTGCTCATATGACATTGTGGACGTGTCTAGCCCCATACAACATACCCATGAACTTGAACACGTTTTAATGTATTTAGTACTAATAATGTTATTAATGTTATATGTGTTATTAACGTTACATCGGTTATACTAACACATTAACTGTAACATCACGCATGAAATAGTCTGGATGACAAGATCATCGACCGAGGGGGACGATGGACAAGGACACGGAAAGGGAGTGCGGAGTGCTTTCTACCGTCAGCGATACATTGCTCCTGTTCATGGAGTGTATGACGGAGAAGGATGGGAAGAGGCCGGAGCATATCTCCGCTGTATATGAGGAAGTGACGAGGATCGTGAAGGAGTTGAGGGATCAGTCCTGACCCTCTACACGGGCGATTATATCCTTCGCGGCCTTGTTACCGTTATCGGCAGCGACCCTGAGCCAAGTCACGCCCTTATCGATGTCCTTGTCGACCCCTTTCCCCTCGATGTAGAGGCGACCGAGATAGAACTGTGCATCCGGATCGTTCTTGAATGCCGCGTTCTGGAACCATTTGAGCGCTTCGGCATATTCCGCACGGGTGTAGCGTATTATCCCGAGGTTGACGATGGCAGGGATCAGACCGAGGTTGGCGGCCTTCGTGTACCATACGATCGCTTCCTCCTCGTTCTGCAACGAATCCTCCATCAGCATGGATGCGACCTTGAACTGTGCATCCGGTACATCCTGCTCGGCCGCTCTCTTGTACCAAGCGAATGCCTTCTCGCGATCCTTCCCAAGACCGATCCCCTCCTCGTACATGTATGCGATCTTGTACTGCGATAACGCATCACCCATCTCGGCGGCCTTGGACAACCATCTCCCGGCCTCCACGAAATCCTGTTCCACACCATCCCCGTTGATGTAGAGCATCCCGAGTTCCACGATCGCTCCCAACTCATCCGACTCGGCAGCCTTCAGGAACCATCTCTTCGCTTCCACAGGGTCACGGGGTACGCCCGCACCGGCCCAGAACACCATACCCATGTTGAACATGGCCTTGGGGAATCCCTTGGATGCAGAACTGGTGAAGAGTTCGATACCCTTCACATGGTCCTTAGGTACCCCGATACCGCCCATGTACATCTCCCCGAGAGCGCATTCCGCTGCCGGATTGCCTTCTTCGACGGCGAGTGCATAATATTCTGCGGCCTTCGACGGATCCTTGTCGACACCGTGACCTAGCTCATATCTCACGCCGAGTTCGAAATTATCCGATGGGGATTGGTTGGACATGATACTCTCATGCATACAGATGTATTTATGACGGTCACCTCATCATGGTATCCGCGGACCGATGTGCAGTGTCCGATAACGTAACGGTGTTCGTATGAAGGATGATGAATTCGATGATAGGATGAAGGTCGCGAACGAGAACGTGGATACGCTGATCGGTTACGAACCGTCGGTGATGAACGTCATCCTGTATCTGTCGATGTGCGCCGCATTGGATTGTTCGGATGCGGAGAGGCCGGACGAGGCGTTGGAGTCCGATATCGATGTGTTGAGGAACGTGGCGGATGAGGTCACCCCTAAGATCCAGGGCTGGGGTTGGAAGCACATCACCATTGAATCGAGACCTGAACCCGAGGGCGATGACAGGTTGGACCTGTTCATGGATGCACAGGGATTCCTGGAGGATATGATCGGCGATCACCTGGAATTGTTCGATGACACCGATGAGGGGCGCAACGAGGCCTATGTGGAAGTGAGCAACATGATCGTATACATGATAGCGGCGATCTGCTCAAGATGCGATGACAAGGATAAGGCGTTGACATATGCCATCGACTCCATGAGAAGGACATTTGCGTTCATACGCGACGAATGTACGTTGATCCCCAAGGAAGAGTTGCAATCCGAATGAATCCTACGATGTCCGTAGTCACATCACCTATGGATCAGGCCGTCGGAATATGCTGGATGGGGGTACGGGCGGTCTGTCGTATTCGACACAATCAGACAAAAGGGCGATGTATAATTTCGACGATTGACTAACTAAGCCTTATATTGGGACACCCTCATACCAGCACTCATGAAAGGATTTGTCAACCCCGAATCAATCGCGATCATCGGTGCGTCCAACGACACAACGAAGATCGGCGGAATATTGGTATTGAATCTGATCAATGCTGGTTTTGACAAGGATAGGATCTACCCCGTGAATCCTAAAGGCGAGGAAATCCAAGGTCTCAAGACATACACCAATGTCAAGGAGATCGGAAGACCCGTCGACCTTGCTGTGATCAGTATCAAGAGCAAATTCATCATCCCGGAGATGGACAATCTTAGGGATGCCGGAATAAAGAACGCGACCATCCTCACCGCCGGATTCAAGGAGGACAGCGAAGAGGGTGCGGAGCTCGAGAGACAGCTCGTCGCGAAAGCCAAGGAGTACGGCATCAGGATCCTCGGACCCAACTGTTTCGGTAACATGGATCCGAAGCACAACGTCAACGTGACGTTCGCAAAGCTCATGCCCAAGGCAGGTAACCTCTCGATATTATCACAATCCGGTGCTGTGGGTTCATCGATGCTCGATTGGGCATACGAGACAGGCGTAGGTATCGCGAAGTTCATCACATTCGGTAACAAGTCCGATGTGGACGAGGCGGATTTCTTCGAGGCACTCTCGGAGGATGAGGATACGAAGGTCATCGGAATGTACTGCGAGGGTATCTCCAACGGTCAGAAGTTCATCGACAGTGTCACACACATGAAGAACAAGAAACCGATCATAGTCTTCAAGGCAGGATCCACCGCCGCAGGAGGTGCCGCAGCATCATCGCACACAGGATCCATCGCAGGATCGGATGCGGTCAACGATGTCGTATTCAAGAAGCTCAACATCACGAGGGCGAAGGACCTCGAGGAACTGTTCGATGCATTCGGAATGTTCCACACATACGACCGCATGGACAAGGACGGTATCGGGATCATCACGAACGCCGGCGGACTCGGTGTCATGTCGGCCGATGCCGCATACAACGCACAGTACATCGGTGCGGCGAAGTTGTCGGAAGAGACGATCAGGAGGATCAGAGAGGATGTCCCCACGGTCGCGGGTGTCACGAACCCCATCGACGTCAGAGGGGATGCGAAGGCCGAATACTTCGAGAAGACCATCAAGATCGTCCAGGACGACCCCTTGGTCGGCGGATTGGTCATCATGGGTTCACCTCTCGACACGGCGGACCTCGAAGCGGTCGCAGAGAACCTCGTCAGGATAAAGGATGAGATCAAGGTCCCGATGGCCATCTGTTGGGCCGGCGGAACGAAATGTGCGAGGGCGGCGGCGATCACAAGGGCCGGCGGACTCCCGACATACACCACACCCGACAGAGCGGTTCATGCATTGGACCTCCTCAGGAGATACACGCTCCGTGCCGAGCGCCCCAACACACCCATGATCCTCCCCAAGACATGCGGAGGAAGGGATGTCGCCAAGACGATCCTCGGAGCGGCAGAGACCGAGGGACGTAAGAGTCTCACGGAGGCGGAGGGTAAAGCGATCTTCGCGGCATACGGACTCCCCACACCCGGAGAGGCATCCGTCACATCCGAGGATGAGGCGGCCAAGGCATGCAACAAGATCGGATATCCCGTCGTCATGAAGATCATCTCACCGGACATCGCACACAAGACCGATGTCGGCGGTGTCGTCGTCGGAGTGAAGGACGAGGAGGCCGCAAGGGCAGCGTACAAGAAGATCATGGACTCCTGTAAGAAGAACAAGCCCAACGCAAGGCTCGACGGTGTATCCATACAGCAGATGGTCTCCGGAAGGGAGGTCATCGTCTCCATCATGAGGGATGTGCAGTTCGGACCCGTCCTCTCCTTCGGTCTCGGAGGTATATTCGTCGAGATCCTCAGGGAGATCTCACAGGCACACGTACCGCTCTCGGAGGAACAGCTCGACGAGATGATCAAGAGCACGAAGGCATTCAAACTCCTCAACGGAGCCCGCGGTACCGCCAAATCCGATATAGAAGCGATGAAGGATGCCATGAGGAAGCTCGTCCTCATCGCAGAGGAGAACCCCGAGATCAGGGAGATCGAGATCAACCCGATCATCGTCGGTGAAGAGGGCAAAGGCTGCTGGGCGGTCGATGCACTCGTCACACTCGAGTGAGAAACATAAAATAGGGGGTAGAACCCCCCTAATGATCTTTTTTCAGATCAAGTAAGATTGATGAACAGTTTGGATATCGCAAGTCTCAGTTTCTTTATCCCTCTGATCTTGCGGAATTCCTCGCACGAGTATTCTGTGCAGACCTCGAGGTCCTTCATGAACGCCTCATCCATCTGCTTACCGACGTCCTCGGACAATATCAACACGTTCGTTTCGAAGTTCAATACCAACGAACGATCGTCCATGTTGGCGGAACCGACGGAACAGTACTTCCCGTCGACGACCATGGTCTTGGAATGTACGAAACCGTCGTTGTACATGTAGACCTTCACACCGCGCCCCATCACGGCGTTCGCACAATAGACGTTGTTCCAGAATACGAACATGTGATCCGGTTTATCGGGAATTATAACACGTACATCGACACCCGATGCGGCCGCCAATGCCATGGCATCCTTCAGGGAATCGTCCGGCATGAAGTAGGGCGTGTGTATGTATATGGACCTCTTGGCGGATTTGATCAATTGAAGGTATTCCATCCTCACAGGGTTTATGTTCGCTACATCCGGCCCTCCGGAGATGATCTCCGTCTTATCCGTCCCATGTTCCTTGTCGAAATCATCCGATACATATTCGATCAGGTCATGATCGAGATCGACCTTCGAGGCGTATTTCCAATCCCTGACGAATCTCATCAACAATCCGACACATGCACCGCCACGGATACGTACGGAGGAATCCCTCCAATGGCCGAGCTTCCCCTTCCCCAGATATTCGTCACCGACGTTGAATCCGCCGCAATAACCGATCTCACCGTCGATGATCGCGATCTTCCTGTGGTTGCGGTTGTTCTTCTTAGGGCTCAATATGTATGTCGAGACCATGTGGAACTTGGAGAAATGACCTCCTGCCTTCTTGAAGGCCTTAATCTTCTTGTTCATTCCGCCTGCGAATCCGAGATCGTCGGAGAGCAGTTTCACCTCAAGACCCTCATTCGCCTTCTCGATGAGTATATCCATCAGCTCATTGCCGAGTGAATCGTTCTTGACGATGAAGTACTCCATGAAGATGTATGTCTTGGCGTTCCTGAAGTCATCGAACAATGCCTTGAAGTTGTCATCACCTGTGGTGAAGAGCTCCACCTTGTTGTTCACGGTGTAAGCCTCACCTCCACAGTTGAGCATCGTCCTTCCGATCGACGCATCCTCCATATTCTTCGTTTCGTCATGCGATATGATGAGCTCCTGGAGATCTGTCGCCTTCATGATCTCCTCGTCCTTCAGACCCTTCAATTTGAATGTGTGCTCGGCATAGAACGTCTGACCAATCGAGATGTATGCGATGAAACCCACGACGGGCAATACGATGAATATGATCGCCCATGGTATGACCTTACTCGGGTTCGATCTCTCTGAGAATAACATTGTCAATAGGAATATTATGTTCAATCCATAGAGGATGGTGACTATCTGGACGAATGTCTCGGACATGGAATCATGGATGACGTGTCGATTATATCATGCTATCACCGTCCAGACATCGCCGATATCGTCCCGATTGACGGTGGATCCCTATCGCCAGTTTTTATAGGATGGCGTTATGTTGAAATATAATGGAGAGAGAGGCGAACGCAAGATCACTTTTCCCGATAGCAGTATTCGTGGTACTGTATCTAGGTCTGGGCATACTGTTCGAGTATGTCCTTGACATAGAGATGGGATTCTACAAGGTGTCCGTCGTCATGGTATTCCTTGTAGCTTTATTCGTGGCGATATATCAGACCAAAGGTCTGTCATTGAACGAGAAATTCGGTATCATGGGCAAAGGTGTCGGGGATCCGAACATCCTGATGATGCTCGTGATATTCTTGACCGCAGGTGCCTTCGTGGGTGTCGTCGGTCGTGAAGGCGCCGAGGCCGTTGCGTATTGTTTCCTCTCGTTCATACCTCCAGAATTGGCCGTGCTCGCCATATTCATCGTCAGCATGTTCGTTTCTCTCGCTATGGGTACGTCCGTCGGGACCATCACCATGCTCACTCCGATCTCGGCATCGCTCGCATCCGTCACCGGTTTCGATCCGGCATTGTGCATCGCATCGACCGTCGGGGGTGCGATGTTCGGAGATAACCTCTCATTCATATCCGATACGACCATCGCGGCCTGTAACGGTCAGGGGTGCGATATGAAGGACAAGTTCAAGGAGAATCTTTGGATCGCCCTTCCCGCGGCCATCTTGACATGTGTGATAATAACCGTCCTGAGTATCAATTCGGGAATAGGTACCGTCGAGGTCAAGGACTTCGACATCATGAAGATCGTTCCGTATCTCGTCGTCCTCATCGGTGGTATAATCGGTATCAATGTTTTCGTCGTTCTGATCCTGGGCATATTGTCCGGAGCGTTCATAATGCTCGGAACGGAGGCCGTCGCATTCAGCGATATGATCGTCAGTATGGGAGATAGCATCAACGGGATGTTCGAGACCTCCATGGTCGCCATACTCGTGGCAGCGATCTGTGCCTTGATAACATACAATGGCGGATTCAAGGCCGTGCTGTCATGGATCAGAAGGAGATTCAAGAGTAAGAAGGGCGGAATGTTGGGCATAGGATTGCTCGTAGGCGCATTGGACATCTCCACTGCCAACAATACCGTTGCGATCATCATGGCCAACCCGATCGCCAAGGAGATCGCCGACGATTACGGTATATCGCCGAAGAGGACTGCATCCCTCCTCGATATCTTCTCATGTGTCTTCCAGGGAGTGATCCCGTATGGTGCACAGATGCTTCTCGCAGTGTCCCTGGCCACGGCCGCAGGCCTGTCAGTATCTGCGTTCGACATAATGCCGAATCTGTTCTACCCATTCATCCTGCTCGTTGTCACGCTGATCTACATATTCTTCTTCAGCGGCAGGAAGGAAAAACAGGTCGCTTGAACGAGGCTGTTGGGTCATCGTACCCAACATCCTCCTTTTCGATCATATCGCATACGCATCTGTCATATCCATATGATATGACTCCGGTCAAGAAACTGATATGAGCGATCAGATGCATCCGTCATCATGGAACCTCATCTCATCATAGATCTTGGATCATGCATCGGATGCTCCGCCTGTACATCCGTCTGCATCCGCGGTAACCTGACCATGGATATGGGCCATCCCATCGAGACCGGCAGTGGCATGGGATGCTTCGATTGCGGTCATTGTTCGGCCGTATGTCCGAAGGGTGCCATAAGGCTCGTCCGTTATCCGAACTTCCAACCCGTGGAATACGACCGTGATGAACTTCCCGTAGGATCAGATGTCATGTCGGATATGCTCCGTCGTAGGAGGAGTCTGAGATGGTTCACGAATGAGAAGGTCTCCGCAGATGAGTTCTCGATGCTCTTCGAGGCGGCAGGCAGCTCACCATCGGTGGAGAACTCCCAGGATACGATGTACGTGGTGATAGATCGTGATATGGGGCCGTTCATGCGGAACATAGCGGACATCATGGCCCCGCGTGCGGGGGAACTGAAGCGGTTCGCCCAATTGATCGATTATCTGAACGACCCGTTCCCCATGGGGAACAATCCACTCATCTGGGAAGGTACTCAGATCATATTGGCATTCTCAGGACATCCGGAGGATTCCGTCATCGCATTGGGCCGTCTTGAGATCATGGCCTATGCCATGGGTCTGGGAGGGTTCTACTCCCATTGGATACAGATGGCCGATGAACAGGATCATGGAAGGTTCATGGAGTTCTTCCCGAAGATACCTTCGGATTATCGTTTGGGAGGGGCATTCGTCATAGGGCATCCGAGGATCAGGTACAGGAGGACGGTGCCCCGTGATCCGCCCAAGGTGGAGATGAGGTGACCGTAGCCCAGCATCCACATGGATCGGAGTACTGATGATAGGATGTCGATGAGACGATCCGTCAAAGAATAGCGTGATAAATTCTGGGATCCCATCGGACCCCGTCACTATCCGTGACAGGGTCCGACGTGATACCTGTTTAGAGTTTTGAGAGTTTGATCAGTCTTTCCCACTTGCGGTCGATCTCGCCCTGGACCTGTTCGAGGAGTTTGGCGTTCTCGGGCTTGAGCATGTGCTTGTACCTGCCCTGTGCCTTGAACCACTCTGTGATGGGTTTCTTCTCCTGAACACCGTCGGCGATCCTCTTGGATTCCGCTGTGAGCTTGAAGACACCGTTCTCGCACTCGTAGAGAGGCCATACGCATGTCTCGACCGACAGTTTCGCCATGTTGATCGTATCCTCGGATGCGAACCTCCATCCTCTCGGACAGGGGGACACGGCGTTGATGAACGACGGGCCTCCGCATTCGAATCCCTTCTCGCATTTCGAGATGAGATCCCTCCAGTTGTGGGGTGACACCTGTGCCGCGTACGGGATGTCGTGCGCTGCGACGATCATCGTGAGGTCCTTGGGGTACTCGGTCTTACCCTGCTGTACCTTTCCTGCGGGCGATGTCGTGGTGGATGCACCGAAACCGGTCGCACCGGACCTCTGGATACCGGTGTTCATGTATGCCTCGTTGTTCAGACAGACATACATCAACTGCTGACCCCTCTCGAGCATACCCGAGAGTGCCTGGAATCCGATATCGTACGTACCTCCGTCCCCTCCGAACGCTACGAACCTCATCTCTTCCTTGATCTTCCCTTTCCTCTTGAGTCCCTGGTACGCGGCCTCGAGACCTGCACCTGTCGCGGCTCCGTTGGCGAATGCCGTGTGGATCCACGGGATGTTCCATGACGAATACGGGAAGATGGTCGTCGAGACCTCGAAACAACCTGTCGCACTGGCTGCGAACACGGGCTTGTCCGTGGACATGAGGACCTGTCTTGCGATGATGCTCTCGGCACATCCTGCACAGAGCCTGTGTCCGGATGTGAGCCTCTCGGGAAGCTTCGTAAGATCCTTGATCGGTTTTGAACTCATTCTTTCACCCCCAGATAGTTGACGGTCTTGGCCTTTCCGTCCTTCACGGCCTCGAATACCGACATGAACTCGTTGACGCTGACGTCCTTTCCTCCGAGTCCGTAGATGAAGTTGTATGCCTTGGGCATCTTCTTGCACTCGAGGATGACGGATGCGACCTCGGGGTACATCGGACCGTATGCTCCTACCGAGAGGTGCTTGTCCATGACGATGACTCCCTTCTTTCCTTCGAAGATCTTCTTCAGGTATGATACGGGCCACGGCCTGAAGATACGGGGCATGCATGCTCCGACCTTGAGTCCCTTGTCCCTGAGCCTGTCGACGGCCTCCTTCATCGTTCCGTATGAGGAACCGAGGATGACCGCGACATATTCTGCATCGTCGCATCTGTAGTCCTCGACGAGCTTGTACTTCCTTCCGGAGATCTTGGCGAACTCATCGAACACATCCTCGATGACCTTGACGGATTTCTCCATCGCCTCCACGAGCTGATATTTGTGCTCGTAGTAGAACTCGGGGCTGTCCATGAGTCCGTGGGATACGGGGTTCTTGTAGTCGAGGAGCGGGAGCAACGGTTTGTGCTCGCCGACGAATTCCTTGACGATCGCATCGTCCAACGGGGACATCCTCTCGATGGCGTGTGTGAGGATGAAACCGTCGAGGTTGGTCATGATGGGCAACTGCACATCGGGGTGCTCTGCGATCCTGGGGGCCATGATGGCGTTATCGTATGCCTCCTGGACGTTCTCTGCGAAGATCTGGATCCATCCCGTGTCCCTTGCGGACATGACGTCTCCGTGATCGTTGTGGATGTTGATGGGTCCGCTGATGGCCCTGTTGGCGACCGCCATGACGAGAGGTACCCTCATCGCCGACGTGATCGGCAGCATCTCCCACATGTATGCGAGACCCTGCGACGATGTCGCTGTGAACGTCCTTGCTCCCGCAGAAGCGGATGCGGTACAGACCGTCAATGCCGAGTGCTCCGACTCCACACAGACGAACTCCGTTCCCACGTCCCCGTCCGCCACATAGTCCGAGAACCTCTCGACTATGATCGTCTGAGGTGTGATGGGGTATGCCGCGCACACGTCGGGATCGATCTGTTTCCATGCCAATGCGACCGCACTGTCACCGTTGATTGCTAAATCCTTTCCCATCTTCAGACCTCCTTCATTACGATGGCATCCTTGGGGCACATCTTCGCACAGATCCCGCATCCTTTGCAGTGTGTGAGCTTGATACCGACCATCTCGTTGTTCTCTACGATGATACAGCTGTCGGGGCAGTAGATCCAACATGTCATGCAGTCGATGCATGTCGCCATGTCGACGACGGGTGTCAATGATCTCCAATCCCCTGTCTCGAACTTCTCGGCTCCTCCACCGTGTACGCGTGAGCCTATGATCATATCGTTGTGGTCCATCAAATCACCTCTCTGAATGCTCTGTTCAGTGCAGCAAGGTTCGCTTTTATTGCCTTCTCGTTGAGCTTACCTGTGAACTTCTGAACGATCTGATATTCGAGTGCCTCGTATGATACGACACCCCTGTACTTGATGAGTGCTCCAAGCATGGCCGTGTTAGCGACGGGCCTTCCGATCTCCTCCATGGAGATCTTGGTAGCATTCACGGTGTGACATTCCGCATCGGTTCCTATGGCCTTCTGCAACTCCTCCGGGGTTCCGGGGTAATTCGCGATGATGATGCCTCCTTTCTTGAGACCTTTGGCCACATCGACCTTTCCAATAAGTGTACCATCCAATACTACGACGACGTCAGGCTCGTAGATCTGTGTGTGGATCCTTATTGGCTGTTCTGAAATCCTGGTGAACGCTCTGATGGGCGCACCCATCCTCTCAGGTCCGAATTCAGGGAACGCTTTGACATACTTGTCCTCCCCTACAACGGTCTCTGCAAGGATCTCACTGGCGGTGACAACTCCTTGTCCGCCTCTTCCGTGCCAACATATTTCCATGTCCATAGTGAACCAACGGGACTAGATAACTAGATTAATAAATATAAAGGAAATGGTCTTACATATTCACATGTGAATTTTCTACGTAATTCGAATTAAAAAATCGATTTATGTACGAATTATCGTGATAAATACGAATTCAATGAATGATATTCATTATTCGAAGTATATCGAATCGTGGTGAAAATCTGACGAAAACATGTACCAGAGGTGTGTGACCGTGCGTATGATTATCACTCGGTTTTATTCCTTCAGGAATAGTGTTCCCAGCGTCATTCGGTCTCTTCCGCGAAGATCTGTTGCATCTCGCTCTTCTTAACGAACCAGAGACTGACGATCATCCCTATTATGAATGTCACGAGACCGCCTATCGCATGGGCGATACCGTCGACGTCCATTCCGGACGAGATCGCCAATGTTATGATGGAACCGACCGTCAGACCCAATATGAGGAACGAGGTGGTGCGGTGGTGGTGCTCCAACGCATAGTGGACAACCTTGGAGAATCCGAGGAATCCGAATATCGCACCGAGTCCCAACGGGATGAGCAACGGGATGTCGAGGTTCCCGACGGTGTTCGTGAACACGGTGAACAATCCGAAGACGATGAGGAACGTCGAGTGGCTTATACCCGGGATGAGGGAGGACACCGCGACGATGATACCGATGCCGAACATGGTCAGCATGCCCATGAGGTCCCTGTCCACGGTGACATCCGTCCCGCTGCCGAACAGATCGACGGCGAGCATCGAACCCATTATGACGAATCCGATGATGAGGGCGATGATGTTGTACGTCGTCGGCTTCGCATTCCCGTCCCTTGTAGTGAGGCGGTAGACCGAAGGTATCTGACCCGCGATCAGTCCGACGAACAGGAAGAGCGACTCTGTAGGGTATGCATCCATGGCGATCGACAGCACCTTGGCCGAGAACACGGTACCTATGACGGCACCCACGCCAAGGAAGAAGATGAACCAGAAATCCTTCTTGATGTAGATGCGTAGCTTGGCGATGTCACGTACCAATCTCTCGTATATACCGAAACAAACACAAAGCACGGCACCGCTGATACCAGGCAACATGCCGGCGATACCGACGATTGCACCGACGATGATCTCCTTGATCGCTGTCGAGCGACTCTCCATGGGTCGTGATAAAAGTGTGCTATATAATATCATGACCCCATTACCTGAGTCGATAATGCTCATTTTTAATAATCAATCCGTGTTCATGACATCATGACGGTTGAGAGAAGGAGAATCGCGACACTGATCGTCGCGATCATATTGGCGGTACCGGCGGCCGGCATCATATTCTACAACAATGACGGGAGCGTCGAAGGCATAACCGTGACGGACATGCGCGATAGGACGGTCACCGTGCCGAATGATGTGGACAGGATCGTCTGTCTATCGGCGGGTTCGTTGAGATTCGTGGAATATCTGGGAGCTGTCGACATGGTGGTGGGCATCGATAACGATGATGGTAGCGTCAATGCGAGATACTACAAGGCCACATATCGTATCGCACACGACGTCACGGGGATAAAGAACGTCGGGAGCGAGGACAACTTCAACGATATAATCGGAACGAATGCCCAACTCATAATCTCATCCAAGACGGATAAGGAGACGTTGGATAGTCTCCAGGATAAGACCGGGATACCTGTGATCGGTATCAACGCAGAGGGTTCCAACACCGTTGGCGGGGATGTGTTCAACAGGAACATCGAACTTCTCGGTAAGGTGCTCGGGAAGGAGAGTCGTGCCAAGGAACTGATCGATGGAGTGGCCTCCATGGTCAGCGAGATCGAGGGTATGAGGGACTCATCCAAGACCCTCGCCGATATGACATGCTACATCGGAGGCATGTTCTATTACAAGGAGGGCGGACTGTACAGGACCAGCGGTAACTTCGAACCCTTCACGCTCGTCGGAGTGACCAACGTCATGCCGGACAAGAACAACGGGAATCCGTATACGACGGACAACAAGGAGCTCGTGAAGGCGGATCCCAGATACATCTTCATAGACAGCATGACCGCGGATTCGACATCCAAGCAGACGTTCGATGAAGAACGTGGCATATTGGGAGGGATCGCGGCCGTGAAGGACGGCAACATCTATTCGCTCTTCGTGGAGAAGTACTACGGTACGAACTGGGAGTCCGAATTGATGAATGCTTATTACATCGGTAATCTTCTGGATCCCACGACATTCGATTACGATGTCAAGGAGAAGATGGGTGCTGTGCTCAAGCTCTTCTACATCGGGAGCGATATCACATTGGACGATCTCGTGGAGAAACAGGGTTCCGGAGTCGGCAAGTTAGACTGGTGAGATAGGATGGATTACAGGATCTATGATCTCGGTGACGAGGAGACCGAATCCGAGGCGGTGTATAAGGAGGATTCCAAGAGGAAGGGGAGATGGATCCTCACCATCCTCTTGGCCATCATCGTGGTCACACTGTTATCATTGTACATCGGGAATCTGGATTTCTCCATCGCCGAGATCACATCCGCCATCCTCACATTCGACACGGAATCCACCATCGGGAGGTTCATCTGGAGGATCGACCTCCCGATAGCGGTCGCCGCCATCGTCTCAGGTGCAGCGTTGTCCTTGGCGGGTGCCGCGATGCAGTGCGTACTGAGGAACCCGTTGGCATCGCCGTATACCCTGGGTATATCGAACGCGGCGGCATTCGGTGCGGCATTCTCGATCATATTCCTGGTCGGCACCTCTTCGACAGGTATCACTACGCTATCCGCATTCGTGATGGCCATCCTTGCGACATTGTTGATACTGTTCCTGACCAAGGTCACCAAGATATCGTCGGAGACCATGATCCTCGCAGGTATCGCCGTGAGCGCCATATTCTCCGCGGGTATGACCCTGATGCAGTATATCGCGGACCCGATACAGCTGAGTTCGATCGTCTCCTGGACGTTCGGATCGCTGACGAAGTCCGATTGGAAGTGGGATTCCGTCCTCACATTGGTACTGCTCGTCTCCGCACTGTATTACTATTCCAGAAGATGGGATATGAACGCCATGAACTCCGGTGACGAGGTGGCCAGGGGATTGGGTGTGAACACCGACAGGTTCCTTGTGATAGGGATGACCATAGCAGCAATCGCAACAGCATTCGTCGTCTCGAGATTCGGCATAATATCATTCGTCGGTCTCCTCGGACCGCATATCGCACGTACGATGGTCGGAGAGGACCATAGGGCATTGATCCCGATGTCCATGCTGACCGGTGCGTTGTTGCTGTTGGTGGCGAACATCGTCGCACGCAACATCATACTCCCTCAGGTACTTCCCGTAGGATTGCTGACATCGTTGATCGGCGGTCCCGCATTCATCTACATGTTGATCAGGAGGTACAGGAGATGAGGCTGAGCATATCCGGCATCGTGTTCGATTACGGTGAGGGGAGGGATGTACTATCCGGCATATCCTTCGATGCCGATAAGGGAGACATCGTATCCATCCTAGGTCCGAACGGTGCCGGGAAGACAACCCTTCTGAAATGCATCAATCACATACACGATCCGAAGGACGGTGTCATCCTCGTCGATGGGAATGACATAAGACAGAGTTCGAGCAACGAGATAGCCAGATCTATAGGTTACGTACCTCAGAGGGCGCACGTATCCGGCAACACCGTGTTCGAATCCATCCTGATCGGCCGTAGGCCACACATAACGTGGGATGTGAAGGATACCGATATCAGACTCGTAGGGAGGATCATCGACATCATGGAGCTCAATCCGATCGCGGACAAGCCCGTGAATCAGATCTCCGGCGGGGAGTATCAGATGGTACAGATCGCCCGTGCGGTCGCCCAGCAACCGAAGGTCATGCTGCTCGACGAACCCACCAGCAATCTCGATATCAAGAATCAATACGAGGTCATGCACAGACTGTTCCACATCATCAAGGAGAACGGTATCTGTGCGGTCATGACCAACCATGATCTCAATCTCGCGCTCAGGTTCAGCAACCGTTTCATACTGATGAAGGACGGGAAGATATTCGCCGCGGGCGGGAACGAGATAATCACCTCTGAGAACATCCGTCAGGTCTATGGTATAGACGTGACGGTCGGCGAGGTGAACGGATACAAGGTGGTGGTACCGAACGAACTCCCACACTTGTTATCTCCAAAGGTAAAGGACTTCCTGAGCAGGAGGAAGAGGAATCCCAAGCAGATGGGATTCTTCAACGAGAGGGCGGAGGATTGGGACCACATCTCGATACACGATATGGGCAAGGTGGGATACATCACCGGACTCCTCAACATCAAGGAGGACAGCGAGGTCCTGGATGTCGGCACCGGTACCGGTGTCATGATCCCCGGTTATCTGAAGATGATAAGGACGGGACATGTGGTGGCCGTCGATTATTCCGAGAACATGATCTCCGTCGCACGTTCCAAGAATCCGGAATCGGATGTGCTCTCATACGAGGTCAGGGATATCTATTCGATGGAGGACAGGGGCAGGTACGATCGCATAGTATGTTACTCCTGCTTCCCTCATTTCCCCGATCCGATGGAGGCGATACACATACTGTCGCACGCACTCGTCAGAGGCGGTACGCTGACGATAGCCCATTCGTCATCGAAGGACCATATCAACAAGGTGCACAACTCGGGAGGGGAGGAGATATGCAACGATTACCTCCCGGACCTCGATGTCATGGAGGAGATGTTCTCCGCGAACGATCTAGATGTGATATTCACCCGCGATGATGAGGATTATTACATAGTGATAGGTGTAAGACGCTGATCAACCGCGGAGGAGGTCCAGGACCCTGCTCTGCACATCGGTGAGTTGGACGTTACCTTTGGTCTTCTTCCATGGGTCCTTTACGTCCCTTATGTCCTTTATGGCCGTGAGCACCTCCCTCACGGACATCCCGGAGTCGCGTGTCCTGTTGAACACCGCCGTCTTCAGTACGAGCACTAGGAACTGGATGAAATAGCGGTACCTGATGTTCTTCTCCAGATAAAGCTTCAAACGGATACGGTCCTCGTCGTTGAATATGTCGTCGAAGTTGTTCTCCGACATCTTCCTGACCGTAAGCAACATGGAGACGTTCTCGGCGTTCTTCTCCCTGTTCGAGAGGACGATGTCGAATCCTGAATTCGACGTCTTCTTCATGATGGCCTCGCTGTTCAGTTCCACCGAACCGGGTTCGATCAGGAAATAGCGTCTGTAGAACGACATGTGGTCCCTGACCTGGTTCCCGTTGACGATCTCCATCCTGTACCTCTCTATCTGTGATAGGAACGTGGCATCATCCATCTCCGCCTTCATCGGATCGAAGAAGATGTGCACATACTCCCTCCTCCCGTCCACGTTGCGCATGATGGTGCGGTGCACCCTCGTTCCATCCGCATCCGTACTGTTGGGGAGCCCCATACCGTATCTGTCCACGAGAGAATCGAAGAGATCGGTACCTTCCCTTATGTGTATCACATACGGTACCATCATCGACCTTATCCTCTCGATGTTCACCTGGTCCCCTTCGGATTTACCGAAGACGTGCATGATCTCCCTATCGGATGCCCATTCGCCCAATTCGCTATCGTCATCCAGACCGTCGGATGAGTGGGGCACGTTGTTGCGTCTGAAGAATATGGGCAATCTAGTCGAATCGGCGAAGACGGTCTCGGAATCGGTCAGCAAAGGCCTCATCAGCTCGCTCTCGCCCACTATGGCGGAATAGTTCCTACTATCATATACATCATAGGAGGAGAGATGCATCTTGGAATATCCCCCTCCGGAGTTTATCCTTCCCCATATCCTGAAGAACGATCTGATGCTGTCCGCCCTCATCGAACCGATGATCCTCATCATGATGTCGGGGGTGTCGGGCATGCGGTCGTCAGGCGGTATCCTGCCGTCGAATAGACATGAGGTGATCATCCTCAGGATATACTGCCACGATTCCGGGAACGATGCCTGGAGGGATTCCTTCAGACCTATCTCGTCCGCGATGCTCTCCATGATGTCGAATCCCGTCTCATCGCTCAATCTCAGCGGAGGTCTCTCCCTCTTGTCGCGATTGGGCATTATCTCTCCCGTGAACGGGTCTAGATGTCCGACGCATCTCCTCTTGTAGACATCCTTACCTTTCTCGGCATCGTACACCTTCTCATTGACGTAAGCATAGATCTTCCCGCTCTTCTTGTTCTTCAAAAGCACGATGGATGTCATGAATTGTATAATGCGATATTATACAAAAATATTATTGATTATACATAGTACGATCGTTAAAAAAATGATTGAGAAAAAACTCAAAGAATTGAAAAGATCACGATTTCATGCAGTTCCGTCTTATTACTATTATAATAGTATATTAGAGGAGGGTAGTTAGAGTGATCCAAAAATACCTATGATGGATGGATAATATATCCATCGAACATTGATAATATGAAAAGTTTAAATATTATTTTAATGACAACCGATACCCGTGATGTTCGGAGGTTTAAATTCATTCGAGCCGAATGTCCTTCACGTCATGTGAGAGAAACCGAAAGGCGGATCTCACGGAGGAAATGATAGCATGATGTTCGATACATCGAAATTGGACTACAGTTTCATCCTCAGGCGTTACGACGCAGAGGCTGAAAACGACAACACGCCAGAAGCTGTCGCAGCAAAGATGCTTCCCACGGACCCCGTCCTCAAGGAAGTCGCAAGCGCAGTTTTGTACATGAAATTCAAAGAGATCGGTCCCGTCGTCACAAACGCACTCAAGACCGTCGCACCTCTCGATGTCATCAACAAGGGACTTGTTGCTGGTATGGAGATCGTTGGTGTTCTCTACGCACAGCACGTCTACTACCTTCCTGAGATCATGATGGCCGCAAAGGTCATGGAAGTCGGAATCGCAATCGCAGAGAAGCAGATTCCCGGTGGAAGGACAACCAAAGGAACCGTTGTCATGCACGCAGCAGAGGGAGACCCCCACGACATCGGAAAGAACATCGCAGCTGTCATGATGAGATCATCCGGATTCACCGTCGTCGACATGGGTAAGGATGTCGCAGTCGTTGACCTCGTCGCAAAGGTCGAAGAAGTCAAGCCCTTCCTCGTAACAGGAACAGCACTCATGACCACGACAATGTCCGCTTTCCCCAGGGCAGCAAAGATCCTCCAGGAGAAAGGAATCAACATCCCCTTCATGGCAGCCGGTGGAGCAGTCAACAGGGACTTCGCAGAATCATTCGATCTCGGAATCTACTCCGAGAAAGCACCTCAGACACCTCCGATCGCAGACAAGATCCTTGAGGGATACGACTGGAAGAAGATCAGAGAACACTGGGACGAGATCGTTGGAGGCGAATGAACATGGCAACAACAAAATTCACTAAGATGGCATACGACAAAGCAGACGACATGCTTTTCGGACATGCAAAGAAGCCCGTTTCCTACGGTCTTGGAATCAAGGTCGGTGCAGGAAGGGTCATCCCTGAGATCAACTACGCTCCCAGGGCAGGAACCGAGAAATCGGTAGAAAGGATCACGAAAGAGTACGTCGACTACATCTCCAAGGACGCAATCACAAGGGCATTGACCCTCGGATTCCCCGACCTCCAGCTCGAGACAGAGTGGGTCTCACAGATGGGAACAGTCCCCGGAATGGCAGCTTCAGTTGTCGCCGGACAGAAAGCGATCACAGAGAAATACCACAAAGAGTACGGAATCAACCTCGCTGTAAGGCACACAATCCCCGACCAGCGTGAGGCAGAGCACGGACTCAGAGAGGGAATGGACAAGAAGTTCGGATACCCCGAGAAGTTCATCGAGTGCTGTGAGAACGCATGTGAGAACGGTGCAGATGTCCTTTCCGTCGAGTCAGTCGGTGGAAAAGAGTTCGCAGATTACGCTGTCACACACGGAGACATCACCGCCTTCCTCTTCGGAGTAGGTTACCTCGGATCCATCGATATGGAACACATCTGGACCGAGATGGTCGACATCGCAAAGAAGAACAAGGTCATCCCCGGAGGAGACACCAACTGTTCAGGTGCGAACGTTTCGATGTTCATGGCAGGAGGTCTCCTTGACAACGATGTTCAGAGGACATTCTCCGCTGTAACAAGGGCAATCTCCGCAGCAAGGACAATGGTCGCAATCGAGGCAGGTGCAATGGGACCTGACAAGGACTGCGGTTACGAGGGACCCATAATCAAATCGATCACAGGTACACCTTGCGCTCAGGAAGGAAAGAACTGTCAGTGCGCTCACGCGGATCTTCAGGGTAACCTCATGGCACAGTGCTGTGACCTCTGGTCCAACGAGTCCGTCGAGTACCACCCCGAATTCGGTGGTTCATCTGTCCAGTGCTGGCTCGGATCACTCGGATACGAGACATCACTCATGAACACTGCAATCGCAACAGGCCAGGGTAAAGTCCTCAGGGACCTCTACATGACCACAGACAGGACGAGGGGTCCCGAGGGATACATCCTCGCCTACGACAACGCATGGCAGATCGGTAAGGCAATCGCCGAGAACGGTGACAACTACTACCTCCGTGCAAAGGCAGCTGGTATCACAGCAGCAAAGATCGTCCGTGGCGGATACGACAAGAAAGAGCTCATCCTCACAAAGAAGCAGCTCGATGTCCTTGACAAGATCATTGTCGAGCTCGAGGCACTTCCCGACGACGAGGACAAGTTCTACGACTACTGCGTGAAGAAGTACCAGAACGACGTTCCTACCTTCAACCCGAAGTCATACGGCTTCTGAAGAGGTTTGGAAACTACCTCCAGACCGGCCCTTCGGGGCCGGTCATAGAAACCCCTTATCGGCATGCCCATAGTAATCCTCTATTCCTCAAAACGCATTTCTGCGCATGCCGAAATCCCCTCTGGGGCAAGTGGAATTCTCTTAGAACGATCGATGATCCGATCATGTGGATAATCGATGTGATGAATTTTAGAAAAAGTGACAGCACGAGGCTGTCATTGTGGGTTCATTCGATCTTTATCTCGACATCTCTCTTGACACCCATGTCGCTCGCGACCTCGACGGCCTTGATCAATGCGCACGGGACGGGACAAGCGGCATGCGGAAGCGTCTCGCTTGCCCATTTGTAGATGTCGGTCTCCAACATCGGAGCCTCGAGTTCGGTATACGGATTGATGGGCTTGATCCTCCATGACATCTTCAGGATGTTGTGGCAGTCGCTCTCGATATCGATCTTGACCATGGCATCATCCTGTTGGACGGCGTGGATCTTCGTCTTCATCTTACATACGCCTGCGTCGCAGGTAACCGTACATTCATTCACCATGAGTGTGATAAGACGGATTTTAGATAATAATGGTTGCTCACAGATCCTTCATTTTATCCGGGTCGATATCGAAGACCTTCATGATCTTCATCTGCGTATTGTTGATGTTGGTGAAGAAGGGGGTATCGAATCCCGGGATCGTAATCTTCTTTATCGCTTCCATCTGACGGATCATCTCATCAAAGGATATGTTCGCCAATAGGGAGTTGTTCCTCATCCTGTCCCTTATCTCGGTATACAGGACGAGTGTTGCGAACTGTACGAATATCCTCCCTTCGTAGATGCTCTCGGTGTAGAGCTTCAGTCTCGTACGGTCACCCTCGTTCCTGAGATTCTCGAAGTTCCTCTGTACGCGATCCCTCTGGAGATAGTATCTGAATGCATTCTCGGGATTCTTCACGGTGTTGCTTATCATCACGATGAAGCCTGCGACCGTGTTGTACGTCATGATGGCCTCACCGTTCTCCTCCACGAATCTTCCGCGCGGTGTATCCCTCACTATGAAATACTTCTCGTAGAACTCCTTGTGCTCGGCCACATAGACTCCCGTCTTGAGTTCCTTGTGACATTCCTCGATCAATCCAAGGAACAACGAGAACTCGCGTTCCGCATCGGATGAGCTGAATATGATGTGTATGAAGCATCTCTTCCCGTTGATATGCTGCATGAACGACATGACGAAGAACGGTTCGTTGTCCACCATCATGTAGTTCTTCAGATCCATTATCTTATCCTTCACGCGACCGATCGCATTCCTTGCGAAATCAGCCTCCGGAGATATCCTCATTATGAAACGCTGGTTCGCCATGAGCAGATCGTTGAGATTGTCGTCCGAGAAGTAATCGGCATCCAACACCTCCAGGGTCTTATTGATGTCCAACCATGATTTCTCGTGCTCCCTTCTGCGTATATCGGTTATGTTGATGGGCATACGGCTGTACAGACCATAGGTGATCGGTACGTTGGACTTCACATTGTATGTGAGCGTGAGGTATGTCGTCGGGTTCACGATGACGATCGGGAGATCGTTGAAACGGATGGTCTCCTTTCTGTTATCATAAGATGATATGGATGATGTGTGGATGACATAGAAGTCATCGTCGAACCTGTCCCTCCATTCCCTGAAGAATATGAACAGACTGTTCTCGGTTATGTTGCCGAGTGCTTCCGATATGGCCTCGTCCGTTATCGGTCTGTTGTACGGGGTATCACAATCTATGGACCAGTTCTTTATCCTGTACATCTCCGAACGTTCGGAGATGTTGTAGAATATGCATGACAGGAGAAGTTCCCAACTGTCGGGGAAGGCCTTCTGCATAGCGTGCGTCAGACCTATCTTCTCGGCCACGTTGTTGAAGAAGAACATGTGTCCGATGGACCTCACCGTGGCGTATTCCTTCTTCTTGTTGCCCCTGTTAGGAATGATATCTCCAGTGATGGGGTCCACATGTCCAAGGCATTTCCTCTTACACTCGCATTTCTTGAGTTCGGAGTTCCACACCGATTCGTTCAGGTATGCGTATACCTTCCCAGTGGATCTGTTCTTGAGGTATACTATCGAGGACATACAATCGGATGATGGACGTACGATAAAAATGTGATTGTGTTTTATACATATGTCAAATCGAAGAACACCCATTTTTTGGGCGATTCCGATGAGATTCCATACCAATGTCGTCAGATGTGGGTCGATTACTGTATGATTGAATCGGATATCCCGTATGGTCTGAAAAATTATTATAAATATGTTCAGGATGAATTCAGTATAAATTAACGATGTTACATATACGTGACATCAGCCAGAAGAGGATATAATGACATACGGATTATCACTCGATATCGGTACCAGCGGAACGAGGGCACACGCAGTGGACCTCTCCAGCGGTAAGATCATCTCAACAGCAATGACCAGCTGTCACCCGTTGCCGGGTGCCAACATCATGGACCACCTCACATTCTGTATCAATGTAGGCAGCGACATCGCACACAACATCCTCATGGACACCGTCAACAAGGTCATAAGGAACCTCCATGTCGATCTGAAACAGGTGGAGAGGGTGGCTATCTGCGGTAATCCGATCCAGCTCTCACTCTTCCAGAACATACCCGTCGACGATCTCGCATTCGCGGGAGAGAACGCGCACAGGGTCAACAACATCAAGCAGCAGAAGAGGGATGCCGGTGTCTTCAACGCCGCGGCCGTCGGAATGGACGTTCCCGACAGCACCGAGCTCCTCGTACCGCCTGCGATCAGGCACGAGATCGGTGCGGATGCATTGGCCATGATGTACAAGAGCGGATTCCTCGACCAGAAGGAGAACTGTCTCGTCACCGATTACGGTACGAACGCAGAGATGGCCCTGAAGGTGGGTGACGACATCTACACGGGTTCGGCCGCGGCAGGACCTGCGATGGAAGGTCAGTCGATCAAATACGGTATGTTGGCATCACCCGGTGCGATCAGCGATCTCGAGTACGAGTTCAGGTGGAGATGCAAGGTCCTCGATGAGAACATGGAGGTCGCTGTCGGAGACCAGTTCGATTTCAGTCTCGAGATGTGCACGGAGGAGGGTCCGATGCACGGTAAGGCCAAAGGTATCACAGGTACCGGTGTCATAGCCGCTGTCGCAGCTGCGATGGATTCGAACCTCTGGGGCAAGGGTAAGCTCACCACATCCGATGGGAAGCTGCACATGCAGGACGGGGTCTACATCGACTCCAACGATATCCTCGAGGCATGCAAGGCCATAGGTGCGATGAGGGCGGGACACTTCGCTCTGCTCGAACACGCCGGTATCAAGTTCAGCGATCTCGACATCATGTACATGGCAGGTGCCTCCGGAACATACGTCGATGCCGTCAAGGCGAGGGAGGTAGGATTGCTCCCGCCATCCTGTAAGAGGATCTACCAGATCGGTAACACGTCACTGTCGATGGCAACGGACATATTGATGAAACCCGAGCTCCTCGACGAACTCCAGGACATAGCGAACCAGATCAGGGCGAACCACATCATGTTCGCCACGGACAAGATCTTCGAGGAGATCTACATCCAGGAACTCGCACTCTGGGAGGAGGGCATGACGATGGAGATGTACAACCAGAACCTCGCTCACGCAGGCATACAGCCTCTGCCCCCCGTCAAGGGAAGGCCTAAGGTGTTCAGGATCGTGGAGCGTGACATCCCGGATTACGGAGAGTACGGCCTCACCATCATGGATGATATAGGTACGGTGCTCAACGGTAAGTTCGACGGATGTACCAAATGCGGACTGTGCGTCAGGGAATGCCCCGAACATGCGTTGAGCATGGACGAGGACGGAACGTTCCACGTCAAGACCAAGAACTGTCTCGGTACCGCATGCTACAGATGTCAGATGAAATGTCCTCAGAAGGTCTATAAGTACGACCAACTGAGGCTCTGACGGGGATCAGAGGAACAGGGACTTGGAGAAAGCCTCTTCGAGTCCCTCTCCCGTCTTCCCGGAGACCATGAATATCGGTACTCCGGGACAGATCGACCTGAGCCAAGAGGAGACCTCGAACACCTTATCGAACTCCACGGCATCGATCTTGTTGATCCACAGCACATCGGATCTCTGAAGCTGCATCCTCAGGAAATCCTCCTTCTTCTCCCTCAACTTATCGAAGCGCATCGCATCGCAGATGCCGATCGTATTCACCTCATCTTCGGTGACCGTTCCGCGGATCAGTTCCCTGACCTTATGCGGTAACGCCAATCCCGTCGGTTCGATGATCAGTATGTCGGGGTCGAACTCGCGTTCGATGTCCCTCATCGTCGATTGCAACGTACCGGAGAGCGTGCAGCAGATGCAACCCTCCTGCAACTGTATCGAGTTCAGTCCGTTGTTGTTGATGGTGGCACCATCGACACCGATCTCACCGGCCTCATTGACGAGGATGGTGACCTTCTTCCCGTCCGCGACATATCTCTGTGCGATCCTGATCAGAAGTGTTGTCTTCCCACTTCCGAGGAATCCTCCGACGACATGGATCTTCATGTCCCGAGAATCATGAGATCAAGTTATAAGCATATCCCAGCGACCCAAGGGAGTGTTCGGGATAGTACGCCAGTTACATTACATCTAACGGTTAGATTAAAATTATAGTAACGGCAATAGCCGTACCATGGGATTAATCAAGGCCATTACGGGATCGGTCGGTGGCACATTGGCCGACCAATGGAAGGAGTTCTTCTATTGCGAATCTCTGCCGAAGGACGTCCTCGTCACGAAGGGTAAGAAACAGGTGACGAAACGTTCGACCAACACTCACGGCAATGACAACATCATCAGCAACGGCTCCGGTATCGCTGTGGCGGACGGTCAGTGCATGATGATCGTGGAACAGGGTAAGGTCGTGGAGATCTGTTCCGAACCGGGACAGTACACGTACGATACATCCACGGAACCGAGTCTCTTCACCGGAGGTCTCGCCAAAGGAATAGGGGACATGTTCCGCACCATGGGCAAGCGTTTCACATACGGCGGTGCCACAGGCAAGGACCAGCGCGTCTACTACTTCAACATAAAGGAGCTGGTCGACAACAAGTTCGGTACATCCCAACCAATCCCATTCCGTGTCCTTGATAAGAACATCGGACTCGACATCGATGTGTCCGTGAGATGCTTCGGTGTCTATTCATACAAGATATCCAACCCCATGCTGTTCTATGCGAACGTCTGTGGTAACGTGACCGAGACATACAAGAGGGACGAGCTCGACACACAGCTCAGGACCGAGTTCATAAGTGCGCTCCAGCCCGGTTTCGGTAAGCTCTCCGCTCTCGGACTCCGTCCGAACGAGATCGTCACACACACCACGGAACTCCAGGATGCCATGAACGAGGAGCTCTCGGCCAAATGGAGGGAACTCCGTGGACTCGAGATCGTGACCGTAGCCATCGGATCCGTCACCCTCCCGCCGGAGGATGCCGAGATGATCAAACAGGCACAGCGCGCCGGAATGCTCAGGGATCCCGGTATGGCCGGTGCGACGCTCGTCGGAGCACAGGCGGATGCACTCAAGGCAGCCGCATCCAACGAGGCAGGTGCCGTCACAGGCCTCATGGGTGTAGGTATGGTCGGAGGTATGGGCAACGGTATGATGGGCATGAACGCCAACCAATACTACAACATGGCCGAACAGCAGAGACAGCAGCAGGCGGCGGCACAACCCGCGGACGGATGGACATGTCCCCAGTGCGGAAAGGTCGCCACGGGCAAGTTCTGTCAGGAATGCGGTACGAAGAAGCCTGAGGGCGGAGATGGTTGGAAATGCTCATGCGGTGCCGTCAACACAGGCAAGTTCTGCAGTAACTGCGGTTCCAAGAGACCGGAGGCCGTCGCATGCAGCAAATGCGGATGGAAACCCTCCGACCCCTCGAAGGTGCCGAAGTTCTGTCCGGAATGCGGGAACCAGTTCTAAGGTGATATTGTGGGAGATACGATCGAGCACAAGTGCTTCAAGTGCGGTGGCGCATTGCAATTCGATGTGACATCGCAGAAGGTGAAGTGTCCATACTGTGACACGGAGTACGAGGTATCTGACCTGATCGCGGAAGAGGAATCCAACATCGAACTGAAGGATGATGTCAACATCGCCAACAATGCGGGAAGCGAGTGGGATGCGAACGAGCAGGACTCGCTCAGGGTCTACTGTTGCGAATCATGCGGCGGTGAGGTGTATTCCGATGAGAACACATCGGCCACGATGTGTCCCTACTGCGGTAATGCGGTCATACTGAAAGGAAGGTTGAGCGGTACCCTGAAACCGGATATCGTCATACCGTTCAAGAGGTCCAACAAGGATGCCATCGATGCATTGAAGGAGAAATGTAAGGGTAACATCCTGGTACCGAAGAGGTTCGTCAACGAGAACGAGCTCGAGGAGATCAAAGGATTGTACGCACCGTTCTGGATCTACGATGCCGATGTCGATGCGGAATTCAAGTTCGTCGGTGTGAACGAGAGGAGGATATCCACGAACGATGAGGAGATCATCATAAGGGATTACTACTCGGTCAGGCGTGCCGGTAACATCAGTTTCGAGCACATCCCGGTGGACGGATCCAAGAAGCTCGATGACAAGCTCATGGAATCCATCGAACCGTTCTACTACGAGGATGCGGTGGATTTCAAGACCGCATACCTGTCGGGATATCTCGCTGACAAGTACGATGTCACACAGGAGGAGGCATCACCGCGTGCATCAGAGCGTATAGCCAACGAGACGGAGGTCGCCTTCAAGGAGACCGCCCATTATGATAGTGTTAGCACGAGGGAGAGAGGAGTCAGGATCCATGACACGAAGGCAAGCTACGCCCTGTATCCTGTCTGGTTGATGAACACCCATTGGAACGACAAGAAGTTCACGTTCGCGATGAACGGACAGACGGGTAAGATCGTCGGTAACCTCCCCATATCATATCCGAAGGCCATTGGTATCGGAGTCTTGGCATTCCTTGCGATCTTCGGTATATGCACAGGATTGGTCGGTGCATGGTTCGACGGCGATTATGCCACGGGTGCATTATTCGGTGCCATAATTGGTGCGATCCTGACATTCATCCTCATGAAGTACCTCATCGGACAGATAAGGGATGTCGTCAGCGACGATTATGCCGAAGTGTATCGTAAGCCCAATTCCTTCAAATTGACGGCGAAGTCCGATATCTTCATGTACAGGGATCGCGACGTCATCAAGAAGAAATAAACCGATTCATGGGGCGAGAGCCCCACTCACTTCTTTTATCCATCATGCAAGAACTGCATTATTTTCCACAGTGATCCCCCATCATATGTACGCCACAGCGGTCCTTTTGTGGTAAATATCGATCATAGACTATACATTCGGCAATGGTCATTTCCTTTCCGATATCCGATCGGGCATAATCATAATCGTTAAAGCGAATCACCTGCATGGATGGAACATGGATGCATTGAGTGTGAACGATGTTCACAAGATGTATGGGGACAGGGAAGCCGTCAAAGGTGTCACGTTCTCCGTGAAGGAGGGAGAGATCTTCGGACTCATCGGACCAAACGGTGCCGGAAAGACGACGACCCTGAGGATGATCTCCACACTTCTGAAGATATCTTCAGGCGAGATCAAGGTCTACGGCAAGGATGTCAGGACCGAGGCCAACGATGTCAGGAGGATGATCAGTTACCTACCGGAGGATGCCGGTGCCTACAAGGGACTCACCGGAAGGCAGTACCTGGATTTCATGGCCAACTTCTTCGCCAAGGGCGAGGAGAAGGACAGGATGATCGCAAGGGGCATAGAGATCGCCGATCTCGGTGACAGGATAGATTCCAAGGTCGATACCTACAGTAAGGGTATGATGAGAAGGCTCCTGATCGCAAGGGCCATAATGCCGAATCCCAAATTGGCGATCCTCGACGAGGTGACATCCGGATTGGATGTCGTGAATGCCTATGAGATAAGGGAGATCATAAGGAACATCGCGAAGAATGGTGTGTCCATAATAATTTCATCGCACAACATGTTCGAGGTCGAGATACTCTGTAGCAGGGTGGCGATGATCAACGACGGAAGGGTCGTCCTCGAGGGTACGCCCGAGGAATTGAAGAAGAGATATGGGGCGAACAACCTCGAAGAGGTGTTCGTGAAGGCGGTGGCGGAATGAACCATCTATGGAATCTCGTGAGGAAGGAGTTGAGGGAGCTCCTGACACCGTCGTCATTGGTCTCGATAATCGTGGTCGTCGTACTGTTGAGCGCATTGGGAACCTTCATGGGTTCCGAGATCAAGGGACAGACCAGTGTCCAGCCCATAGGTTATTACGATCCGACCGGTGACGGGGATGGTTATGCCGCATACTCGATCGGAGAGCTCAAGAAGTACTACGAGAGCACGGGCATGGATCCCGATGAGTATATCGTCGATCTATCGAAGTACATCGACAGCGGAACGGCCGTCGAGGATCAGTTATTGGATGCGATGGAGAAGGCGGACGTGGAATCGTCGTTGGTCTTCGCCAAGGACTTCAATGATAAGATAGCATCATTGCAACAAGGTATCATCGATGTGTATTGGGTGCAGAAGAATGCGAGTGTGTTCAGTTCGCTGAATACGCTCTTCGCAAGTCAGACCGTCACGTTGTTGAACGGATACATCGGAGACAGATTGGTGTCGGAGGACCCATCCTTGGATAAGGATAAGATAGATATCATCAAGACCCCGAGTCTCATGACAGGTTCCACATTCTTCAACGGTACCCTTCAGAAAGGCATCACTCCCGATCAGATCTATTCGGCCATGAGCAGTCAGACCATGTTCATACCGATCATCATCATGTTGGTCATAGTCATGATCGGAAGCATCGTGATCTCATCCATCGGTAACGAGAAGGAGAACAAGACCATGGAGACGTTGCTGACGATGCCTATCAACAGGACGACCATAGTCAGCGGGAAGCTCATAGGTGCATCCATCGCAGGATTGTTGATGGGTGCGCTGTACATGGTGGGGATGTACTTCTACATCAGCGGGGTGACTGTAACCACCAGCGGAGGCGTGTCGTTGGATTCGTTGGGCCTTACGCTGGATGCATTGGATTGGATCGCGGTCGTGGCGATGATGTTCCTTGCCATCATATGTGCGCTCGGTATGTGCATGATATTGGGTGCATTCGCCAAGAACTACAAGGCGGCACAGACGTATGTGCTTCCCATAAGCGTATTGGCATTGATCCCGATGTTCATCACCATGTTCAGTTCCTACGGGGAGCTTCCGACGGTGTTGCAGGTACTCCTGTTCATCATCCCGTTCACACATCCGATGATCGTGATGCAGAACCTGATGTTCGGTGATACGATGTTGGTCCTCGGAGGTCTCGTATACCTGCTCGCATTCGCCGTCACGATGATCTACATCACCGTGAGGCTCTACAAGTCGGACATCCTCCTTACGGGGATAGTGTTCAAGAAGAAGAGTAAGGCGGAATGAATCGGTGTGTCGCCCTCGTCCGTAACGAGGGCCCACACCATATCTTTTTACTGAACGTCCAATGCGTTCCTGAGTTCGGAGAACAGAGTCTCCATAGGTACCGTCTCGGACGGGATGTCGGCGCACCATGCATATCTTATCGTCATATCCTTGTCGACGAGCATGAATGCCCTGTTCGTCTTCCCGATGAGTGCATCGCTCTTCGCCCTTCTGACGGTGACATCGTATGCCTTGCAGACCTCGAGGTCCGGATCGGAGACGTCCTCGAACGGCGATCCCGTGTGCTCGATCCATGCGCGGTGATTGTCCATGGTGTCGTGGTTGATGTTAACGAGCTCTACTCCGAGGTCCTTGAACTCATCGCACCTCTCGATCATCAATGCAAGATACTCTCCGCAGGTCTTACCGTTGATCATCGGGAAGAAATACAGGAGTACAGGGGAATCCCTGACGCGTTCGGATAGTGTGAATCCGCCATTGGTGGAATCGAGTGTGAAATCTACTGCTTTACTGCCTGCGGATAACATATCGTGATGACCTCGTCGTGTTCGGGGATGGCGACATGGTTTATCTTCCCTTCCATCGATGTCCGGTATCATCGAATAGCCAGATGTATCGGATCGTGGATTCGGGAGAGCCATGTCACGGACCCTTGTGTAACATTTTTGCATCTATCTTATAGACATATTTAATTTAATCTATTTCAAAATAGAATAATCGATACAATTATAACACATCCACCTCATCCTCATGTCCGATATGAACAGGCTACGGGAATGGTATGTGGGCGATCACGACTCGAGGATTGCAAGGTATATGTCCAACAGGAAGGACGATTCCGAATTCGTCGAGATGCCCAATGCCAGACCCGGGGAGTTCCTGAAATCCATATTCGTATTCTTCGCCGGATTGTCGATAATACTCGTGATATGGCAGGTGTATGCATGGTATGCCAACGAGGTGAACGGCTCCCTACTGGAGTTTCCGTACCCGATCGAGTGTCTTGAGAGGTTGGTACAGTACTTCAAACAGGAGGAGTTGATATTCGGAGTGCCGTTGGTGAAACATGTATGGGCGAGTCTTGGACGTTGGCTTGAGGCATTCGCACTGTCCGCCGTCTGCGGGATATCGCTCGGATTGATACTAGGTTGTTTGAAGCAGATATATCCGATAGCGATCTCGGCCGTGAACATCATACAGATGATCCCGGGTGCGGCATGGATCCCTGTGGCGATCCTTCTTCTCGGTATCGGTAACGCACCGGCCGTCTTCATCATCTGGCTCATATCATTCGTGATAATAACGATCAACGTTTCGGGAGGTATCCGCCGTATCCCTGAGGTGTATCTGCGTGCGGCGGATATGATGGGTGCGAACATCTTCATGAAGCTGTTCAAGGTGATCATCCCGTTCGCATTGTTGGATACCGTCAACGGACTCCGTCTCGGTATGGGGAGTGCCTGGAGGGTACTGATCTCGGCAGAGATGATCATCGGTACCGGTGTCGGAGTCGGTTTCGTCATCTCCGAACTGCGTGGTGTCCTCGACTACGTCGGAGCGTTCGCCTGCATAATGATAATCGGTGTCATCGGACTCCTGATCGACAAGATATTCTTCGTCAGTATCGAGAAGTACGTCAGACACAAACTGAATCTCGACGAGGATGTGTGATCATGATCGAGTTGAAGGATGTCACAAAAGCATACTTCGTCAAGAGGAACAAGACGAAGGCAAGGATCGTCCTCGATGATGTGTCGATGAGGATCGACGACAACGAGTTCGTGTGTCTCATCGGACCGTCCGGTTGCGGGAAGACCACAGTCCTCAATCTCATTGCTGGATTCGAGAGGCCCACATTGGGCAACATCTACTGCAACGGGAAGGAGGTCACGGGACCGTCACCCGAGAGAGGTGTCGTGTTCCAAGAATACAGTCTGTTACCCTGGCTCAGTGCGAAGTCGAATGTGAAGCTCGCACTCGAGGCCCAAGGCATACCGGAAAAGGAACAGGATGAGATGGCGATGGAGTTCCTGAGGATCGTCCGCATGGATAAGTTCGCGGATATGCGCCCCAACACCCTTTCGGGCGGGATGAAGCAGAGGGTCGCGATCGCAAGGATGCTCGCATTGGATCCGGACATCATGCTCATGGATGAGCCGTTCTCCGCATTGGATGCGGATACACGTCTGATGTTGGATCGCGAGATAGTGGAACTATGGCAACAGAAGCACAGGACGGTCGTGTTCGTCACGCACATCATAGAGGAGGCGATACAGATCGCCTCGAGGATCGTCCTCTTCTCGGATTCCCCGGGTAAGATAGTCCGTGAATGGAACATCGATATCCAACACCCCAGGGACCCCGAGTCGCCCGAAATGATACAACTTAAAAAAGAAATCAGTGCGGCCTTGACTGAGATCAGTTCTGGCCAGGAGATTAGGTAAAATGGATTCTAAGAAGATGGGAGCGATCTTTGCAGTGGCGATCGTAGTTATCGCTGCAGTCGCAGGGGTCCTCATTTGGAAAGAGAACAATAAGAGCAATGAGGATACGTTCAAGGTAGCATATCTCGCGAAAGGATACTACACATTCCACGTGGCATTCGATCAGGGATTCTACGACGACCTCGGTTTCAAGGTGGAACCTGTCATCGTCGGAGGAAGCGGACAGGATGCAGTGAATGCGGTCCTGAGTGGAAATGCCACCGTCGCAGCGACGGGAGATGCACCCTATGTCAACACACTTGCGAGCAAAGGATCGGATAAATTCGTAGGACTCTGTATGTATGCGGAGACCACGAAGGCATCTGCCGGACACAAATGGGTCACGACAGAGTCATGCCCTGTTAAATTGGAACCCATCGCAGGTAAGTCTGCCACCGATGCGGAGGCGGACGCGGCAGCTGCAGCCATCAAGGCATACGACGGAACGCTCAAGATGGGACTCGTATACGGATCCACCACACTCACGACATTCATGAAATGGTGTAATTACTACGGTATCAAATATTCCCAGGATGAGAACACGACGGAGAAGATCCAGATCAACATCTTCGAGACCGGTGGAGATGCTATCACAGCACTCGGTTCAGGTTCCATCGACATGCTCGGAGGAAGCAACCCCATCCCGACGAATGCGATCGAGAAGGTCAAGGGAGCATACATCTGGGGAGACTGTAAGGTCCTCGGAGAGCCCAGCGGATCGATCCTCTGTACGACGATGGACAACTACAATGCCAACCCCGAGAGGATGGAGAAGTTCGTAGAGGCCACATACAAAGCGAACGTGTGGATCAATGAGAACATGGATGAGGCTGTGAAGATCTGTCAGGAGAAGAGCAGTGTCAAGGATGAGGCGACGATCAGGGATGCACTCGAGGGCGCACCCATCGAGGTCTGCTGGAAGAACATCAACGGAGCACTCTTCGACGCATGGGCACTCACGGCTCAGTTGAACGGATTCGACGGTATGACCGCTGAGACGTTCAAGAGCTCATGTCCTATCGCTGACACGATCAACGCTTACAAGACGATCCGTGACGAGATCCCGGAGACGAAGGCTTGATAACGGATGGGGGCGACCCCATCCATCTTTAATTTTCTACGATCATCGTTCGATCGGATCTTCACTACATACACATCGTTCTGACGATAGTGTCGTCTCATGAGAATGGGTACGGAGAATAGAGTTGTATGGAGTGGGAGGAGGGAGTTGAACCCCCATCTGAGGATCTGCAGTCCCCTGCATGGCCGCTGTGCTACTCCCACATTGCGGTAGTCAGGCTATTAAATCTTCATATAAAAAGCATTGGGACGATTGACAACCGGCCCCGGCCACCGGTGTTAAAGCAACATCTTGTCCTGGATTCAGATTATATATCGTACTCGGATATGTCTCGGACATGCACTGCAAGGATGTGTCCGTCCGCGAGGTCGATGTGAAATTGACGAAGGAGAACATCGACATCCTGATGAAGGATTGGATGGCATACAAGCGTGCGGAGTTCATCGTCCTGAAGAACGGTGACGATCATGCCACATTGCATATAGAGAAGGAACCCGGAACGGGACTGTTCTCGAAGGTCAAGGGTTACGAGATATTGTCGCTCCCGGAGGAGACGGATTTCGTCGATGATCCGTCGATAGATGTCCTCAACATGCCCACATTGGCATCCATACAGGTCGCACATCCTGGTAAGGCAGTGGTCATAAGGGGGATGTTCTCCCATGTCGTGTTCATCAAGGACATAGTGCCGTTGAGATTGAGGGTGATCGATAACGTCCCTCCATCACCGTCGAAGTTGGGTGTGCTGGTGGATAAGGCATTGGGTACGGATCTAATCGATCTGCCGGTGATCGTCGAGAAGGAGGACATCGATATGGCGAAGATGGAGCCCATGGTCAGGACGGAGGCCGTCATGTTCCCATGCAAGGTATCCGGACTGTCATCCGAGAGACCATATTATTTCCTTGACGAGGCACCGAGGCTGGAGCATGACGTCACATTGATAGGATGTCATCTCTCTCAAAGGATATTCACATCGTTGTACGGTCGGGATGTACCGTTCATCAACGTCTGTCCCGCGGATTTCACGGACGGTAAGGGGAAATGCATAGTGAAATGCTGTAAGGTCAAGGAGGGTCACGTCATCGAAGGGGATGTGGTCAAGGTCCCGTGGGGTGCGACCATACCCGAAGTGATAGATGCGATAAACTCACTTCTTCTCGATGAGTGAGCGCCCCTTGTTCATCGCCCTGTAACCTTCCTCCACATTACCGGACTTGCATAACAGTTCGCCCAGTGTGTACCAGGAATCGGCATCGTCCGGATTCCTCTCCAGATATCTCTTGAGATGATTGATCGCGGAATCCGTCTTCCCCTTCGATGCCATGCTCTTGCTCGCAGAACGTCCGCCGGTCTCCTCGTCGAGGATACGCAGCATCTCCTTCCTCGCATTCCTGAGTATCACATCCAGGGCGTTATCGGTCAGCCAAGGATATCTTCCGGACATTATCCTCCTGAATTCCTTGACCTTATCATCCACGAACTCGCAATCGGGTCCGTGGAATATGTTCCTTGGAACATTGATGAGCATGCTTCCGTGCTGTACGGTTATGTGATACGGTGTCTCTGTCATCTCTTACCGAAGATTATGATCGAACCGTCGATATCCCTCTTCGAAAGACCGAACTCGGGCATCTTATCGATCTCGTAGTTGTTGAACACGGGTCCGTCCTTGCACACGCGTTTGTCGTTGATCATACATGAACCGCACAATCCGCATCCGCATTTCATGTGCCTCTCCAACGACATCTGATGCTCCACATGGATCTTGTTGAGATATTGGTGCAGGAACACCAACATTATCTCGGGTCCGCATGCCACGATCTCATCGTATTGCTCATCCTTCATGATGCGTTTGACCATATCCACCGCATTGCACTGTTCGCCGTAGGTACCGTCATCGGTGCACTCCCAATGCCTCATGGAGAAGTTCTTCACCGTGGGAACATAAGGTTCCACCTCCTCGGCGGTCCTTCCCGCGATGACGACATCGGCGGACCTTGCCTTCATCAAGGGTATGAGCGGTGCGATACCGATCCCACCGCCGACGATGAGTATCTTCTTCTTATCGTTCTGATCGAACTTGTATCCGTTACCGTAGGGCCCCCTGATCTGCATCCTGTCCCCGCTTCCGAGCTGTGCGAGTCTCTCGGTGTCCTTACCGATGATCTTGAACGTGATGGATTTCTCCTGTTTGGTCCCCGACAATGACAGAGGTATCTCCTCCATCCCGGGTGCCCACACCATGACGAACTGACCCGGTCTCGTCTCTGCGTTCCATTCGAAGGATATCCTCCTGGTGTTGGAGTTGATCTTCTTGCAGTCCTTGATCATGATGATATCACTCATGTGCTACACCTACCATGCTCTCTACGGAACGGTAACCGTAGCGTTTCATGAATTTGTTCAATCCCCTGTTGATGGAGCTGAAGAGGTTCGGTCCGTCGTTCATTATCGCCGTTCCGATCTGGAAGGCGCATGCACCCGCCATGATGTATTCGAGTGCATCCTTGTAGTTCGATATCCCACCTACTCCAACGATCGGGATGGATACAGCGTTGTACAGGTCCCACACGGCACGTACGCCGATCGGTTTGATCGCACTACCTGACAATCCCCCTACCTTATTGCTCAGGACAGGACACCTGAATTCGGGAATGATCCTTATCGCTTTCAGCGTGTTGATGGCGACTATGGCATCCCCTCCGCCGTCCTCCACGGCCCTTCCGATCTCGGGGAGGATGTGCGTGTTCGGTGTGAGCTTCGCCCACACGGGTATGTTCACGGCGGACTTGACGGCATTGACGATGCTCTTGACCATCATCGGATCCGTACCTACCTCGATACCGTATCCCTTCGCATGAGGACATGACAGATTGAGCTCGACGGCACATGCTCCGTAATCCTCCATCTTCCCTGCCAATGTCGCGAACTCATCGGGTGTCGCACCGTATATGGAACCTATGACCTTCCCTGCCTCCGCAGCGATACGGATCTCGTCACCGAACGCATCGATACCGGGATTCGGAAGTCCCATGGCGTTGATACAGCCGGATGTGACCTCTATGAAGTTCGGGTTGGCATGTCCCGGATTGGCATTCATGCCGATGGATTTCGATACGACCGCACCTGCGCCTGACCTCAGGACCCTGGCCATGGATTCTCCTGTCTCATCCATTATCCCCGATGCGAGAATACCCGGATTCTCGAGTTCGAGGTCGCCTATCCTGGTATATAGGGAACTCATAATCTCCACATTGTAACAATCCGTTAAAAAATCATTCGGTTATCACAACGTTGTCGAGTGTTATATCCTCCGTGGACGCGTTGGATGCATCCACAAGATCCTGCGGGGACAGGCATAACGTACACCCCAATCTCCCTCCGCTGACATACATCCTGTCGAAGGAGGTACACGTCGCATCTATGACGACCCTGCATTGTCTCTTGATGCCGAGGGGACTGCAACCGCCCCTGACGTATCCCGTCAATCTGTTGATGTCCTTCACGGGGATGAGGTCGATGGATTTCTCACCGACCGATCTCGCGGCCTTCTTCATGTCCAATTCCCTGTTCCCCGGTATGACGAATGCGTAGTATCTCTCGCTCTTCCCCTGGGCGATGAGCGTCTTGAACATCGCATTGATGTCCACGTCGAGCTTCTTGGACACCTCGATGCTGCTCACGAAGTTCCCCGGGTCGTAGGTGAGGACCTCGTACGGGACCTTCTTCTGATCGAGTATGCGCATCGCATTGGTCTTCTGCTCGGACATGCGACGTCGATGGCATCGGTCGATTATTAGATTTTCCGATGAAATGGTTTATCATCCTCCGATGTATCTCTGGATGCATGGGCGACATGTGTGTGGATAAGCGTCTTCTCTCCCTCATCCGTAAGGGACTTCGCAGGGAACGTACGACCGAGGATGACATGGCCTATGCATTGTCATTCGACGAGGATTCGTTGGAATCATCATTGATGATATCCTCATGGAACAGATTCATGCGCTCATGTTGTGACGATACGTGCGAGATAGGCATACAGATCGGTATAATCACGGGTCCGTGCCCGGGAGGTTGCGGTTTCTGTAACTTCAACGGTGCTACGACGGATGCCGGATATCGTGTCATGGATCAGGACGTCCTGAGGGGATATGTCCGTAACGCCATGGCATTCGGCGATGTCTGCAACGTATCGCTGTTGACGATCCACGATGCGGACATGGACGATATATTGAGATCCGTACGTACGGTGAAGGGCGAGATGCCGGAAGGGGCGAGGATCACCATCAACACCGGGGATCTGACATACGACCAGTGTGTGGAGCTGAGGAAGGCGGGTGTCGTCGGGGCATATCACGCACTCAGGATGGGTGAGGGTAAGGACAACAACATCGATCCCGAGGCACGCAAGAGGACGTGGCGCAATCTGATGGATGCCGGTATCGTCGTATCGTGCGGTACCGAACCCATAGGTCCGGAACATACGGTGAAGGAGATAGTCGCCAATTACATGGAAGGGATATATGCGGGATGCCTGAACGGAGGCGTCGGTATGCGCGTACCCGTCAAAGGTACGTTGATGGGAGATATGCCATCATTATCGGACAGGCGCATAGGCCAGATATCCGCAACGCTATCCCTGTTATCCACATGGTACAATTTCAACTCCATATTGAACAGGTGGGATTTCGGTTATTCGAGTGGCGGGAACAAGATATACGCGGAATATGCCGGTAATCCGAGGGATACGGTAAGGGATTCCGAGGTCGGTGTGGGGCATACGCTCGGATGGTGCAGACGCACGATGTACTCCAACGGATACAAGCGCATATTGAGGCCCGACGGTACGACCGTCGATCTCGACCTGGATTATCTGGAGAGGACAGGTTCCATCTGATCATAGCGATACACGGAATGGACGGTCTCATCCGCACAGGGCGCAGTTATCTACTATAAATAAAAGCAGTCCATTCCAAAGGGCATGGATGTATCTTCTATAAGGCAGGACTTCCCGACCATCCGCAACGGCAAAGGTGTCTATCTCGACAGTGCGTGTCAGAGTCTGAAGCCCGATTGTGTGATCGAGAAGGTCGTGGAATATTATGAACAGTATCCTGCATGCGGAGGGAGGAGCGTCCATTCCATGGGTACGCGCGTGTCCATGGAGGTCGACGAGACACGTGAGAAGCTTGCCGCATTCTTCGGATGTGACGATCCCAACGAGTTCGTGTTCACCAAGAACACCACCGAAGGCATGAACACCGTCGCACGCGGATTCGGTCTGAAGAGAGGGGATGTCGTGGTCACATTGGATGTGGAGCACAACTCCAACCATGTGGAATGGTTGGCCATGGAGAGCGATGTCGGGATAAAGAGGAGATATTGCAGGACATCCGTGGACGGTGAGTTCGACATCGAGGAGTTCAAGAAGGTCATCGGGCACGATGTGAGATTGGTGTCCATGGGCCAGACCAGCAACGTCACCGGTTGCACCATACCCGTGAAGGAGATAACGGAGATCGCTCACGACATGGGAGCGGCCGTCGCCATCGATGGTGCGCAGTCATCACCCCACATGCCTGTGGACCTGAAGGATCTGGATGTGGATTTCTTCTGCGCATCGTTGCATAAGATGCTCGCACCCACGGGAGTGGGTTTCATGTATGGTAAGGAGGAGCGTCTCAAGGAACTGAAGCCGTTGATGTACGGCGGAGGTATCGTAGGGCTCACGACATACGATTCTGTCAAGATCTCGCCCGCACCGGAGAAGTTCGAGGCAGGGCTCGAGAACTATTCCGGCATAATCGGGGCATCCGCGGCGTTGGATTATCTCTCGAATATTGGTATGGAGAACATCGCCGAACATGAGCATCATCTGCAGGAACTGATACAGAGGAACGTCAAGGATATCGAAGGCCTCCGTATCATAGGTCCCGAGGATCCCAGGAAGAGAGGCGGTGTGTTCTCGTTCAACGTCGATGGTCTGAATTCTCATGATATAGCGATGATGTTGGACAATATGGACGGCATCATGATAAGATCGGGCATGCATTGCGCACATCCGTTCCTCGTATCGAGGGAGATAGACGGTACCGCCCGCGCATCCGTGTACCTTTACAACGACGATAGGGACATCGAACGTTTCACTGATGCTCTCAGGAAGATCGTGGACACCTTCGCTAAGTGACAGTTCTGATCACTATGCTGTCGTGACCCTTGGTCAGCGTGACGGTCTGTCCGCGACCGTATCTTTCGGAATCGGGATCCGTATCGGTGACGATCATCGACATGAATCCCTTCTCGTTGTGATATAAGGTCAATATGTTACCATCCAGTCCCATCTCGCAACCCTGAGGGAGTATCTTGTCCATGTGGATCGTGAGTTCATCCACGTCCGATGCGTAGAACGTATCGAACATGGATGCTATCCTCTCCGATTGATCCTGGTATGATCCATCATCCCTGTCCTCGAATGCACCCATGACCGGCACGATCAACGCACCCAACATCAACACGCCCGCTATGCAGAGGATCGCACGGGACAGTGTGAACTCCATCATACGACCGACACCTCGATCACGTACTCCCCGTCAACGAGAGCCACGCCCATCCTGAGCCTCGTATCGCCGGAGACGTACAGTTCGTCGGCGAATCTGACCACCGGCCCATCCATATAGGTCGTTGAGAGTCTCTTGCCTTCGAAGTATGATGCTATGCAGTACGCATCCGCACCCTTGCCGCCGATGATCAGCTCACAACCCTGGGGGAGATCGATCTCGACCGTCTTGACCGAACCGATCCCGGAGTAGTAGATGTCCCTGACGCAATCGGTGATCCGATCACATTCCCGATCCATCTTGGTCCCCATCATCGATTCCTCGTTGATCTCCAACGCATTGTGGACGATGGGGATGGATATCGTGAGTATGACCATGACGATCAGGAGCTTGATGGGCATGCCGATGACGGCCTTCCTGTCCCGCATCAGGAGATGACCGCGATCTTGCATGACGAATCCTCACCATATCCCGGTTTCGATACCTCGATCGTGATGAAGGCCGTGGTGGAGCTCATCTTCATTTTTACAGTACCAGACTTGAACACGGCCTTGCCGTCGGCATCGGTACTGGTGTATACCGTCTTTCCGCTCATATCCCGTACCCCTTGTCCCGACAGGGTGACGATCGCATCCTTGAGCGGGTCGCCGTTCTGATCCGTCACATATACCGTGAACGTATCTTTCAACACGTAATATCCATCATTCGGATAATTCACTGACGCGGTGACACCGCTCTTGTCGACGGTCACATCCCCTATCGCATCAGGCGTGGAGATGTTCCCCATCCATCCGATTATGATGGCCGTTGCCAATGTGGCGATGAGGATGAGGATCATGAGCTGGAGCGGCAATCCTTCGATACCGCCGGATCTGTCCTTCCTCAATCCGGAACCATGTATGTCTCTTAACAACATGAGACATGTCTCGTCTTCATAGGATATTTAAAGCGCATATTACAGTTAATATTAACTCTCATATCCTCAGAGGTATCGAGCTTATGATTGAATGCTCGGCACCACCTGGTCTAAGCACACTCTTCATGACGTTTATGGAGGTGCATTCGAAGCTCAGGAACTCCGTATCGGCATATCCGTTCGCGATCCCGGTGATATCGACACCATCCTTCGCCCTGGCGATGGTGATGTGAGGTGTGAACTCCTTCCCGTCGTACCTTATACCGATCCTCTTTAGCGTGCGTCCGATCATCGATGCGCATGATGAGAGTCTACCCTCATCCTCGATGCCCATCCATATGATACGTGCATTCCTCTTATTCGGGAATGCACCGATCCCCTTCACCGTGATATGGAATCCTTCCATATCCCTGAACGTTCTCTGTAATTCGGAACAGATCCTCGGTATCCTATCATTGTCGACGTCACCGAGGAAGCACAACGTTATGTGCAATTGGTTGAAAGGGGTGATCCTCACGCCGGGGATGTCCCTGAGCGTATCCGCCATCCTCTTCACATCATCGGATTGCGGAAGTTCCACGGAGATGAATGTCCTCGTCTGTCTGTTCATGCCCTCACGACCTATCCAGGCAAAGATTGAATACATGTAAATATGTGATGTATCAGAATATTCGGGTTGAGATTAACCATGTCTGATGAATGGCCTATCGAGATTGTGGACCTACGTAAGGAATACGGGGACTTCGTTGCACTGAACGGTCTGAATCTCAAGATCAAGAAGAACAGTTTCACCGGTCTGTTGGGTCCGAACGGGGCCGGTAAGAGTACCACGCTGAAGATACTGACCCATCTGATAAACGCCACGTCGGGCAGTGCATATCTAGACGGCGTGGATGTGACCGTCGATCCCAAGAGGGCCCTGTCAAGGGTCGGTACCGTGATCGAGACCCCTGAGTTCTACGGTTACCTCACTCCGAGGGAGACGATGAGGTACGTCGGGGAACTCATCGGTATGAAGAGGGAGAGCATCGCCGCCCAGACCGATGCGATACTCGAGAAGGTCAAGATGACCCAATGGGCGGACAAGAAGTTGGGTACGTTCTCCAAGGGTATGAGGCAGAGGATCGCCATAGGTCAGTCACTGATGAACGATCCCCGCATCATCATCCTCGATGAGCCCACATCGGGTCTCGATCCGAGGGGTATGGCCGAGATGAGGGAGATATTGAAGAATCTGAGGAACGAGTCCAAGGACCTCACCATCGTTATGAGCTCCCACATCCTCCCGGAGGTACAGGACCTATGCGACCGTATCGCGATGATAAACCACGGTAATCTGCTCATGGACGGTGAGATCAGCAAGTTCACATCCGTGTCGGGTGCGAGGACGATGATCGTCCAGACCAAGGACATCCCATCGGAGGATCTGATCGCGAGGATAGGTTCCCTGGACTTCGTACACGATGCGGAACGTTTCGGTAATGACATACAGGTCGTGATCGACGAGGACATGGATACCAGACAGAGACTGTTCGACGAACTGTCCGCGATGAATGCGGGGGTCTACAGCATGTACGAGAGTTCCGCATTGGAAGAGACATATCTCAAACTGATCAAGGAGTCGAGATGATGGCACACATCTACGTAGAAACGGACGATTTCAGGCAATCGATCATCATCGCCAAGAACGAGATCGTGAAGAGCGTGAGAGGGAAGAGGTTCCTGGCATCCGCGATCCTGGTGGCCATCGTATGGATCCTGATAACGATGGTCCCGTTCCTCACTGGGAAGGGATGGGACACGCTCACATTGGGCGATATGCTATCCTCGTATCTCACGTATGCTAGTATGTTCGTGATCCTCGTGGTAGGATTGATAGGTTCCGTCGCTTTGGTGTCGGAGTACGAGGAACGTACCGCATTGATACTGTTCACGAGACCGGTGAAGAAGACCACCATATTCCTCGGGAAGTTCGTGGCATCGTTCCTCCTGTCCGCATTGCTGTTGTTGGCCTACTACATCGGTGTGGTGGCGATGACACTGATCTATCATCAGACCGTGCCATTACATCTAGTGGAATCGTTCCTGATGTGCTGTTGCTACATAGTCGCGGCCACAGGGATATCGTTCATATTCAGTGCGGTGATGAAGAGGTCCAGCATCTGCATCATATTCTCCATACTGACATTGATGGTAATCATACCAATCATCACCACGATGATCAAGGGCGATACGTGGTATATGCTCACGAGCGCATCCGAGAGCATACTCACATGCATACCCGAGTATGTGGACACATACAATGCGACCGTCGACGAGATGTACTACGCATTGGACAAGATCTACGAGGCGATATTGAACTCATCCGATCCGGAGACGCAGAGCTACGCTCCGTTCGTGTTGCAGTTCAAGAGTATGATGTCGATGTTCGCATCGACCATCGATTACCCCAACCTCTTCAAGGAGGCAGTGGTGATGCTGACATGGGGTGTCGCATCATCAGTGATCGCTTGGATATTGTTCCTCAGAAGGGAATTCTAAAAAAGGGTGGATCCGGGGGAGACCCCGGACCATCATATCTTTATCAGTTCGTAGGCGGACGAACCCATACCTATCTTCTCTGCATGATCCGTGGTGATCCTCCAATCCGTGTTCGGATTGGTCCTGAGGAATATGTCCTCCGGACCCTCCTTGTCCGCATGGGATCCCGGGATCACCCTCTGTTTATTGACGAGGTCGGCACTGGCGACATCCAACGCCACGGGATCGAAGGATGCCAATATCCCGACGTTCGGTACTATCGGCAATTCACAGTTGGGGCGGCAATCGCAGCTCGGGGATACATCGGCGATGATGTTGATGTGGAAGTTCGGTTTCCCTATGAGGGCGGCCTTCGCATATTCGGCCATCTTCTTGCACATACCCTCCGCACTGCCGTATACCGCACCGATGGCATCGTAGTGACATGATGCGATGCACAATCCGCAACCGGTACACCTGTCCTCATCGACCGATGCTTTCTTGTCGATGATCGTTATGGCTTCGGCTGCGCACATCTTCGTGCATCTCCTGCATCCGATGCACTTCTCCTGTTCCACACTCACCTTGCCGTTGGCGTGCTGTTCCATCTTCCCTCTTCTCGATGCGCATCCCATGGCGAGGTTCTTCAACGCACCGCCCATGCCTGCCATCTCGTGGCATTTGAAGTGATTGATCGTTATGATGACATCCGCATCCGCTATCGCACGGCCGATCTTCGCATCCTTGACGAATTCACCGTTCACGGGTATCTCGACATCATCATCGCCCTTCAGTCCGTCACCGATGATCACATTGCATCCAAGGGACTGGGGATTGAATCCGTTGATGGCCGCCGTGTCGAGGTGCTCCAATGCATTCTTCCTCCTTCCCGCGTATAATGTATTACAATCTACGGCGAAGGGCATCCCTCCGTGTTCCTTCACGATGGATGCGACGGTCCTCGCATAACCCGGTCTGAGGTAGACCATGTTACCGTACTCACCGAAATGGATCTTTATCGCGGTGAATCTCTTGTCGTAATCGATATCCTCGATCCCTGCTTTCCTGAGGAATCTCTCGAATTTCACTATGAAGTTCTCCTCCACGTCGTGGTGGAAGTCCGTGAAAAAGACTTTCGAACCGGTCATATCCTGTTCACACAATCACTTGAATAAGAATATTCCGTACAGTGTGATCTTATCCTCCGAGAAGCCGAATGATTCACCCAACGATTCGATGTATGTCTTCATGTTGATGCCGTATCCGCTGACGGATGGCAGTTGTTTCTCCGGGAAAGGACACTCCTCATCCTTCTTCACGGAACAATCATCACCGCAGTATCTGCACGGACCGTCCGCGAATGCCATGACATCCGCACCGTCGTCGATCAGTCTGCATTTGATCTCCCTGCATTCCGAGCGGAAGGTGTCCATCATCTCCTCCATGCTCTTCTCATCGTTGACATCATATCCGCGGAATTCGCGTATCAGCACATCCGCGTATCTGAATGAGGCGACCACGTTCATGCACTCGTCCGTGGAACCGCAGTGGGGAGGACAGGTCCATGATGTCCCGTAGTTGCCGCACAGGTTGTCCTCGCATAGCTTCCTGAATCTGAGGATGTCATCATTTGTGACGGATGGTGTCGGGGCCTTCCTTATCACCCTGCATCCGTCCGATTCTGTGACGAATTCGGATATCGAACGATCGGTCGTCATGGATTCATGAACCGTCTGTGCGGTTATAAAGGTGCATCATCACATCTTCGAGCTAAGATCGTAGAAATCGAGTGTATCATTGTGTTCAATCTTGAAATAATTATCCTTAAAAGGAAATTATTATCAAAAAAGGTTATATTCATTACCGATGAATACGTTTCAAAGGTGTGTAGGCAATGGACACGAAGACGATTGCAATAGCAGTGGTCGCGATACTATTCATCGCGGGATCGGGTGTCTTCATCGCTACGAACGATGGCAAGGACAGTGATGGAGACCTGACGACGGCTGCACAGATCATCTCGAGGGTCAACACGGATGGTTCCGGGATCTACATGAAGACCACGTATGCGAGCGTGAAATTCTTCGACAGCGATAACAATCCCATAAAGGACGCATGGGACATGAAAGTGCTCGGTACGCCGGGTACCGCATCGATCCAACATGTCCAGCTTCAGGACATGATCACAGGTATGGGATTGAACTTCGTCAAGTACGATAAGTCTAAGTCAAGCGGTAACGTGTATTATATCGATAACATCACGAATGCGGATGCCGCCACGACGACGACGTCCTCAGAGTTGGATGGAGGTATCCTCTGGGAGCCTCAGTATAGTAAGATCGTTGCGGACAGTCAGTATTATGGATTGATAACCACGAACGATCTCTTCCCGGGACATACATGCTGTATCATCGCCGGTAGCGAGAACTTCCTCAAGAACAACGCGGATGTGGCGACGGCATTCCTCGCAGGATATGTGAGGGGTGTGGATTGGCTCAACGAAGCCTTGGCAGCGGGTGAGGGTTCCGATGAATACGCTCAACTCGTATCGATCTGTGAGAATTATACCACGGGATTGACGGAGGACGTCATCAAGAGTGCACTTTCCATCGTCAACTACACATATTCCGATGATGCGGACGGATCGCTCAGCAAGCTCAAGACGGATGTCGCGGAGTTGGAGGCGAGTCTCGAGAAGAGCGGTAACATCACCAAGGCGATAAGTTCCTTCGGATTCAAGGATTCGACGGAGTTCGCCAACAAGTTCGTCAATGACACATACCTCAAGGATGCGATCAGTGGCGACAACGTGAAACTCGCAGAGAAGAAGACCATACGCGTAGCACTCATCGACGGTGATATCCATCAGATCGCCATCCGTGTCGCGATGGATCTTGGATTCTTCGATGAATATAACGTAGAAGTGAGCGCACATGCCATCGCCAAGGGACCTGCAGTGGCATTGGAGGTCATCCAAGGTAAGGAGACGGATATAGGATTCGTAGGTGCTCCTCCGATGACGATCAACACGGTGAACACCGATGGAGGCATCCACAGGTGAATGGGGTGGCCATCCGGCCCCTGTCCTTACTTGTTCTATCCAATCGGATAGGATTTCTCAAAAGGATTATATCATTCACTAAAATAATGCAACAAAGTTAGAGTGTGTTCAGATGAGATTCAAATACGATGAGAATAACAAATACCATCGTCTCGGTAAGAACATCGGGATAGTGATCCTGTCGCTAACGATATTCGTCTTGGCATGGTGGGACATAGCGATAATAGCGGATACCGCTGTCATTCCGACGCCGGCCAAGACGTGGGATGCCCTATGCTCGTTCCTGGCGGACGGTTATAAGGGAACGCCTGCATGGAATTACATAAGGTCGAGCCTGACATTGTTCATCCAGGGTTTCGCACTGGCCTTCGTCGTAGCCATACCGTTGGGACTCATACTCGGATTCTCGAAGACGCTTAACACGTTCATGACGCCGATAATAGAGGTGTTGAGGCCCATAGCCCCGATGGCATGGGCACCGGTATTCATCTACGGTATCAACTATAACACGGGTCCGATATTCGTCGTCTTCATCGGTATCTTCTTCCCACTCCTGACGAACGTCATATTCGGTGTGAAGAAGATCGATACGAGTCTCCTCGATGCCGCGATGACGTTGGGTGCGAACAAGTTCCAACTGTTCACCAAGGTCATGGCCCCGAGTGCCATCCCATATATGATGAACGGTGTCAAGGTCGGTCTCGGTATCGGATGGATGTGTATCGTCGCTGCCGAGATGTACAGTCCTCTCGGATACGGTGTCGGATATTGTGTGTCCGATATGTGTCAGAATGGATTGTGGCCTATGACGTTCGCTATGCTCATAATCATAGCCGTGCTCGGAATACTCACGACGACACTCGCTGAATATCTGCAGAAATATGTTTCCAAGAGGATGGGGGCTGAGTAAATGACCGATCGTATGAAAGAGATGGAGAAGAGACAGGTCGAGGAAGGCGAGAGCTTCATCCACATCAGGAACCTCACCAAGGTATACAAGCGCGACGAGAAGGAGACGGTCGCCATAGAGGACTTCGACCTCGATATCAAGAAGGGTGAGCTGATCTCCAT
>CAVGUW010000005.1:0-66045 GCA_963632775.1 Bacteroides salyersiae | reverse complement strand
TCGTAGAAATGTCGTAGAAATGTCGTAGAAATGTCGTAGAAATGTCGTAGAAATGTCGTAGAAATGACACCATTCATGTCACCATTTGTCACCATTAATGTCACTATTCGTCACCATTAATGTCACTATTCGTCACCATTAATGTCACCGTTTGTCATCATTCATGTCATCATTCATGTCATCATTCAACGACGAAAAATTGCGAATTTCAGACATTTCAAAAAATTCGGAACGGCATATCGCCTACTACGATCCGATGTAACATGTGGCGGAACGACCGCAGTCAGAAGAAATCGGACAACTTGGTGTTCTTACCTTTGGGTGCGGAGGCCTTCTTCTGAGGTTGTTCCTTCTTGCGGACGGGTGCCCTCTCGAAGGATTGATCGAACAAAGTGGATTGTTGCGAACCCATCATTATGTCCTTCTCGCTCCATCCGAGCACCTCTGTGATCCTGGATGCGGTCTGTGCGATCCTCTCCGCATAATACCTGTAGTCGGGTTTCGCGGTGAACGGTACGCCGCTCACATACGGTTCCACCTTCTGCGGTGTCGATTTGGAATCCGTGACGATCCATGACACCTTCATGCCCGGTATGAAGTCGTATCCCATGGCTATGAGCTTCTTCGCAGCCTGTACATTCGCCATCCTGTCCGGATTCTCGTAGGCATCGAGTCCCTTGCATCCCTTGGATATCACGAGCTTGTCCACGGGTACGTTCTCTGCGAGGAGGTCGCGTACGGCGTTGCGCGTCAATGTCAAAGCCTCTTCATCCTTCTCCTCGAGTATGCAGTCGAACAGTTTCATGAGCAGTTCCGATTGCATATCGAAGGAGTCCGAGCGTCTGACCTCGTAACCCCTGACGAGCAGTTCCTTCTCCACCTTGGGGTAGACGATCTTCCCGACGTACCTCTTCTTCTTACCGTGGGTGAACAGGGGTTCAAGGATCTTCTCGAATTCGAGCGTACCTCCATCCCTTGAGAACCTCTCCGCCATCCTGTTGCCGAATGCTACCGACCCTTCCATATCGTGGTCGGGCGATTGCATGAAGACCGAGTCGGTATCGGAGTAGATCACACTGATCCCCTCGGATTCCACCTCGCTTATTATGCCCTTGACCGTCTGTCTCGCGAATGCCGTGATGGACGACCCTATGTTCTTGTCCGTGAATCTGTAGAATGATGATGCGAACACACCGTAGAACGTGTTCATGAGCACCTTGACTGCCGCCTGAAGACCGTCGAGATAGTGATATTCGTCCTTGTCCGTGGTGGTCTTCATCTTCTTTTTGATGTCATCCCTCTGCGCCATCAATCCCTCGAGGATCCTCGGTAGCAATCCGACACGTCTGTCCTTGGATAGGTAACGCGTGGTCCCGTCGGGGCTGACGATCTCCCCATCCGACGATAGGGTGGTGAAACAGATGTTCTTGGCGATGATCAGCGATGGGTACATGGATTTGAAGTCGAGCACGCAGACCCAATGGTACAGGCCAGGATTCATCGTGTGCACGTATCCTCCCTCTATCTGATCCGTCCTTGTCATCTTCCCCGTCATGGGTACGGCGATCTTCTCGCGGTCGGCCTTCCTTATCAGGAGCGAGTCGGCCAATGTGGAGGTACCGGATGTGAGCACATCCTCCACAGGGAGCAGTGATACCGCAGCGAGATCCAATCCCTTCCTGACCGTACCCACATGGTTGAGTATCTTCAGTGCCAGTTCGGCATCCTTGTAACAATACTTGATGACCTTCTTGCTGTCCTTGGCCCACTCCTCGTCCATGTGCATGGGGTCGACATCCAATTTGGATTCGCCGAAGAGTTGCATCGAGACCGCATTCAGTGTCTCCTGTTTCGGTCTGAGTTCTCTCCTGACGGCCCACCATGCGTCGACGATGAGCCTTCCCTTGACCTTCCAGAACTTCTCGGAGAACCTCTTCGGTGCTCCGTAGTCCCTGCCCCACCTCATCTTGGACTCCGCCTTGACGATCTTGGCACGTTCCGTGATCTTGCTGATATCATAGTTGTCGATATTGTATCCGGTTATGACATCGGGGTCCTCCTTCAGGATGATCTCGCTGAACCTCTCGATGATCTCCGCCTCCGTACCGGTGGCGGCCTCACAGTTGCGGATGGTCCCGTTCTCGTAGATGCATGAACATATCGTGAGCAGGAAGTCATGCAGGACGCTGTTCTCTATATCGAACGACAGGATCCTCAGTCCCGGATCGAAGGAGTCTATGTTCTCGAAGGAATCCATCCTCACGATCAGATCCGTGGCGTAATCCTTCTCGATCTCCTCTCCCTTCACGCGTATGCACGAATGCACATCCATGTCGTAGATGAATCTGTCAGGATAGCTTATGTCCGCAGCCAGGAGATGGAACCTACCTTTCAGTCTGTTCCTGAAATCGGACATCAGCCATGGGTATCTTATGGTGACCTTCAGGACATCGGTGGGCTCCCCTCTGTAGAGGAGACTGTCCCTCTCCGTCGAGACGACGTCCTCGTCCTTCAGAAGATTCTCCGATAGGTCATCGGTCGGGTTGATGATGAAGAAGTAGGTGTGGAAGCCGGGATAGAGGATGGTTATGGACTTCTGTTCCCTCGTCTTACCGAAGAGTTCTATGACTACGTCCTCTCCATCCTTGCAGTATGATGCACTCAGTATCCTGACGTCCCATTCGCCCATGTTAACCTCATTTGTTGGCGACGATCCTTATGACGTCACCATCGAGCAGTTCGTAATCCGCACCCACCGTACGTTTGGTCTTGGCGTTGACGGCACGGATGAACTTCTCTCCGAGATCGGTATGGACCTTGTAGGCGAGATCCCTCGCCGTCGAACCCCTGGGGAGGAGGTATGCATCGGGGAGGACACGACCGAAGTGATCGGTGTACTTGTTCTCATCCTCCACGGGATACACGGTGATGAGGTCCAACATATCGAATGCCGCCTTCTCGAGGCAGGTCTGCACCCCTGTACCGCCGTACTTCGCCATGTTCTCCTTCATGTATTCGAGTGCCTTCTTCTGGGCATCGTTCAATGCTATGTGCGTATTGATCGTGAACGTGCTGTCGCCGGGGACATACTCCACCACGCCCTTCTCGGCCGCCTTCTTGAGTGCGAGTTCGGTCTCGGCCATGGTGACGACGTTCATGTCGTTGATCCCCTGTACCAATCCTATGTTACCTTCGGGGGCGATGTCGGCCTTGTTCATGGCGACGATCATCGGTTTACCGTACTCCCTGACCTTCTTCGCTATCTGGAGCATGATCTCGTCATCCCATTTCGTGGGATCGTTGGGGGGATTGATGTCCATCAGGGCCCTCTTGACCTGGGCCTCGGTGATCTTCAGACCTGCCAATCTCTCGTAGATCAGCGATTCCGGTTTCGCACCGGTCATCTTCGCGGTACGGGCCATCTTGTTGAAACCGTCCTTGAGGATCTCTCTGATCCACATGTCGATCTCGTTCCTGAGGAACTCTATGTCCTCACGCGGGTCGTGATCCCCCGGTTTGCCTGGAACACCTTCTATGTTCGTGGAACCGCTGACATCGATGACATTGATCAGCGCATCGGCCTGTCTCAGATCGTCCAGGAACTGGTTTCCGAGTCCCTTACCTTGCCACGCATCGGGTACGAGTCCTGCAACATCCAATAATTCGACAGGGATCATCCTGATCCCGTCGACGCATCCAGAGTTGTGGGGCGTACATTTGACGCCGAGCTCCTTGCACGGGCATTTGGACCTGACGTATCCTACGCCCTTGTTGGCCGCTATGGTCGTGAACGGATAGTTCGCTATCTCTACCGGCGCCATCGTTGCTGCGCCAAAGAATGTTGATTTGCCCACATTCGGTTTCCCGACAATACCTATCTGCATGGAATCAGCGGTATATGCCTCTCTGGGATTATAGTTTATCTACGTTCCGGATGCATGGATTCGAACACACGGTCGGACAATTCGCCGATCTGTTCCGGTGTGAGCTTCTCGATCCTGTCATCCAGATAGGGGATGTCCGAATCGCCGGATATCATCCCGGCCGATCTCAAGGAGGTGCCGATCTTCTTCCTCCTGTGGTTGAATGCAATCTCCGTCACCTTGAAGAACGTCCTCTCGTCCTTCACCTTGAATGGGGATTCCCTTGGCACTATCTCCACCAATGCGGAATCGACCTTGGGCTTCGGCTTGAATCTGGAGGCCGGTACCGTCTCGAGTATGCGGCAATCCGCTCTGTAGTACAGGTTGACCGTGAGTCTCGAATAATCATCCGTACCGACATCCGCGACCATACGCTCCGCGAACTCCTTCTGTACCATGACCACGGCCTTCTTGAAATCATAATCCAGGAGCTTGAAGATGATCGGAGTGGATATGCTGTACGGGAGGTTGCTGACGAAACGGTCGAATGGGGGGAAGTCCACCTTCATCGCATCGGACCTGATGAGCTTCACCTTGTCCGCATATGTCCCTTCGATATAGTCGGCGAGTATGTCGTCCAACTCTATGCATGTGACATCATCCGATCTCTGGACGAGGATGTTCGTGAGGATGCCCAATCCGGGACCAACTTCCAGTACCCTGTCGCCTTCGGTTATGCCCGCATAATCCACGTGCCTCTGTGCGACACGTTCGTCCGTCAGGAAATTCTGACCCTTGCTCTTCTTCGGGACTATGCCCGTCTGCGAGATGAGCTGAGATGTCTCTTCTCTGTTCATCTTTGGATGAAGAGGTAGTGCCTTCTGTCGCGGTCCGATATCTCGAGTACGATCCTGTCGACGATGAGTTTCGCGGGATCCTTGAGGACGGGTACCCTTGTCTTGAGGTCCTCGAAGTCCTTGAACGGACCTGCCTTGCGTGCGTTGAGGATCTCGGTGACCGTCTTCTTACCAAGACCGGGGAGTTCTTCGAGGAGGTGCTTCTTTATGGAGATGGGCCCTGCCTCGTTGTAGAATCTGATGTATTTGTTGGGGTTTGCGAGGACGATGTCCTTCACCGCATACTCTACCTCTGATTTCGCCGTACCCGTGAGTTCCTCGTACCCGATGCGTCTCTTCACATGATCGATGTGTGTCCTGAGCTTGGGGTCCTTGCCGATGTAGACCCTATCGTTGAGTGATATGATCACACCTGCCTTAGGTACGAGTTCGAAGAGTTTGAACTCCTCTTCGCCAATCGCGTAGCACGAGGCCTCCTTCTTAAGTCCTGGTGCTAAATAATCAAGTATGTATGCGTACTCTTCCATAGTATCCCTCGGGTGTTCACAGGTATTCTGCTACGATATCAAGTATTTTCTGGATATCGTCCGATTCGAGGTTGATCCTTTCCTTCGAGAATATGGCGCGCACATCCTCGGGATATTTAGGAAGTATGTCTGCGATCTTATATGAGGTCGTCTCTGTCACGAAGTCAAGCTCGCTGACCCTTTCAACGATCTCTTTGGCCTGTTCCTTCGTGATCTTCGCTATGGTCTGAGCATGTGTCATCGCAGCTTTCTGAATGGTGCTGAGTTCCTTATCGAGCTCCGCTCTCTTCGCTTGTTCATCGGCGAGGAGGTCTCTGACCTCTGCTAAGGTTACATATTGCTCAGACATCTGCATCGCCTCAGTTCTTAACGAGGTGCTCAGGACGTGCAACGACCATCTTGGTCTTGTTTCCTGATTTGACGCTCACTTCGTATGCTGCGCCCCTCTGTCCGACGATGACTCCTGTGAGTCCGTGGAACCTGGAGAACGGCATTCCCTTGTGTACGCTGGGGTCGATTATGATGTTGACTTTCTCTCCAGCCTCGAATGTCTGGAATCCTTTCGTGATTGGTGAGAGTCCGCGTGCCCTGGGCTTCTTCTGGAGAAGCGTGCGGGTCTTTGTCCTTAATCCTCTGGATGCTTGCATTTGAATCCCTCATTGATCGTTGATCGCTATTACGTCCAATTCCTCGACCTTGCATTGGATCCCCAATGCGTCCGAGAAGTTCGGCTGTGTCCTTCCCTCGTCACCGGACACGAATTCCTTGACATATGTCCCGGATTCCGTCTCGAGCGTGAGTTCGAACGTATCATCGCCGATGTTATCTGCCTTTACCCAAAGGATCGTTCTGTTCCTCACAAGGTCTGCACGTCTGTGCTCGACACGTTGCGGAGTCCTCTGGTCCAAGCATATATTCTTGAACGATGAAGCCGTGTTATCTACTGCTTCTTTATTAACTTTGCTCTCAGCCCTTACCTTCACTCTATATGTCTTGGTAGGGGTGGCCATCTTCACCCTCTGCACCTCATCCCTCGGTACGAAACGGAGGTTGTGGTACTGGGCCAATTCCGACCTGTTGGCTCTCGCTTCGAGCTCATCGAGGTCGATGTCGCGTATGCGCGGTTCGCTTATCTCGAGGACGAACGGCCTGCCCTCGCCGAGACAGAGGGCATCGATATCCTCCCTGCCCATGCCGTGGAAGAAGTGCTCCTTCCCTCCGCTCATCTCCAGAGCTATGTTACCGATCTCCTCCTGAACGGAGGTCTGGTACATCTTGCCTGTCCCGTTGCATCTGGGGCAGCCTTTGCCATGGCAGACCCTGCACGGCCATACGGTCTGCGGGATCTCCCTGCTGAGCTTGTTGTAGCGTCCGTATATGAAGATCGGGGAGATGTCCAACGACACCTCTGCGAAACGTGTGTCGATACATGCGACGACCTGGGGTGCCTTGAACTCCACCGGGCGGTGTATCATCGGTAGTGCCAGTTTGCCGATCTCCCTGTTGAGTTCGGTCTTTATGCTCTCGCTGTTCTCCAGTCCGAGCTCCTCGACGATCTCCTTCTCCCTCTTGAGCGAGGATGGGTCCACCCTGCTGCCGACGAGGAAGTTATCCGATTCCACCGAGTTCACGCTCTCCGCGACGGCATCGGCGAAACGGTCCATGAGATCGAACACATCATCGCAAAGAGGACACGGTGATTGGACGGTGCCTTCGCGACCCGTCTCCTTCAGAGCATCGCGGATCCTCGCACCCCTGACATCGTTGGTCATCCCGGTGCTGACCTTGCCGAACATCCTTCCGAGACATCTGTCGCACAGTCCTTTCTCGGCGACCTGTGCGGCCTTGTCGAGAAGCTCCTCTGTGATCCACTCCTCCATACCATCGCCTCACAGATCGAATCCCATCTCGGCTATCCTGAGTCTGGGCCTCTGGCTTTCGAGATAGTGGTACACGGTGGCATGCTCGCTGCCGTTCAATATCAGTTCGACGGCATGCTTCGCGACGGGGAGGCTGATCGAGTTCCCGATGAGCGCGACCGTGTTACCGTAGATGGTCACATAGCAGCCCGTGAGATCCTCTATGATCTGTCTGGTCTTACCGCCTGTGCCTATGAGCCTTCCTCTGATCCTGGAGAGTTGGTTGTTCCTTCCTCCGACGAACTCCTTGAGATCCACGACCTCCAGGTACTCGTCGTCATCGAACAGCCTGGTCGCCCTGTCCGGGGCGAAGCCTCTTCCGATGGCCTTGACGACATCGATGATCTTCAGCGCCATCAATGGGTCCGCCGCCTCGACCTCGTCGTGTATGATGACCTCTCCCTCGGTATCGACATCGAAGTTTATGCCCGAGATGTTCTGGATCATCTTTTTCGTCTCTCCCTTGGTACCGATGATGGTTCCTACCCTATCCTGCGGTATTCTTATGGATCTCATTCTTTCTCACTTCCGCTCATTGCTTTCTCGAGTATCTCTTCGGAGTCGATGATGTCGACGTCCTTGTTCCTGAAGAATCTGTTGATGTTGTTGATATCCCTCATGAGGAAGTCCTTGGCGTTGAAATGGTCCGCCGTGAGTGCCTGTCCGCAATCGATCAGGACGGGCTTGTCCTTCCACATCAGGATGTTGTATTCGCTGAGGTCACCGTGTATCAGGTGCGCCTTCTTGTATCCGTCCACGATGAACGATACGCATTCCTTGTACGTCATGTTCGGTCTCTTGAGCTCCGCATCCTTCAGTTGCGGTGCGGGACCGTTCCTGTCCCCGATGTATTCCATGAGGAGACAGTTCTTCTCGAACTCTATGGGTTCAGGTACGCGGATACCGTTGACATGGTACCTCTGGAGGTTCTTGTACTCCTTGGTGGTCCATGCGTAGATGAGCTTCCTCCTGTTCCCGCAGAGGCCCCTGAATCTCGGATCCCCCTCTATGTACTTCGATACGCGTTTGAACGTGGACGTGGAGGTCCTGAAGATCTTCAGTGCGAAGGGTTCGTCATCCTCGTCGGTGACGTAGAACACGTTGCCCTCCTTACCGGTGGATATGGTGTAGTGTACGGAATCGACGTACCCTGCCGTCATGAAGTCGTAGATCACCAGCAACGTCTGCTTGTCGAAGACCTCGGCATCCGTCTGTCTCTCGTCACCGGTCTTGTTGGTCTTGAGTTCGTCCACGTGACGCTCCAAGTGAGCGTATATCTCATCGTATGACGGCAAATGATCACACCGTTATCAGAATATGTCGAGATTCTTCGGAACTTTGCCCCTCTTGCTGAGGTTGACGGCCTGTGTCTTGGTGTAACGGAATCTGACATCGCATTTATCGGGCTGGAAGTCCCAAATCGATATGATCAGGAGATCTCCCTCTCTGATCCACATCCTCTTCTTGATCTTACCCGGGATCCTTCCTACCCTTGATGTGCCGTCCTCGCACATGACCCTTATCTTGGATGCTCCGAGCAGCTGGTCAGCTATGCCGAACATCTCTCCTTCCTTGATATTGGGAAGACGCACACGCGTTACATCCTCATCGGGACTCTCCATTGGCTCATCGGCACTCATTTCGATATCTCCTTTATAATGCGAGAGACTAACTGCACCCTGTATATAAATATAGGGTAGAATCGGTGACGATTCCGAAGGATACGACCTGTTACTTGTGATGTCATCATGACATCGGCTTGTGAAGAAGCGGGCCATCGAATCTGCATAAATGGGTGAGGACTCGTTAAAAATGACCTGATCCGGACCTTTTCGAGGTCATATGGATGATGTGAGGCAATGGTAGACGCTTCCATCCGCTCTCAGGGAACGTCGGACTTGCAGATCGCCGTCCACATGCGCCTATGAGAAACGTTTTTAAATGAAATGTATTATGCGCTCATACCCAATGCTCATGTAGTGTAGCGGCCAATCATTCGGCCCTTTCGAGGCCGACACTCGGGTTCGAATCCCGACATGAGCACTATCCCATCTTTGTAGATCGTTTCCGAGACCTGTTGATTTTTTCGATACGGTATTAACTCATTAACTGTAGCATCGTCCATTGATATCCGATCGGCATATTGTATCATGCATGAATGGATCGTACAGTAACGAGGACATGCATTGGAACGTCGGAAGCATCACGCATCACATCGCAGAGAGGTGTTCCTGATGGGCGATCGCATATGCATAAGACTCGTCGATGGGGAGCGCACGTCACCCATCTTCTACGGACACTGGTGCGGGATCTGCGCATTGAGATACATGAACGATGCGCTGAGGGACGAGAACAACGGGATATCGAACGTCATGTGCAACTTCATCGTGAGGATCATGGGTGGCAGGGTGTACCCCAGGAGCTACTACATCTACAACGATGAGGACACATACTCCAGGATGGCGGATTGGAACAATTGGTGTTGGACGTTCGACATGAGGGATCAGAGATGGACGACGACATATCCGGAGCTGTCGGACAGGCGCATGACAATGGATGAGGTGGACGATTTCGTCTTCAGCAACGGTGCGCAGATCCAATGATCACCAACCGTATCTGAATGCGAAAAGGCATCCGAAATACATGTGGATGTTACGTGGACGTGTCAGGCAGGCCACGATCCCCGGTATGATGACGTGACCGCTCCTGAAAGGCCTGACGGCATCACGCATATCATCAGGGGACCACTCCTTGAGCCTGTGGTTGAAGTCCATGAACCTCCTGTCGGAGAGGATGGACCCGTCCCACCATCTCTGGAGTCTCTCCGGATCATCCCTGATGATCGATTCCGCGGCCTTCTTCCCGGCGATCAATGCCGCCTTGAGGCCACCGTAGCTGACGGGATTGGCCATGGCGGCCGCATCGCCTATGAGTGATGCGTGATCCTTGACGATCCTCCCGACACCTCCTACGGGGATGTTCCTCGAACCCATGAACTCGTATCCCTTTTCGGAATATCTTCCCTTCATGCCACCCGTACCGGACATGTCCCCGTGGGGGAACTCCCATGTGTACGTACCACTCCCGTCGTCGGAGATCCTTATGATGAGATCATCATCAGGATGTCTGTCCACTACGAACTCCGTGGCCGGACAGGATGCGGCCGGTCTGCTCCCGAATATGCATCTCCTCACGACGGAGGATGCTCCGTCCGCTCCAACGATCCAATCGAATATGCCTACATCACCATCCGGCGAATGCGCGAGGTATCTGCCGTCGATCATCTCCACGGAATCTATGCTGGCATGTACGAAGGTAACATCGGATCCGCATTCGGATCTCAGGTGCGACAGGAACGCAGGACGGTCCAGGATGTACCCCGGTGTCCTCATCCTGATCTCGGTTCCGTCAGGCCATATGAGTCTGGTGTGCTCGAACTCGTTCAGGATGCCCTTCGGCACCAGAGGCGATAATGTCCTGAACGTCGATCTGCTCACCCCGCCACCGCAGATCCTGTGGTATCTGTCATATTGATCGGTGCCGAGACGTTCCGCCACCGTTATGTCGAATCCGTGGCCCGATAGGAAGAATGCGGTCGATAGGCCGGCAGGTCCGCTGCCGACGATCAGTACCTTCTGTTGCATCCCTCTACCTTCTTACGGTATGCCTCGCTCTCCGCCACCACCTCATCGACATTGTGGCGGTCGACCCTCTTGACGTTGGGGAGCTTCTTGGGGAATCTGCGGAGCATCTCGTTCATGAGGTTCCTGTCGGAGCACGGACGTTCCTCCAGCTTCTTCCTGTCCCAGTTGTCTATCATATCGAACACGGATTCGATACCCTTGTCATAGAATTCGGCCACGAGTACGGTGTAGACGATGGCATCGTTGCACATGATCGCCACGTTGCAGTTGCGTACGACCTGATCGCATCCGTTGAACGATATGGCCAATCCCGAACTCTCGCGTACCAGTTCCATCGTCACGTGATCGGTGATCGAGCTCCCGATATATGCGGTGGAATCGAATTCGATGGATGTGTTGCGTCTGATGTCCAATGCGGAATAGGATTTCTCGCGTGTACCTATCGACGGGACATCCTTGAACTCCTGATAGATCGCCATCTTCGGGATCTCGTCGAGGAAGATATCGTCCAATCTGTTGACGATCGTCGCATCCTCTTCGGAGAGCACCTCTCCTTCCTCGAAGGTGTACTTCGTCTTGGGTACGCGGAGCGACGATATGGAGTTGGCAAGATCCCTCAACGTCCTGCACTCCTGTCTGTCGGGATCGACGGAATCGAACTCGACCTTGGTGCAGGCGACCTTCGTCATGGGGAATCCCGTCATGTCGCACAATGCCATGACATGGTGCTCCAGTATGCCGGTGTTGATGAACGTCGGTAACAACGAGTTCAGGTACATGAGGCAACTGTCCGCATACGGGATCAGTGTCATGTTCCTCTTGGCCTCTGTGTATGCCATGAAATCGGTCACACCGAACGCCTTCAGGAACGGGATGATCATCTTCACGGCCGTGCCGTACTTCTCATCCACCCTACCCAGGGCATTCATGGATATGTCGTTGTATCTGTTGACCACGTCGAAGAACCTGTCCCCGTTGCGTATCGCATATCCGCACAGTTCCCTGTTCGGGTCGTTGGACGACAGTACCCCGCTGCAGCTCATGATGAGTTGCGTCTCGCTCCTGAGTCCCAGTTCCTCTGCCGGATTGTATTCCATCGGTCATCCCTCTATGTTCCTGTCGACCTGTTCGCTCAGATCGAACGGTCCTTCGAGACGGATATCACCTTTGTAGAGGTTCTTGTCCTTGATGCGGACATTCCCGTCGGCGAACTGTCTGATGGTCTCCACTATCAACGGCAGTTCACGCCTTGCACCGTCCTCCCTTATCCTCTTGAAGAGCGGGAGTTCGATACCGACCTTCTCGATCACGCCCTCGAGCGTATCGTCCTTCAACCTCTCCTCGAGGTCGGCCCAGAGTCCGTCATAGTCCCCTCCGCGTATGGGGAATCCGCAGTATGTGAGTGCCGCACCCCTGTCCCAATCGGGTGTCACTATGTGCATCATCGCACCCTGTTCGTCAGCACCCTCCCTGATGAGCTGCCAGATGACCTCCTGCCACGTACCCTTCGGACCGGTCGGCAGTGCGGGATGGAGATTCATGAAATCGTACTGTTCGCAGGTCTCGTCGTCGATCCAGAGCATGTACCCTGCCAGGATGCCGAGGTCGAATCCGAGGTCCTTGATCCTGCTCCTTATCTCGGCACCGTAGAGTCTCCTCCATTCCACTGGGTCGGAATCCCACAGATCGGGTCTGAACGTCTTCCATGACAGGGTGATGAGCGGTATCCCGTATCCTCTCACCATGTCGAAGAACATCTCCCTCTGTTCCTTCCTGGGGTTGGGTTCCTCGGTATTGTCCCAATTGCAGAATACGAACGAGAATTCGACATCGAGCGTGCCATCTTCCTTCTTTTCCATGACCTCGCGCAGGAGATTGCGCGAGCCGGGACCTCTTCCTGTGGAGAACCAGCCGAGTTTGAGCATGGATGGATGTATGCATCACCATTTATTAGGTATTCTCATACGTCGAAGATGACCGTGACGGAGGGTTCGTCCCTGTTCACATCCAACATGTGGTATGTGACGGCCTTGATCTCGGCCCTGGCATGATGCTTCTTGACATCCAACGGCTCTCCCTTGGCGGTGCATCTGACGGTATCTCCATCGAATTCCACATGGAACGAATCGAACACGATGCCCTCGCAGTCCATCGTGAAGAGGAGCTCCGAGAGGAATGCGTACAGTCTGTCGCAGTCATCCTTCCTCGTGACCTCGATCGTACGTTCCGTGACATCATCTATCCTATCCGCATCGACTATCTGATCGAACATCGCATATGCGGCGTTCTCGAAGCATTCCTCGAGATCGGCACCGGTGCACTTGACCATGACATCCGCCGTGTGTTCGAGCCTCTGATATCTTTCCGTCATATCGATCCTGGTGTATGCATAGGTCGTTTATCATATGTCCGCAGGTCTTGTCAGGCCCCATCCGATGCTGGGGCAACTTTATCTATCCATCCAACGAGTGGTAATCATGTACAAGTACACTATCGATCTGAGCGACAGGCTCATCCAGATGGAGAGGGACTTCGGTGCATTCGGACCGTACGGGATACCGAAGTATACGACCGCGGAATCCATGGAGGATGCATTGACCAGGGTGTTCGAATCTGCCGTTGTTGAGGTTGTATATGACATATCCGGGGAATGGATAGAGATCACGGAGAATGAGACGGGACGTGTCCACAGGCACACGATCACGAAGATCCCGGATTTCGACAGATATCTCGGGGAGTTCGAGTTCAACGGCGTCATGATGTATGGCGAGAGGGCGGTGTATGGCGAGAAGGATCCCGTATATCAGGAAACGTTCGGCATCTTCATCAGGAGGGCCGCAGATGATTATGGGGATCTGCCATGGCAGGGCCCGATGAATCTCATCACCGACGTCATGCCACAGTACTTCGTGGACATGACGATACAGGAGATATCCGAGGGAGAACCATTCGTCAACAGTAAGAAAATCATATAAACGATGCAATTGGATAAAGAGAGCATGCGCATCACAATCGTAGGCTGCGGGACCATCGGCAGCAAACTGGCCAAAGCAGCCGATAAGATGGATGAGGTCAAGAGGATCTATCTTATCGACATAGTGAAAGAGAAGGCAGAGAACTTGGCATCCCAATTGAACAAGGCCATCGTCGTGGAATCCGTGGAGGATGAGTTGTACCACTGCGATCTTGTGATAGAGGCCGCAAGGCAGGATGCTGCGAAGGAGATACTCCTGAAGACCGCGGCACGCGGTGTGGACATCATGGTCACATCCGTCGGTGCACTTGTTGGTGATGATTTCAGGGAGATGGTCTTCGAGAAGGCGAAGAGCTGTGACGCGCGCATCTTCATCCCGTCGGGAGCGTTGTTCGGTACGGACGGACTGAGGGCGGCATCCAACGACGAGCTCGCCCAGGTCAGCCTGGAGTTAACCGCAGGTAAGGGTTCGTTGGCGCATATCGAATATCTCGAGAAGAAAGGGGTCGATGTCAACAACATCGAAGAGCCCACGGTCATGTTCCGCGGTACCGCCAGGGATGCGGTCAAACTGTTCCCCCGTAACGTGAACATCGCCGCGACCGTCGCGATCCTCGGAGTGGGATTCGATAAGACCGAGGTATCCATCGTGTTCGATCCCGCTGCAGACACGAACACGTACGTGTTGACCGTGGAAGGTAGGTTCGGTAAGGCCGTGAGCAAGACATCGAACGTCTACGCCCCGGATTCGCCGAGCACATCCAACCTGTCCTCATTGTCGGCCATCGCCGCGTTGAAGAGGATAATAAGGAACGAATGGGCCGGAATCTGAAGGTTTATTTCCATCCACCATCATCCGGGCACCATGAGCAGAGCTGAGAGGCTGATCGCCAATTCGGATGATGACGTGGATGCCATCATAATAATGAATGGTGGGGAACCGTTCCTGGACTCCACATTCTGGTATGTCACTGAACAGGGTTCCGGCTGCTTCGAGGGTGCGATGGCATTCGTGAGCAGGGACGGCAAATTGGATGTCGTGGTCAGTCAGCTGGAGGCCGAGATCGCCAAGGGCGGTAAGGGTGAAATTCACGTATATTCCACGGGAGAGGAACGTAACGCATACGTGAAGGACATCCTGAAGGGTTGTAAGAAGGTCGGTGTCAATTCCGATGCCGCCCTCTATTCCATGGTCAATTACTTCAAGAGGATGAACGAGGGGATGGAGATCGTCGATTCGTTACCTGCGATAAATGCAACTGTCAATGTGAAGGAAGCTTCGGAGATAGAGGCGATCACGAAGGCGTGCGACATATCCTCGAAGGTGGCGTCGAAGCTCCCGGAGATGATATCGGAGGGTGTTTCGGAGCAGGAGGTCGCATCCGAGATGGACATCATGATGAGGAGGTTGGGAGGCACCGGTAACGCCTTCGACACCATCGCGGCCTTCGGACCGTATTCCGCAGAACCGCATCACACTCCCTGCGACTACCGTCTGAAGAAGGGGGATGCCGCACTCTTCGATTTCGGTTCCAAATACGATAGATACTGTTCGGACCTCACCAGGACGATATTCCTCGGTGAGCCTGTCGAGAAGCTCAGACGTGCGTACGATATCGTACTGAAGGCACAGGAGGCAGGCATAGAGAGGATACGCCCGGGTGCCAAGGCATCGGATGTGGACCTCGCGGCCAGGGAACTCATAGATTCGACCGAGTTCAAAGGTCTCTTCATACATTCGTTCGGACATGGGATAGGTATGGATGTCCATCAGAACATCCACGTATCGCCGAGATCGGAGCATGTGCTGGAAGAAGGTAATGTGATCTCCGCCGAACCGGGGATATACATCCCGGGTGTCGGCGGGATAAGGATAGAGGATACGATCCTGGTGACGAAGGATGGGTGTAGGAGATTGACGTCCTACGATCATTCGTTCACGGTCGTCTGACGTCCCTGTTCTATCGTGATGCGCTGTCTGTCCCCTGCTTCATCCAGCGAGGAACAGTCGCCATCCATCTTCCCTATCTTTATGACAGGGTATCTCGACACGGGTCTGCCGTCCTCGCCGCTCAGCGGGGTGGGTCCGAAGAACAGGCACAACGCATGTGCCCTGGGCCAATATGCGATGTCCCCGACATCCATGACCGTCCGTTCCTCACCCGTGATATCTATGTCGGTCAGCGGGAACTCGAAGTAGATCTCGCTGCCGAGCATGTTGGTGGTCGCATGGAACGGTAGCGACAGCCAGATCGCATCGGACAGAGCGGAATCGTCCAGCGTACCGGTGAGCGAATCGTTCCTGGTCCTGATGACTATCTGTTTCATCATTCCTTCCCTCCGAAGAACGTCTGTCTCACCCATCTGCCGACCTGTTCGATATCCTCGTCGGCATCCTTCTGTTGGAGGTCCCTCATCCTCTTGAGTCCGTTCCTGTAGTCCTCCACCCATTCCTCCGCGAACTTGCCGGATTGGATATCGTCGAGGATGGATTCCATCCCGTCCCTCGTCCTCTCCGTTATGACGCGGTTCCTCCTGGTGAGTCCTCCGAACTCGGCCGTATTGGATACGGCGTTCCACATGCCGTTGATACCTCTCTCCACAACGAGGTCGGTGACGAGCTTCGTCTCGTGGAGCACCTCGAAGTATGCCATCTCCGGCGGGAATCCCCTGCTGACGAGCGTGTCGTACGCCATCTTGATCATCGCGGTGTAACCGCCGCAGAGCACCGCCTGTTCGCCGAAGAGATCGGTCATCGTCTCCTGTTCGAACCTTGCCTCGAACACACCGGGCTTGGTGCAGTTCATGGCCTTCGCCAATGCGAGTGCCAGCGCCTTCGCGTTACCGGTATGGTCGTGGTGCACGCAGATCAATGCCGGCACACCGTATCCGCCCTCGAAAACCCTCCTGATCATGGGTCCGGGGCCCTTGGGGGCCATCATGATGACATCCACATCCTTCGGGGGGTGTATCAATCCGTATGTGATGGCGAAACCGTGTGCGAACTCCAATGCACATCCGGGCTTGAGGTGGTCCTTGATCTCCTTCTCGTAGATGTCGGCCTGGGCCTCGTCCGGTATGAGCATCATGACTATGTCCGCACCATCGACCGCCTCCGATACGGATACGGGGGAGAAACCATCCTCCTTCGCCCTGTCGAACGACTTACCTTTCCTGACACCGATGGTCAGATCCAACCCGGAGTCACGGAAGCATAGTGCCTGTGCCCTTCCCTGTGAGCCGTATCCCAATACGGCGATCTTCTTTCCTTCGAGCAAACCTAGGTCCGCATCTGCATCGTTATAGATCCTCATTCGAATCCCTTGCGGATACGATTGAGTACCCTTCGTTTATAATCTCTGTCCGGTACGCATATGGCATATGGCGGAGGGAGTGACATCATACATGCCATGGCATTTGGCGTACGATTATATCGTAGCGTGTGATAAGGATGTTCAGGAGCAGACACCATGAAGGTAAAGGTCGGAATCAACGGATATGGAACGATCGGTAAGAGAGTTGCGACAGCCGTCAACCAGCAGGACGATATGGAGATAATCGGGGTCACCAAGACCAGGCCTACATATGAGGCACAGCTTGCGATCCAGATGGGTTATCCGCTCTTCGTCCCCGCGGACAAGGTCGATGATTTCAAGGCCGCAGGTCTCGAGGTCGCAGGTACCGTTGACGATCTCATCAAGAGTGCGGACATCATCGTCGATTGCACCCCCGGTAAGGTATCCGGAGAGTACAAGGAGGCATACGCCAAGGCAGGTGTCAAGGCCATCTGGCAGGGTGGGGAGGACCACTCGCTGACAGGCATATCTTTCAATGCCGCCGCCAACTACAAGGAGTCATGGGGTGCACAGTTCTCACGTGTCGTCTCATGCAACACCACGGGTCTGCTCAGGACACTGTACCCGATCGACAAGGACTTCAAGATCAAGAACGGATACGTCACACTCATCAGGAGGAGCGCGGACCCCAACGACAGCAAGGCAGGTCCGATCAATGCGATCGAACCCGTCGTGAAGATCCCCACGCACCACGGACCCGATGTGCAGTCGGTATTGCCGTGGATCAGCATACAGACCATGGCCGTCAAGGTCCCTACGACCCTCATGCACATCCACACCGTCGTGCTGGAGCTCGAGAAGGAGGCCACGACGGAGGAGATCGTGGAGCTCTTCAAGAGGACGCCCCGTGTGAGGTTGGTCAAAGCGAAGGACGGAGTGAAGTCCACGGCCCAGATCATGGACCTCGCGAGGGAGATCGGAAGGACACGCGGCGACATGTTCGAGATCGTCGTCTGGGAGGACGGCATAAAGGTCGTCGGCAACACACTGTACTACTACCAGGCGGTCAACCAGGAGAGTGATGTCATCCCCGAGAACATCGATTGCATAAGGTCGATGTGCAAACTCGAGGAGGATCCCGCCGTATCCATCGCGAAGACGAACAGGGCGATGGGCATCTGAAAGTGATCTCATGAAGGATTTCCACACACTAGAGGATTTCAATTTCAAGGATAAGACGGTCCTGTTGAGGGTGGACATAAACTGTCCCCTCGACAGGGAGACCCTCAAGATAATCAACGACGCCAGGATAAGGCGTATCATCCCCACCGTCCGCGAGCTGATGGGCAAGAGGGCCAAGGTCGTCATATTGGCGCACCAGAGCAGGAAGGGGAAATGGGATTTCACATCCCTCGAACAGCACGCCGAGAGGCTCTCGAAGAATCTCAACTATCCCGTCGGGTATGTCGACGATGTCATGGGCGAGAAGGCCATGAAGGCCATAAAGGAGCTTCAGCCTGGTTCGGTCATCCTCCTCGGTAACGTGAGGGAACTGGATTCCGAGACGGCCAAGTTGGATATGTTCGGGCATTCCGAAGGTGAACTGGTCAAGGCGCTCACGCCTCTGATCGACTATTACGTATGCGACGCGTTCGGTGCCGCACACAGGTCGCAGTGCTCGTTGGTAGGCTTCCCGATAAAGGTGCCATCGGCATCCGGTAGGCTCATGGCGAAGGAGATCAGCGCATTGAAGGCCATCTTCGACGAGCCCAGGAGACCATCGGTGTTCATATTGGGCGGTGCCAAGTTCGGCGATGCATCGGAGATGATCGATCACGTCCTCGGCACCGGTATGGCGGACACCGTCATGTTGGTGGGTCTCGCCGGTAACGCATTCCTCTACGCACGCGGAACGGACCTCGGAGAGAAATCGCTCAACGTCCTCAAGGAGGAGTTGACCGATGAGAACCTCCAGGCGGCGAGGGATACGATGAGGAAGTACGGACAGAGGATCCTCCTCCCGTCGGATGTCGCCATCGAGAGGGATGGTAAGAGGGTATCGATCCTGGCCGGTGACCTCCCTGTGGATGAACCAGCCATCGATATCGGTGATGCCACCATAGAGAAGTTCACGAAGGTCATCATGTCATCCAGGACATCGTTCATGTCCGGTCCTGCCGGTATGTACGAGAAGGATGGATTCGGTATCGGTACGAAGGCGCTCATGGAAGCGATGATAGAGTCCAAGGGACAGTCGGTCATCGGTGGCGGACACACCGTCGGTGCGGCGGATACCTTCGATCTCACCGATAGGTTCTCTTACGTGAGTACAGGCGGAGGTGCCCTGGAGACATTCCTTCTGGGACAACCGTTACCTGTCATCGATGCCCTAAAATATTCGTTCAATAAGTACCGACCCGATGAAATTCGAGATCCATAATGTGGGGACCGTACTTGGCGGGGAGGCCTTCCTCCTCGTCACCGAACAGAAGACTGCACTGATCGATTCAGGATTCTCCTTCGGTGCAAAAGGTCTTGTCAAGAACATCGGTAAGATCCTTGGCGACAGGCCCTTGGATTATATCCTACTGACCCACTCGCATTACGATCACGTCTCTGGTGCGCAGCAGTGCAGGAAGAGGTGGCCTGAAGCGAAGATCGTCTCGGCCGAACATGCTGCGAAAGTATTCCAAAAACCGAACGCCATAAAGACCATGCTCAGTCTGAACCGTTCGGCGGCGCTTAACACCCACCACTTCCCGTTGATCAGGGACAACATCACGGGCATCAGCACCGATATCATCGTGAAGGAAGGGGACGTCATAGACCTCGGTGACATGAAATTGCAGGTCATGGAGACGCCCGGACACACAAGGGATACGATAGCATTCTGGTGTCCCGAGGAGAAGCTCTTGATATCCAACGAGACCATCGGTGTCGCAGTGGATGTCGATCACGTCACTCCCGCATGCCTCATATCATTCAAGACGGCATTGGAGGCCGTGGAACGTGTGAGGGATCTCCACCCGGAGACCATAGTCCTGCCTCACTACGGTGCCATCAGCGGTGCGGATTACTGTAACAGATATCTCGAGTCCGCGTACAACGGTCACATATCGTACAGGGACATGATCCTGGAGAAGTATGACGAGGGCGTGAACGGAGAGGATCTGCTCGAGTTCTCCAAGAGTGTGCTCTGGGTAGGGCCCATAAAGGAAGGTCAGCCCGAGGCCGCATTCGACCTCAACAACAAATACATCGTGCCCACGATCATCAAAGAGTACCGTCAGTGACGGTCACTCGCCCCTTATGATGGCGGCCGGTCATCCGATCGGTCGCCGATCCCTCATTCTCACCATCGTTCCTCTGAATCCGGGTGCTCCATATGCGTATGGATTGCACTACAAATCATATAATATTGAATGTAATGTACGTTTAGGACTCTGTATATTTCATCATATATAATGTGGCAATATTACAGTTTATATTTTAACTCAGAACAAAATATCGAAACGCTGGCACAATCCATATTGGTGATATTATAATCAACAATGAGGAACATAAGTCGAGATCCACAGGTAAGGCCAGTCTTACGGTGGATGAGGAGAGGGAGGTGGCCTTCCACTATCTGGATCGCTACCTGGATAGGTTATGGAATCGTGGTAGGAAGGAATCGACGATATCGTCCTACAATCAGATCATCTCCTCCCTGATAAGGTTCCTATCCGACAAAGGTCTTCATTGCTCCCCTAAGTTGGTGAAGGAGAGGGAGGTCATGGCGATAATCAAAGGATATCCGATATCGGATCTCAGCAAGAAGGGTTATCTGCAGGTATTCTCGAGATGGTTGGTGATGATGGCGGACAACACCGTCATCAGGCGGATGGATCTACTTTGGCCCACGTCCAATCGTCCCGGAAGGCGGTGGGCGGATTACAATGAGGCATTGGAGATGTTCGAGGCCGAGGAGGACCCGACTAACAGGATGATATTGGCGCTCGCCATGGACGAGGGGATGAGGGCGGTCGAGATCGCCAACATGAGGGTCAGCGATATTGAGGACGGATGGTTGAAGGTGCGCGGTAAGGGGCACAGGGACGGGAAGATACGTGCCATGCCGATGTCCGTGCGTGTCAGGAAGGAGATAACGAGATACATGAGGTATCGGACGTACGTACTCTCTGGAAGGGATGTCTGCGACAATTTCCTTCTGAGGGAGAACGGTACGCCGTTCACTTCACATGCGATATCCCAACGCGTGATACGCATGGGGAGCAAGTACGGGAACGACATCACGGCCCACTCGCTGAGACGCAGGTTCATAACCGATGTGCTGAACTCCGGGGTCAGGATCGAGGTATGTTCGAAATTGGTAGGTCATGAGAATCCCATGGTCACCGCGATGTACTACAACTGTGACCGTGAGCTTTTCGAGGATGCGATGATGAAACGTCACATCTATCTGACCGGCAAGAAGGATCTGGAGGTCGAGGGTTGATGATGGGGTGGTGCCCCACCATCGCTCAGACATCCAACGTGAACGTCTCCCCGGTGTTGGGGAGTATGACGTTGTAGTCGGCGAGATCGTCGAGGAACATCTCCCTCGTCTCGGAATGCATGATGATGACATTCTTCGGATCGCATGCCTTGACGAAATCCACGATCTCCCCGTGATCGGCGTGTGCGGAGAAGTCGTACTTCTGGATCTCACAGTTGATCTTCTCTATCTCGCCATCGATCTTGACGCAGCGTTCCTCCATGAGGAGCCTTCCGTTGGTGTCCTCCGCCTGGTATCCGACCAGGAGGACAGCGTTCCTCGGGTCGTCCTTCAAGCGTTTCAGGTATCCGAGGACAGGCCCTCCGTCGAGCATACCTCCGGTGGTGACGATGACCTCCGCTCTGCCCGCGTCCCTTCTCATATTCGCGTTGCGGACCTCGTTGAACTTCCTCTTCGCGTTCTTCAATGCCTTCGCATCGGCGAGATACTCCGGATAGTCGAGGAACAGGCGTGTGACGGAACGTCCCATACCATCCACCCACATCTCGTAACCGGCGTTCCTGAGGAGGATCATCAGTTCCTGTGTCCTTCCCACGGCGAAGCTCGGGATGAGCACGGTGCCTCCGCGGTCCACGACCTCGGCGACCTTGTCGAGGAATTCCTTCTCGACGGTCTTCCTGTCGGGGTGGTAGCGTCCGCCGTACGTACCTTCGATGAACAGGTTCTCGCAATCCACCGGCCTGGCGCCGTCGACCAGTCTCTGTCTGAGGGTGTGTATGTCACCCGAGTACAGCGTCTTGGTATCGACACCGAACTCGAACATGGCCGCACCGGGCACGTGTCCCGCATGGTGCATGGTGACCTCGATCCTGCCGAGCTCGAAGGTATCCCCGAACGTCATGGGTACGACGTTCTTCATCGTCCTCTCGATATCGCCTGTGGTGTAGGGCAGCGGATAGTTCTCCGCCTTGGCGATCTTGAGCGAATCGTACATCATGATCTCCCCGACCTCGGCCGAGAGAGGTGTCGTGAACAGTTCGCATCTGTCCCTTCCGCAGATCTGAGGGACCATACCACAGTGATCCAGGTGACAGTGTGTCAGGAGCATGTGGTCTATCCTCGTATCCGCTGGAAGGGGATACTCGGGTGGTTTCGTGGGGCTCATTCCGTATTCGATGAGAAGCGTCTTCCCTGCCCCTTCTATCGTCATTCCCATGCGGCCTACCATATCTGCGCCGCCCAGGAACTTGAATTTCATTTCCATGGTTTGTTCTCCTAGGGTTTATTGCCTCGTTGAGAGGACTTTGTGAAAAAAGGGCGATCGCCCTTTTGTACAGTGATCAGTGAATGCGCATACGCGTGATACGTGCGCTTTATATTACACGCGATGTTCACTGCGTATTTAAATCTAGACATCACTCAATTTCACGTTCGGATGTATGTTTCCCACTCAATAAAAGTTAAGCAGACGGCTTAAATATTAAGAACTGCATTGCATAGCTGTCAGACGATCCTCTGGCAGGTGGGATGCATTTTGAGGATGACGGGTAGCGTTAGCTCGCGTTCTGTGAGCAGTAGATTGAAGGGTGCAACGGATACGATACTAGGTACAGGAGCGGACACGGCGGATGTCGTCTGTGACACACGTTCCGGTACATTGCTCACGTTCGTCCTGCTGTTCGTCGTCGGTTGGATCCCCACCATCGGCCAGATGGTCGCAGGTTACGTCGGAGGGAGGAGATCCGGTTCGCCATACCGCGGTCTGTTCGCGACATCCGTCGCGACGGCATGTTTCTTGGTCGTCCTGACGTTGATCGCACTGCTGTTGGATTCCATCAACGGTGCCCTGTCGGTGGACTATCAGGCCGAGATCGATGCACTCAGTGAACAATCCACATTGTTGGCAGGATTCGCCGCATCCGCCCTGGAATACCTCAGGGCATTGTTCGGCGGAAGGGGACTCAGCATCGCTTATGCCTCATACCTCATCACGCCGGTCTTCGGTATCATCGGAGGCGTCGTCTCCAATCAGATGCAGAAGGAACTCCGTTACATCATCCGCACCGCAGGCGGTACATCCGCTCAGCGCATCCGTTCGATGGAACGTCACAGACACGGGAGATCCATGGGATTCAGCTATTCGCAGATATCCGCGATCTCCGCAGAGCCATCCGCGCATATACAGCCCACACAGGTCATCCAATCCTCGATGGTCACCAACGTATCGGATACGAAGGTGAGGATCGACGAGAGGCAGACGAGGATCGCGGACGCACCGGCGGAGCTACGTACGGATTCCGCGACCACGGTGACGACACAGAAGGTCAATCCGTTCGATTCGATCCTATCCGTCCAGAAGAAGAAAGCGGAATCGACCGATACGTTCAACACATCCACGATGGACGACCCCGTCTCGGATGACGATCAGTATCTCTGAGACCGATGGGCGCGTATACTATAATGCGCGCACAATATTGTTTTATAGTCTCATTCGATAACCCCGTCATCAGAGGCGAATGAACTTGTTCTGTCCGGAATGCAAATCTATGGTCTTCCCCGAAGATGGGAGATACTACTGTAAGAACTGCGATAAGTTTATCGAAGAGGAAGTGAAGAGCGAAGGATTCACGACGGCATCCAAAGCCAAGGAGACCGCTGTCGTATCCGACGGAGAGGCCGTACTTCCCAAGGCGCGCGAGATCTGCGCCAAGTGCGGTAACACCGAAGCCTACTACTACATGAGACAGAACAGGTCGGCTGATGAACCTGAGACCATCTTCTACCGTTGCACCAAGTGCAACTACCAGTGGAAGGTCTGATTGCGGATAACGGGACGGTGATGAAATGTTCAAGGCACAGATCAAAGCGGAGACACTGAAAGGACTTGTGAATGTCATATCTACCCTCATCGATGAGGTGAAGTTCACCGTCACTCCTAGTGGGATGAGCCTCAAGGCCGTCGACCCGGCGCACGTCGCCATGATCGAGCTCAAGATGGATGCAGAGGCATTCGAGAGCTACGAGGCGGACGATGCGGAGATCGGTCTCGATCTCGACAAGGTCAAGGAGGTCCTCAAGCTGTCGGCCGCAGGAGAGATCATCTCGATGGAACTCGACGAGGAGCGCGGAAGGCTCGTCTTCAAGGTCGGGAACATAACGAGGCGCATGAACCTCGTGGACACATCCAGCATGAGCGACCCGAAGGTGCCCCAGCTCGAGCTCGCGGCCAACATAGAGGTCCCCGTCTCCGAGCTTCAGAGGGGTATCAAGGCATCCGAGAAGATCTCGGACCACATCACACTCATCGCCGACACGGATTACTTCGAGCTCCTCTGTGAGGGGGACACCGACTCGGCCGATCTCAGACTGGACAAGGACAGTCTCGTCGGGATCAACGTGGATTCACAGGTCAGCAGCATGTTCCCGCTCGACTACTTCTCCAACCTCGTCAAAGCGATGCCCTCGGACATCGTCGTCAAGATCGAGTTGGATAACGATTATCCCGCCAAATTCAACTTCAACGTCGCCGGTGACAAGGGAAGGGTCATGTACCTGCTTGCACCGAGGATCGAGAACGAATGATCCCCTGGTGAGAGGATGGATTCCAAAGAGTTACAGAGGATGGCCAACAGACTCAGGCTGCATGTCATCGAGATGACCTATGCGGCCAACTCCGGACATCCGGGTGGTTCCCTATCGGCAGCCGACATAATAACGGCGCTCTACTTCAGGGTGATGAGGCACGACCCCAAGGATCCGAACTGGGAGGACAGGGACCGTTTCGTACTATCCAAGGGACATGTCGCACCCGTCCTATACGCCGCATTGGCGGAGTCGGGCTACTTCCCCGTGGAGGATCTCATAACATTGAGACAGTTGGGTTCCAGGTTGCAGGGACATCCGGTCCGTGGCAAGGTCCCGGGTGTGGAGATGTCCACGGGTTCCCTCGGACAGGGACTCAGTATGAGCTGCGGTATGGCCCTGGCCGGTAAGATGGATGGCAAGGGATACAACGTGTATTGCATGCTCGGCGATGGCGAGCTCCAGAGTGGACAGAACTGGGAAGCCGCCATGTTCGCATCGAATTACAAACTTAACAACCTCATCGCGATAGTGGACCGTAACAGATTGCAGATCTGCGGCGATACCGAGGAGGTCATGTCGTTGGAGCCTCTCGTCGACAAGTGGATGGCGTTCGGTTGGGACGTCATCGAGACCGACGGTCATGATATGGACAAGATCATAGCGGCACTCGAAGAGGCGAAGGGACCGAGGGATTCACCGGTCGTGGTCATATTCAACACCGTTAAGGGTAAGGGTGTCTCGTTCATGGAGAACAATGCGGGATTCCACGGGAAGGCCTGCAATGCGAAGGAGTACGAACAGGCCGTAGAGGAACTGAAGAAGGTGATCTGATGGGAGCCGCACAACGTAACTACTATGGTAAAGCACTCGCGAAGTTGGCCGAGGAGAGGGAGGACGTCGTCGTATTGGACGCGGACCTCGCCGGTTCCACCAAGACATCGGAGTTCAAGAAGGTCGCACCGGAGAGATTCGTCGAGGTCGGTATCGCCGAACAGGACATGATCGGTGTCGCATCGGGTCTCGCCGCATCAGGTAAGACCGTCTTCGCATCGACGTTCGCCGTCTTCGCCACAGGAAGATGCTGGGAACAGATCCGTCTGGCCGTGGCATATCCGAAACAGAACGTGAAGATCGTCTCCACCCACTGCGGTATAAGCGTAGGGGAGGACGGGGCATCGCATCAGGCGTTGGAGGACATCGCGATAATGCGTGCGATACCCAACATGACGGTGATCTCACCCGCCGATGCGAATCAGGCATACGCGGCCACCATGGCGATAGCCGAACAGAAAGGCCCATGTTACATGAGGCTCGGCCGTGCGGATTTCCCGGAGATATATCCTGCCGATGTCAGATTCGAGATCGGTAAGGCGGATGTGCTCAGGGAGGGTTCGGATGTGACGCTCATCGGTACCGGACAGATGGTATCATACTGTCTCGATGCGGCCAAGGCATTGTCCGAGGAGGGCATCTCCGCCGAGGTCATCAACGTATCCACGATAAAACCGCTCGATGCGGACACGATCATCGCATCCGTCAAGAGGACGGGATGTGCGGTCACCGCAGAGGAGCACAGCATCATCGGAGGATTGGGTTCCGCTGTCGCCGAGGCGGTGACGGGATCGTACCCCGTACCTCTCGTCAGGGTCGGTACGAAGGATACCTTCGGTGAATCGGGTAAGGCCGAGATGCTGATGGAGAAATACGGCCTCACGGCGAAGGATATCGTCACGGCCGCCAAGGATTCAATTTCAAAGAAGAAGTGATTGTAATGAAGATTTTCATAGACACTGCAAATCTGGACCAGATCAAGGAGATCAACAGCTGGGGTATCGTCGATGGTGTGACCACCAATCCCAGTCTCATCGCCAAGGAAGGCGTCGATGTCAAGACGAGGATCAAGGAGATCGCAGAGATCGTGGACGGCCCCATATCCGCAGAGGCCATGTCGATGACGGCGGACGAGATGGTCAAGGAAGGTCGCGAGCTCGCGAAGATCCATCCCAACGTGGTCATCAAGCTCCCCATGTGCATCGAGACCCTTAAGGCCACATCGAAGCTCAGGGAAGAGGGCATCAGGGTCAACGTGACGCTCATATTCTCCGCACAGCAGGCATTGTTGGCGGCCAAGGCGGGCGCGGCATACGTCTCACCCTTCGTCGGAAGGTTGGACGACATCGGAGAGTACGGTACGGACCTCATCTCCAACATCGTTCAGATCTACTCCAACTACGACTTCGACACCGAGATCATCGCGGCATCCATCAGGCACCCCGTCCATGTGTTGGACGTGGCACTCGCAGGATGCGACATCGCCACGATCCCCTACGACGTGCTGAAGAAGATGGTGTCCCACCCGAAGACGGATGAGGGCATCCAGAAGTTCATCGCTGACTACGAGAAATCGAAGAAACAGTGATGTCATGTATGATGTCGTCGTGGTCGGAGGCGGACCGGCCGGTACAATAACGGCCGACCTGTTGGCCAAGGACTACGATGTACACATCATCGAAGAACATGATGTGATAGGCAGGCCCGCACAATGTGCGGGCTTCCTATCCGTCGAGACCGCGGATGCACTGAAGGTCGACGTACCTAGATACAACACCGTCGATGCATCAGATTTCATATTCCCTGACGGGAGGATACTGACGATCGAATCCGACAGACCGAGGATGATCGTCACCGACAGGACGGTATTGGATCAGAGATTGGCCGAGAGGGCCATGGATTCGGGTGCCTCCATCTCATATTCTACAAGATATATCTCCCACAAGGTCAGGGATGGTAAGGTGACCATCGAGACCTCCAAGGGGACGATCGAATCCAGGATGATCATCGGAGCGGACGGTCATTCCTCTAGGGTCGCATCCAGTCTCGGGGACAATGAACCCAAGGAATACGTCAGAGGGATGGTCTTCGATATCGATCACAGGTCGGATGTCCAGAACAAGATCGATCTGTTGTTCGGTACCGATATAGCTCCCGGTTTCTTCGCATGGGTCATCCCCTGCGGTGATTTCACCCGCGTGGGATTATGTTCCTCATGGGATGCCGGTCTTCCCTCGGAATACATGAAGGTCCTCCTGAAGAGATCGGGACTGCAGGATGAACCAATACTGAGGAAGTACTGCGGGAAGATACCCATGGGTGGTCGGAGGATAACGTACTCCGACAATCTGATGTTGATAGGCGATGCCGCCGGTCAGATAAAGCAGATCTCCGGTGGCGGTCTGTATCCGATCGTCAGATCCGCACCCCATCTGAAGGATGCCGCGGACAGGGCATTCCAGAGGAACGATCTAGGTAAGAGGGTCCTATCTAGGTACGAGAAGGGCTGGAGATCCGAGATAGGCAGGGAGATCAGGAACGGTTGTCTGATGAGGTCCCTGTACAAGAAGATGAATAACGATGATTTCTGCAGGATGTATCCTGCCTTCTCCGACGAGAGGTTGCGTCAGAGGATGAGAGATATAGATATAGATAACACGAGCAGTGTTGCCAAATACGCCCTCATCAATCCCACGTTCATGAAGGTCGGATTACCGATAGGGTTGAAGGTGTTGTTCAGATGAAGTTGGCCATGATCCCTGTCGAGGAGGCATCGGAGACGATACCTCTGTTGATGAGGAAGGACCTCGTCAACCGTAATGCGAAGATATCGAAGGGTGACGGGTGCCGTCTCGTCCCGATAAAGGAGGGGAAGGAGGACATAGTGTCATCGATGGGTTACGGGATCACCGAGGGTGAGGCCCATTCCAGGGACAGGACACCTCCGCAGGAGCGCATAAAGGCGGCATTGTCCGACCTCCCGGAGGATGTGATCAAGGATCTTCCGATGAGATGGGAGTATGTCGGCAGGATAGCGATCATCGTGCTGAAGGATTCGGCAGAACCCTACAAACAGCGTATCGGCGACGTATATGCCCGGGAGCTCGGGATGGAATCCATCTGTGTGGACCGTCAGGGCGTGTCGGGCGAGTTCAGGAGGCCCACGACGGAGATCATCCACGGGGACAGGACGGAGGATGTCAGGCTGGAGAACGGCATATTGTATGATATGGACGTCACGAAGGTGATGTTCGCTTCCGGTAACGTGGACGAGAGGGAACGTATGAAGAATCTCGACTGTACCTCCGAGACCGTCGTCGACATGTTCGCAGGCATAGGTTACTTCACATTGCCGTTGGCGAAGTTCGCCAATCCCTCGAAGGTCTACGCATGCGAGAAGAATCCGGATTCGTATGCGTTCCTGGTGAAGAACGTGGGACTCAACGAGGTGGAGGATATCGTGGAACCGATACTGTCCGACAATCGCGATCTCGACATAGGGATGCATTTCGCCGACCGTATATTGATGGGGTATGTGCAGACGACATCAGAATTCCTGCCGAAGGCGTTGGATATGATCAAGCCCGGAGGGATCATCCACTATCACGATACATTCTATATCCACGAGTACGAGGATAGGATACGCGAGATATTCGACAGGGAATGCCCTGGAGGATATAGGATCGAAGGTATCCGCGAGGTCAAATCGTTCGCCCCGTCGGTCTCGCATTATGTGGCGGATGTAAGGATACTTTAGACGGATTCTCCGCAACCCAACGCTGTGAGCAGCGTGTTCATCTTGTCCCTGTAGTCCTCGCCTTCGGCATCGATCAACTGTTCCACGAACGGGCGCAGGAATTGCGAGAATTCCGCCTCATCCCCGGAACACTTCACCATATCGATCTCTGCGATATCGCAGAACGCCTTCGCCATCGCACGCATCTTCTTGTCCTTGGGTACGATGTCGGACATACGTTCCTTCAGCATATCTGCGCCGCCGACCTTGTATGCCTTCGCATATGCATCGGCATGTCTCGTGGCATCGCCGGGTCTCTTGAACTCCGGGAGTTTCGATACCACATCGTGCGATATGTATTTCTGATACGCATCCTTGATCGCCTGCGACGGATTCATCTTCCCGGGGTCGCTGAACGAGTTGGCGATGTCATCGTTGGTGAACGATGCGATGACCTTGCGCGCATCGCCCCACACGGAGAGGAGCGCATCCGAGGCCTTGTTGTTCTTCGCGATGACGGAGACGGATGTATTGTTCGTGAGATATGATCTGAGTGCCAACATCTCGGCCTCGGTACCCGTGAGGTCCCCGAGGAACGAATCGAGATCGGAACCGTAGTTCTTCGTTCCGATGATGTATGTGGCCGAATCGGAACTCTTGAGGGAGCCTATCTCGCCCTTCAGTACCATGTTGAGGACACTCACATCGGTCATCGCACCCACGGAGTATCTTTTGAGATTGTCGCCGGTGACAGGTGTCCTCCCTTCGGAGCCTTCACTATGATAGCTGTGCTCCACGAACACCTCCACGTCGTCGAGCGGATCCCCGCCTACGAACCTGGAGATCAGGAATTGGAGCGTGGATACCTCCTTCGCACAATCCTTGCAGATGCGGATCTCGGTATCGGCGGATTTCACCCTGATCACGAGTATCCCGTCGGAATGATGGCCGCATGTTATCTCGTCGTTCTCGAACTCATATGGTGTGTCCCAGAACGTATCGTAGATGTAATCGACGGGCATGTTGGGTTTCTTCGAACAGACGATCTCGTCACCGAAGGAGTAGATGTGCAACCCCTTCTTCTTGGCGATGCCGTTGTACATGAGCAATCTTATCTTGGGGTCGTTGTAGTACTGCATCCCGATGAGCTTGTCGTTACCGACGGAACCCCTCTGTGCATACGACACCTCCTCACCGGCCAATCTGGCCGTCGCGAGGTATGGCACGGACCCTGCGGCGTAGAGCGAGATGGTGGCACAGTATGCCTTCAGCAGGTCGTCACCGCCCTTCGACGCCATCTTGATGAGGGCATCGGGATCCTCTTTGATCTTGCCGATCTTGGAGATGGATGAGAACGTCTTATCGAACGGACAGAGGAAACATTTCCCTGCACATTTCGGTCTTATCAGAGACGGATCCTCCCAAAGTGCCTTGGATCTCTCGAGTATATCGCTCTCAAGTCTCTTCGGTGTGTGCTTTATGCCTCTGAGTCTCATCTTCTTTCCGGCCATAATCGCTTGTATGGTAAATAATGATATAAATATGACCGAGTGACCTTCACGTACCGTTCAATATGGCATCGGACGACATCTCGGTACACAGGAGGAAGGTCAGGGAGTTCATGGCAAGGGCCCCGTTCCACAGGACATCCCTGAGCGAGGACGAGCTGTCGCTGTACTGTTCCGCACTGACGCATGACAGTTATTGCAGCGAGGCATTGAATCTGTCCGAGCCGAAGGTGCTGCAATCCTACGAACGCCTGGAGTTCCTTGGTGATGCGGTGTTGGAGTTCATCGCATGCGAGCATGTCTACAGATGCACCGACCTGAAGGAAGGCGATATGACCGATTTCAAACAGGATATCGTGGCCAACAGGAGGATCTCCGAGAGAGCACTATCATACGGACTGGATATCGACTCCGCCATGCTGGTGGGACACGGTCACAGGGACGGTAAGAGGAACATCGTCGAGGAGAACATGCGTGCGGACTCGTTCGAGGCGCTCATCGGTGCGACATACATCCTGTGCGGCATGGATGAGGCCAGGAGGATAGTGGCCGAGGTCCTCATACCTGATCCGGAGCGATGCGGTCGAACTTTTATATCACGCACTCCGATGTGATGTCATGGATGTCGAAGGGACCGCGAAGGCCATCAAGGATATGAGTATACGCGGAGCGGGCAGGATCGCAAGGGCTTGCGCATCTGCGTTGTATGAGTTTGCAGATACGTATGAGGGCGATGACAGGGATGCGCTGCTCAGGGACATCGAGGATGCCAAGGAGATGCTCATCGCATCGAGACCGACCGCAGTGTCCCTCTACAACGGTGTCATGGCATCGCTCAAGGGCGTGGAGAAGGGAGAGGATGTTGACGATATCCTCTCGATGATCAAGGGTCATGCGGAGGAGTTCATAGACAATTCCCACGAAGCGGTGGATTCCATAGCGGAGTTGGGTGCTTCGATCATACGTGACGGTGACACCATCCTCACGCACTGCAACAGCAGTGCCGTCATCTCCACACTGAAGGAGGCCCACGCACAGGGCAAGAACATCAAGGTGTTCGCCACCGAGACGAGACCGTGGAGACAGGGATTGATCACCGCCAGGGAATTGGCGGAAGCGGGTATCGACGTGACACTCATAGTGGACAGTGCCGCATGTCTCGTGATGGATCACGTGGATAAGGTGTTCGTTGGTGCGGATACGGTGACGGCACAGGGTACGCTGATAAACAAGGTCGGCACGTCGCAGTTGGCGATCGTGGCCCACGAGAAGGGCATACCGTTCTACGCATGTGCGGAGACGTACAAGTTCTCCCCACTGACGCTCGACGGCGATAACGTGGAGATCGAGGAACGCGACATAAGGGAGGTCGCCAGGGAGGTGGACGTACCGGACACGGTGAAGATCTACAACCCCGTGTTCGATCGTACCGTCGGCGAGTACATTACATATTACATAACGGAGTTGGGGATGATAGCCCCTTCATCCGCAAGGGAAACGATCATAGAGTTATTCAGCGAGGACTGATTGGAATGAAGAACTATTCATATCTGCATTTAGGCGAGGATATCGATCCGGATGCATTCGTGGTGTGTGATTATCGTGTGACCACGGACATGCCTATGGAGAAGGCGGCGGAAGCGATAGCCGCAGAACAATCCACGGGTACGTGGACCGGGATAACGACACTCAACGACGATGTCTTCGAGAAGTACGGGGCACGTGTCGAGAAGATCAACAAGGATAACGTACGCATAGCGTATCCCGTGGCCGATTTCAGCCTCGAGGTGGGTGCGGTACCCCAGATCCTCAGTGTGATCGCAGGTAACCTGTTCGGATTGGAGTCCATAGGTAAGCTCAGGTTGGAGGATGTCTTCTTCCCGAAGTGCATGCTGAAGGAGTTCAAAGGACCGAAGTTCGGTATCGAGGGCATAAGGAAGGCTTTGGACCGTCCCGAGAAGCCGTTGGTCGGCACGATCGTGAAACCGAAGATAGGACTCCCTCCCAAGGAGTTCGCCAACTATGTCTATGAGGCAGGTAAGGGAGGATTGACCAACAGCAAGGATGACGAGACGCTCGTGGACCAGACGTTCTGTCCCATAGAGGACCGTACCGTCGCCGTCGCGGAGGCATTGGACCGTCTGGAGTCGGAGGGTCACAAGATGATGCATGCGATAAACGTCAGCACCGCAGGCCATAGGATATTGGAGGTGGCGGAGAAGGTGCAGAGCTGGGGCGCCAGGGAGATCATGGTCGATGTCATCACATGCGGTTTCTCGGCGGTCCAGGCATTGGCCGAGGATCCCTCCATCAAGGTGCCGATACACGTCCACAGGACGATGCACGGTGCCATGACGAGAGACCCGTTGCACGGGATATCCATGCTCCCGATAACCAAGATCGTCCGTATGTGCGGCGGTGATGCGTTGCACATCGGTACATTGGGTGTCGGGAAGATGTCGGGTGATCCGAGGGACCACCACAACCTCGATGCATGTCTCGACGACATCACGGTGCCGTACAGGACCGTGATGCCCGTATGTTCCGGCGGAGTGTACCCCGGGATAGTGGGCAAGATCATAGATGCGGCTGGATTCGACGTACAGATACAGGCAGGAGGAGGTGTTGCAGGACACCCCGGAGGCGTCGTAAAGGGTGCCATGGCCATGTCACAGGCCGTGGATGCCGCATTCGCACACGTCCCTGCGGAGGAATACGCGAAGGACCATGAGGAACTTCGCATAGCATTGGAGAAGTGGGGACAGAGATGAAGCTCATTGCCAGATCATATGACGTGGAGTCCTCGGAACCGAGGGCCATCATACACGATATCGACTGTATCGAGATCGGTGTCAAGGAGGGCGAACGTGTACAGATAAGCGCCAAGAAGCAGTATGTCATGATCGCCAACAGATCCGATACGGTGGTGAAGAAGGGATACATCCTGATCCCGGAGGATGTCATGAGGAAGATAGGCATCTCCGACGGGGAGGAGGTGTCCGTGGTGTTCTCGCCCAAGCCCGAATCCGTGAGAGGGATCCGTAAGAAGATGGATGGTCAGAAGCTCACCAAGGATGAGATCAATGCCATCGTCGTGGACATCCTCGAGAACAAGCTGTCGAAGATAGAGATCTCGGCATGGCTGACATCGCTGTACATCAACGGCATGGATATCGACGAGATAGCGGATTTCACGGATTCGATGGTGGATACGGGTGAACGCATACAGTTCGAACGCACACCCGTGTTCGATTTCCACAGTGTGGGCGGGGTACCCGGTAACAAGGTCACACCCATCGTGGTATCGATAGTCGCAGCCGCAGGCCTCATGATCCCGAAGACATCATCGCGTGCGATAAGCAGTGCATGCGGTACATCGGATTTCGTGGAGACGTTCTGTAACGTGGAACTCGATGCGAACAGCGTCAAGAGGATATCCGAAGAGGTCGGCGGTGTGCTCGCATGGGGAGGTTCGATGAACCTCGCTCCCGTGGATGATATGGTCATAAGCGTGGAGAACCCACTGGGAATCAATCCCAGGGCACAGATGTTGGCATCCATCCTGAGCAAGAAGCTCGCCATCGGTGCGACACATCTCGTGGTCGATATACCCACGGGTCCGGGGACGAAGGTCCCGACGATAGAGATGGCAAGGTCCTATACGCGTGACTTCATGGATCTCGGCGATAAGCTGGGCATGCACATCGAATGTGCCGTCACATATGGTGATCAACCAGTCGGCAGTGCCGTGGGCCCCAAGTTGGAGGCCAGGGAATGCATCCGTATCCTCGAGGGATACGGCCATCCTTCCAGCGTGGTGGAGAAGGCATGCGAGCTCGCAGGCATGATCCTGGAGATGGGAGGCATACCGAATGGTACGGATGAGGCCAGAAGATTATTGGATTCGGGAGAGGCTCTGAAGAAGTTCAAGGAGATCGTGATCGCTCAAGGCGGGGATCCAGAACTGAAGGCGGACGACCTCGAACCGGGTAAGTACAAGCTCGATATCCTCAGCACCTCCAGCGGATACGTACACTCGATAAACAACAAGGACATCGTGCAGATCGCCAAGGCCGCAGGTGCCCCGACCGATAAGGGTGCCGGATTGTTGGTCCTGAAGAAGAAGGGACAGAGGGTCGAGAAGGGCGATGTGATAATGGAGATCTATGCGGATGTGGAATCCAAGTGCCAGCGTGCGAAGGATATGTCCATAAGGCTCCAACCGATCGACATCGAGGGCATGCTCATCGAGAAGGCCGGAAAGGCGATGAGATGAGGACATTGTGTTTCACGGTCGACCTCGACAGGGATGTCAACATCCCTGTCAAAGGGAGGCGCGAGGCAGGATCCTTCGACAGGGGGAACGGGACACAACCGAGGTTCGCATCCACCGGAAGGGGTACGGAACTCCTGGTGGAGATGTTGGATTCGCTCGATATCGAGGCGACGTTCTTCGCCGAGGCCAGGGCACTGCATGCATCGGGGGCGTTCCAACATCTCAGTGGGTATGAGGTTGCGATGCACGGCCTGGACCATGAGGATCTTACAGGAAGCAAGACGGGAATCCAATTGGACTACGGTGAGCTGAGGGAGATCACGGAGAGGTCCATCTCGTTGATACGCGACTGTACGGGAAGGAGTCCGAAGGGATTCCGTTCGCCGTACATGTTGGCGAACGAAGATGTGCTATCATTCCTGCCTGAATACGGTATGAGGTACGATTCATCATACTACGTGTATGCGGACAAGGAGGTCAGACCGTACCGCTTGGAAGGAGGTCTGACGGAGATACCTGTCGTCAAGGGCAATGATGCCTCAGGTAAGCAGATCACCTCATATCTTTGGCCGATGCATGAGGGACAGAGGCCCAAGGAGGACTTCGTCGAATTGGCGAAGGGATTGGACGACGGTGTGTTCGTATTGTCGACACACAGTTGGCATGTATGCGAGACACAGGGATCGGGCATATTATCAGATGATGCCGTGGAGGAGAACATTTCGTCTATCCGTTGGATCCTGGAGACGTTGATGGACGAAGGGTTCACACCGATGGCCATGTCAGAGTTGTGCCTGTGAAGTCATCCATCGAACTCCCCGTTACGGTAGAGTTTCTCGATGTTGTGGCCCCTTCTGATCTCTCTACCCGTAGAGTCCGGGAATGATCTTATTCCATCCTCATCTATGATCATGTAACAATCGGGGCGCAACACATCATTGCCGATGAGGGAGGTATTGTGTGTCGTGAAGATGGTTTGGAAGTTCGTCTTCCCAGCAACGAACTTCAACATATTCAAGGCCATCTCGTGATGATAGTATATGTCGAACTCATCCATGTACAGGAACTTGATATCGTTGAATCTCTTGCTCCAATAGTAGAATGTCATGAATGCCCTGATACCGGATGATGCTATGTTCTGAAGGATCAAGCGTGAATGTTTGAACTGCTGTACGATAGTGCCTGAAACATCCTGTGTCACTCTGACGCACCCTACGTCGATGTTGATGTTCCCTATCTCACTGAGTTGCTGTCTGAAATCATCTTCGAGTCCATTGTTCACGATGAAATCAGTTATCGTCTCACAATATCTGTTGGGGCCTATGAACATGTTTCCTTCAACGTCTGATTTGAAGTACAACATCCTGTCGATGAAGTCCATGATGAATGTTATGGGCGAGTCTGCATTTTGTATCGTGTTGGATGACACGAATCTCAAGACGGACAGCGGTCCATCCCTTATATCGATCTGAAGATTGCTGGCATATTCGTCCTTCAGATGTTCGTAGTCCGCACCGTCACCATCTCTAACGAAACAGATCTCACCATCGATCTCTAATTTCTCGTATACTATTTCGTAGGGATGTGTCTTCCTGTATTCGTATCTGATAATTCTGTCGTCTTGTTTGAACTCATATTCGAATGTCGCATACCTCTTCTCGCTGTCTCCATTGAGAAACGATGTCTCGTTCATCTGATATTTGTCGCATTGATTGTTCGTGAGGGTCGCAACTATGTCGAATATGGCATATCCAAGATTGGTCTTTCCAGAACCATTCTTTCCGAGGATCATGATCTTGTTGAGAAGACCGTCCTTCACGTATTCTTCGTTGAATCCGTAGTTCCTAGCATTGTCGAACGAGATTTCAGTGCGTTCTTTGAAGTTCTTGTAGTTCTCGACTGCGAACCTCTTTAACATGTAACCATATCCGTAATTTTTTTACGGTATGCCATTACGGTCTAAGTATAAAGGGATATATCTATGGCACCGAGTCATAAATGAGTATTCAAAATAGTATTATAATACAAGATTAATCAAATAATAGTATGAAATTGTAATACAATACAAAATTTAAATATAGAATTGCCGATAATGTAGTATGGATCGGAAGATGATAGACCGTCCGACATACATGTCCCAACTGGAGACATTCCGTGATGACAGGGATCACATCAAGGTCATAACAGGTGTCAGAAGATGCGGAAAGTCCACGTTGCTCGTTCAGTTCATGGATAGATTGAGTGCGGAAGGGGTCTCGGACGATGAGATGTTGATGATCAATTTGGAGTCTTTCGACCTCAACGGGATCGACGATCATACACAGCTCAGCACAATGTTGATGGAAAAGATCCCTAGAAAGGGCCGTTTCTATCTTTTCTTGGATGAGATACAGAGGGTTAAGGATTGGGAGAGAACGGTGAATGCGTTGATGGTAGATACCGAAGCGGACATCTACATCACGGGCTCCAATGCACACCTCCTGTCCACCGACCTCACAACATACCTTACCGGCCGTTATGTAGAGATAAGGATGCTCCCACTATCATTCAAGGAATACAACGATCTCAGAGGGGATGGAAGAACGATCGATGACGTCTTCGCAGAATACTTTGAGATCGGTGGTTTCCCAGGTATCGATCCAGGTATGGGTGAGCGGGTGACATCCGCCCTATTGGACGATCTGTACGCATCCATAGTGTACAGGGACATGGTGTCACGCGGGAATGTGAGGAAGCCTGAAGAGCTTGGGAGGATAGTGACCTACCTGATGTTGAATATCGGCAATCCGATATCTGCTGGTACTATGGCAAAGGAACTCCGTATGAATCAGCGTACTGTGGAAAGGTATCTCAGCATAGTGCAGGGTGCATGCATGTTCTATCGTGCGGACAGATATGATCTGAAGTCCACCGTGTTGAGCCCTACTCCGAAATATTATGCAGTGGACCCCGGCTTGCGTAACAACTCCGTCGGGATGGCAAGCAAGGACAGGGGAAGGGTGTTGGAGAACATCGTGTTCCTGGAATTGAGGCGCAGGGGTTATGGTATCGTCATCGGCAGATGGGATTCCAAGGAGGTGGATTTCGTCACCGAGAGGAAAGGCAGGAAGGCCTATTGGCAGGTGTGTCTTGGATATTACGATGATGAGACCGAATCAAGGGAACTTGCTCCATTGAGGGCGATAAAGGACAGCAATCCCAAGACCGTGATACTTCTCGACGGACACGGGGACACCGTCACGAGGGATGGCATCAGAGAACTCGGTGCGATCGAATTCCTTCTCGAAGACGATGGTCGATGATGCATCCCGTCCCCTCTGTACGCGATTGTCGAACCCCGTTCTATTTAATTTATATACGGTTTTAGCATTCGGTAGCTTAGGGTGCCCAAATGACATGCTCTCTGATAAAAGGAAGCGAGATCTCCGCCGAGATATACGGGGAGATAGAGGATAGGATCGCGAAGCTCAGGGAATGCGGTGTCGTACCCGGTCTGGCCGCGGTCATGGTCGGTAACGATCCCGCCTCACAGGTCTATGTCAAGGCCAAGGAGAAGAAGTGTGCGGAATTGGGCATAAGGTCGGAGATGATCTATCTCTCCGACAACATCACGGAGGAACATCTCCTCTCCAAGATCAGACAGTTGAACGAGGATCCAATGATCCACGGATACCTCATACAGCTCCCGCTCCCGGAGCATATCGACACGGACAAGGTGATCAACGCTATCGATCCGAGGAAGGATGTCGATTGTTTCCATCCCGAGAACGTAGGGAGGATGCTCGTAGGCGATCACATATTCCTGCCTGCGACACCTGGTGGTGTGCAGCAGATGCTCATCCGCTCCGGCGTGAACACCGAGGGCAAGCACATCGTCGTCGTGGGAAGGAGCAACATCGTAGGCAAGCCGATGGCCGCATTGATGATGCAGAGGGGCCTCGGAGGGGATGCCACCGTCACCGTCGTACATTCGAAGTCCAATAATCTGTCGGAGATCACACGTCAGGCCGATGTGCTGATCGTCAGTATCGGTAAGCCCAGATACATCAAGAGGGATATGGTGAAGGAGGGTGCCGTGGTCATAGACGTGGGCATCAACAGGATAGACGATCCCACCAGCCCGAAGGGCACAAGACTCGTCGGGGATGTGGATTTCGACGATGTCAAGGACATCGTGTCCATGATCACACCGGTGCCGGGAGGGGTCGGTCCGATGACGATATGTACCCTCATGGACAATGTGGTCAAAGCTGCAGAACTTTCAATTCAGGCTCAGAAGTGATAATATGATGAGAGAATGTGAGGAACACGGATATTTCCGTGACGAATATTGCCCGGTTTGCGGTGAAGAAGGAAAATTCATCATGAACGATTACGAGTTGGAGAAGCTCGGAAGGACAATGGCAGGCATACTCAGGCACGGGAGGTTCGACCTCAGGATGGACGATCAGGGATTCGTAAGGATCAAGGACATCGTATCCAAGGTCAAGGAGAACAACCCCCGTATGCATTGGCTCAGACCACATCACATAATCGCTTTGGCGGATACGGACCCCAAAGGCAGGTATCAGGTCTCGGGAGACGAGATAAGGGCGACGTACGGTCACACGATCCCGTTGGACCTCAGGCTCGATACCGACAACATCCCGGATGAACTGTACTATCCGACCACGGAGGAGGAGGCGGAGATCATCCTCGAGACAGGGCTCATGCCGTCCGACAGGTCCATGGTGCACCTCTCACTGACGTACGACGATGCCTTCGCGGCAGGTTCCGTCCGTGTGGAGAACCCGGTGATCCTCGCCATAGACACGAATGCATGCTTCGATGCGGGTTACGACATCGGCAGGGCGGCGAGGACCGTGTTCCTCTGCAAACAGGTCCCTGCGGAATGCATGAGGATAATCTATGAAGAGGAGTTGAACTGAATGCCGTACACCCTCAGGCCGGAAGAGGTACGCGAGAAGTACGGACCCATGTTCTGCAAGGGCCTGTACACCATCGTGGACGAGAAGAACGGTCTCGCCAAGATCATAGAGACATGTTCCGCGAGAGGACCGATGGAATGGGATATCGTCAACAGGAAACGTACCGGCGGTGTCATCAAGAACATCGAACTGGACGGTCATACCATGATCATGGATGCCGTCATGGGCGAGAAGGAACTGAAGTTCGGTCCCGCATCGGCCGAGATCGGCGGACAGGGTCTCGAATCACTGAAGGTCGTAGGCGACAAGGTCTACACCAAATGGAGAGGCATCGCCGGCGCCAGCGTCGGGATAGGCGCATGCCTTCCTCAGGCGGACGGCGTCATCGAAACGATATATCCGGACGACTTCAAGATCGGCGGTGCATACACCGCATCCACCGAGATCGTCACACCCAAGATGATCAGGGTGATCATCGGTGTGGACGACACTGATACGCCGCAACAGGGAGCATCATGGGTGGCATCGCTGAAGATGGGGATGTCCTGTCCATACGGCAGATTCCTGGAGCACAAGATCATCCAGCTGAATCCCAAGGCACCCAACAAGACCACGAACTGCTGTTCCACCGCCGTATCGTTCGCCGTGGAACCGAAGGATCTCGACAAGTTGGTGGATTACTGTAAGGAGTTCATCAGGAAGGAATCGTATTCGGATGATACCGTTATGACGGTGTTCACCGGCCTCAAGCAATCGGATGAGCTCGTGGATTGGAGCTGGAAGGCAAAATCCATACTCTACACCCCGGAGGAGGCCATCAAGGTCGCCGAGGAGAACGATGTGGAGATCATCTACATCACAGGTAAGAAAGGGGTCATCGGGGCCGTAGCGGCCATAGGGTGCTTCGATCTCGGTGTGAGATCGGCAGGGGTCCCGGAGGATTTCGAGTAAGATGGGACTCACCGATTTCGTATCCAACACCACTTACGACCTCTACGAGACCAAGTTGGAGAGCGAGGTCATGGGCGGTCCGATGCCCAAGCATGTCGCCATAATAATGGACGGTAACCGTAGGTATGCCAAGGACGTGCTCAAGACCGACGATACCAGCGAAGGTCACAGGCTCGGTAAGAAGAAGGTGGAGGAGGTACTGAATTGGTGTCTCAAGCTCAACATCCGTGTGCTCACCATCTATGCGTTATCGACGGAGAACTTCTCCAGGGATAGTTCGGAGGTCGATTACCTTCTGAAGCTGATCATCGAGACCATGTACGAGTTGGCCGACGACGAGCGTGTGCACAAGAACCGCATACACGTGAGGATGATCGGCGACCGTGAATTGGCCACCGAGGAGCTCATGGAAGCGGTCAGATGTGTGGAGGAGCGCACGAGGGATTATGACAGCTACCGTTTCAACATAGCCGTCGCATACGGCGGCAGACAGGAGATCGTCAGTGCGGTCAAGGAGGTCGCACGTAAGGTGAAGGATGGGGATCTGGAGATATCGGATATAGACGAGAACAGTATCTCCGGACACCTCTACACATCCGACGATCCCGATCCGGACCTCGTATTGAGGACATCCGGAGAACTGAGGTTATCCAACTTCCTGATCTGGCAGTTGGCATATTCCGAATTATATTTCACAGATGTATATTGGCCCGGATTCAGGTACATAGATTTCCTGAGGGCCATAAGATCGTATCAACAGCGCAACAGGCGCTATGGCACTTGAGATGGAGGACTCAATTTGGCAGACGATATTATTTTCTTGCACGCACCAAGCGTTTATGATTTCAGAAAGAAACCCATATTCTACGGACCGGTCAGCGATGTCGTCCCGTCCACACCCGTCTTCGAGATGTATCCGATAGGATTCATGACGATGTCGTCGCATCTCGAGGCCGCAGGATTCAAGACGAGGATCGTGAACATCGCCGTACAGATGCTTCAGAGCAAGGATTTCGATGTGGAGAAACGCATCAAATCCCTTCATGCGAAGGTGTATGCGATAGACCTTCACTGGATGCCCCACTGCCACGGTGCGGTGGAATTGGCGAAGATCGTCAAGAAGTATCACCCTGATGCCATAGTCGAGTTCGGAGGTTTCTCTTCATCATACTTCTACGAGGAGCTCCTGGCCATGCCGTGGATCGATATGGTCATGCGCGGGGATTCCACCGAGATACCCCACGTGAAGATGATGCAGGCCATAGAGAAGGGCGCCACGGATTTCTCCGATGTGCCCAACCTCGCATGGAAGGACAAGGACGGCAAGGTCCATGTGAATGATGTATCATTCGTACCGGAGGATCTGGACTGGGTGAAGTTCGACTACGGGACGATGATCAAGAACACCATGAAGCACATGGACATCAAGGGTGCACTCCCCTGGTTGGGGTGGGACAAGTTGCCGATGCTCTCCGTCTTCACGGTCAGGGGTTGCTCGCTCAACTGTGCCGAGTGCGGAGGTTCCCATGAGGCCAACAAGAGGCTCCTCTGCAGAGGGAAGGCCGCCTTCAGGAGTCCGGAGAAGCTCGCAGAGGATATCTCAGCCGCCAGCGATTACCTGAAGACACCGATCTTCATCATAGGCGACCCGAGACAGGGTGGCAAGGACTATGCGGAACGTCTCTTCAAGAACGTCCATGACCTGGGCGTCGACAACCACATCGCATTCGAGATATTCCTCCCTGCAGGTGACGAGTTCTTCAGCATGGTCAACCACTACATAGGCGAATACTCCATGGAGTTCTCGCCGGATTCACATGACGAGGTGGTCAGATTGGCCATGGGTAAGGGTTACGACAACCGTTCGATAGAGAAGACGGTCACGTCATCGTTCAACAACGGGTGTGTGCGTTTCGATCTGTTCTACATGACGGGTCTTCCCTCCCAGACCAGGGAATCGGCCTTGGACAGCGTCAGGGCGGCCAAGGGATTGTGGGATTCCGTCAAGAAGGATGATGGATTGTTCATCTACAACGCACCCTTCGCACCATTCGTCGATCCCGGGAGCAGGGCCTTCGAGGATCCGGAGAAGTGGGGCTACAGGTTCTTCGCAAGGACATTGGAGGAGCACAGGACATTGCTCGAGAATCCCTCATGGAAGCTCGTACTGTCCTATGAGACCAAATGGATGAACAGGGACGAGATCGCAGAGACCTCCTATGACTGCGCCAACGAGTTGGCCAAGATCGAGTTCGAGACCGGGCGTATCCCCGAGGACATGTACAAGTCGCGTGTCGAGAGGACGGAATATGCACGTGACGTCATGAGGAGGGTGGACGATATCATGGCGATAAAGGACCTCACCGAGCGTAACGATAAGCTCTGGAGCATCAAGAGGGAGGGGGAGGAGTTGATGAACTCCACCATCAACAACAAGGAGGACCTCGGTTGGCTCACGGGTTCGATATGGTCCAACGCACCCCGTGTCGCGAAAGGACTGATCAAGTCATATCTTCCCTTGAACAGAGGGAAGAGGAGGATGGGTCAGTGACCCACCCTCGGTGACATTTCATTATCTATTATAATAAAAGAAATAAGGAGCGGGGACTCAGTCCCTGCTCATCTCCTTCGACCTCATCGCACTGGCCTTGACGGCATTTATCAGTGCGGCCCTGAGGTTGGATTCCTCGAGCACCTTGACGCCCTCTATGGTGGTCCCTCCGGGCGAGCATACGCTGTCCTTGAGCTCGTCGGGATGACGTCCTGTCTCGAGGTATGTCTTCGCCGAACCCAACATGGTCTGTGCCGCGAGCCTCAACGCAAGGTCCCTCGGAAGCCCCATTAGGACACCTCCGTCCGCGAGTGCATCGATGACCATGAACATGTATGCGGGCGAGCTTCCGCTGAGTCCCGTGACGGCATCGATCTTGTCCTCGGAGATCTCGAACGACATGCCTATCGCATCGAGGATCGACCTGACGATCGCACCATCCTCCTCGGTCGCATTCGTGCCCAAAGTGTAACTCGAAGCTCCTTCGAGCACGGTGCTGCAAACATTGGGCATAACACGTACTATTTTACAGTCTGGCACATAATTTTCAAGGGTACCTATGGTGACCCCTGCGGCCACACTTATGATGAGCTTTTTCGTAGTTATGGCTTCGATATTCGTAAGAAGAACGTCCTTCACCTGGTTCGGTTTGACGGCTATGACGATGACGTCCGAGCGCTCGATGACAGGTCTTGCATCGAGGTGACATTCGACCCCGATCGTATCCTCGATCCTCTTCTTCGTGGATTCCGTCCTGCAGCAGGCGACCACATCATCCTTGCTACAGAGTCCTTTCGCGATGATGCCTTCCATCATGGCCGTGGCCATCTTCCCAGCACCGATGAAACCGATTCTCATGGACATGTTATCGCTCGGACTATCCGTTCCCAGTGTTATAAAATCTTGTCCCTAGGACCTATTTTTCTTCCCTTCTCCCCCTTAATACTATATTGTGCGCGAGAAGGGTTTTAATAATTATATGGCCTCCATGAAGACCAATGTCACTAGTTGTGAATTATCTACCATGGTTGGTCCTGGCGATATTATCGTTCGGATTCGCACCATTGGCATGGTTCGTTTCGAGGTTCATTAGACCTAAGAAGATGACTGCGTGGCAGGAGAAGACCTATGAATGCGGTTCCGAACCTATCGGTCAGGCACGCGTTCAGTTCAGGTTCCAGTACTATTCGTTCGGTATCATCTTCGTCGTATTCGACCTGGTTGCTACCTTCCTTATGGTCTGGTCAGTGGCTTTCTCGAGTCTTTCCGACATCGGGAAATGTTGGGTCCTCCTGTTCCTAGGCATGCTTCTCTTAGGGGTGGCTTACGCTCTGAAAAAGGAGGAAACCATATGGATATGAGCCTTTACCCACATGCCGTTGCTATGAGCGCAGATGAGTTCATGACCTGGTCATCGGCAATGATCAACGATATGTTGAGCGCCGGTACCAAGAGATCGGTCGACAAATTGACCGGTCCCGTATGGGCATGGGCTATGAGGAACTCAATGCACCCTCTGCACTTCGGACTTGCATGTTGCGCCATCGAGATGGCCGCCGCATCGGCACCGAAGTATGATGCAGAGCGTGTCGGTATGATCTACCGTTCCTCCCCTAGGCAGACAGATATCCTGCTGATCAATGGATGGATCTCCAAGAAGCTCCGCCCGGACATCAGGCGTCTGTATGAGGCCATCCCCCAGCCCAAATGGGTCGTGGCCATGGGAGAGTGCGCGATCTCCGGAGGTCCTTGGTATGACTCCTACAACATCGTCCAGGGTCTGGATCAGATCGTCCCTGTGGATGTCTACATCCCCGGATGCCCGATCAAGCCCGATGCGATGATCGACGGATTCTTGCTACTGCAGAAGAAGATTGATGCCTACTTCAAGAGAGGCGTATTCCTGGTGGATGATTGATCATGGATGCACCGAGTTATGAAGAGACGATCGCGATGATCAAGGACAAATTCGGCGACAAGGTCGTCTTCAAGGAGTCCACGAAGAAACACGTCAAAGCGATCACAGAGAAGAGAAGGATCTACATGTCGACGGATAGGGAGACCATCTACGACCTCTGTAAGTTCATTCACGACGAACTCAACTACGAGCAGGCGACCAGCGTCTGTGCCGTCGACTACATCGAGACGGTCCAGGTAGTCTATCACATCACGAACTACCTCACAGGCATAATGGTCGAGATCACTGTCGATCTCCCTGACGGAGACCTGCACATCCCGTCCGTTGCTCTCATCTGGGAAGGAGCCAACTTCCACGAGAGGGAGACATATGAGCTCTTCGGAGTCATATTCGACGGACACCCCAAGCTCGAGAGATTGCTCACACCCACTTCCTATGAGTTCTACCCATTCAGGAAGTCATACAAATTGAGGGGGCAGGAGTAAATGACGTACGACAAAGAAGAGAACCATATGTCTACGGACAAGATGTGGATCACGATGGGTCCGCAGCACCCGTTCTCACATGGACTTTGGACCCTCAGGATCAAAGCTGACGGAGAGATCGTCACAGACGCCGAGCCTGAGATCGGATATCTGCACCGCGGATGGGAGAAGGAATGTGAGAACAGGACCTATCCCAAGATCATCCCTATGGCAGACCGTCTCTGTTATTCAGCATCGATGACATGGTCACACGTCTATTGTAAGGTCGTAGAGGAGGCGTTGGACATCGAGGTCCCCGAGAGGGCACAGTACCTACGTGTCATCGCAGACGAGATATGCCGTATCCAGTCACACCTGATGTGGTTGGCCGCGGTAGGTACCGACCTTGGTAACCTGACAGTGTTCCTCTGGGCACTCAGGGAGAGGGAGTTCTTCCTCGATCTGAACGTCAGGCTCTGCGGTCAGAGGCTTACGACCAACTATCCCCGTATCGGAGGTGTCAGGAACGATATGCCCTACTACTTCGAGAGGGACTGTATGAGATGCGTTGAGAGGTTCGAAGAGGTCGGACTTCCCGAGATCCTCAAGCTTTCGACGGATTCATCCCCGTTCGTATCACGTATGAAGGGTATCGGATACATCACAGCCAAAGATGTCGCCAACTGGGGAGTAACCGGTCCGGCCATGAGAGGTTGCGGTGTCGACTACGATGTCCGCAGGGACGATCCCTACGACGCATACGGAGAACTCGAGTTCGAGGTCCCCGTACTCAACAAGAACAGCACGAAAGGCGGTGACACATACGACAGGTTCCTCGTCAGGATCGAGGAGATGTACCAGTCATGCGAGATGATCAGGCAGTCGTTCAAGAAGCTCCAGAGCCTCCCCAAGGAAGCCCCGAGCCGTGTGAAGGTGCCCAGATGCATCCCCGCAGGTACGCACGTCGCCAAGATCGAGGATCCCCGTGGAGAGAGTATCATGTACCTCGTATCGGACGGGACCGACAAGCCCTACAGGCTCAAGGTGCGCAGTCCGATCTTCGTGAACGTCTCCGCATCCAAGCACATGGTGCAGGGCGTGAGGATCGCAGATATCCCGTCGATCATGGCAATGATCGATATGTGTCTCGGAGAGACGGACAGGTGATGACATGGGAAGCGGTTTATTGGATTGGATAGTCTACAGTGACCCATTGATCAACACGCATTACCCCTTCGGTGATGTGTACAACCTGCCGTACGACATCGGTTACAAGCTCAGCCAACTCCTCTTGGGATTCTTGGCATGGTTGATCAACCTGATCTTCCCCGGTAACGGTGTCTCGCAGTTCCTCGTCGACGACGGAATGATGAATGGTCTGACGCTCGTGCTGATGGCAGTGGTCATATTCGCCATCGGTTTCATCATCAACCTGACCATGATCTGGGAGGAGCGTAAGATCCTCGGAAGGGTCATGGATAGGCGTGCAACAAGGATCGGTCCTCTCGGATACTTCCAGTGTCTGGCCGACGGTCTTAAGACATTCATGAAGGAGAACATCGCACCTAAAGCGATCGACAAGAAGATCTACTGGTGGGGCCTCTCGCTCGTCATCGGTACATCGGTATTGTTGGCATGTATGGTGCCTCTCTCCGAAAGGTGGTTCATCGCAGATTACAAAGTAGGACTTCTGATCCTCTTCGGTATCTTCGCATTGGCACCTTTCCTCATCCTATGTGCAGGATGGTCACAGAACAACAAGTACTCCCTTATCGGAGGTATGAGGGCGGCCGAGCTTATGATCTCATACGAGGTCCCGATGCTCATCATCCTCGCTTCGACATGTCTCCTTGCGGGAAGTTACGGAATCAACGACATCATCAGCTTCCAGAATGACCACATGTGGTTCATCATCCCTGAGATCATCGGATTCTTCACATTCTTCATCTGCGCCATCGCAGAGTCGGAGCGTGTGCCCTTCGATCTATCGGAGGCAGAGGCTGAGCTCGTCGAAGGATGGCAGACGGAGTATGCCGGTATGAAATGGGGTCTCATCATGTTGGGAGACTACTTCAGAGGATACGTGGCATGTGCATTCATCGTCATCCTGTTCCTCGGCGGATGGGCGATCCCGACACTCCCGACGGACTGGTGGGGTGCTGAGATCATGTTCGTGCTCAAGGTGTGCTTCGTATTCGCATTCTTTGCGATCGCAAGGGGTGCCATGCCTCGTGTCAGGACCGATCAGATCGTCAACCTCGGTTGGAAAGTCCTCATGCCCTTGGCCGTCGTCAACCTCGCGGTCGTCGTCATGATCAAGATGGTAGGGTGGTTGTAATGCCAATGAAAGTACTGGACAAATATGCCAACAAGAAATTCAAGGGTGAGGGAATAATCGTCCCCATGTGGGCATCCATCAGAAGGATGTTCAAGTCGACGATCCACAGACCTGTCACCATCATGTATCCCTATGAGAAGGAGTGGGTCCCGGACAACTACCGTGGACGTCCCGGTCTCGTATTCGACAAGTGTCTGGGATGCGGAATCTGTGTCAGGATGTGCCCTACGACCTGTATCGAGTTGGTTGAGGTGGCGGATGACGATGGTAACATGGTCAAGAGGCCACAGGTCAACGTCGGAAGGTGTATGATGTGCGGTTACTGCGCAGAGTACTGCCCCGTGGACGCCATGACCACCACTACGGATTACGAACTTGCAGAGTTCACAAGACAGGACCTCATCTACGACCCCAGGAGGCTCGCCTTCGAGGGTACCAACGAGATGATGGAGGTCCACATGGAAGAGCACTTGCTGTCCAACCTTGCGAAAGGTGTCACGGACCAGCCTACGGCATTCTATAAGACCGACAGGCCCGTCCTGGATGGACCCAAGTGCATCAGTTGTCAGAAATGTGCGAAGGTCTGCCCCGTCAACGCCATCGAGATGGTCGTTGTAGGTCAGAACGACAAGGGAAGGGACATCAAGCACCCGAAGATCGACAACGATGCCTGTGTCTGCTGTGAGAACTGCGTTATCAGTTGCCCCAAGGCGGCACTGAAGATTGAGGAGGTGCTGTGATGCCTACAGCAAATGACATCGTCAATGGTATCTGGGACGGATTGGTCTCGGCATGGGCCTGGATCAACGGTAACTGGGATGCGGTCGCATTCATCGTACTAGCAGCATTGGCAATACTTGCAGCAATCCATGTTGTGACATCGAAAGAGATCATGCACAGTGCATTCTACCTGGCATTCGTGTTCGTCTGCGTCGCAGCGACATACTACTTCTTGAACGCGGAGTTCATAGGAGCGGTCCAGGTGGTCGTATATGTCGGAGCAATCACCATCCTTTACGCATTCAGCATCATGCTGACGAGAAGGACCATCAAAGAGGGTGATTCCAATGAGTAAGAAAGCGATAATGGGAGGCATCGTCGCCATAGCCATGATGGCAATAATCGTCATCGGTGTCGCGACGGTCGACTGGGGATTCGAGAAGAACGAAGAACCCTCGAGTGTACCCTTCGCACCCGATGCGGACGGTAACCTTCCAGAGAACAGTATCAACTACGTGCTCTTCGAAGAGTGGGGACCTGTCATGTTGATCCTCGGTGCAGTCATGTTCGGAGCGATCATCGCCGGAGTCACACTATCTAAAGAGGACGATGATGAGGAAGAGGAGGGACAGCAATGATCCCAATGGAATTCTTCCTCGTGTTCGCAGGAATCCTGTTCTGTCTCGGCCTTTACGGTATGATGACAACGGACAAGGCACTGGTGGCATTGATGAGCGTCGAGCTCATGCTCAACGCAGCGAACGTCAACTTCATCACCTTCGCGGCATACCATGTCGGAGGAGATGCGACGATCGGTAACGTCTTCGTGCTCATGTCCATAGCAATAGCGGCAGCTGAGGTCGCAGTCGGTATCGCACTGATCCTCAACGCATACAAGACTAGGGGATCCTCCAGTACGGACGATCTCACAACTATGAGGTGGTAAACATGATAATGGATTACGCATGGCTTATACCCTGCCTTCCGATCCTGTGCTTCGTCATAGTCGGTCTGTTTGGCTGGAAGATGCGCGAGGGTGGCGGTTTCGTCGCTATCCTTGGTGCGGCGGCAGCCTGTGTGCTGTCAATACTCGTCTCCTATGAGTTCATCACAGGTGACTACACAAGCTACTCATATGACATGAAATGGCTCCTCATCGGTGACTTCACGATCAACTTCGGAGTCTACATCGATGGCCTCACATGCATAATGATGCTATTCTCGTCATTCATCTCCACGATGATCTTCGTGTACTCCATCGGATACATGGACGATCAGGGTGCGAAGAAGACGAGGTACTACGGTGAGATCTCACTCTTCCTTACAGGAATGCTCGGTCTCATCGTCTCAAGCAACTTCCTCCAGATGTTCATCTTCTGGGAGATCATGGGACTCTGTTCCTACCTCCTGATCGGATTCTGGAGCTTCGACCATCCCGAAGCGAAGCAGAAATCATCCGCAGCTAAGAAGGCTTTCCTTGTTACGCGTGCCGGTGATGTCTGTCTCATGGGTGGACTGTTCATCCTGCTCTACCTCTTCGGATCGCTCGACTACGTCAACATCTTCGATGCAGATGCGATCAAAGCGATAGGTGCAAGCGAACCCATACTCCTCACACTCGCAGGACTCCTCGTCTTCGGTGGTGTGATCGGTAAGAGCGCACAGTTCCCTCTGCACGACTGGTTGCCGGATGCGATGGCAGGTCCTACGACCGTATCCGCACTTATCCACGCAGCCACGATGGTCAAGGCCGGAGTATACCTCACGGCAAGGGCTATGCCCCTCTACGTGTTCAACGCAGAGTACGGACAGAACGTGCTTCTGTTCATCGGTTTCATCGGTGGATTCACAGCGATATTCGCAGCATCGATGGCACTCAACAACTTCAACATCAAGAAAGTGCTCGCATACTCGACACTCTCACAGCTCGGTTACATGATCCTAGCTCTCGGAGCAGGAGGATGGTTGATGGCGGAAGGTTATTCCACAGGCGACCACCACCTCATCGCACTCGGAGCACTCGGTTACCTCGCTGGTATATTCCACATGCTGAACCACGCGTTCTTCAAAGGTCTCCTGTTCCTTTGTTCCGGATCGGTCATCCACTGCACCGGTACGGAGGACATGCGCCTCATGGGCGGATTGATCAAGAAGATCCCGGTCACAGGCTGGACAATGCTATGCGGTTGTATCTCGATCGCTGGAGTCCCGATCTTCAGTGGATTCTGGTCGAAGGATATGGTCCTGGAGGCAGCCATGAACGCAGGTAACAACGGACAGACGTTCTTCATCGTGCTCTTCGCACTCGGAATCGTCACCGCATTCATGACAGCGTTCTACATGTTCCGTATGTGGTTCATGACATTCACCGGAGCACCCGGAGCGAATGCCGAGCACTGTCACCATGAGTCGAAGATCATGGTAGCGCCTCTTGTGGTCCTTGCAGTGTTCGCACTGTTCTCGGGACTTCTCGTATTCGCAGGACTCGGTACCCTCGTAGAGGGAGCACTCGGAGCCATGGGCTTCCCTGACATCGAGATGGAGTCCGGAACCGAGATCGCAAAGGCGATCTTCACGAACGTATGGACATACGTATCCATCGCACTCGCATTGATCGGTATCGCCCTCGCATACCTCATGTATTCGAGGAAGACCATCGACGCCGGAAAGTTCAACAAGAACGGAGAGTCTGCATTGTACAAACTCCTCGCGAACAGGTACTTCTTCCCCCAGATCTATGATCAGATCTCCTGGAAGTTGGGTGCAGGTATCGCAAAGGGTGTGGATGCATTCGACAGGAACATCATCGACGGAACGGTCAACGGACTGTCCAACGCCGTCATCGGAAGCGGTGACGTCGTCAGCAAGATGGAGACCGGACACGTACGTGACTACGCAACAGTGGTCATCGCAGGTGTGGTGGTCCTGATCCTCGTGTTCGCGATCGTATTCTGTGCGGGAGGTATGTAAAATGGATATGCTGATATTCCTACTCGCAATCCCGTTCATCGGAGCGATCCTAACACTCCTTATGGGCAATGAGAGAGCGAAATATGCAAAATTCGTCGCATTGGTGTTCTCTGCGGCAACGCTCGTCATCTCAGTGGCACTGCTCTTCATGCAGGACGATTACGCCACCATGGGCATGAATGAGGTCTGGATCAAGACTGACTTCTTCCAGTTCAACTTCAAGCTTGCCATCGACGGGCTCAGTGTCCTCATGGTCTTCCTGACGGCGCTCCTCGTGTTCGTCGTAGGGTTGTTCTCATATGAGGAGAATGACAGACCGAACTACTATCACACGCTGCTCCTTCTCATGGAGCTCGGACTCATGGGAGTCTACCTCTCGGCAGACTACTTCCTCTTCTACATCATGTGGGAGATAACCCTGATCCCGATGTACTTCATGATCTCGTGGTACGGAGGACCCCGCAGACACTACTCTGCGATCAAGTTCTTCATCTACACGCATGTGGCATCGCTCGTGATGTTGATCGGTATCTTCATCCTGGTGTTCTCGGCCGGAGGCAACTTCGACTTCGCAGCTGTATCCGAGTACATGAGCACCAACACGGACAAATGGTTCCAGATGACCGTCTTCGGACTGTTGTTCTTCGGATTCATCGTCAAGATGCCTATCGTTCCGTTCCACACATGGCTTCCCGACGCACACGTCGAGGCACCTACTGGAGGTTCAGTCCTTCTGGCCGGTGTGATGCTTAAGATGGGTTCCTATGGTATCATCAGGATCTGTCTCGAGAACTTCCCCCTCGGTGCTGTCGAGTGGCAGTGGGTCATGATCGCTCTTGGTATCATCTCGATGATCTACGGTGCATACGCATGTATCGGACAGACGGATCTCAAGAAGATGGTCGCATACTCGTCGATCAGCCACATGGGAATGGTACTCCTTGGTATCGGATGTCTATCGGAGATCGGTATCGAGTTCGCTATCTTCCAGATGTTCGCACACGGACTCATCACCGCCGTCCTCTTCATGGTCTGCGGTCTTGCAGGACACAACATCGGAACAAGGGAGATCCCTCTCCTCGGCGGATTGGCTACCAAGATGCCTAAGTGGGCATTCTTCATGATGTTCGGATTCATGGCATCACTCGGTCTTCCCGGTCTTGTCGGATTCGTCGCAGAGTTCGGTATCCTGTACGCATTCTGGGAGTTCATCGCGAACACACCCCAGATGTGGATGCTCGTATTCGGTATGCTCTCCATGATGCTCACAGCAGGTTACTACCTCTGGGCAATGCAGAGGACACTCTTCGGAGACCTGACGACCAAGATCGACTTCGAGCACGGTGTGCACGGAGGACCTGTCCACGATATCAGTAAGTATGAGTTCGTCGCAATGGCCATCATGGTCGTCATGATCGCATTCTTCGGAATCATGCCTGACTACGCAACACGTTTCATCGAGGGATATGTCTCGATGTTCGCGGGGGTGTTCTGATGGACGCATCATTCCTAACAACAATCTTTGGTGACACGCTTCCCATAGCGCCCGAAATAATAGTGATCGTCGGTGCATTGATCGCACCTCTGCTCTACTTCATCACGAAGGACGGCAAATGGTCCGCGATCATCGCTGAGATAGCGATCATCCTCGCAGCGGCAGTGGCAGCACTCGCTCTTGCGGATGAGAGCATACAGGGCACATACATGGGCCTGTTCAGCCTCGATGCGTTCTCGGCATTGATGATGATCCTCTTCCTCACAGTCGTGGGTCTAGTGATCTTCATCTCGCCTCAGAGTGCAGAGACGACGAAACGCTCCGCCGGTGAATACTACGCGCTCCTGCTCGTAGCACTCGCAGGTATGCTCTTCGTCGCAAGCTCCAACAACCTCCTGACGATCTTCATCGGTGTCGAGACCGTGAGTATCTCCTCATATGCTCTCGCAGCCATGAAGAAGAACGACCCGAGGGCAGCCGAAGCAGGTGTCAAGTACCTGATCATCGGAGGTCTCTCATCAGGACTCACACTCTACGGTATCTCGATGATCTACGGTCTTACCGGAACCATCAACCTCGCAGAGATCGGTGCAGCGATCGGACAGATGTCTACATGGAACTATCCGTTCCTCATCGGTCTCATCGCCATGATCGCAGGATATGGATTCAAGATCTCGGCAGTACCGTTCCACATGTGGGCACCCGATGTGTACGAGGGTGCGGCAACACCTGTCTCGACATTCCTGGCAACAGGTTCGAAGAAGATGGGATTCGTCGTGCTCTTCAAGATCTTCCTCGTGCTGTTCGTCGTCGCGAACGCAACGAAGTTCGGAACGGAGGAGATGCAGTACATCTTCGCCTTCATCGCAGCCATCACGATGACTGTCGGTAACATCGTCGCGATCTCACAGGAGAACATCAAGAGGATGCTCGCATACTCGAGTATCGCTCAGGCCGGTTACATCATGATCGCTCTAGCGGTCATGAGCCAGTACGCACTGACAGGCGGTCTCTTCCACATGTTCACACACGTGTTCATGAAGGGAGGAGCGTTCATCATCGTCGCGGCATTGATAACAGCAGGTCTCGGAGAGAACATCTCCGACTACAAGGGACTCGCAAAGAGGGCACCGTTGGTATCGGCATGTATGCTGATCTTCCTGTTCTCACTCGCAGGTATCCCGCCGCTCGCTGGTTTCATGTCGAAGTTCGTGCTCTTCTCGAGTGCGATCTTCGTCGACGGTGAGGTCGTCACGAAATGGATCTGGCTCGGTCTGATCGCAGTCCTGAACTCGGCTATCTCGCTGTACTACTACGCAAGGGTCGTCAAGGCCATGTATGTGGATGCAGGAGAGAGCACCGAGAAGATCAAGATCAAACCGACACACACGATCGCTATGCTGATCTGTGTCGTCTTCGTGATCTACCTCGGTCTGTTCCCGGACGCATTGATCGATGCATGTGCAAAGGCAGCAGAAGTGCTGTTCACGATCTGATGTGAACGATCGGGCCGGAAACGGCCCGATCCCCAAACATCTTTCATTCTTTCTATCTGTCCATATCCAGTGTGTGCCTTTTTGAGAGGAATCCGCACATCCAGTCACTTATGTTGTTGGAAAAGGATTTAAGTACGTCATTACCATCAGCAGACGATGGCAGAGGCCTGGTACGATACAATATCCGATGAACTCATCATGATCGAGGATGAGATCCATTCAGTGATTCATTCCAACAATGATGAGCTCAATGCGATGTGTCATTACACCGTCGATTCAGGCGGTAAGAGGGTAAGACCGGCCATTTGTGTCCTGGCGTACCTGGCATGCGGAGGTAAGGATGTCGCCAGAGCGGTATCGTTGGGTTCCGCTTACGAGATCGTCCACACCGCTTCGCTCATACACGATGATATCAACGATAAGAGTGAGATCAGACGCGGAAGGAGGACACTGCACAAGGAGTTCTGTGTGAGTAAGGCCATCGTCGCCGGAGACTACATGATGGCCAAAGGTTTCCAGGCACTGGGAGCCACGAGCAATGACATAGTCGATGTCATAGTCGAGGCCGCATCGCGCATGAGCGAGGGTGAGTTCATCCAGAAGGACTTCGAGCATGTGACCAAGGTCACCGAGAAGGACTATTACGATATAATCAACGGCAAGACCTCGAAGCTCATCGAGGCATGTGCGAAATCGGGTGCATATCTGGCAGGTGCACCTCAGAAATACATCGATGCCATCGGCGATTATGCACACGGCATCGGAATGGCATTCCAGATCATCGATGACACATTGGATGTCATCGGTGACGTCAACAATACGGGCAAGAGGGTCGGACTCGACCTCATAGAGGGAAAACCGACATTGCCCACGATCCTTGCTATGGACGATCCGGAATACGGACCGGGCATAGCCGATGTCTTCACCAAGGAAGAGCCTTCCGAGGAGGAGGTTTATGGTGCGTTGGAGCTCATCAGGAAGACCAACGCCATCGAACTCTGCAGACAGAGGGCAGAGGCGATAATCGACAAGGCCATTGACAGTATAATGGCGATACCCGAGTCGATATACAGGAATTCTTTTGTGTCATTGGCCAGATACATCGTATCGCGTGATAGGTGATGGTTATGGACAGACTTACTACGGACATACTTGTTGTGGGCTCCGGTCCTGCCGGTTCCACGGTCGCAAGATATGCCGCAGAGAAGGGCGTACAGGTAACATTCATCGAGAGGAGACCGGAAGTTGGTGTGCCCGTCAGATGCGGTGAGTTCATGCCTGCTACCGATGAGATAAGGACCATGTTCCCTCTTGCCGACGATCTCGAGGATACGTTCGATCTCCCTAACGAGATGAGATTGGTCGAGACGGACAGGATAAGATTGGTGAATCCCAAGAACAAGGCCACGGATATCCCGATGAGCGGATACACGATCGATCGTGACAGATACGATCAGTATCTTGCGGATGAGGCGATCAAGTCCGGAGCGACGCTCATCAAGAACTGTCTCTTCAAGGGGATCGAGGACGGCAAGGCTGTCACGACCCAGGGTGAGATCGAATACAAGGTGATCATCGGAGCGGATGGTCCAGGTTCGCGTGTCGCAAGGTCGTTGGGCCTTCAGAGGAATCACCGCCCGTATCCAGCCGTCACGGCTCAGGCCAAAGGGGATTTCGATCCTGTCGTTGTGATGTACTTCGGAGGTATCGCGCCCGGTGCATACAGTTGGATCATACCCAAGAAGGGTCAGGCGAATGTCGGTGTGGGATTCTCGCCCAAATTCGCGGATGGTACGCTCAGCGAATACTTCGACATATTCGCCAAGAAGAACAATTTCGATATCATCACGAAGATCGAAGGTAAGCATGTACCTTCCGAGGGTCCGATACCGAAGACCGTCTCAGGAAACGGTATGGTGGTCGGAGATGCCGCAGGCCATGTCATATCCGTTAACGGCGGAGGTATACCTTTGGCACGCATCGCTGGTCGCATTTGCGGTAACATCGCCGCGGACAACATCCTGACAGGACGTTCTCTTCAGGATTATGAGTACGAATGGCGCAGGGTCATGGAGAAACCGTTGAAGACGGCGGCATTCAATAAGAAACTGGCAGACACGTTCGCATTCAGTGGACCGGAATGGATGGTCACCATGTGCATGGGCATACTCGGTAAGAGGCGCATGAACAACCTGATCAGATGCAAGCGCATCTTCCCGTGATCATCTCTTCCTATGGGACCTCATGGGTGAGCCACAGATCGGGCATTCATCCATCTTCTCCTTGTACCATCTCTTGCACCCGATGCATTGGTAGTTCCATTTCTCTACCTTCTTGATGCCCTTGGTACCTACGGCCCTGTATCCGATCCCCATCCTCGCACATACGTTCTGTATGGAGAAATCGTCCGAATACACTGTGCCCTGAAGATCCAATCCCAATGCTATGACCGTCATATCCACGGGAGACAATCTTCCGAGGTCCCCGCTCCTCTTCGCTTCCTCCTCCACCTTCTTCAACGATGTCCCGGTGCAGTCGGATGTGCGGAGCATATCCCCCCACAGATCGAGTCTCGGATCCTTGTATTTCCTCAACTCGTCGATTACTCCGGGCGGACATACGCATTCCTCTTCGGGAAGGTTCTCCATGGAGAATATGGCGCTGCTGTCAAGGATTATGACCATGACCATGGGAAGTATGGCATGGATAAAAAAGTGATGTGGGGACGGAGTCCCCTGAGGTTTCAGTTCTTAGTGTAGACGTTGACGCAGCTACCGACCGTGATGACAGCTCCGCTGGCGATCATCAGCCACGCACCTATGTCCGCATAGTCGAACATGGTCTTGTCGAATCCGTCCATGACCTGATATGTTCCCCAGATCACGACGAAACAGATGATCAATATTCCGAAGATGACCGATACGGTGTTCTTCACGTTCTTGTCGACCTTCACGCCCGCAAGCGGGAGGAAGTTGAAGACCAGGACCAATATCGCAAGTATCCATGCGATGAGGGGGCAATATCTCTGGAAGTCGTCGGAGTTGAAATTCCCTGTAGCGAAATCCATGCCCGTGTATGTGGTGCTGCTGGTCACGATCCAAAGATCCACAGTGATATTGAGCCATGTGAGGAACAGTGCGATGATGCCTATCAGCGCTCCGGCCAGGATCAATATCGTGCCGATCGAGAGTGCATTGCTTTTATTTGCCATTGTTTTCCCTCCTTATGTTATAACGGACGTCCAATGATTAATCTCTTTCTGAATATCTATTGCAGATATAGGACATGATATGCGGGTGATGACCGGGACTCATCCGATACATGTGCCACAGTATTTTTATCGGACATCATCCTTGTCGTCGTATGGCATGGGATATCAAGGTCGACGATGACGTGAAGGAGTACATACTGGAACAGCAACAGGATTTCCGTGTTTGCACCGCATGTACCGGTCCGGCATTGGTGCCGATATCCGTCAAACCGCCCAAGAAGAACGATCGCATGATACCTATCGGTGATTATGTACTGTATATCTCGGCGGTCCAGGCCATGTACATCAACAGGGTGTCCATGGATATGCTCTATAGCGATGAGGACATCGCCACTTGCTACGCATTCAACCGCGGAAGATATTATTGAATGCGTTTGGCCGATGCGACACAATCCCTGACCATCGCATCGAAATCGAATTTGGATTGCATCTCCTTGATCTTATCGATAGATGCTTCCGTTATCGGCCTTATGGGGACTATCCCGCATCCTGCCGTGGGCATTATGGACAGGTCGTATGTGCCGATCCTCTTGGCGATCTCGATGATCTCCAACTTATCCATCCCGATGAACGGGCGTATTATGGGGAAGTCCAATCCGTATCCTTCCGCCCTTATGTTCCTGAGGGTCTGAGATGCCACCTGCCCGAGGGAATCTCCCATGACGATCCCCGAGCATCCATGTTGTTTGGCGAATTCCCTTGCGACATGCTGCATCGTCCTCTTACAGAAGACGCATTGATACGAATTCTCGCAGTTCTTGTGGATCGTGGTCTGATTGATCTCATGGTTGAAGGAATACAACGGCATCTCCTGTCCGGTAACCTCGGATAACCTGGCCGCCAACAGCTTGACCTTATCCAATTCCTTCTTGTCCGCGTAGCATCCGTTATCCATGTGCAACAGGATTATCTCCGCGCCCTGATTCGCCATGACATAGGATGCCGTGGGGGAATCTATCCCTCCAGATATGAGTGACACGAGCTTCATGTGTTGTACCTTCCGAACTCTATGCCGCCGACGTATTCCTCGTCAGTGTCCTCATCATCATCCAATATCATGTTGTAGAGTGCTCTGACGAACTCCTTCAATCCGTCGACCTCCTTCTTGAGGGAGTCTATCTGTCTCTGAAGATCGTCCTCTGTGCTCATTCGATCACAACGTCGCCGTAATCGTCGGCGAGTTTTCTGTACGAGTTGCGCTCACACTTGGGGCAGTACAGCTGACCCTTGCCCTTCCTGACGAGTTCCGTCTTGCACTTACCGCAATACGAACGGATCACACCCAGATGGGCATCCTTGGTGGTAAGCTGCAATGACGGTTTGACACCGATGACCATGGCCCTCACGAGGTCTCCCTTCCTGAGTTCCTTGGAGACATCATCCGTATAATCGGGCGAGATCTTCGAGACATGGATCGTACCGTATGTCTCGCTTCCGATCCTCCTGCATGTACCATCCTTCGCCAGGACGTTCGCTGTTGCCATCGTCTTCCTGATGTCACCGATCGTGGCGTATACGATATCCCCGTTCCTCAGGATGTTCGGTGGGTTGGGGGAGATAACCTTGGCGATGCATTCGTCATCGTCGAGGACGAGTGTACCTATCTGTGCGGCGTACACGATACCGTTCTTTGCGAATGTCCCTTCGGATGCCAGGTATTCTTCTTCAATTGCGACTTCGTCTCCGGGGAACACTTCTCTATTCTCACTCATTGGAATCATCTTACCTTACGTTGACCACGACTATGTCAACTTCTTTCTTCTCTTTCCTGTGGAAGGTGAACGTGTGGGGGATATTATACTTATAGGTCGCGTACGCGACTATCTCCCTTCCTTTGGACCTCACATACTCCTCGAGGAAACCCAATGTATCCGCCATATGTATGGAGTATATGGAATCGGACAGTTCCATGGCCTTATCTAGGAACGGTCTGTCGGCACGTCTGTTCTGACAACCGAACGGAGGATTCATGAACGTCGTATCCGCCCTATCTTTCACATCTTTGATGTCGCATTCGTTGAGTTCGACATCCACATCGAGCAGATCGATGTTCCTCCTTGCGACATCCAATGCGGATCCCGAGACGTCATATCCTCTGACGGTCCTCGCACCCAACAGTTTCGCACCTATGGAGAATATCCCTGTGCCGCATCCGAGGTCGTTCACGACCTTGTCATCGACATCGCCGTTCGCATATGCCGAGAACAGGATGTCCGATGCTATGGTGGATGGTGTCGGATATTGTTCCAGTGCGGCGGATGGATTATCGAACGGGGCCACACGCTGGAGTCTCATCTCCAGTTCCTTTCTCTTCACGTGACGTTCCACGATGATACAGGTTATTATCTTTTCTCACATGTGACGGGAGTGTATGGTGGGGTTGTCGTCCCACCGATATCACTCGAAGAAGAAATGCGAAGGTGATTCGGGTTTGGGTGTGAAGCACTTCTCGCCTGTCATGACGAGGTCCATGGGATACTTCTTCGTCATCTCATCGATCAATGCCCTCATGGTCTCCTCCAATCTCTTCGGAGGGGACACGACCCTGGCGTTCAGTACCAACTTACCGGGAGTCTTGATGTATCTTGAACCGTAGATACCGTCCACCTGCATCGTCTCCTCGACGAGGGACATCTTCGCTGCGGATTCGGGCGATTCCACCAATACCTTCACATGGACTATCGATTTCGGACCATACTCCTTGGCGATGCCCCTCATGATATCGGTCTCAAGGGAATACATATCGACATCGTCCTTCGGCGTGAGGTCGAACGTTCCGGAATACCATCCCAGTTTTGCCTTCTCGAATGCGAATCCTTTGTTCTGTTCGCCGATCGGTGCCTTGGTACTGACCTCGTCGGAGAGGATGATGTCCATTATCTCGTCCATGTTCCTGAGATCCACGGACGATGATTCGATCATCCTTATCCCGGGAAGGACCTTGTCCACGGCCTCCCTGACCTTCTCCAAGGTATCCTTGTTCACGAGATCCGCTTTGGACAGGATGACGATCTCCGCCTCCCTGATCTGGTGTGCCGGGATTATATCGACGGTCTCCTCCGTCCTCTTCTCCTTCTCGGACAGGATGTCCAACGCTCTGACGCAGTCCACGACCACGGTGAAGGGAGCGACACTGAACTCGTCCGGATGCAACGACCTCATGGGTGCGACCACCGAATTCATGATGTTGGTGGATGTACCGATCGGTTCGGCGATGATGACATCGGGTTTGCCGGTGGTGACCAACGTCCTCGCACTCGACACCAACTTATCGAAGTTGGTACAGAAGCACCCTCCCATGATGTCACGTGTATCGAAACCCGCATCCTTGGAATATTCGGTGTCGACAAGGACATCTCCCTGATCATTCATGATGATGGAGACGGATTTGTCCCTCCTCTCCTTGAGTGATCTCGCGATGTTGACTGCTAGTGTCGTCTTACCCGCACCCAGGTATCCTCCTAGGACGAGCATCCTTGTCTTACCGGCTTCGTTCATTGAGGGTATGAATCGCATGATTGCATATAAACCCGTATTCTTTCGGCATCTCGTAGCATATGCGTTGATACGGATTATGCGAAATGTTCCCTAGTTATCGTTATATCATGGCCTCATCTGCACCGGACATGGCCGAGGACATCGAACAGCATATGCTCAGACGTCTATTCGACAGATACAGATGGTCGATCTTCATCGTGATGGTGATCGCATACTTCTTCGTCTACTTCCAGAGGATAACCGTAGGTGTGGTGGGTTCGGACATCGTGGAGGAGGTAGGAGGGACCATAGGTGTCCTCAGCAGTGTGTATTTCTGGACCTACACCGCGATGCAGATCCCCAGCGGGTTGTTGGCGGACAGGTTCGGCCCGAGGATATCGTGTGCGGTGTTCCTGGGTATAGCGACGATCGGTTCTTTGTTGACGGCCTTCGGTGATACATTCGAGGCTATCGTGATCGGGAAGATCATGATCGCCGCAGGCATGGCGATCGTCTATGTCCCGTTGATGAAGTTGATATCCATATGGTTCCCGAAACAGGATTTTGCTGTGTTGAACGGTATCGTGATAGCGGTCGGTAACATTGGTGCCATATCCGCAGCGGGACCTTTGTCCATGTTGGCATCGGCGATCGGATGGAGAGATGTGTTCCTCATCCTGGGAGTGATCACGGGCATATTGGCATCGTTGTGTCTCGTCATCATACGCGACCATCCGTCCGAGAGGGGATTGCCACCCGTGGAGGTGATGTTCCATGGCGCTGTGGACCGTACGGAGAGGTCTGCGGACAAGGTACCGGTACTGAAGGGCCTTAGGGCGGTCTTCTCGGGAGGGAGGAGATTCTGGACGTGCGCACTGGCATATTGTTTCGTCTACGGTACGATAATGGTCTACCAGGGGACATGGGCCGTGAAGTACTTCGATTCGGTGTACGGATTCGCATTATCCGCATCGTGGATGATCACATCACTGGGGATAGGGAAGATATTGAGCACCCTGATGATAGGTATGCTCACGACAAGGGGATTGATCCGCTCCAAGAGACGCACCATGTTGTTCGGAACGGCATGTTTCGCATCGGTATGGGCGATAATATTCCTGTTCTCCGGAAGGGTCGATGACTACTGGTTCTGGTTTGTCATCAGCACACTGTTCGGATTCTTCGGTGGATTCATGACCCTTTCATTCACTCAGATGAAGGAATGGTTCCCCGTGTCCATATCCGGTACCGCGGTGTCGGGGATGAACGTGTTCCTGTTCCTGGGTGCCAGCGTGTGCACCACCGTCTCAGGGATGGTCATCGGTAAGGAATACACGTTGGAGAACTTCTCGACGGTCTGGGGGATGATGTTCGTATTGTCGATACTGGCTGTCATTATGATATCCCTGTCCGTTGAGAAAGGCAAGGATGACGAGATATTGCATGTGAGATGAGTCTCATGCAACTATGTTCCATGTAGATATCCAGATGTATTACTCAAAAAATTATTATTATGGGAAAAAATGAAATAATTAAATATCCGCTGAATCGTTTCTAAACCGAGGATATTATGGTAAAGGATCCTAAGGCACTCATCGCAGTGGCCGTTGTTGCGATACTAATCATCGCAGGGGTCGCTGTGGTTGTTAATAACAATAATAACGGCAGCAAGACCCATGACAATCTTGCAGATATGTCATGGGACGAGATTGTCGATAAAGCAGAGGGAACCACGGTAAACATCGGATTTTACTTTGATTCACAGTGTTTGAGCTGGTTCAATAATGTACTCGTCAAGGAAGCAAAGGAAAGGTACAACATTACTCTCAACTACACAGGTTATCTAACTGAGACTGATGTGCTTAACGAGTATGAAAAGACAGGTAACATCTCATTTGATTTCTTCTGGGGAAGAGCATCTAACTACATTAACCTCATCGATGTTGATGGTAAAGGTACAAACCTGATTCTTCAGAGCGATTGGCAGTCGAAGATGCCCAACTCGAAGTACTCGGATGGACTTGCAGACCAGTCATGGGCAGCTGCATATGAATCGGTCTATGGCGCAGGTTCATACAGCAAGGACGTTTCATCGGTCGCACCCTTCTCTGGAAGTACGACATCATTCGTCTATAACAAAGCCTTCAACGACGAAACCATCGCATGGAACGAAGTGAAGGTAACGGATCTTAAGGGCGCAGTCCTTGGAACGATCAAGGTCGCAGCAACAGGGGACACCTTCAACGGAACATATGATTCCAGTAAAACATACGGAATCGACAGCGTAAGGTCCTACCGTGTGGCACACCAGGATGTGGATGCAAAGGTCTACTATGGACTTCCTCACAACTACACCGAACTCAACGGCTGGTCCAAGATCTACAAGGAGCAGTTCTATCTCCCGTCAGCACAGGGATGGGCTAATTTCCACGTTCAGTTGATTCTCGAAGCCATGATCTATGAACTCGCTTCAAAGGGAGACTCGTGGATCGCATGCACCGACTCTACAGCAGATGTCTGGAGCGGAGATCTCAAAGGACAGTTCGTCACTGGTGACGATGCTGCTAACAAGGCAACATACATGGCATACATCAACGAAAAGATCCTCTCACACGACAACATCACAGCTGAGCAGTACGCAGCAGAGATCCCGTACGTAAAGGCATATCTCCAGGACACAGCACCCTACTGGAACAAGACATACACAGGCAGTGCTGGAGCAGTCACAGCGCCTAACCAGACATTGGTAGGTAACAAGGACACCACACAGAAGGACTACAGCAGCTCTACGGTAATGATCGCACTTAACTCCACAGAGTCACTTGCGAACAGGACGAGCGCGTACAACTGTACGATCGGAGTATACGCTCCCGATACAGTATGTTCCAACAGATGTGGACTTTTCCTCATGGAGCACACGCCCAACCCATATGGTGCAATTGTAATCGCCAATCTGTTCAACGATCCGACCATCCAGGCACAGTACTACAGTATCGCAGGAAATGGATACAATGTCGATCTTGATACGCTCAGCGAGGATCAGCTCAACAGCTACAAGACCCTGTGGGCAGAGTGGGATGCATTCGACAAGCCTTATGTGTCGCCTGAGCAGATCAAGGCGAACATGGTGATGCCGGCGATCGGTTACGTCGAGGCAACCCTGTCGAAGTGTATGGATGAATACATAAAGGCATAAACATTAACGACGAATCGGTGAAGAGATGGATCGCAGGAATGCAATGGACTTGCTACCAGCATTGATCTCTTCGCTGATCGTCTTTCTTCTTTTTATCATACCTGTGGTCTGTTCGATCAGGCAGAGCTTCTTCAATTACAGCGGTACATTCGTGGGATTTGATAACTATGTCAGTACGTTCGACAATATCAAATTCCAAGATGCATTCATTTACACCACAAGGATAACGCTCATCTCTATCGTCATAACGATGGTATCTGCCGTCATATTGGCGATGGCAGTACGTAGAACATTCATAGGCAAGAAGCTGACATTGTTCCTGCTTCAGTTCGATGTAGCGATGCCGACGGTCACTTGCGCATCCATGATGCTCATCGCATTATCGCAGGCAGGTTTTACGAGTAAGCTATTCTATAATCTGGGCCTGATAACATCATATTCGGAGTTCCCGAATATCTTCTTCAGTCCTAACGGGTATGGCCTGATACTGTCCGTGGTCTGGATGTTCGTCCCATACATCGGATTATCATTCTTGGCCGTATTGCACTCGATCTCCAATGAGCAAGAGGATCAGGCTGCGACATTGGGTGTCGGGAAAGTCAAGCGTTTCATTCACATAACGCTTCCATCATTGAAGTCATCGATCGCATACACATCCGTCTTGTGTTTCGCATGTGTGTTCGGTTCATTCGAACTCCCATCTCTTGTAGGCAGGGAGCATTCGTTGGTCACACTTGCATATTACTACTACAACGA
>CAVGUW010000004.1:0-70290 GCA_963632775.1 Bacteroides salyersiae | reverse complement strand
GGATGTTGCACTGTTCCCTTCGGTATCGTATATCCAACCCTCTGTACTATCCCATGGTGAGTATTCGGTGATGTAGCGGAACGACTTGATGTATGTGCTGTCATACATATTCGTGTGATCCAGATCATCCCAGTATGGACCTCCGAATCCGAAATATACGGCGTATCCGCTGCTCGGTTCACCGCCTTTCCAGTATTGACTGCCGTCCGGAAGGACATCCGGTGTACTTTTATCTCCTTCCGGTGTGCCCCAGATCCATTTATAACCGGATCCGACCATATCCTTGTTTGCGGTTGCCGTAGAGGACCAAGCTCCGGACACATCCGTTACAGTCGCTGGTGTCGATGCGTTCTTTGGAACCGCACCGATCCATAACCTGCCATCATCACTGTCGATTGTCAATGAATTGAATATATTGGCGATGACCTTGTTCTCCTCTGGGGTCGTGATGGTAAGGGGGTGACCCTTATACCCGCCATATGTGCTGGTGTCCCCAGCAAGCATCGCCTGCATTGCGGGCGTCCATTTTGCTACCTCGGATGACAGCTTATAGTAATGCCCGTTGTAATACACATCACCGTTATCCGGGGCCGATTTCGCGGCTGATATCGTGATCGTGCCTATGCCCTTATACGTGATGCCACTGAGATCGTTTTTGATCTGATTGACTGTCGCATCTGTCCCCATGACATATTGTACACTGGTCAACGTTGTGGAATTCGCCGTAATCGTCTTCTGATACGTACTGTTGAACACACCGTTGCTGAACGTTCCGCCTGTAGCAACAGGCACGGTGAAACTGGTGCCTGTGAAATAGATGCTGTAGACGGCGAACGGTTTGATGCTCTCTCCGTCCTTGTAGGTGGGTATCGTTACGGAGACTTTGTAGCCGGTCTTGGTGTCACCGGCAGTGGTCATCTCGCTTATCGCAAGGTCTGCGGCATCGTCACTATCGTCATCAGAACTAGCAGACAGCAATCCATACCCGTTAGGCCCCCCCCCTAACGCCGTCAAAACGGCCGTGGATGCGAGCAGTATTACCGCCATGATCACAATGAACTGAGTGCTGTTGTTCTTTATCGTCGTCAATAATTCCATACGTTCCACCTGATGGAGTTCACCAAACTCCCGTTACGATATCGCAACATCCGTTCCGATCCCTTCGACCGATCAAACAGGGTGTAGGTCGAGGTCTCCCAGGACATCCACGTCATGGGGTCGACCGCGTCGACTATCTTATCCGTACGCAACTTTCTAAGGTCTATATATTTTATGTCCGACCTCCCCGCTAAAAGCAATAATATATGCGTCCATCCATCCTTTGGAATATGGTGAAAGTGTCCCCTTCCATGTTATCCGCAGACTTCTCTAGATTCGGTGAAGAGATCGAAAGGGTCGAGAGATCCGGTGCGGACTGGATACACCTGGATGTGATGGATGGGATGTTCGTCCCAAACATAACCATAGGGGCACCTATCGTCAAAGCGGTCAGGAAGAACTCCAAGCTACCATTCGATGTACACCTGATGATCGAGGATCCGATACGTTACGTGGATGATTTCACGAAAGCGGGTGCCGATCTTCTGACGGTGCACACCGAGGCCAAAGGCGACATAATGGGTGCCATCGACAGGATACACTCCAATGGTCTGAAGGCAGGGATCTCACTGAACCCCGGGACACCCGTATCTGATATCGTGAAGTATCTCGACAAGGTGGAATTGGTACTCGTGATGACCGTACAACCGGGATTCGGAGGACAGTCGTTCCGCGAGGAAGGGATCCCGAAGATAGAGTTCCTCAGCACATATGCGAAGGAGAATGGTCTGAGCTATGACATATCCGTCGACGGCGGCATCAATCGCGATACGGGGAAGAGATGTGCCGATGCAGGTGCCACGGTGTTGGCCGCCGGATCATATCTCTTCAAGATGGATGACATGTCACCCGAGATCGAACTCTGGCACGGATTCTGAGGTGTGATCGATGGGAGTGAATCTTTCCGATCTTACCGAACCTAAGCAGATCGAATTGAGCGAGCTCAACGGCAAACGCATAGCGATCGATGCCTACAACACGATCTACCAATTCCTCTCGATAATAAGACAACCCGATGGATTCCCCCTCGAGGATAGGAAGGGGAGGGTGACATCACAGTTATCCGGATTGTTGTACAGGACGGCGAACCTCATAGAGGCGGGGATAGAACCATCCTTCATATTCGACGGTAAGCCCAACGAACTCAAGATGGGTACCCTCAACGAACGCAAGGAGAGGAGGGAGAAGGCGGAGAAGGAATGGGAACAGGCCGTCAAGGAAGGGGATACCAAGAAGGCATTCTCCAAAGCCCAACAGACGTCGAGGATGACGCCTGAGATATTGGAATCATCCAAGGAATTGCTCGGATATCTGGGTCTTCCCATCGTACTCGCTCCGAGCGATGGAGAGGCACAGGGTGCGTACATGTGCTCCAAAGGGGATGTGTTCGCTTCCGCATCACAGGATTTCGACTCGTTGCTGTTCGGTGCCCCGACACTCGTGAGGAACATGACCATCACCGGAAGGAGGAAGGTCCCCGGTAAGGACATGTACAGGGATGTGAGGACGGAGATCATCGATTCATCGGAGTTCCTGTCCGCCTTGGACATAAGCAGGGAACAGTTGGTGGATATGTGCATCCTCATGGGTACCGATTTCAACAGCGGCATATCCGGCATAGGTCCGAAGAAGGGACTCAAGCTCATCAAGGAATACGGCGATATCGAAGGTGCGCTGGAACATCTCGGTTGCGAGATACCGGAGTATCAGCAGATCAGGGACATCTTCCTCAACGGCACATACTCGAACGACTACGACCTATCACCGAAGGAGATCGATAAGGATGCCACCATCGAGTTCCTGGTGGACCATGACTTCTCCAAGGAGCGTGTCACGTCCGCGATCACCAAGATCGAGAACGCTAGGAAGAGCAACAAGGCCAAGAGACAACAGAGGTCCCTTGACGCTTGGTTCTAATCCCTCTTCATGATCTCCGAGAGCATCTCTATGGTGAGATCAACGAGTTCGAGATCCTTCATCTCATCGATCGTGACCAGTCTGTATTCCGTGTTCTCCTTGTTGAGCACGGGCATCTGACCTGCGGCATCGAACAGGAAGGGGTACACCTTCCACACCGTATCGTTCTCCCTGACATACACCGGAGGGAGCGAGGATATCGGTTCGGATACCTCGATCTGGGTCTCTTCCAATATCTCCCTTCTTGCGGTATCGATGATCTCCTCTCCCTCCTCCATCTTACCGGAGACGAGGGACCAACGTCCGGGATATGATCTTGCAGTGATCGGGCGGTGGAGCATCAGTATCTTGTCATCGATCATCACGACGGATGATGCGACCACCCTTTCCTTCACATCGGGAAGCTCCACTGTACCCTCGTCGGCATCGACGATGATCCTGTCACCGTTCCTGATGAGCGAGACATCGATACCATCGACCATCGGGATGGATGAGATCACCGCACCCGTCGCGACGATGGTCTCGGCGGATGAGTTCACTATAGCCAATGGAGATTTACCATGGGCCTTCAGGTCGTACATGACGAACGATCCCACGGTACTGCCCTTACCCCTCGGGAAGACCAATACCTTCCCTGCGACGTTACCTCCGTCCTCGACCTTCACCTCTCCCGTGGATGCCTCCACACCGCCTAGGAAACTGAGTGCACCCTGTAACTTCAGGACATCCCCCTCTACCCTGCCTTTGTAGATCGAGCGACCCTTCAATATCACTCTACCACCTTCATGAGCTCTGCGATATCGTTGCACATGACCTTCTGCGAACATAATGTGGGAAGATAGTTCCCTGCCTTGCACGAATTGGTGGCGGTCCTGGAGAACGTACCCTCTATCGGTGATACCACCATGCACGTATCCGCCAGGACGGGACCGAACTCCTCCATTATCCTGACATCATCGGGACATCTCGACCTCACCCTCTCGGATGTGCAGAACCATATCTCGACATCCTTCCTCTTCTTCCTCTTACCTTTGAGCATGGATGCGATCTCGTGCATCTCCTTCTCTGTGAGGTGGGGGCAACCGATGGCTATCAATTGCACATCATCCGTCGTGTTGAGCTTGTCGTAAGCGTCATCGAGTTCCTTCTTACCTATGTGTATCACTTCAAGATCCGATACATCGAAGTCCTTCCATTCCGGCGTGACGCCTTCTACATGGAACATGGCCACGGCACCCGCTGCGGCCATGGCCGCTGCCATCGTCTTACCTTCCTCCATGCCCGGCCTTATCCCCTTGTAGTAGGGGATCCCTCCGCCGATGACGGAACCCACGGCCTGTCCCAACAATGAATGCGAGAATAAAGTATCCGGGATGTCCGCATCGATCACTACGGTCGGTGCCCTGTTCTTCTTCAGATGCAATCCATAATTGGCGGTCTTACCAAGGATGGCTGCGGCCAATGCACCCGGACCTCCCTCCCTGTTGGTCCTTGCGCCTATGAACGAGTTCACATACGACAATGCGGATGATTCCGCCCAGGCCACATGGTCCCCCAACTTCGGGACGTTGACACCATCATATGGTGTGCATGAACAGGTGGTCTGTATGCCCATCTTACCGTAGAGGTCGATGATACGGATCTGTTTCTTGGCGAAGTCCTCGCTTATGTGCATCTCGTTCCATCTTCCCCTGTCCATACCGACAGGGTTCAACGTGGATGGGACGGTGACCTTGGAACCGCCGTTCACCATATCCTCGAGATAGAGCAGACCCCCATCACCGATGGTCTTGTACGAAGCGCCCGACAGGTGTGCGGAAGTGATATCCACAAGACCGTCCGCGCCGTATATCTTCCCCAGTGCCACGATGAGCTCTATCGCCTTCTGGGCACCTTCTCCGAACTCACCGTCAAGGATTGATTGCTCTTCCCTTGTAAGATCCATGCCGTGAGGAATGTGATTATAATAGATAGGATTACTGCTCAGACCCTTCCGTTGTGTATGTCCTCATAGAGAGCGACGGTATCGCGCATCTCATCGCCCGTCAATATCCCGGAGACATACATGGAATCGAATGGTGCATCGTCCGATATCAGGGTTATTCCGGGATTTACACAACCGTTCCTCTCGTAGAACCTCTGACGTCTGACCCTCATCTCATAGTCGTCGGCATCCTCATCCATGGGTTCCACGACGAGGAATATCCTCTTCCCGGGATGGGTCTCCCTGATCATATCGATCAGTCTCGAACCGTATCCCTTACCGCGTACCTCCGGTATCGTGGCGAGATATATCCAAAATGTGCAGTCACCGTGTGTGAACGTCAATGTCAGACCGATGAATCTGCCGTCATCACGGTATTCGACGAGCTTCCCGCCCCTTCCGATGGTCCTCAGGATGTTCTCCTCCGGCACCTTCTCTATCTCGGTGAAGGCCGATGAGTAGAGTTCGGACATCTCGGGCGTGAACGTCTCGACGACATCGTATGTGAGCATACGATATGCAACACATACAATCTAGATAAAACCTCAACAATCCAGATATATACAGCACCGGATATCGATGCGATATGAACGATACGATGATGGCCGTCGTCATGGTGGCGATCGGGGGTGCCATAGGTGCCGTCGCAAGATATTCCGTCTACCGTATGGTGGACACGGAGTTCCCATGGGCGACGTTCATGGTCAACATCATCGGATGTACATTGGCCGCATTCCTCATGTTCAGATTCGGCGGGGATATGAGCGACCCGATGAGGTCACTGATCTTCGTCGGCATATTCGGAGCATTCACTACAATGTCCACCTTCTCCATCGATGTGGTGAAGTTACTGGTGGCCGAGGAGTATCTCCTGGCGTTATGGGACTTCGTCCTGAACGCGATGGTCTGTGTCGGAGGGGCGATCATCGGAAGATGGTTGTCCATCATCCTTTGATCAGGCATCCGTCCACTCGATGTTCCTCACGCAGAACGGGAGCTTGTTCCTCTTCTCCCTGTGGAATGCTATGCATTCACAGCACTTCCCGTGTCTGGGGCACTTCTCATTGGGACAGTTGCATGCATCCGTGATCGAGTTATATTCGCACATGATGTGATGTATCCACATCACTGCTTATAACCTCTTATAATTCGATGACCAACTCATCCAACGATTTCCTCTTACTGTGCATCGGACCGGGTACCGAATCCTTCGCAGGATAGCCTATCGGGAGGAGATGCTTTATCTCTATACCTTCGGGGATACCGAACTCCTTTCCTATGACCTTCGGATCGAAATAACCGACCCAACATGTCCCCAATCCGAGTGACTGTGCCTGAAGCATCATGTGATCGGTGACGATGGATGTGTCGATGTATGAGTAGTCCTTTCCACTGAACGGACTCTGACAGCACTCTTCGAACACGGCACCGATCATCAACACCACGGGTGCATCGAACGTCATTTGGGTTATTCCCCTAAGTTTCTTGATCGCTTCCGCACTCTTGACGACATATATCCTGAACGGCTGTGTATCCCTTGCCGTGGGTGCGACCCTCGCCGCTTCGAGGACCATCTTCAGTTTATCTTCCTCTACGGGTCTGCTGTCATACTTCCTCACGGAGTATCTCTGTCTGATCATCTCTGAGAAATCGATACCGCACATGGTAGTGGGATTGATGATGTTGGTGATAATCTCTTCCGTGTAGGATCAGAACAGATTCGGAAGATACTTCCTGACCCATTCTGTATCGCGACCTATCGGGGTCAGTTCTATCCTACCGTCCTTCTTCGTACAGACCAATTCCAAATGGTCTCCGGAATTGTCCCATAGGTGTGCGTGATCGGCAAGTTCCAGATATGTGGGCAGATATCCCATCGTCCTCTCGAATCTGGAGAACACCTTGTCCCTCGGGACATCATGTCCGCCCATACTGACCCTATCTTGAATCCTCTCGCAACACTTCTCAGGTGTTGATGCTGTAACGAATATAAAATCAATGTAATAACCCTTCGACTTCGCTTTTTTAACAAATTCGATCTTATCTTCTCTGGATGCTACAGTCTCAAAGCCAAAGGTTTTGCCTTGATCCAAAAGGGTATTCCTCAAAGACTCGCATGAATCTATTGCAATGCTGTATCTCTGTAGAGGATCTCTGATGTCATCAGATAATCCCCTAGCGTAGTTATCTGGATTGATTATCTTGTCACACTGCAGACTAAGCCTTGCATTATTGACCAAAGAGGATTTCCCTGATCCATTGGGACCAGCGATTATTAGGAGAGACTTGCCATTATTGATCGTCATCGGAAACTGGCTCCACACCATATTTGGCTGGATCCTTGAGATCCCTATTTGGAACAGGATCAAAGATGCATCTGTAGTAGAATTTGCAACCAGGGCCGACCTTCTTAACACCCTCTTGATAGGCTCTGCTAGTTGTAATAGATTCCATCTTTTCTCACCTAGTCGTATAATATATCACACATTAATTAGAATATTGCCTACTGTCGTAGTCACCTGATACAAAATATATGCTAATAGCCAACTTCAATGCATACCTACCTCACACTTCAGAATCCATCAACCAATCCACAAGATTGATTATCTTCACACCGTTGTGATCCCCAAGTCCGAACCTGTCCAATGTGAGTATGGTCTTCGGATAATTATCTCTGACCTTGGATAATGGTTTCAACTCCCTGTCCATGGTCCCCTCGGAGAGGATGGTCTGACACACCTGATAGTATTCCACCTTCCCCTGTTTCTTAGCTATGAAGTCGATCTCCTTGTCGCGATAGCTCCCGGTGAATACGGAATATCCCCTACGGAGCAGTTCGAAATACACCACATTCTCCAATGGAGCACTGATATCCCGCAACTCATTGGCGTTCATCAGGAGACTCCTGGCTCCAAGATCCGTGGCATAGTACTTACCTTTGGATCTGAACACCTTCTTCCCGACGACATCATATCTTTCGGCATGATAGAACAGATGAGCCTCCGTGAGCACATCGAGATACCTACGGACGGTGTCATCGGATAGCCCCAACTCCGTAGATATCCGCTCGGCGTTGGTGATGTTCCCGATATTTGAGAACAGGAACCTACACACAGCCCTCAGCTTATCCGGTCTCCCAGATACATGGGACAACACATCCTTCATCATCACCGTGCTGTACACTCCCTCTGATTGGGCACGGCATACCATATCGCCCCTCTCAGGTTCGATGGATGGAAGGGGGCCGTAACGGATGTACTGCTGAAATCTCTCGGTCTCGTCCCCTCCATGCAACAACATGAACTCCCTGAACGAGAACGGAAGGATCTCCACCTCCATGTAACGTCCCGAGAGCTTGGTGGACAGCTCGGAGGAGAGCATCCTTGAATTGGATTCTGTGATGTAAATATCGCAGTCTCTGCGTGCTACCAACATTGCCACGACCCTCTCCCATCCTTCTACATCCTGGATCTCATCTATCAGTATGCGATGGATGCCCTCATGCTCCAGACAGGGCTGTATGATCGCTTTCAGTTCCTCTGTATCGATCTCCCTGCCCAGTAGATCTAGGTCGACGTAACAGATGAGCTCGTCCGAGACCCCGATTGAATGGAGATACCTCAGGTGCTGTAGCATGACCGTGGTCTTACCTGTCCTGCGCATCCCTGTCAAGACCTTCACCAGGTCCGTCTTCCCGGCGGAATCCTTCAGTATCTGCAGATAATCATGACGTTCTATCTCCATATGATCAGAGAGAACATGACGAGATATAATATTTCCATAACCAATTAGATAAAATAAACAAAATTATGGATTTTCCCTAATCGATTAGGGAAATAAACAGTTATGTAGATTTTTTTCCTATCGATTAAAGATTTTTGAAACCTGTGACGACTAAGCAAAAGGTATTCGGATCACCAGATCCAATTGACTCGATAGCCCAAAGATCGATGGAAGTCATTGATTCTCAAAATCCGCACACTGGCTCCGAAACGTGGCGGACCTGCCGGGATTCGAACCCGGGTCTAAAGCTCCGGAGGCTCCAATGCTATCCAAGCTATACTACAGGTCCTTTCGATAATAAGGTAAGAAGAGTTGGGAAGGTTAAGGAGTTTGAAGCCCGTCGATGAACCGGGCGATCCTGAGTCTCCGCTTGAGAGGGAGGAGACCGAATGAAGATTGTTCCTTCCTTACTCTTTCTTCGTGAACTCGGTGTATCCGCATTTTCCGCATGATACACGGTCACCGTGTGTCGCCATGAACACACCGGGTCCGCACTTGGGGCAGACGGGTTTCGTCCTCTGTCCATCCTTGTATGCGTCACCCTTCTTGACTGAGCCTTTCTTAGCTGCTGCCTTTGCTGCCATCCAAATCACTCCTGCTCGGGTGCCTTGTACTCAGGCTTCTGGATTCCGTTCCTCTTGAGGATGTACTCGGGCTCGATCGCCTGTGCGTCCTCTTTCGTCACGTATACCTTTGCGTAACCCTTGGAGAGTCCGCTTCCGTAGACTGTGTCGATGTTGTTGAGGACGACTGTGTCCCTCTTGGCATCCAGTTTCTTTGCAAGCTCGTCGACGACAGCGCCTTTGCTGGGTGTCGACTCGCCCTTGTGGTCGATCGTGAAACGTACCTCGGTCCTTTTGAGGATGACGTTCTCTTTCTTCTCGTTGATTTCCATCTTCATTCAAAGTCCTCCATCATATTCCAGAGTTCTTTTACTCTTTTGCGGATGCGTTCGTCCGTGGTGACGCACATCATCCCTTTTCCCGGCCAACCATAGATGATCTCGTAGCCATCGGGCGCATAGAGGATGCATGGCATCAAGGCCAGATCCTCCTCGCCCTCGACACGTATCACACCCGTGTCACCGGTAATCGCGTTTCTTACAGCATCCTCAAGCTCGCGGGTCACTGTACCCGCGGGATTGCCGACGACCTTCACCTCCAACCCATGACTCTCGACATAGGTGGCGAACCCGGTCATCTCATGCCTCTCCGTGTATCCATCGTAGATGGACAGGAGTGGCACCATGCCGTTCCTCCTCACCGTCAGGGATACCACATCACCGACGGTGATCATCTTTGCAGCGTTATGTTGTTCGAGTTCCGCTTCGTCCAGGGATTCGCCCAGAGGTTCCTTGAAGAGTTCTCTCTTCTCCTCGGGGATCCTCTTTCCCGGCATCTCGATCAGCGGACCCTCAATGCGTATTTGCCATTGGATGAGATACCCATCTGTTTGGCTATGTCGGATTTCTCGTAGTCGATGACGACGAGGTAACCCTGCCACTCTCTGGACGTCTGTCCTCCGCAGCGGGGGCAGGTGTCCTCCTCCGAGATGAAGCTGCATTGTTTGCATGCTTTGTACACGGGTCCGACCATCAGGCATCGACCTCCTGCTTCCTCTTGTCCTCCTCGATCCAATCGAGTCTTCCGAGACCGGGCTGACGCATCGTCAATCCGATCTTACTGTCCTGAGGATTCTTCTCGTTGAGGTCGATACTGACTATCCTCGCTCTGACGATATCCCCTATGTTCAAGGTCCTTCCGGTGTCCTTACCGACCAACCTCTGGTTCTCGGCATCGATATCCACACGGTCATCCAGCACCTGACTCACGTGAAGGAGTCCATCCAACGGGCCGAATCTGACGAATGCACCGAACTTGACGATCTCCACGACCTCTCCCTCGATGATCTCATTCTCCTTCGGCTTGAATACGAGCTGATTGAATTTGACCGTCTGATAGACCGCTCCATCCCCATGGACGATACGTCCGGGTCCGATGGTCTCGACATCCTGCACAAGGACTGTTATCTCCTTGTTCGGTCCGATCTGTCCCTCGAACGAATCCCATGTGAGTGCATCGATGACTTTGTCTATGTCCTCACCAAGATCTGCTGGAGGTATGCGCACTACCCTCTCGGCCTGTGTTATCATGTACATAGGATATCCTCTTGAATAACTGGGGATTAAAGCCCTCTTATATAAAAGTGATTACACGCGTACGCGTGCCTTCTATTATAGAAATAAGAGTAGGGGGGTCTCCCCTACTCGTTTCAGAGATACAATACCGCTGTGACCAGACAGATGGTCGAGAGCAGTTTGACCAATACGTGGATCGAAGGTCCTGCGGTGTCCTTGAAGGGATCACCGATCGTGTCACCGACGACGGCTGCTGCGTGTGCGGGTGACTTCTTTCCACCGTGTGCACCGGTCTCGATGTACTTCTTGGCGTTATCCCATGCTCCTCCACCGTTGTTGAGGAAGTTGGCCATGAGGATACCGACGATGGTCGCGACCATGATGAGTCCACCGACCGCATAGGGTGCGAGTACCTGGAACTCTGTGGGCAACGCATATCTGTACAGGAGTCCGAAGACGACAGGTACGAGGATGGGCAGGAGTGCGGGCACGACCATCTGCCTGAGGGCAGATTTCGTTGCGATGTCGACACACCTTCCGTACTCGGGCTGCTTCTCTCCGGCCATGATCTTTCCGTCCTTGAACTGCTCACGCACTTCCTGGACCATCTCACCTGCTGCAGTACCAACTGCACGGATTGCGAGTGATGCGAAGAAGAACACGAGTGCCGCTCCGATGAGACCTCCGACGAAGATCAGGGGGTTACCGAGGACGACCTGGTTCATCTCATCGATGATGGTCGTACCGTTGTGCTCTGCGACGATCTCGAAGAATGCCGCGAACAGGAGGAACGCTGCGAGGGCAGCGGATGACATTGCGTAACCTTTCGTGAGTGCCTTGGTGGTGTTTCCGACGGAGTCGAGCTTGTCTGTCCTGTTCCTGACTTCCTCAGGCTGGTTGGACATCTCCGCGATACCGCCTGCGTTGTCCGTGATCGGTCCGAATGTGTCCTCTGCGAGGATGAATGCGGATGATGCGAGCATGGAGACGGTAGCGATCGCTGTTCCGTAGAGACCCATGGTCATCCTGTATGTCGAGTCTACCAATGCACCGTCGATGGCGAAGTATCCGAGGAGGAACGTCGCGATGATGGCGATACCGATACATACGACAGGGATGACGGTGGATTCCATACCGACGGACAATCCCATGATGACGTTGGTCGCAGGTCCGGACTCGGACTGCTCCGCGATCATCTTGACGGGCTTGTGGTCACCGGTGTAGTACTGTGTAACGTACACGACGACGAGACCGAGTGCGATACCGACGACACCCGCGATGGCGAACATCCACCAGTTGATCGAGACCGAGATCCCGCCCAATGTGGTGAGACCTTTGTCACCGTTGAGGAGCCAATAGCATGAGAAGACCATCGTGATGATGACGAGGACCATCGTCACATAGTAACCGAGGTTGAGTGACTTGATGACGTCCGCGTTCTCATCCTTCAAGCGTACGCAGAAGATACCGATGAGTGATGCGATGAGTCCGAATGCCATGATGACAAGCGGGAGGTAGATGAAGTTGTTGTTGAAGATTCCGAGTGTGGAGAGCTTCACGACAGCGAGACCGATGACCATCGAACCGATGATCTCTGCCGCTGTGGACTCGAAGATATCCGCTCCACGACCTGCACAGTCACCGACGTTGTCTCCGACGAGGTCGGCGATGACGGCGGGGTTCCTGGGGTCATCCTCGGGGATACCTGCTTCCACCTTTCCTACGAGGTCGGCACCGACATCGGCGGCCTTGGTGTAGATTCCTCCTCCGAGCTGTGCGAAGAGAGCTGCCATCGATGCACCGAATGCATATCCGACGACGGAGTGGAGCGTTGCGGTCATGTCACCGTCACACCAGATATCGTAGACGAAGAACACGGCGAACAATCCTGCAAGAGAGAGGACGGACACTGCGATTCCGGAGATCGCTCCTCCGCGGAACGATGTCTTGAATGCCTCGTCGAGCGAGCGTGTTGCGGCTGCGGAGGTCCTGATGTTGGAGTTGACAGAGACCTTCATTCCGATGTAACCGGATAGGATCGAACATCCTGCTCCGATGAGGAAGGCTACTGCGACCTTTCCGTTCAAATAATCCTTGAAATCCTCGCAGAATCCTACTGCGAAGATGATAATAGCAACAACCAGTGCGATAATGGCTATCGTTTTGTATTGCCTTGCGAGGTAAGCCATGGCTCCCTCTTCGATCTTATCGGAGATTGCCTGCATCTCGGGGGTACCTTTGTCCTTCGAGAAGATCTGTTTGAAGAAAACAGCGGCAACCGCCAAGGCGATAACTGCAGCGACAGGTACCATCCACAACAAGTTGTCCATGGTGAACTCAATCATTATAGTTAACTCCCTAATGTTGCTGAGCACCCGACGTTTGTCGTTATATAAAAAGGGTAGGTAATCGCTTTATATAAAATCAGAAAGGAGAGGATTTAGGTGACAGAAGTGAGCCATCGGGGTGATGTGGTACTCCGTCATCGTCGAGATATCCGCGACCGATCGTGACGATCGGATTCATCACGACCCTTCCTGTGGCACGTCCTATGTTGGCGGCACCCATGTCACATGTCAGAGCCAGTATGACATCTGCATCCGGGACATCACCTATCGTTCTGACCCTGTTCATCAGACATGTCGCTCCGGTGGATACCGTATCCTTGACATCCACGCCATCCGACCTCAGTCTCTCGGACAGGGATTGGACCGATTGCTTACTGCCTATCCCGTTACAGAGCGATGCACAGGTGGAACAGGCCCAGATCACGACCGACCTTCCCCTCAACGAATCCCTCAACTCGGGATAATCACAGGACCTCTCCATCAGCATCATGTGGTGATGGTATCACGGACAATCAAATTAAACCATCGACATCATATGGTCACCCATGGGAACGTTGATATCCTACTGCCCTGCGACCACCGAGGAGATAGGCTCGGTGGAGACGATCGAAGTATCGCAATTGGAACGGATCATCGAAAGGAGCGATAAGGCGCAGAAGGAGTGGGAGAAGGTACCGCCCAAGAAGAGGGCGGAGTACTTCAAGAGACTGAGCAGGATGATCGCCGACGAGGTCGAGGAGCTCGGATTGACCGTTCACAGGGAGACCGGCAAACCCAAGGCGGAATGCATCAACACCGAATTCTTCGTATCCTCCGCCCATGCCAAGTACTGCGCGGATTGGCTGGCACGTTTCAGATTCGAAGAGCACAGGAAGATCGAACCCATGGACATGATGATGCGCGCCATGGGTCGCAGATCATACATAAGATACAAACCCGCAGGCATCACCGCCTGTATCTCGCCATACAACTTCCCCATCTGCATCCCATTCACCGAATGCATGTCATCCGTCGCCGTGGGTAACTCCGTGATACTCAAGCCGTCATCCGACACACCGCTCTGCGGAGAGCTGATAGCATCGCTCTTCAAGAAGGCGGGATTCCCTGAGGATCTCGTGGTCTGCATCCACGGACCTGGTATAGGGAGTGCATTGAGCCAGTCGCCCAGGATCAGGAGGATAATGTTCACCGGCGGTACCACCACGGGGATGAACATCATGCGCTCCGCGGCCGACAATCTCGTACCCGTCTCGTTGGAATTGGGCGGATGCGATTCCATGATCGTACTGAAGGATGCGGACTTGGATAGAGCGGTCAAGGCCGCGGTGTGGGGATCGTTCGTCAACTCCGGTCAGGTATGTGTCGGAGTGCAGAGGATCATGGTCCACAGATCGATCCATGACGAATTCGTATCGAGATATGTCGAAAGGGTTAGCAGATTGAAGATCGGATACGATTACGACGATCCCACCATATCCCTCGGCCCTGTTATCAACGAGAAGGCCATGAACGAGGTCCTCGAGGCGGTCGATGAAGCGAAGAGGATCGGTGCCAAGGTGGTATACGGAGGCAGGAGGGTGGAAGGTCTCAAGGGATGGTTCCTCGAACCTGCCATCATCACCGACATCCCCACGGACAGCGAACTCTACAACAGGGAGGTGTTCGGACCGTTCACGACGATCGTCCCCTTCGACGACGAGGATGATGCGATAGAGCTCAACAACAGATGCCCGTACGCCCTCGGAGGCTCGGTGTGGACCAAGGATATCGAACACGGACACGAACTGGCCGGAAGGATGGACTCGGGCATGGTGAACGTGAACAACCTCCTCTACAACTACGGAATGCCATCCCTACCCTGGGGCGGTACACGCATGAGCGGATTCGGCAAGAGCCATGGGGAGGAAGGATTCCTGAGCCTCATGGAGATACAGCATCTCCACGAGGACAAAGGGAGATGGTCCAACGACCCGTGGTGGACACCGTACACCAAAGAAGGTACAGAGATACAGGTCGAGATGACACAGAGCCTCTTCGGCAGCAAGGGCGGACTGATCGGTTTCTTCAGACATGCATTACCGTTGCTCAGGAAGAAGGAGTGACTCCGCCCTCTTATATTGATAAGCTTAATTAATAAGAGGCCGTAACCGTCGCATAACGGAAGTTAGTATCATGGTAGCAACTTTTGATAACAAGAAGCTCGTTGCAGTCAAGGATATCAAAATCAAGAAGGGAATGACGGCCGATGAACTCGTCAAGATGATGGGCAAGTCAGGCGGATTCACGGCACAGAAGCTTGCGGATGCAGCGGACATCGTCGAGAAGATGTTCAAGAAGAAGGATTGTCTCCGCATCCTCTCGTTCCCGGCATGTATCATGGCGACCGGTACGCGCGGTGTCATCGTCGATATGGTCAAGAAAGGATTCATCGACGTCATCATCACCACATGCGGAACACTCGACCACGACCTCTCCAGGACCTGGGCGGCATACTACAAGGGCGACTTCATGATGGATGACGCCAAGCTCAGGGACAACAGCATCAGCAGACTCGGTAACGTCCTCGTTCCCGACGACTGCTACGGTATCGTTCTGGAGGACAACCTCCTTCCGATGTTCGACGAGATCTTCAAGGACACCACATCGATGTCCACCCACGAGATCATCGATCAGGTCGGTGCGAGGCTCAAGGACGAGGATTCGCTCCTCTACCAGTGTCACAAGCACAACGTCCCGATCGTCGTTCCCGGTATCACGGACGGTTCGTTCGGATGTCAGCTCTGGATGTACTACCAGATGCACAGGAAGCTCAGGATCGATCTCTTCGCGGACGAGCAGATGCTCAGCGAGATCACGGACGAGGCGAAATCCACCGGTGCCATCATCATCGGCGGAGGTATCTCGAAGCACCACGTCATCTGGTGGAACCAGTTCCGTGGAGGATTGGATTACGCCATCTACCTCACGACCGCACAGGAATACGACGGATCGCTCTCCGGTGCACAGATCAGAGAGGCCGTCTCCTGGGGTAAGGTCAAGGCCAACGCCAAGAAGATGACCGTCGAGGGAGATGCCACCATCAATCTCCCGCTCATCATGGCGGCCGTCGAGGACAGGCTCTGATGAAGAAGATAACGGTGCTCTCAGGAGATGGGGTCGGCCCGGAGGTCATGACCGCCGCGGTATCGGTGCTCAAGGCACTGACCAACGACATAGAGATCATCTCCGCTGATTGTGGCTACGAATGCTACAAGAGGACCGGGGAATCGCTCCCCGTATCCACCATCGAGAGCATCGACGAGAGTGATGCCGTCCTCATGGGCGGCATCACCATCCCTTCCAACGACAGGTCCTTCAGGAATCCCATCACCGAGATCGAGAGAAGGATGAGGTTGGAACTGGACATAAGGCGCATCGAATCGATCATTCCCGATATCAGTACCGTGGAGATCGATGCGACCTTCATAAGGAACGTCTCCGACGACATCAACCGGACGGAGATCGATAACATCGTGAGTTCCGACATAACCGTCTCATACTCTTATTCTGAGATAGATAGGACGTTCAACACCTCCAGATGGTATGCCGAGAGGAATGGTTCCAAGAACATCCTCTATGCGCATCAATGCGACGATGCGAGCAGTATGGAGGCCGCATCCATGGAATCCTTCCACAGATGCATGGACGGCATCGGCATCCCGTACGATGATGTGGATATAACGGACCTCATGGTGATGATGCTCACCGGTTCCAAGAACATCGATACGGTGATCTCCTACAACCCGTTCTCCGACATGCTCTCGGATGTGGCCGCCAAGCTCACAGGGGGATCGTATCTTGTACCGTGTGCGGTCATCAACAGGACGAGGGGATTGTTCAGGCCGTTGCACGGATCCAACTCGAGCATGGCGGGTTACAACTCCACGAACCCTACCGCATCGCTCAGATGCACCGCGATGATGTTGGATTTCCTAGGATACAGGACCGAGAGCGAGACGTTGTGGGAAGCCGTACGTTCAGCCTACAAGAGAGGGTTCCGCACGCCCGATGTCGGTGGCGGTACGGGTACGTTCGGGTTCATAGAACAGATCATAAAGATCTGCGAGAATCACAACTGATCCTTACCCAATCTCTCGAACAGTCTCTTTATGGACCTCTCATAACCGCTGTCCGACGGTTCGTAGAATCTGCGATCCTTGATCTCGTCCGGAAGATATTGTTGTTCTACGTAATGATCCGGATAATTGTGAGGATACTTGTATGTCAATCCACGTCCCAATTCCTTCGCACCGCTGTAGTGCGCATCCTTCAGATACGGAGGGATCTGTCCTATGGGATCCTTCTTGACCGATGACATGGCCGCATCTATCGCCATTATCGATGAGTTGCTCTTAGGGGCACATGCGACATATATCGCCGCCTGTGCCAATATTATCCTCGCCTCGGGCATCCCTATGCGCTCCACGGCCTCGGTGGCCGCGGTCGCCAGGATCAATGCCTGCGGATCCGCATTGGATACATCCTCCGCGGCACAGATCATTATGCGCCTGGCGATGAACCTGATGTCCTCTCCGGCATACAGCATCCTCGCAAGATAGTACACCGTGGCATCCGGGTCCGAACCGCGCATGCTCTTGATGAATGCGGAGATGGTATCGTAGTGATTGTCCCCATCCCTGTCGTAACCGAGGACACGTTTCTGGATGCAGGAGGCGGCGACATCCACGTCTATGTGTATGTATCCGTCATCCTCGCGGTCGGTGGTGAGGAACGCTATCTCCAACGCGTTCAGTGCGGACCTCGCATCACCGTTGCACATGTCCGCCAGGAACGTCAATGCATCGTCATCGATGGATATCCTCTCCTTACCCAATCCGTGCTCGGTATCGGATATCGCACGCCTCAGTATGGTGATGATGTCCTCCCTCTCCAACGGTTTCAATTCCAACACCATGGAGCGGGATATCAGCGCACGGTTCACCTCGAAGTATGGGTTCTCCGTCGTGGCACCTATCAGGATTATCGTACCGTTCTCCACGAACGGCAGGAGATAGTCCTGTTGACCCTTGTTGAAACGATGGATCTCGTCTATGAACAGTATGGTCCTCCTCCCGTTCATGCCCAGTATGTCATGCGCATGCTTGACGGCATCCTCCATGTCCTTCTTACCGGCACATGTGGCGTTCATCTCCCTGAAGTCGGCCTTCGTCGTATTGGCTATGACCTGCGCCAATGTGGTCTTCCCCGTACCGGGAGGGCCGTAGAATATCAACGAACTGATCCTGTCCGCCTTTATGGAGCGATAGAGGAGCTTGTCCTTTCCGAGTATGTGCTCCTGTCCGACGACATCCTCGATGGTCCTTGGCCTCATACGGTTCGCCAACGGCGCTTCCTTGGCCAATATCTCCTTCCTGGTAGCATCGAACAGATCCATCGCACACCACATCACGGAATCCGATTATAACCTTTCACAATATGCGATGATATACGCCATCATCAACAACTGAACTGGACATAACACGATATAAATCAGAGACACATTCACCGTCCATGGAACTCGACCCGAGATACAAGGCGATATGCTTCGACATGGACGGAACATTGCTCAACACCAAGGTGGATTATGCTAGGATGGCGAGCGTCGCCTTCGACGAGATGGTGAAGCTCGGGGTACCGGAGACGGAGATCGATCGCAGCGAGGGTTTCAAGTTCAACATAGATTCCGGTGTCAGATATCTCGTGGAACACGGGAGGACGGAGGATGTCTATAGGATAGGTGTCAACATGTCCAAGATGGCACGCGATATCGAGATGGAGAGGGTGGACGAGGCCCAACCCTTCGAAGGTACCAATCCGTTGCTCGATCTTGTGCATTCACTCGGATTGTCCACAGGCGTCATCACGAGAGGATGCAGGGAATACGCCGAGGCCGCATTGAAGAAATGCGATTCCCTGAGGAGATTGGATCAACTCATCGCCAGGGACGACTATCCCGAGAGCGAGGCGAAACCGTCACCGATCGCCATGCAGCATATGGCAGATAGATTGAACATCAGGACGGATGAGATACTCTATTTCGGGGACCACGTGATGGATTACAGATGCGCAAGGGATGCGGGTACGGACTTCATCGCCGTCACCACAGGAGCGTTCAGCGCGGATGATTGGAAGGAGGAGGGTGTGGAAGTGAGATATGGCTCCGTGACCGCCTTCTATGAATCACTGATATCGTGAAGGGCTCACGCTCATTCGAGTTAAGATGGAAAAGTGGTGCAAGGGACGAGATTTGAACTCGCGGACCACTAAGGACTAGCCCCTCAAGCTAGCGTCGTTGGCCATGCTTGACTACCCTTGCAAGCATATCCCCGATTGGAACGTGATTAATAAGCTTTTGCTTTACACCACATCAATCCAGGGTCATTTTACTCATATTTCACAGGATATGATCGTTTTTCGACACATCTTACCCATGGCATCGGTTGCGTTAGTGTAAAATATCTACATCAGATAACCAGTGATGTCAGGAGAGGGAGAGCGGCCGACGGTAGGACTGGATCCAGCTGAGGAAGTTCCCTCCTCCAAGGGCGAGATGGACAGGCGTAAGCCTGTACGGCGAGAGTCGTGGCAAGGGCTCAGAAACGACACAGCTCCGGTCAAAGGATGATCCATTCGGTGGTGACGTTCCCGGAGATCTGGTGAAACGGCGACTCCCCATCGGAGCAAGTTCATACAACGGGGTTGACCTGCCCGGGACCCGTGGGTAGAATGCGAAGTTGAATGCCGCTTTAAACAGAAGGGGGGCTACTACCCTCACCTGACACTTATATCCCACCTCGCATATTGACCGGATATGTTCAAGGCCATCGGATTCGACATGGACGGCACCCTCATCGACAGTGACATCGACTATGACAGACTTGCGATGGTGGAGCACGATGTCCTGACATCCATGGGTGTACCCGAACATGTGTTCACACACATGATGTCCGAGAAGGACATGATCGTCGCCGGTGCGGACTATCTCCGTTCGATCGGTAAGGACATAACATTCGAGGAATTGAATCATATCATAGACGAGGAATCCGCAAGGATAGAATCGCTGAACATCTCCAGATCGAGACCGTTCCCGATGGTCAGGGAGCTGTTGGAGGAGATCTCGTCCAAAGGTTACAGGATAGGTCTGTTGTCGAGAGGTCACAGGTCATATGTGATGGGGACGTTGGACATGCTCGATCTCACAGGATATTTCGATGCGATAGAGGCGTACGACGATCATCCCGTCGGTGAGCAGAAACCGGATCCGATAGCGATGAGATATCTCGCGAAGGGATTGGGAGTGAAGGCCGAGGAGATAATGTACGTCGGCGATGCGATCACCGATTATCTCTGCGCCAGGGATTCCGGTGCGGGATTCATAGGTGTCGCACAGAACGAGCACAGCCGTTCCATGTGGAAGAACTCGCAATACGATGTGGAATTGCTCGATGACATATCCGAACTGATCGGACGTTTCTAGAAAAGTTATAGGGAGGGGTCTCCCCCTCCGTATGGTTTTACTGTGTTCCCTTTCCGTAGGTGACCTCGAGGGACTCCATCTTGTCCTCCTCGAGCTGGTTGTAGTAGAACCTTCCGAGGTTGGACTGGAATGTCGAGTCCTTGGGCATGATCTTCTTCATGCCGACCATGAGCTTCGATGCGACGCCCATGAGGTTCTTGTCGAGGTTGATTCCGAACCTTGTCTTTCCGCAGACGAGGTGTCCGGGGTTGACGACATCGTGGGGATCCAAGAGTGTCTTGATGTCCCTCATGACAGCGGGTTCGTCACCTGTGTGGATGACATCGAGGTTGGATGCGAAGAACACTCCGAGACCGAGTGAACGGCCACCGTAGAGCATCGCCTTGTCGCCCATGTAGAAGTTGTAGGCGAATGCGAGCATTCCGAGGAGGCTCTCGTCGTCCTTGAAGTAGTAGGGCATGAACATAGCCGTGCTGCGGTCTGAGATCATACCGACGATTCCTCCGGGCTCCATCTTCATGGCCTCGAATCCCTTGTAACACTCGTCGACGAACTCTCCCCAGTGCTGTACCTCTACAACGACCTCTGCGGGGATGGATCCGATACCTGCCTTGCGGCACCTGTACTCGTAGCACCTCTCTTCCCACTCGTGCTCACAGATATCCGCGGAGACCTTCCTTCCGCCTGCTTCCTCTGCGATGGCGTCGATGGTCTTCTCCTCGAGATCGAGGAATTCGGGTGCTCCCTGGAGTGTGATGAGGAGGATGTTGGACACATCGGGTGCGTGAAGTCCTGCCTTCCTCTGGTTGTCGAAGTGGTAGCTGTCGGACCATGCGATGTGCAACGGCTTGACGCTGGGGTGGTTGACGATCTTCTGGATGGGTCCGTGCATGTCCTTGAGCTTGTCGAAGTCGTAACCGAGGTATCTGAGCTCACCCTTGGGGTATACCCTGAGTGTGACCGTACCGATGAATCCGAGTGTGCCCTCTGCGCCTGCGAAGAGCTGGTTGAGGTTGTATCCGGACATGTTGTTTCCGACGTTGTCGTAACCTGTGTTGATGATGATACCATCGGAGAGGACGACCTCAAGGTTCATGATGTTCTCCCTTGCTCCTCCGTATTTGTATCCGCCGATACCGATACCGCCGGTGGAGACCCATCCGCCGAGTGTCGCTGAGGGGAATGACGAAGGTGTCGAACCGACGAAGAGTCCTTCTGCGTCACATGCCTCCATGATCTGCTTCCATGTGCATCCTGCCTGTGCCTTGACGGTCATGTTGACCTTGTCGACCGCGATGACCTTGTTCATCTTGGCGGACATGTCGAGAAGGATACCGCCGTCGACGGGCATGGATCCTCCGAGACCCCATGTGGATGCTCCCCTGGGTGTGACTGCGACACCTGTCTTGAATGCGAGGGCGGCGATCTTCGAGAGTTCCTCGACGGACTCGGGCCTGACAACGACATCGGGGATGTGTTTGAAGGCGATTCCTGCCTCCTTGGGCAGAGGTGCGAGGTCGTGTGCGTAGAGGAGCCTGTCCATCTCGCCTGTGTTGACATCGTCCTTTCCGCAGATCTCGATCAGTTTCTCGATGACCTCGGGGGTCACCTTGCGTGATAAGTTTTCTACACCTTTCATATTATGTCCCTCACTTTACAGTGTGACTTAATAAGGGAGTAAAATGGATTGGTGTTTATAACCCTTCCTTCATGAGTATATAAATGAAAAACTTCATGTTTCGAATAACATGAACTTATTGGATTTTTGCTACGAATCTCGTAAGACCTTTTTCCACCAGGATGTTCTCCAGGATCGCCGGTTCCGCACGGAAGAGATGTGTCCTGCAATCACAATCCGAACATCCGAAACCGTCGACGGCAGGGACCGCTCCGCTCTCGGTCAACAACCTAGCGAGGTCGCATTCTTGGATCATATCCGTCGATGATTCGTATGCATACATGTCATCCGCGATCATCGTCAGACGGTCTATGTGCCAACGCACCCTCTTATCCTTGGAGAGATGCCTATTCAGACGTTGGTCCAGCCCGGACATGGCGCTTCCGACGTAACAATAGTACCCTTCGGTGAATGGGATGGGTCCCAACGACCCTACCTCGATGACGATATCGCTTGGGATGTGCAGGAAGAGGACGTATGTCCCCTTACGGATCATATGTCCTTCCTGCGATCCTCGTCCTCGACCTCTGCCTTGGTCTTGATCCTGATGATCGTACTGCTGTCGTCGATCCTGGATTCGGATATCCTGGCTATGTCGGTGAGCTTCCTACCGTAGACCACCAGGTTATCGAAGTAATCCTTATGCTCCCTGTACGGGATCTTCACCCTCAGTCCATCGAGATGGAGGACTATCGGTGCGGGTCTGAGGCTCATGTCTATGGGCTCGTACGTCTCCAACAGCTGTTTCAACTCTGCAGGATGCACGAACAGGGGATCCTCCTCGAACATCGCCCTCCTCTTCCTGACGACCTTGTCGATCACATCCGCGATCTCCCTGAGCTTGGCCCTCTCCTCGGTGGTCCTCATCCTCTCGGCCTTACGACCGACGCCCGAGACTATGGCCTCGCAATCATCATCGAGACCCTCCGGCTGCGGACCGCAGACGAGTATGACGGGTATATCGATGTCATCGAACAACGCCTTCTTCGATTCCACGCATTGTTTGAAGTTACCGAGCATGAACACGGCCGCGTCATACTCCTCGATTATGCCCTTCTCCTTGGCGGATATCTGCGATGTGGTCTTCCCTCTTCCTCTGGCGAGACCCATGACCACGGATATCCCTCCGTACTGCCTGATCTCCTCCGCGATATCGCATATCGGATGGGGCATGTGGTGCCTTCCCAACGTACAACCGACGACGGCTATCTCCGTACCCGCAAGAGGTACGTTCTTCACCTCCCCGCCGATCTCCCTGCACTTCTCGGACAGCATCTCCTTGTCCTCGCCCGGGATGGACATGGTGACCGTGAGCAACTGTGCGCTCCTGGTCCTCTGCAACACCACACCACCGACGTCCTCTATCGCCTCGAACAATTCCTCCGAACGGTAGATACCACCGTCGTACATCATGACCTCGAACATCAGGCGACCCCCTTCATGGATTCGTGGACCTTCATGCCCTCTTCGATCATCTCGGGATGCATCAGCTCCTCCGTGGCGACTATGGTTATCACATTACCGTCGGAGATGTTGTGCCTGTTCTTGATGCCCTCGGGCATCACCCTCCAGAGTGCTCCGATTATCTCCTTCTTCACCTCTTCGCCGGATGATATCTGATAATCGGCTATCGCCTTCTCGTCCCCGCCGTATACGATCAGGTCGAACCTTGTCTGTTGCTCGACACGGTCCCTGCCGTAGTTCTTCCATAATGCGGAGATTATGTCGGGAGCGTACCTCTCGTCGGATATCGAGACGTGCGTCTCGTCACCCTCCTGTCTGAGGTCCGCGGCATCGGAGACCACCTTGCTGGTGGGTTCGTTGATCAATCTCACGCTGAACACGAACAGCGGGACCTCGGGCTTGAGGACCAATCTGGCCCCGTCTATCATCGTAGCCTTCCCGACATCGTTCATGATGGTCTCGAAGAGCATCTTGTATGCCTCGCACCCGCATTCGTCTGTACCGGTCACGTCGATAAGCATGTTGGACACCTCACAGGAATCCCGAACTCAGCAATGCTCCTCCGACCGCTCCGATGTACTGCGAATCCGGAGGGACGATGGGTGCCTCTCCGAGGACCTCACCGACGGCCTTGACGAGACCGGCGTTGAGGGATGTACCTCCGACCTGGATGATCGGATGCCTGACATCGACCTCCTGGAGCTGTTGCTCGTAGACCTGTTCCGCGACGGAATGACATGCGGCGGCGGCGACATCCTCGAAGGATTTGCCCTCACCGAGTGTGGTGACCAGGTCCTGTATACCGAAGACCGAACAATAGGAGTTCATCTTCGCATTCCTCCAATCACCCTGGACGGCATACTTACCGAGGTCGGCGACATCGATCTTGAGCCTTCTCGCGGTCATCTCAAGGAAACGTCCGGATGCACCGGCACAGACACCACCCATGGTGAAGTTGTCCGGGACACCGTCACGTACGGTGATGGCTTTGTTGTCCATACCTCCGATATCGATGATCGTGGCCTCTCCCCTCTGTCTGTCCGCGAGCCATACCGCTCCCTTGGAGTTGACGGTGAGCTCCTCCTGGACCAACTTGGCGTTGAAGTGCTTACCCAATGTGAAACGTCCGTAACCTGTCGTACCGATCGCTTCGATGTCCGACAGCTTGACACCGGCCTGCTTCAATGCATCCTCCAACACGGATGTGGCGGATTCCACCACGTTACCGGTGGGCATCCATGCCTTTCCGATGATCCTGTTATCCTTCATGATCACCGCCTTGGTGGTCGATGAACCCGAATCCAATCCTGCGGTCAATCCAGATTGCTTCTCCCTTGCGAGCAGTTCCTTCCTCGCGACGATGGTGACCAAAGCCTCCATCCTCGTGAGGAGCTGCGATGCCTTCAGCCTCTCCGTGAACGAATATGTGACCACGGGAAGCCTCGTGTTCTCCTGGATGAACCTCCTGAGTTCGTTCCTAACGAGAGCGGCCTCGGCACATCTGAAGCATGTAGCTATGAACACCGCATCCGCATCATAGAGGCCATCCGCCAACTGTGCGGCACGTGCGATCATCAACTTGAGCTGCGGGGACCTGGGGTTGAATCCGAACCTCTCAACGGCGTCATCCACATCCGCCGCGGATACATCGGGGTACACGATCTTGGCACCCACGCTGCGTGCGGCCTTCTCTATCTCATACTGTACGCTGCTGTACTCCGTACCGCAGGACAGCTGTGCTATCTTGATCAATTCCGACATCAGGCCACCTCCTTCTTATCCTCGAGCTTATCGAGGAACTCCTTGATCTTGGCGACGACGAGCTTACCTTCCTCCTCGTCCTCCGGATAGTTGACGGTGACCACGGGGATACCGCGTCTCTGCAACAGATACTTGACCATGAGGTTGGAACGCTCGCATCCGACGCATCCGAACGCGAAGGGTGCACCCTCCATGACGACGGCCGCATCGGCCTCCTCGATGAGCGGACCCCATACGGCGAGCCTGCCCCTGATACCGGAGGGGACCTCGATACCTGCGTATTTGAGTCCCTTTATGACATCATCCAATGTCACATTCATCGGAGGCATGTCTATCTCTATGTTATCCACCCTCTCTTGGAGTGCTGCCATGGTACTGAGGGGCTCATGTCCGAACCTCTCTATCAAATCGAATAAAATCATACTGTTTGGGGGGTCGATGAACACCTTCATTGGTTCGCCTCACATATCTTTTTGAATTGCATTACTGAAAGCTGTTTCTTAGGGGCGGGTTCCTTCACATCCTCCCCTCTGTCCAGGGCATCGAGCCCTGCCTCTATGTTCGAGAGTGCCTTCCACTCCATCTCCAATTGGGAATATCCTGGTCTGGTACCATGCTGCGCACGGCATCTCCTCGGATCGCTGGCGGGATATGCCCTGATCTTCGAGAATATCGCATTATGGTCCATCTCTCTCGCCCTGTCGCGCACACGCCTGACGATGTCCCTCGGACCCTCGATCAGACACCCGTAACATGTCTCCTTCACGGTGACCCTCTCTCCCATGGAGTGGATCGTACGCGACAGTTGATCGGGCGTTACGTTCGATGTGGGCGATATCATAAGGAGTCTAGTCTCCCTCTCCTCACTCATATTCTCTCCTCCGTGATGTAGACGACATCCTCGTCCTCCGTCCTCTTCAGGAACTCGTCCAGATCGTCCTCGAACCTTCCGAAGATGTTCGTACCGTATCCTTCCTCTCCGGTCGGACCGTATTCCTTGCTGTCCTGTAACCTTATACCGATGAGCCCTGCGTTGGGTCTCGCCTGGTTGGTGAGACCGAGATCGCCGCGCTTGCATCTCTTGAACGGTTCGTCGGGATACAATGTATGGGCCCTGCTCTGGTCCCCTTCGAACTGCACCATGGGCATCCCTTCGAAGAGGAAGAACACCTTCAGCGAACCTATGGGTTTGTGACTCAGTCCCGTGACCTTCTCGAAGTAATGCACGCTCAACGGCGACCTCTTCCTGTCCAACGAGACCCTGTAGATCCTGTCCTTCTTCACGGCGAAGGTCTGTACCTTCCCCGCCTTCAATGCATCGATGGTCCTCTCGGGCACCTGCTCGACGACGATTGCATCATCATCTACATCCCCGGTCCTCTCCTGCTCCACGCCTCTGGAATCCAGGAACTCCGATGCCTCCTTCTGCGTCATACCGACGGTCAACAGACGGAGGGGTTCCGTGACGACACTGATGTTGCTGTCACCCTTGGCCATCTTGACTATCGGCATACCGCTGATCACGGTACCTGCGTAGTTATGTGCCTCCGACAGCTGCCTCTTCTCCTTGTAGATGAATATCCTTCCGAGGCCCACTCCCTGGTTCCTGACGGTGACGGAACCTATGTCCCTCACCCTCCTGTCCTCGATATCCATCGTGATATCCTGATCCTCGTTACAGGCGGCATAGCTCCCGGTCGTGTCCGAGATGTGCATATGCCCCTTATCCGACAGGATGAGGACGTGCTCCGCACTCTCCGGCGATGCCTCGTCCAGCTTTATCCTGACGTGCGTGTCCACGGAATAACCGTCCTCGAGCTTGAACGACATATCGGTGGTGACGATCACGTTCTCCGTGCTCTCCTCGGACACCAACGGTCTCACGTCGATGACCCTGTCACCCTCCTGGAACTCGTCCAGGATATGTCTCCCTCTCGTGATGTGGCCTATGCGACCGCTGCCGGCACCATAGGATCTCCTATGGTCCTTCCTGGCGATCATCATGTATGTCGTGGAGTTGTCGTTACCTCCCAACGAGAAGAAACAGTCGTAGCGCTTGTAGATGCCTTCTGTTTGATCAGCCTCTATGTCCGTGGAGAACGAACCGAAGGCATCGATCCTCTCCGTCCTCCATCTGAGGAAGAGCTTGGACATCTCGCCGACCTTCGACCTCCAGATGGATGCATCCTTCGTATCGTCGAGATGGAGCACCATGCTCCCTCTCTCGGTGACTATCTCGAAATCATCGGATTCCCTGACCAACCTCTCCGTCGACAGATGGATGGATACCAGGGTACCCTTGACATAATGCTCTCCGTTCAGTGCGGTCTTGAGCGTCGCCTTGGACGGGAGTTCCTTCACGTTACCGTTGACGGTCACCTTCATCTCTGACCCTCCTTGGGAAGCATGCTCTGGACCTTCGATACGATCTCGTCCAGTTTATCCTGGGGGCATGATACACCCCTTATCACACCGTTGACGATCTCCACGATCGTCCCTTTGGTGTTGACCTTGTCATCCGGAGGCATCACATCCCTGGTCTTCACGCCGATGGCAGCGAAATCCTCGAAATCCACCGGACACTGACATACCAATATCGCAGGGATGTCCACGTTCCTCAGTATCAGCCTGGCCTTCCATATGATATGACTGCGGACGTTCCCCAGGTGTATCAATGCGACCTTGAACTGCTGTATCCTCTCCACCTCTATCGGGTCGAGACCCATGCATTGTCCGTGGGACACGTCCTCCGCATCCGCGGGGACACCGGCACCGGCATTGAGGACCAGCACCGATGTATCGATACCCTCCTCCCTGAGTGCATACGTGATCTCACAGACGGGTTTCGTGATATGCCTCCTTCCGGGACCCATGGCGATGGCGACCACATCCCTTCCGCTCTCGGAGATGGTCGCCCTCTGTGCAAGGCCTCCGCCCTGCCCCATACCCATGGATTCACGGCATTCCACGAAACTGAGATATCTTCCGATCTTCTGTTTCACGACTCTTCACCATTCTCGAGTTCTTTTTCTATCCTGTCGAAACCGCTGACGATCTCATCGGGCCTGCCTTCCTCGATGATCTTACCGGCCTTGAAGAGGACGGCACGATCGCAACAGTTCAGGATGAAGTCCATATCGTGACTCACAACAACGAACGTCTCGCCGAGGTTGTCCCTCGCATTCAGCACCGCCTTGGCGACGGTGACCTTCGTGATCGGGTCCATCGTACCCGTGGGCTCGTCGAGGATGACGATACGCGGTTCCTTGATCAGGACCTGTGCGAATGCGACCCTCTGCTGTTCACCGACCGACAATGCGTCGGGATATGAGTACAGTACCTTCTCGATGTCCTTCTTCGGGAATCCTACGCTCTGGAGGACCTGTATGGCCTTCACCTTGGCTATCTCCGCAGGCATGGTCATACCTATGCAGACGGTGAGGTTCTTGAGGATCGTGTCGAAGGGATACAACGTGTATTCCTGGTGGAGGACGCCGATGTACGGTGTCGCCCTTCCCTTGCCCATGAATCCCGATTCGCTCATATCGACCCAATCGTCACCGATCTTGATCTTGACGACACCGGATGTGACCGGGGTCATCCCGGCGATCATACGTGATGTGGTGGTCTTACCGGCACCCGAGATACCGACCATCGCGAAGATCTCGTTCTCCCTTATGGTGAACGATACCCCATCTACGGCCTTCACGACACCTCTCACGACCGAGAAGTAATGCTTCTTGACGTTCTCGAGGACGATGAGGGGCTCTCCGAGCTTGGTGTCCTTCCTCCTCTCGAAGTGATACTCCTCCATGAACTTGGATGTGATCTTGTTGGGATCCCCACTCATGACCACATCGCCTGCATCCAACCATATGGCCTCATCCGCCATCTTGTTGATGGCCTCCGGCCAGTGTGATGCGAACACCATGCAGATGTTGTTGTCACGGACATACTTGACCAATCTCTCATGGACGACGTTCGCTGTATAGGGATCCAATGTACCCGTAGGCTCGTCCGCAAGGAAGAACAACGGGTTCTTGGCGAGCTGTCTCGCCATGACCACACGCTGTTTCTCTCCTCCCGAGAGGTCACGTGCGATGTGTGTTATCCTGTGCGTCATGTTGACGAACTCGAGCAGTTCGATCGTCTTCTCGATCTTCTCCTTCTCGGACACCTTGTCCCCGATGGCCTCGAAGATGTTCTCCATGACGGTACTGTCACCGAAGAGGGCGAACGTCCTCTGCAACATGATGGAGATACGCTGTTTCAATTCCTGCCTGACGGGATCGCGTTCCGGCAGTGCCCAATAATCGACCCATTCGGTCCTGGTATCCGCACCGCACTTCGTACAGGCATGACCCTCGTACGGAAGATCGAGATTACCGCACTTGGGGCATATGTTGACATGATAGAGCACCCTTCCCGTGGTCGGGGCATAATCCTCTGAACCCCTGATCATGTGGATCAGGACACTCTTTCCGGCCGCACTCTTACCGATCAGACCAAGGATCTTACCACTTGACAATGTGGCGCTGACGTTGTTGAGTACGGTCCTTCCGTCATAAACTTTCGAGACATTCTCTATTTTTAAAAGTTCGACAGACTCATTCGACATAAACAGCGTTATCACTTCTAGATAGATAAAGCGTACCTTTAACGCGTCTTATGATTAGTCGCGTTAATAATATGGAGCACCACCCAGCATCTGCAGATGTCGTACGATCTGGACCCCCAGGATGACCAGAATCGTTATATCCATTCATGGACGTGGATGTATGATGCATCCAACGACGAACCTCAGAGTATGTGGGCCCGCCCCCAAGTTCAACGACTATCACATCTGGAAGTCGATCATGTCCATGGACATCGATGAACCCATCGGGAGGAAGAAGCTCTCCTCCATACTCGGAATCGGCGAAGGCAGTACGAGGACGATATTGAACATCCTCCTCGACAACAAATACATCGATATCGACAAGAGCGGGATCACCCTGACGAAGGAAGGGGACGAGTACAGGAGCCTGATATTCCTGGACGCCAAGCCCGTGACGATAATGGATCTGACCATCGGTCAGTACAATTGTGCCGTACTGATCAAACATGCGGCGAGGAGGATATCCTTCGGTTGCGAGGAGAGGGATTCGGCGATCATATCCGGTGCCAAGGGTGCCACCACGCTCATCTGCTCCAACAACCGTCTCCTGTTCCCGGGTTCGGACTATCCCGTGGATGACGATACCGAGAGGAGGATCAGGGACATATTCGCCGTGAGGAATGACGATGCCATCATAATCGGTACCGCTGACACATACGATCTGGCCGAATGCGGTGCGATCTCGGCGGCATTGAACACGATGGGTGGTCTCAGATTGCAGAAGGGACTGAAGGACATCCTGTCGTCGAAATCATCTGCGGGAGAGATCTTGTCGTTGGCATTCGCCATACACGAACTGGTCGGCGGATTGCCGGTATGCGCCAAGAGCAGGGATGACCTCGGTGTGAGGATCGAGAACGGCGTGGTCGTCGATAACGCATACACCGGAGAGGTCCTCGAGGAGGTCATACGCACGAAGACCTGCATAAGGAAGATCGCCAAGAGCGGACCGTACAAGGGGATCAGGGTCGTCGTGACGCCAATAGACCTCGACGGTAAGGCCATCGCGGCGATCGGTGTCGTCGACATCAAGGAGATACTCACGGCCAATGAACCCATCATAGCGAAGCTCTCCGAGGACAAGATATATTAGAGCCAGATTACATACATGGGTGCATATGACAGAGGATGACCAGTACATCAAACTGTTGAAAGGTCTCAGAGGTGTCATCGATGCGTTCTACCTCGATGATGAGATCAAGGCCAAGGTACAGGCTGAAGAGAACAAGGTGAAGGCCAGCGGAGGAGTCACCGTCTGCAACATGGGCTACATGGAGGCCCTGAAGAGAGAGAAGGTCATCTGCATCGTGAAGGATCCTAGATTCAGACCACCGCCGAAGCCGACCGTCATCCTGCTTTCGAGTGAAGGACAATTACTTGGTACAGAGGTGTTCCCAGAGACCTCTGCGGAATACAGGAACAGGGATGATGTCGTCTGGTTGTCGGATGGGTTCGTCCTGTTCCCATATGTCAAGATCCCCGAAGGAGGGAAGGAAGCATTCATCATGCCACCTGTCCCGTTCCCGGAATTGAATGAGGGCAATGGGTGCTATGACGTCATATCATGCAGTCCTGCACCCACATGTGACAAGATGATCAGGGAATGGCACGGGATGGATGACAACGGGAAGTATGCATCCATCCTCGTAGCATTCAACACCGTCAAAGGATGATCATCTGATCCTTTATACTGTCGGTATCCAACGACAGTATGACGGAATCCTTCATCCCGTCTATCTGGGACATGAGGATCCCGCCTATCCTCTTACCGAAGAGGATTTTCTTGACACCGAGCGGCTGATGTGCCGATTTGTCCAGTTTTATCCTCATCGAGATCAGTTTCCATTTGGAGAAATCGACCTCGAAGGATTCTATCGTCCCGACCAACAATCCGTCGGAAGCGAACACGTTCATCCCGATCATCGAACCCACGGAAAGATAATCGGAGTTGTCGGCCGTGATCTTGGATCTGATGCTCTCGATAGTGTCCTTCGACAGAACGACCTCGTTCATCGTGAAATCGTCCGGTTGGAGCAGGATCATGGATCTTCCGCTGCCGATGTTCAGCAACGGTGCCACGGAGTTGGTGCTCTTCACCTTGAGGCCGATTATGCCCCATGATATGGTCTCGCATGAATAATCCTGTATCTCCCCAAGTATGTATGCATCCTTGGTGATGACGTTCTTGCCGATGAGATAACCGTTTTCGTCGATCATTGTTCTCACGATGTCCATCGGATTATGGAATCACTATTTAATCATGAAGACAGACTGTTCGATGACCTATCCCTAAAGGATGATATCCCTTCACGAGACGATTGGCATGGACACATCATAGGGCGGTAAGGATCACATAAAAGAAGGTAAAGCGTTTGGATCGATTTCATGATCCCATCAGAAGAATGAGATCACGCCACCGATGATGATGTTGATGACGATACCAAGGACGATACCTACAAGCGCACCGATCAGTACAGCCATCATGTCCTTCTTGGTCATGAGGTAGTAGACCAGACCGATGACCGCCAGAATGATCAGTCCGACCAACCCGAACACGATCGAAATAACAAGTCCAAGGATGAATCCGACCAATGTCTGCGGATCCTTGATGTCAAATGTTGTTTTTCCCATCTTATCACTTCTTGCCGTATATTACGACATATGTAAGATTGACATCATTGTAGAAAAATTATACGAAAAGAAAAAAAGGTAAAATTGGGAAAAGGTTTGGTAGGTTAAGCGTTCATCCGCCGCCACTGGGTGTGAAGTCAGATATGTCGACGTCCTTGATCTCATTCGCCAGTTCCTCTATGGACCTAACGCTGTTATCGAAGGACCTCTCCTTATACTTGAACGAGACCTCTTTGTACTCGCTCGCATCCGCGGGAGTGAGTTTTGATACGTCGTACCAAAGACCGGTAAAATCGAGCAGAGCCCAAGTCTTACCGTCCCTGTCACGGACGTCCACCACTTTCCCAACAGTCGATGTTGGCATGTATTTGTAGATCTCACCCAGTTGCATGTGTTTCACGCTTATGCCTTAATGATTGCGGTCCTCTCACCTGCAGGCTTGAATTCACGAAGTCCGCCGCGTCCGACCTCTTTCGTAACGTTCGCGAAGTCGAACACGAGGCTCGGGTCTGCGAATGCGATACGGATGAATGGGTTGGCTGTGAATGCGTCTCCGCGTGCTGCGTGAGCTGCCTTGGGGATACCGGTGTATCCGGAAAGGTGACCGACGTTCATTGCGTAGTTGGGGTAGTTCGGACCCCTCAGTTCCATGGGCAGACCCTCATCGGACCTGTATGCGAACGAGTTGGCTGAACCGCACTGATCCTGAAGGTCGTATCCGTAGAATCCGAGCCTTCCTGTCCTCTCCTTGTGCTGGAGCATCGAGAGGTACCAGAGGTTGAGACCGCAGTCTGCGATTCCGGTAGCCATTGAACCGGCGATACCTGATGCCGCTGCTGCGACTGTTGCCCTCTGTGATCCACCGAAGTGTGCCTCCATGACTGCAGGGTATCTCTCGTAGGATTCGAGTGCGTAGGAGTTGATGTCGTCACCGAGCTGGATCAGCTTGTCGAAGTCTTCGGGGTTGAGCTTTCCGAAGCCGCCGAACTTGTCCTTGATGTAGTCGATTGCATAGTATGTGTAATCCTCAAGGATGTTGTCGGTGTATGCTGCTGAAGCGTACTGTGTGAATCCGACTCCTCCAGACATGTATCCACCGAGGTAGATCTGGTCGAAGATGATTGCACCGAGTGCGACTGCTTCAAGTGCTGCGCGTCCGGGGTCGTCCGGGTGTACACGGTCCGACTGTGCGATATCTGCCATGAATCCGAAGGGAATTCCTCCAGGCTCGTTGGGTCCTCTTGCACGCCTTGCGGGCATCATGGTACCCATGTTGATACACTGGTGCTTTGCAGAGTATGCGAAGTCAGCGATTGCTGCCTCTCCTGCTGCGAGCTTGTATGATGTGATGAAGGCCATTGAGATCTGCATGGCTGCGTGCCTTGAGATCGTTCCTCCATCCATGACACGTCCGACGATGGTCGGGACACGTACTGCCTGCATGAGGGTGTTTCCGATCGCTGCTTTGAGCTGCTTTGCGTGGTCCTTGGAGAACTGCTTGTTGATATCGATGAGGAACCTCTTGTCGATCTCGTCTGCGAGCTCGTCGTTTCCGGTGAAGACCTTGACGTATGAGTCGTATGCGAGTGCAGGGTTGATCTCGGCCATGTGCTCCTGAACGACTGCTCCTCCGGGCATTGTGTGGTTGACTGCCTCGAGGTATTCGTTGATCGTCTCAGGTGTGACTTCCTTTCCGAGCCTTCTCTCGATTGTTGCGTGGGGTGAGTCGAGACCGACGAGGACTGTCCTCCTGATGTCGTCCCATGCCTGCTGGATTGCCGCGTTGTTGATGCAGTGAAGATCATCGGGCTCTACGAAGATGTCAGTGTGTGACAACTGGTAGGGCATCCAGGACCTCTGTCCGAGCGGAACTCCGATGTCCTGGTTCATCATGGGGATACCACGCTGTTTTGCGATCTTGTTTGCTGCTTCTACGAACTCTACTTTCCTCTTGGACTGTTTCCATCCGCCGTAGCAGTAGAACTTTGTCTCGATGCTGGTAGGGTCCTCTTTGAATTTCTTCTTACAGGCGTCAATAAACAACCTTTCTTTTCCTGCCATCTTAATCAGATCCCCTTAACTTTGTAGGGCTGGTAACCACCGAGTGTTCTCAGTTTGTGGATCCTGAGTCCGTACATGGTAACCTCTTTGTCGTCTCTCATGTCTACACCGTCTGCTCTGAAGATGGTGGTCCTCTTCTTGAGGTCGTCCATCTTTGCGGGCTTTCCGACGGAGATTCTCCTGTCAAGGGGAAGTGCGACCTGGTCCTTGACGTATACGACTTCTTTCTTCTTGTCGTCCCAGACGTACCTCTGCCATGCGTCGAACATGAGTCCGTGCTCATCGAGACGGCATGCGTGTCCGTGAACTGTTGCACCCCTGATTCCAGTGAGTGCAGGGTCGAAGGTCTCGTTGTCGATCATTTCCTTTGCGATCTTCTCGAGATCCCTCTCACGCATCTCAATGATCTGCCTTCCGGACAGTGTACCGGTATCGATACCTCTGTACCTGGAGAGGTACATCCATGCCCTCTGGTAGGGGGAGATGGGTGCGAAGTAGACCGAGTCCGTGAACTGGACGTACCTTACACGGTCTCCGTGCTTTGCTCCCTCGATCGGTTTGACGAGTGCCCTGATAGGACAGTCGGGCTCCTTTCCCTCCTCGATCGGGGGGTGGATCGACTTGTATTCCTCTCCGGGGTTCCTGTGTCCCATGATCCTGACGACATCATCCATTGCGATGTCTCTCAGTTTCTTAAGGTTCTGTTTGGGGTCCATGTATCTGCGCCTGTTCTTTGCAGGGATGGACTCTCCAGGGTAGAATTGTCTCTTGTATGCCATAATTAAACACCTTATCTATAATCGTGCATTGATGCTCTGTACTTGGAGTACCTACCGACCTGGACGCTGTAGCCGAAAGGCATCACATCCTTGACAGCCTCTTCTATCTCCTTGACCTTCTCCGCAAGCTCTTCCTCGTTGTTGACGTTGAGCTCGATGTAGAAATCCCCGACAAGGTGTCTGAGTTCCACATCCTTTCCACGGAACTTGATGTTCCTGCGTTCGGAATGGTTGTTGGGCAGGCCTTTGTTAGGACCACTGTTGATGGTGGCCGGAAGGCTCTCGCCTTTGAGATTGATCTGTCTGATCTTGTCCACACCCTCCAATGCGTTCAGTACCCTCTCGGTGCTCTCGGCTCCGAGAAGACGTTGACTCTGGATCCATACCTCGGGAAGAGGTACTCCGGCATAGTTGGGGTTTGAATTAACGGTACTCTCTGACATTTAACATCACAGCTTCTTTGCGACTTTCTTTGCCTCCGCGGCGACAATCTGCATCGGTGTCTTGAACTCAGGAACATCTCCGAAGACCTCTTTGAACAGTCCTGAGGTTGCCTCTGCTGAGAAGGTCTGTGTTCCACCATCAAGACAGTTACCTGCTGTGACAGCGGGGATCAGAACTCCCTTCGAGTGCTTTGTAACGACGTGGTTTCCGTGGAACAGTCCAGGTCCTCCTCCACCGTAGATCGAGTGTGAGAAGAATGACATTCCAACACAAACTCCCATTGAACGTCCGTAGTCTGTTGAAGGCAGACCTGTCTCGTGCTCAAGGAGATCGTTGTAGTAGAGGATTGTTGAGGGAACACCCTGTGCTGCCCTTGCTGCTCCGACGTTGACCATGACTGCGGCAACCTGTCCGACTGCTGCGTATGCGTTCCAGAGCATGAGATCATCGGTTGTGTAGACCTTGTATCCGCTGGGGAGTGTCTCCTTTACCCTGATGACTCCATCCTCGAGTGCCCTCTCCATGAGTGACTCGATAACGGTACCGACTGTTCCGGTCTTTCCGTTCTTCTTGACGATCGAGTAGAGCATGTTGTTTGCGTTGAGTCCCTCGTATGCGAGTGCGAGAAGGTGTCCTCTCTCGAACGGACCGATTGCGTCACCCATCTCGAATGATGCTGTCTGCTCGAAGATCGCTGAAAGTGCGACACCCTGCATTGCGTTCCTGCCGACAAGTGCGACGACGTGGTTTGCCATGATGTTCCTGAGTGCGTAACCTGCACCCTCGTTGTTCTGGGGAACCTCAAGGATGAACCTTACGTTCGAGCCGGTGAAGGTCATTGTCTGGGGGTATCTTCCCCATACTGCTCCCTTGACCATGTTCGCCTTGTACATAGGGATCTTGAATTCGTCGATGATTGCCTGTACTGTTGCTGCAGCGACGGATGTGAATCCGGTCGTGTACTCGATACCTGCGCGCATCCTTGCCTCAGGTACGACAACTACGAGGCTCTTTCCCTCGGACTTGACGTTGACGATTGTGTCGTCTCCGTCCTGTACCTGGACCATTTCTTTGACTGCTTTTGCAATCTTGTCTGCATTCTTGACGAGCGGGATGTCGATTTCCTTTCCCTTGATGATTGCGCCGTCTCCACCCATCGAACCGGTCTTGAGAGCTTTCTCGATTCCGGCGAGGTTGACTGCGATCGTCCTCTCGGTCATAGCTGCAATTCTCTTGATTGCATTGTTGCGCAACGGACTGATTGCTTCCAGAGGAATCTGCTTAGCGATACGCTTTCCCCTGTCGTCATACAGATCTATTACGTCATTGTATTTTGGCATTTCATACCTCCATCTATTCATAAATCAGCAAAAGGGCTAACCTTTTTGCCTCCCCTTGCAATTCTTAGGTATGCCATATTAGGATATAAAGTCGTGCTTTTTCGGGCATTTATCAATTGTTAAGTCCAAAATGCCCATTTCTGGCGGTTTATATAGAGTCGAAGGGGCGGTGAAAACCGCCCCAGACTTGATATTTAATGATTGTTTTTTATCGAACCTTTAATCAGTTCTATCGCTGTTTTGGCCATCTTCCCCAGAGTCTCGGACCTTCGCGCTCCGAATCCATGGTGGAGACCTCCATCCCGGGGATGATCATCCTGACCGTGGGGATGTTCACATCCTTCCTGGTTAGGTCGGCGACGACGGCACGGTCGAACCCGTGATCGACCAACCTGCCGAGCACGACCTCGATATCGTCCCTCACGTACGGGGTCGCGAGATTCTCCATCTCCGATAATCTGATGCTCTTCCCGCTGTCCGAATACCAGAGTCTGTTGACGGCCTTGATCTTCTCGTAACCCATCTCCTTGGTGACCTTGACGAGGTTGGCGTTCACCTTCAACCCGTGTTTATGGGTGGTCCTGCTCTGTGCGACCTCGGTGATCGCCCTCGTGGCCGCTATGACCGGATCGAGATGCGTTCCCACACCGATGTTCAACAGTTCGGGATCCTTCGTGGCCACATCATCGGATGATGCACCTATGGTCGGGATACCGACATCACTCGTCAGATCCTTCAGGCGTATCTCCACGCCGTTGTCCCTGAACTGCTTCAGCAACCTTCCCGGTACGGAATCCTCGTCATCGACGATGACATCGGCGTTCGTCCTGTCGAATGCCTCCGCTATCGACCATGCATCCCTCTCGATGACCTCGAACATACCATGCAGTATGGCCTCCTCGATCGTGTTGCCCGATGCGATACCGTTGGTATGGAATCTGAACAGTTGCAAATCTCCATCAGGATAGTACGGATAGAACACGGCACATGCCGGGACCCATACCTCCTCCCCTTGGATGATATCGTATCCTGTGGTCCATGCGATGTCCGCGGACTCCAGGTTGTACATCACGCGTGCCGGCAATATGAGGTCATCAGGCTCGATCATCGGACCGTTGTCCCTCACCTGTTGGATCGTACCGTAGACGATCTCGTCGTCGTCATGCAACTCTGCGCTATATCTCTCGATGGCCTCCATCGCCGCGGATGCCATCGCCTGTTCGCGTGTCGCACCCTTGCCGTTGTAGTTGCCGAAGGTACCCTTCGCAGTCCTCTTCCTATATACAGAATATACAGGGATACCTATGTTGTCCTTATCCGTGATGTCCTCCAAGGGTTCCATCCCCGCCTTCTCCAGGAGGGGTATGACCCTTCTGAGCGTCTCTTCGGGCGGGACCACCCTTATCCCCGTATCTGCGGATACCTTCGGACAACGATTGAGTATGATTCCTGTCACGATTATCAATCCTTCAATTTCTTCACATAAAGATCGAGATCGGCATTCTCGTTGAGGGTCTCCTGTCCGATCAGGACATCCACCTCGACGTTCCTCACACTGGGCATCTTCAACAGTTTGGACTGTATCATCTCGTAGATCTCATCCACATTCTTGGTGTATATCTCACAGATGATGTTGTGATCGCCGAATGTCTTGTAGATGTGCCCGATCTCCTCATAACCTTTGAGCTGGTCGATGATGACGGCCGTGGGCGTACCCACTATCTGCATCATGACCAATGATTTCATGACCCCTATGCTCGCCAGATCGATATCCATGGAATATTTGCGGATGATCTTCTCGTCCTCCATCCTTGCCACGCGACGGCTGACGGTGGCCTTGGAGATGTCCATCTTGTTGCCGATGATACCCATTGGAGTCCTCGAATCGGTCTTCAACCGCTTCAGGATTTCAACATCCTTCCTATCGATCATATCGGTCATGCAACAACGTTACGCAATCATCGTATATAATATGTCTAAACAATCGTTAAGTCGTTTTTCGAAGAAGGATGGTCCCGCCATCCGGAGATGGCGGGGAAGACGGGGATTCAATCCCTCTTGGCCTTGGTGAAGACCCCATCCTTGTACACATCGAGGACGGATATCATCTCGGGGATCAGGTCGAAGGGGACTCCGATCGCCATCTCGTCGGCCTTCATGTCGGTCCTTCTCCTGCATCCGAAACAACCGATCGAGATGTTCGGTCTGCCTGTGACGATAGGTACCGCGGTCACATCCTCGCATGCACATTGGAAGGGTGCCGTCGTGTATGTCACGCGTCCGCCCGTCTTGCGTGTGAGGAACGCCTCGAACCAATAGATCCTCTCGGGGATATCCACGAAGACGACGACATCCGGTGTGAAGTTCGCATCCTTCAACGGACATACGACCTCACCCTTCGTCTTGTAAGGTACATCCATGGCTGCGGCCACCATGGCCTTCGCCGCATCCGGTGACTCGTGGATCCCTATGTTGGCATGGAACTCCCCGCTGACCACCTTCTCCGGTTTCGGGACCATCCCCAGGGTGGATGCTCCCACGTTGCATGACTGCAACTCAGCGGACAGTTTGTACGAGTTGCCGTTCCTAGCTCCCATCACGGCCTGGCAGTGCGTCATCTGTTCCGGAGAGAACTCGTATCCGGCAGGATACTCCTCATCCGTCTTTACCAACTTGACAGCTACGGGATCGTTCCTGAGCTTGAGGATGGTCTTGAACTTCTCTGCGAATACGCTGTTATCGGACATGTATTAAGGATGTTAATACCAAGGTATAAAATGTGTCCAGACGGAACATCCGGATGGGGGTTGGACCCCCATCTGGTTCAGAGTTTGTATTCGACCTTGAGGTCGGTGAAGGAGTAGACCTTCTCGGGGCAGTTGAACTCGCACGCCTTGCATGCGGTACCGAGACAGAGGTCGGAACGTACGCTTATCTGGTGCGCACCGTCGACATCCTCCACGGTGAGTGCCTTCTCGGGACATCCGCGCTGACATTTCCTGCATCCGGTGCATCCATCGAACACACCGCGCATGACCATGCCCACGGGATCCAACGTGTGTATTCCCGCACCCACATCGGGTATGTCCGACTTCACGATCCTCTTGCATATCTTCGGTGCGACTATGTCCGGGAGCGGCGGGAATCCGGATGCGACCATCATATCGTTGTACATATCGTACGGCATACCCTCGTCCCAATATGCGAGCTCGAGGACGTACATATCCTCGAACTTCTGGTTACCGGCGAACATGATGTGGTTCGCGGAGATCGAATTGGCGACATCCTGCATCATATCGAGCGCACCGTCCGACTTCAACAGGTCGTGGGCCATCATCAACGATGTGTTACCGAGCTGATACACCTCTTCCAATACACGGGGGATCATACCGCAGTACTGCGCCTTCATCGGATCCACGTACGTACCCGATGCACCGGCCATGTACATGACCTTCACATCCGCATCCGACAGACCGACCTCGTACATCAACGTCCTGTGTCCCGCACGGATCGCACCCATGGCCTTACCTGCCTCGTGCACATCCTTCGCCGAGATCGATACACCATCGACGAGATGGATCCTGTTGTCGGGTGTGTTGACACCGGGGAGTGCGATCACACCGGATCTGAGACCCTCCGAGATGCATGAGACGGTACCCGTACCTGTGATACCTTTCGCTTTGTAATCCAGGATCCTGACGGTGTTGCCCGTCACAGGATCCACCTTGGATGTCACCACGGGGATGAGGTGGTCGTCGAGGACGACGTTCTCCCATGTGCCGTCATCGGAGATGTTCACATCGGATATGGCACGCGGTGATGCGAGGACACCCTGTTCTATGGACTGTCCCTCCATGGCCGGACCCGCCGCGGCGGAACCGGAATAGAGCTCGCCATCCACATAGAGTCCCATCTCGGCATTCGTACCGTAATCGGTGACCATGCAGACATCCTTCCTGTCCAACATCCCAGATTTGATTATCATCGCCAACGCATCCGCACCGATCTCGTGCCTTATGGCCGGAGGGATCAGCACCTCGATCTCGGGATCGATGCCTATCAATCCTATATCACCCGCTGTGGTGATGTGCGCCTTCCTCGACGGAGGGGTGATGCCGAGACTCTTGATCTTGTTCTGTCCGGCGAACGCCAGGTCCCTGACCTCTATGTCCTCGAAGAGCGACAGTTGGATGGGGTTACCGCACACCGATATCTTCTCCACCTCGGCGAGCTTGTCCTTCCCGTAGAGGCTTATGAGATCGTACACCGTCTGTGCGATGATGTTGTGCGTGATCGCCCTTCCGGATGTCATCCAGAAGTGCATGTGGTCCATGATGTTCGCACCCGGGAGCGGATGTCTTACAGTGATCGCTGTATCGATGATCTTGGCTCCTTTGTCGAGATCGACAAGATGGGATCTGAACCCACTCGTACCGAGGTCGAGTGCTATTCCGTATGCCATAGTAATTCCTCAGTCAGATATTGGATTGCTGAGTATAAAACGTCCTTGATATCAAGGGTGTTAGTGTGTGATATAATTGTGGGGGCTTGCGCCCCCGATGTTAATCTGTTTGTGATCCGGTGCTCAGAGCGACTTGACGGAGTCGACGAGTGCTTTGAGGTTCGCGCCGGGGATGAGAGCGGAGAGTCCGCATCCGGGCGAGATGACGTTGAATCCTGCCTCTGCGATCCTCTTTCCTGCTGCCGCACAGTCCTCAGGTGTTCCCTGGAGCAAGGGTGCGACGACACCGACGTTTCCGACGAGTGCTGCACGTCCGCCGACGATCTCGACTGCCTTTGCGGAGTCGACCTTCTCCTCGATTGAGAGTCCGGTGACGCCTGTGTCGATCATGTGACCGAGGATGGGTGCTGTGTCTCCACAGATGTGGAGGACTGTGTCGCATCCCTTTGTGGCTGCGAGTGATTCCTTGACGTATGATCCCGCGTACTCGGTGAACATGTCGGGTGAAAGGAGATCGGTGGATGCCGAAGGCTCTGACATCTGGATGATGTCCGCTCCTGCATCGGAGAGTGCCTGGCAGTATGCCTTGACGATGGGGTTGACTGCGTCTACCCACTGTTTGACCTTCTCGGGCTCCATCATGATTCCGAAGACGAGGTTCTCTGTTGAGACGAGGTGACCTGCGAGTGTGAAGGGACCTGTGTTACCTGCGATAACTGCGTAGTCCTTTCCGTACTTCTCTTTCATGAGCTTTGTTGCCTCGATGATGACTGCGGGCCTTCCGGTCTTGATGAACTCTTCGGGCGCCATAAGGTTGGGCTCGTCGTATTCGCCGGACATGGGGTCGAATTTGAAGGGGTGTGCCTTGAGCATGGGGGTCCTGTCTTTCTTTCCGGGATCCACCTTGCATCCGAGTGCCTCTGCCTCTGCCGTAAGACAGAATGAGGACCTTACTGCCTCGAATCCGAAGACAGTTGCCTGTGCTGCACCGAGTTCGCACATCATCTTTGCATCTGAGTGTGCCTCGGGCCAGTATGTGTTGATAGCATCCATCTGGTCGATGGTTGCCGACTGTGTGAAGACTGCGACCGGGGGTCTGTCCAGCTTCTCCTGTTTCATTGCTGCGAGTACTCTCTCTCTTGGTGTCATTGCCATGATAAGTCTCCTCTGTCGAGAGGATATGCGTACAGTTATAAAAACTAAAGGGAGGGGTGTAAAGGGTTTGGCGATATGTATGGAGAGGTTCCCTCAGTCCCTCTCGGGAGGATCTCCGATGGCCCTGGATATTACCTCCACGTAGTTCACGGTACCCGTCAATCCCTCATCGGTATAGTCACCGATACCGCCCTCGGATGCCATGTACGTCTTTATCTTCGACGATGTGACGACGTTCTTCGCACCTGCGGCCTTGAGCTTGTTCTCGAGGTATGATTCAAGACTGCGTTGGGCGGAGGATATGGCGGAACCGATGTGCACATGATACGACGAACCTATGAACGGTACCGTCGTCAGGAATCTATAATCAGGTGTGGGGATCACGTTACCGGACAGTGATTCGCTTATCTTACTGCATACGGCACCCACGGCGTTGCCCACATCGTTGTTGTCGGGGAAGATAACCTCTGCACCCAACCTCTTGTCGAGATCCGCCATCATGTATCTGGACGGTGCACCGACACCGACCACGGGTATCTCGAAGCTGGGCCTCATGTTCATCAGCGATCCGCCATGATGCAACGTGAGCATCCTCCTGAGGATGAGTTCGGAGCCCTTGTCCCTCCAATCGAACATCTGATCGTCGAGCATCTTGCTCATGACGGCCTCCGCCACCTTCTCCTTGACCTCGTCGAATATGAAGCGCGAGACCTGCCTCTCGGTCATACCGAGCTTCTCTCCCACGGCATGGACACCTGCCCTCGATCCATCCTTGTTGCCCAACTTGAACGATCCGTCATGGACCATGATGTCCGTCGGGGTCAACGATGACAATACGAGGGCACCCTTGGTCACCAGCGAACGTAACTCGTCGTCTATCGCCCACAGTCCTTCGACCTCGTTCTTCGCCTCCATCTCGGAGAGCGGGCCCTTACCGACCATGGAGTCGTAGATCCTCTGCTCCTTCTCGGTCAGGACTTGGAGGTCATAATCATCCACGGCCTCATAGTAGTCGTATATGTCGGTGTGCATTATCTTCCCGACGACCTCCGGATGCTCCTCGGCGAGTCTGCACAGGGGCTGTACCCTCTCGGGACCGATCAACACCTTGTTGCCGTCGAGCCTTATCCTGGAATCACCGCCCAATGCCACGGTGTACATGTCCACGGCCTTCACGCGTGTCCTCCATCTGCCGACGGATGCACCGTTGAACTGTATCTGCGGGAAACCTCCCTCCATTATCGCGATATCCGTGGATGTACCGCCGATATCGACTATGACGCAATCCTCGTAGCCGGAGAGGATCTTACCGCCCATGGAACTCGCCGCGGGACCGGAGAGGATGGTCTCCACGGGATACAATCTGGCCTGATCCAATGTCATCACCGATCCGTCACCCTTGTAGGCCATGATCGGTGCGTCTATACCCTTCTTCCTGAAGGTGGCCTCCACATCGTCGAAGAACTTCTTGACGGCGGGGATGAGCTTTGCATTCAATACGGCGGTCTCCGCCCTGGTATCGATACCGAGCACCGCGGACAGCTCGTGTCCCGCGACCGTCGGTAATCCGGTGTACGATGAGGCCAACTCCTTGACCTTCTTCTCCTGCGAGGGGTTCATGTTGGCGAACAGACCAGATATCGCGATCGCATCCACCTCGCCCTTCATGCTGTCCAATGCCGCCAACACCTCGTCCTTGCTCATGGCGGCTATCTGTCTGCCCTTGCTATCGCATCCGCCCTTGATGATGACCTGTTTCTTCTCACCGAAGTTGACGGGCTCCATGGGATTCCACCCGATGAGTATCAATCCCACCTCCCCGCCGCTCCCTTCGAGGATGGAGTTGGTGGCCAATGTGGTGGATATGCCCACGAGCGATATGTCCGACGGTCTGATGTCAGTGGACCTGAAGACGGCATCCACAGAGTTGTACAATCCTATCGATAGGTCCTGGTGCGTGGTGGGGGATTTCTTCTTGGCGACGACGGAATAATCGTCGAGATCGACGATCACCGCATCCGTGAACGTACCTCCGGTATCGATACCGAGGCCGTATCTTGCCACCGATGCCTTCTCGTCGTCCTCGGAATATGTGTCGGGTTCGATCAGACCCTCGCCTTCCACGAGCTTTCCGAGATATCCGGATACCTTCTCCCTCTTCTTCGTCTCGGCGTTGTATCTCGTCGATTGGAAATAGACATAGTAATTGTTACCGGATTTCTTCACTTCGAAGCATTTCCTTCCTGCTTCCTTCTCTCTCTTGATCCAATCCTGGACCCATTGATCGAATTCCGACTGTCTCATGAAAGGTGTATCGACTCATACCGTATAATATTGAAGCGGTATCTCAGGACATACCGTATAACATATGACCGACAGGATACGATGACAGGGATCGATGATATTGTAGAAGAAACCCCAAAGGGGAGTAAGAGGTTTGAGGGAAAGTGATTGTTGTGCACTCAGATTCCGAGGAATGCTGCTGCGACGTGTGATGCCTCGACTGCGTCGTAGGACCATCCGTCCGCACCGATCTGGTCGGCGAACTCTTTCGAGGTTGCTCCGCCACCGATCATTGTCTTGATCTTTCCTTTGAGTCCCTCTTCTGCGAGCATCCTCTCGCACTCTTTCATACCTGCGAGTGTAGGTGTCATGAGAGTGGACTCTGCAATGATCTGTGCTCCCTCTGCCTTTGCCTTCTCGACCAAGTCCTTGATCGGGATATCTTTGCCCAAGTCGTAGATCGTGAGTCCGAGACCTGTGAGCATGGCTTTGACGATGTTCTTTCCGATGTCGTGGACATCTCCCTCAACGACTGCGAGAACGACCTTACCTTTCGTCTCTCCACCCTCTCCCTGAAGCATAGGGAGAACGAGGTTGAGTCCCATGTAGAGTGTGTTCGCTGCGAGGAGAACCTGGGGAAGGAAGTACTCTTTTGCTGCGTATTTGTCTCCGACGATACCCATTGCCTTTGAGAGTCCGTTGAAGATGATGTCCTTCGCGTCATGCCCTGCGTCGAGACATTTCTGTGTTGCGTCCTTTCCTTCCTTGATCTTACCCTTGACGACGATGTCGATCAATGCGTCCATTTCTGCGCTCATTTCTATTCCTCCGTCTCTTTTGAAGACGATGGATGATGATTCGTTTCAAGTGATATAAAGGGTTGGATGGATGGAATATATGTCCACAACCTATATTACGCGCGTATATTAAGAGCCTATTTAAAACTTTCTCTCTTAATGATGTTAACCCATCAAATCACTAGGTCTCCGATGTCCCCCAATTTGCCCATCGGCAGGATCCCGAACTCGGTCACGCCGTAGACGTCCGCATCGGAGACATCCGCCGCCTTGCATGCGGGCGACATGAACGTGTCCGCACCGGCCAACGCAAGATCGGAACCCGATGACAACGGAGAGAACGGAGGTATCACGATGATCCCATCCTTCTTCAGATGGAGGAAGCATTGTACCTTCATACCGCCGGACATCGCACCGGAGACCTTCACCGACGGATGTTCGTGCCCTATGATCACGGGACGTTTCCCGGAATCCACATGCCCGTGCTCCATCCTGAAGCCGCACATGTCCACGTAGTCCACGGCCATCAGACCGGTATCCTGCAGGATGTTCTGGAGGAAATTATCATGATTGCCCTTGACGATGACGACATCGGCGGCATGCATCAGGAGATCGACCACCCTGCGGACCTCCTCCTTGCCCTCGTACCTGGTCCTCTTGAAGTCGTGTTTGATGTCCCCGAGCAGGACGATGCGCCTCGGTTCATATTTACTAATAATAAGATTAAGCTCCTCTCTGATGGACTCGGTGTTGATACGGGGGATGAACATCCCGTCCTCCTCCAACGCCTTCTCGTAACCTAGGTGCAGATCCCCGAGGACCACCGTCGGGCCGTCATCCAACAGGAGACATCTCTCCTTCGTCACTCTGACACCGGGCATGATCTCCATGGAATCCATGTCCGGTGTAATGTGCGACCGATAAAAGATATTTTAGGAAGGCGGTACATCAGGTCGCAATGATCGAGCACACGTTCCTAATCGCGAAGGGTATCGGGAAGGGCAAGGAGGACAGGTTATGGTCGTCCGGCATCAGATCCTGGAGCGATTTCATCGATTCCGATGAGGTGCCCGGGATCAAGGCATCCAAGAAGGCGGAATGTGATCTCGTTTTCAACGAGGCGTACGAACTCCTCGACGACCGCGACTGTTATGGATTGGGCGAGATGCTGAAGCCGGGGGACCAATGGAGGCTGTACGGCAGGTTCCGTGACGATGTCGCTTATCTAGATATAGAGACGGACGGTCTCGAGAGGGATTCCACGGTCACGGTGGTGACCGTGCACAGGAAGGATGATACGACCACGCTTACGCACGGCAGGGACCTGGATGCGGGATCGTTATCCGATGCTCTGGATGGTGCGAAGATGCTGGTCACATTCAACGGGAGGTGCTTCGACGTACCCGTCCTGAGGAACAGCTTCCCGAAGGTGGACCTCGATATGCCGCACTTCGACCTGAGATTCGGTTGCAGGAAGGCCGGATTCGTTGGTGGTCTCAAGAAGGTGGAGGTAGAGCTCGGACTGAGGAGGTCGGACGAGATATCCGATATCGACGGGGAGGAGGCGGTACGCCTGTGGAGATCATGGGAGAAGTATGGGGACGTCGACTCCTTGCATCTATTGACAGAATACAACCGTGCGGATACCGTCAACCTCGTGAGGGTGGCCGACGAGACATACGGGAGATTGGTGGAACAACATGGTTTCTGACCCTGTGAAAAGACTGATCTCCGATGCGGAGCATGCCGCGAAGAAGATACGCAGTGCGAAGGATGTGCTCATTGTCGCACACATAGATGCAGACGGTATAACATCGGCCGCCATAGCATCGAAGACATGCGAACGTCTCGGCAAGGACTTCGAGGTACTGTTCGCGAACAAGATGGACAGCGACACCATACACACGATAAACACCACCGACAGGGACACCGTATGGATAGTGGACCTCGGCAGCGGATATCTCTCGGATTACAGCAGGGACAGGATCGTCGTGTCCGACCATCACGTCCCGGATCCGAAATGGCGCAGGGGACAGGTGACGTTGGACAGCTTCCATGATATAGAGCACGTGAACTGTCACACATACGGGATGGACGGTTCCACGGAGGCGTGCGGTGCGACCACCACATATCTGATATCCAGAGCGATAGACGCATCCAACAGGGACCTGGCATACCTGGGAGTGATAGGCGCATGCGGGGATCTCCAGGATCGTAACGAATCCGGGATGATAGGCGTCAACCGCGTGGTCCTCGAGGATGCCATGGAGAACGGGGACATCGTCACGGAGAGGGACCTCAGACTCTTCGGGAGAGCGAGCAGACCCCTGATACAGTTCATACAATACAGCAACGACCCCAACCTCAGCGGACTGACCGATGATCCCCACGGGTGCCATAAGTTCTACGAGGAACTGGGGATACCTCTGACGAAGGACGGCGTCAACAGGAAATGGTTGGACCTATCGCAGGATGAGAGGAAGAAGGTCCGCGAGGCCCTCAAAACACACATCAGACCCTGCGACGAGTGGATCCTGATCGGAGAGACGTATACCTTACCCGGATTCCCGTTGACGGGCGGTCTGAGGGATGCGAAGGAGTTCGCCACATCGCTCAACTCCTGCGGGAGGTATGATGATGCCCCCACGGGTGTCAAGATATGCTTCGGTGAACAATCCGCCATGGCGGATGCGGAGAGGAACCGTGCGGAGCACAGGAAGAACATCTCGTCCGCATTGCAATATGTGAAGCAGAACAACCTGATACAGAAGAGACGGTTCATACAATACTTCGATGCCGGAGATGCGATCAAGGATACCGTGGTCGGCATAGTCGCAGGGATGATCCTCAGTACCGAGGGATTCGACCGCATGATGCCGATAATAGCGTTCGCCAAGGCGGATGATGGTGTGAAGGTCTCCGCAAGAGCGGATCGCTCATTGGGCGAGAGGGGTCTGAACCTCTCGATAATAATGAACAAGGCCGCCGAACTCGTCGGCGGATTCGGTGGCGGGCACAACGTAGCGGCCGGTGCCACCATACCAGAGGGTCAGGAGGACCAGTTCCTCGACATAGTCGAGGACATGGTCGCATCCCAACTCATTTGAGAAGTGTCAACAGGATCGCTTTCTGTGCGTGGAGCCTGTTCTCCGCCTCGTCGAACACGACGCTGTGGGGACCCTCGATGACATCGTCCGTTATCTCCTGTCCGCGGTGGCAGGGGAGACAGTGCATCACGATGCAATCCGGCTTCGCTATGTCCAACAGTTCCTGGTTGATCTGATACTTCTTGAAGATCTTGACGGCCACTTCCTCGGATGTGCTGTCGCCCATCGAGATCCATGTGTCCGTGTACAGGATATCGGCATCGACACATGCTTCCATGGGTTCGTGCGATGCGAGGATCTTGCTTCCGTTCTGGTCCGCGATACGTGCGGCACCGAGCATGATCTCCGCGTTCGGCATCCTTACCGCAGGACAGCAGGCGATCATATCCACGCCCATGATGGCGCATGCGTAGAGCAACGAGTTGCAGACGTTGTTCCCATCTCCGAGATAGACGAGCTTCTTACCCTTGAACGATCCCAGGTGCTCCTTGATCGTGAGCATGTCGGCGAGTGCCTGACAGGGGTGCTCGAGATTATCCAATCCGCTGATGACGGGGACGGTAGCACTGTCGCCCAACCTGTCCATCATCTTGTAGTCGAAGGCACGGTACATGATACCGTGGACGAAACGGCTCATCACCCTTGCGGTATCCTCGACGGTCTCGCCGTGATCGAGCTGCATGTCCCTTGCGGAGAGATACAACGGGTGTCCTCCGAGTTCGCTCATTGCGACATCGAATGAGATCTTGGTCCTTGTGCTGGGCTTCTCGAAGATCATCGCGAGGGTCTTGCCTTTCAGAGGCTCACCATGGTTGCCGCGTTCCTTCTTGAGCTTCTCAGCGAGTTCGACGAGCTGAGGCATATCGTCCTTCATATCAAGGACGGAGATGATGTTGCGTTTTGCCATGATAAGTCGTATCGTTCCCTCGTATTTAATGAAAATAGTACAGGATCGAACAGCATGTCGCATATGGGAACAGGGATGATTGTGACGATACAACGGGACCGATTCCTATCATCACACATCCACATCCGTGACATACGGAGTCTGGTCAAGAGGGTCATTCGACAACTTTATCTACAACTACACAATGCACGGATTGAAATATGGCCGGGGTAGGGTAGCTTGGTTATCCTAGGGGATTGTGGATCCCTTGACTCGGGTTCAAATCTCGGTCCCGGCCCTTACTTCTAACGATATCATTCGGTGAGATGTTACTATGACCTGGGACGGCAGATTCACAAGGATCGATGACAACAGATGGCAGATCTCCAAGGAACAGATGTCCGGTATGAGGACGGATGCGGTGATCTTCACCAGTGAGGAGATGTTGGGATCGATCATGAGCGACAACTCCCCGCAACAGGTGGCGAATGTCGCATGCCTCCCCGGGATCGTAGGGAAATCCTTGGCCATGCCCGACATCCACTTCGGATACGGATTCCCCATAGGCGGTGTAGCCGCTGTGGATGCGGATTCGGGTTCCATCTCACCCGGAGGGATAGGTTTCGACATCAACTGCGGTGTCCGTACCATCAGGACGAACCTCACGTTGGACGACATCAAGGGCAAGAGGTCCGAACTCGTCGATGCTCTGTACAAGAACGTCCCATCGGGTCTCGGATCCAAAGGGCTCACGAGGGTCAATATGGATATCATAGACGATATCCTCGCCAACGGTTCCAGATGGGCCGTCGAGAACGGGTACGGATGGGAGAGGGACCTCAGCGTCACGGAGGAATGCGGGACGATGTCCACGGCCGATCCGACCACTGTGAGCGATAAGGCCAAGAAGAGGGGGATACCCCAACTCGGATCCTTGGGTTCCGGTAACCACTTCCTCGAATTGGATGTGGTGGACGAGATCTTCGATGAGGATGTGGCGAAGGCGTTCGGTCTCGAGAAGGGACAGATCACGATCACGGTACATTGCGGTTCCAGAGGATGCGGGCATCAGATAGCTACGGATTATCTCATGGATATGGAGCAGTACATCAGGGACAACAACGTCTCCCTTCCGGACAGACAGTTGGCATGTGCCCCGTTGAACAGCGAGATCGGCGAGAGATACTTCAAGGCCATGTCATGCGGAGCGAACTTCGCATGGGCGAACCGTCAGATGATCACGCATTGGATCAGGGAATCCTTCGAATCCGTCATGGGATGCTCGGCGGAGAGCATGGGCATCGAGGTGCTGTACGATGTTGCGCACAACATAGCCAAGATGGAACGCCATGATGTAGATGGAAAATCGATGGATGTGCTCGTACACAGGAAGGGTGCGACGAGGGCGTTCTCGGCCGGAAGGCCCGAGATAACCATGGAATACCGCAACATCGGTCAACCGGTCATCATACCCGGTGACATGTGCACCGGGACATACATACTCGTCGGAAGGCCCGGTGCGATGAAGGAGACCTTCGGTTCCACCTGTCACGGTGCGGGAAGGGTCATGTCGAGGAAGAAGGCGGTGGGTTCCATAACCGCAGATTCGATAAGATCGCGCATGTCGGACGGTGACATATACCTTAGGAACGGTTCGGACGAGGGATTGGTAGAGGAGGCACCACAGGCATACAAGGATGTGAGCCAGGTGGTCTCCGTCGTATGTAACTCCGGACTCACCGGTAAGGTCGCCAGGATGAGACCGATAGGTGTCATCAAAGGGTGAGATCGTCGATCCCGATGATATTGCGGGCGGCCTTGGCCACCACGGCCTCCTTACCTGCGGGTGCGGACACCATCATGGCCCAATCGAAGCTCGACCTGCTCTGAAGTGACCTTGCCAATGCGGAGAATGACGATAGGGACCTTATCCTCACACCGTCCAATATGTTGACGTCGGTCTTACCGATCTTCTGTTCGAACAACAGGGACGATCTCGGCGGCATATCGACTATCACATCGGATACGTCCACACCGGCCCTGGAAGCGATACGTCCTTCCAGATCCCTCCTCGCCTTCGGATCGGAGTATCTTGTAAGTTCGTGTATGTCGTCTTCGCTCAATGTGCTGAAGTACAGGATGTACGCCTTCTTGTACAGTCTGCGCAGCATGATGTCCCTTGCCATATCGGATGCCTTGCCTCCGGACATCATCAACTCCTGTATCAGGTCAGAATCCGTCATGAGATACATCTCCGACATATCACGACCCTGTTCGATCGCCTCATCCACGGCCTTCACCAACATCATCTCGGCCGTACGGATCGTCTTGTGGAAATAGATGGAGGAATGCATCAGCAGACGGGAAACGACCAGACCCTCGGCGGCGGATATACCTCCTCTCCTCAGGACCAACTGATCGTTGTATCTCACCATCTGGCTCAATAACCTCTCCATATCGATCGTGCCGAGTTTCACACCCGTATAATGGGCATCCCTGAGGAGATAGTCCATCTGATCGGAATCCACCGGACCGTGTATGATCTGATGCATATAGTCCCTGGATGAGAAGTAAGGTGTCTCGTCGTCGATGTTGAACGAACCCAATGCGGACTTCGGATATGCTATCAGATCGCATACAGTCTTCGCCGATATGCCGCTGTCCTCCAGGATCACGGACATCGGTTCCACACCATCCAAAATATCCCTGTCCCTCCTCATGAACGTGGGGACCTTCCCGAAGATCAGATCCCTTGCGAGATCCATATGGTTCCTGCCGGTTATGGTCTCCATCGTCCTCTCCAACGTGTGCGAGAAGGGTGCATGGCATACATCGTGCAACAGTCCTGCGGCCATGAGCGCCATCACATCGTCATCGTCCAATCCCAACGCCCTTCCCATCCTGCCGGAGAGATGATAGACGCCGAGACAGTGCTCGAACCTCGTATGGTTGGCACCGGGGAACACAAGATTGCCCAATCCCAACTGTTTGACCGAGCGTATCCTCTGCATCTCGTGCCTATCCAATATGTCCAAGAACGGAGGGGCGATGGTTATGCTCCCGTGTATCGGGTCGTGGACTATCTTGCTCATCATCCCACCTTCAACGTATGACGAGATTCGTCATCTTGACATTGGCCGGGGTGAATATGAACGTCATCGGATTGATCGATTGGTATTCGAACCTCGACGTACGGGCCATTGCCTTCATCCTATCGACGGATGCGCTCGCATCCCCGTCGAAGTCCTCCAGGTTCACTATCAACGTACATTCGGACGACAGTATCTTCGGCAGGACATCGACATCCGCTGCATTGCGTATCTTGATGACCTTGACCCTCTGTGCGGTGACATCCCCCGGGATCTCCTCCTTCGAGAGGTCCACGAATACGGCATCGCACCTGATGTCCTGATCCCTCTTCCTGCCGACGCCCAACATCCTCACTCACCGGACTTCCACAGCTTGTCCCCGACGTAATGGATCGTCTTGATCGCTTTGCCCTTCTCCTTCCTCTTGAGTCCGGATGCATCGCGCAGTGCCACACCCACGGCCAGAGGGGCGTTGTTCTTGATGTCCTTTATCCAGACGAGATCGCCCTCGGCTATCTTATCGTCCGCACCCACGATACCGGGGCCCATGACATCGGCACCGTTCGTGACGTACTGTACCGCACCCATGTCCACGGTGACCGCATATGATTCCGGCCTGTATTTCAACAGCCCTCTGATCGTGAGGAACGGTCTGTCCTGATACACAATCGCAAGGATCGAGTTGTTCACGAAGACCACATTGAACTCAGAGCTCTCGGCTATGTCCACGACATCCTTCTCCCCGAACGTCTCCACCGAGAACAGGGTGTTGAGCTCTTCCCTGAGGGCCTTGACATCCTTCTCCCTCATCCTCTTCCTCTTACGTATCATTATGTCAGCCATTGATACCCAGATACAACTGAATGATTATAACGATGGCGATACCGTCCCCGAAGGGACGGTGATAAGGTTATATCGTCAACGGCCCATATCATCGGACAGGTGCTTTTGATGGGAATTAACATCGGTGTCTGTGAGATGGAAGCCAAGAACGCTGTCTGCCGTGAAGATAAGATGAACTACGTGAAGGTCATCGTGAGCGATCCCTCATCCTTCGGTGATGCGGCGGAGATCGATGAGTTCGTCACATTGGAGGATGCGAAGGCCATCTTCCCCGATTTCGATGAGTTCCTCAAGAGGAACAGGATCAACGAGGAATCCGATGCGATCTACATCGAGAAGGTGAAGAAGGATGATGATCTCGACAGACTCAGGCCGAAGGTACAGAAGAAGTACACCGGTTGGGTGCTCCTCGACAGGCTCGATGGATCGAAGAGGAAGGAAGCGATCGATTCATCGAAACCCGATGACCGTCTCACGGGATGGGACCTCCTGGATTTCGATCAGATGAACGAGGCCTGTGCCAAGTGCCCGTTGTCATGGGATAAAGGAAGGGGATGCATCGGTGCGTTCGGACCCAACAACAGTCTCCTGCCCCAGATCGCAGAGAAGCACGATTGCAAGATAATCGCATCCGCGCTCAAGAGCTCGGAGGAACAGAGGAGATTCACTCCCGAGGATGCCAAGGAACTCCTCAGAGAGGTGGAGGTGCTCAAAGCGGCACTTCCCGAGGAAGGTAAACTGTATGTCAGGAGATACTCCGGACCCCTCGAACGCCTCGAGGCCTTGGCGAACGTATCCGTCAAAGAGGATTGCGGATTCCTGTTCTTCTGAGGATCATCTTCTCTCAAGCTCTGAGATGATGTTCTTCGACACCATCTTCAGGGCCTTCATCCCTTTCTCGTCCTTCTCGTACTCGAAGGGATTCTTGGCGTTTATCACGCACAATGGATTGGAACCCACCACGGTCATCTCGTTACCGAGCATCCAGTTGACCAGTTCGGAATATACCCCATAACCGCCGACGCGTTCCTGTATGACCAATGCCGCACCGACCTTCCCCCTCAATGGACGCTCCTTGTCGAACGCACATGCCAATCCGGCACGCTCCAGGAATATCTTCAATTGTGCCGTGCACGATCCGAAGTATGTGGGGGAGGCGAGGATTATGCCATCCGCGGCCTTCATCTTGTCGAGGTAGAGGTTCATCTTGTCGTCCTCTGCGATGCATCTCCCGTCACCGCGCATCTCGCACGAGCTGCAATGGTTGCAAGGGTTCATGTGATCCTCGTAGACCTGTATGTACTCGGTCTCGATGCCTTCCTTGTTGAGCTCATCGAGGATAACGTTCAACGCGTTGGATGTGTTGCCCAGGAGACGTGGGCTCCCGTTCAGTGCGACGACCTTCATGCCCACATATTATGTACGGTACGCTATAAACAAATCGGATAAGACATACCAATTCGGTAGGATTGGAGGCATCCATCGATATACGCGGTTTAACGGTGTTATGAATATTTTAATTACAACGATGTGCATGACCCCAACATAGGTGAGAGAATGTTGGACATCATCGATCTTCATGTTGAGGCCGGAGGAAGGGAGATCCTCAAAGGCGTCACGTTGAGTGTTGAGGAGGGAGAGACATGTGTCCTCTTCGGTCCCAACGGTTCAGGGAAATCCACGCTCCTTGCGGCGATAATGGGTTACGGGACATGCAAGGTGACGAGCGGAAAGATCCTGTTCAAAGGGATCGATATCACGGATATGCCTGTCAACGAGCGTGCGAAGCTCGGCATAGGTATGATGATGCAGAGACCACCGAACGTCACCGGTGTGAAGCTTGGGGATCTGGTCAAGGCCACGGCCAACGGCAGGGATGTACCCGATGCATCCGACTTCAGGATGGACAAGTTCCTCTCGAGGGATGTGAACGTCGGTTTCTCCGGAGGGGAGATCAAGAGATCGGAACTCCTCCAGCTGACGGCACAGAAACCCGAATTCGTGCTTCTCGACGAACCCGAATCGGGTGTGGATCTGGAGAGCATAGACCTGATCGGTAAGAAGGTCCACGACCTGCTCTACACATCGAAGGATGGCAAATGCGAGAAATGCGGTTCCAACTCCAAGAGACATGTGTCATCGTTGGTCATCACGCATACCGGACAGATCCTGGATTACATCGGAGCCGACAAGGCGTTCGTCCTGAAGGAAGGACTGATCAGATGTACGGGACGTCCGATGGATATCCTGAAGGACATCAGGGAAAGAGGTTACGGAGAGTGCATATCATGCAGAATGGTAAAGATGGAGTGAAGGAAGCACTTGACAAGAAGGCGGCATACGGTCCGGACGTGGATATCGGACACTATGAGCTCGGTACCTTCGAACCTCACGAGATAGACGATCTGGAGAGGGCGGATGACGATACCCGTTCCATCATGGAGGATGTCGGTGTCATCGCCAACGAGGAAGGACGTGATGGTACCATCATGTTCCTCGACAACGCCATGAGCCACTGCTCCAACAAGGCCGAGGAGGGTGTCGAGGTCATGTCCACGAGACAGGCACTCGCCAAGTACGATTGGGTGAAGGATTACTACTGGAATGCGGTGAAACCTGACAAGGACAAGTACACCGCCAAGACCTACCTCGAGGACGGTGACGGGTACTTCGTGTACGTCAAACCGGGTTACAAGGTGAAGAATCCTGTGCAGACCTGCATGATGATCGATACCAAGAACTCGGTACAGACGCTCCACAACATAATCATAGTCGACAAGGGTGCATCGTTGGAGATCATCACGGGATGTGCTACAGGTAAGCACATCAACGATGCGTTGCACGTCGGTGTGTCCGAGATCTACGTCAAGGAGGGTGCATCGATCGTGTTCTCCATGATCCACAACTGGGGTACACAGACCGCGGTACGTCCGAGGACCACATGCATCGTGGAGAAGGGCGGCAGATACGTGAACAACTACGTCCTGCTGAAACCCGTCGGTACGTTGCAGAGCTTCCCCGTCTGTCAGCTCAACGGAGAGGGTGCGACATGCAAGATGAACACAATATGCATCGCCAACGAGGGTTCGGATGTCGATACCGGTGGTAGCGTAATACTCAACGCACCGAACACATCCGCGGAGATCATCTCGAGGAACATCGTCAGCGGAGGTAAGATCAAGGCGCGCGGACGCTTGGAAGGTCACGCACCCGGTGTCAAGGCACACCTCGAATGCAGGAGCATCATGCTCTCGGACGGAGGTTCCACGGATGCCATACCCGAATTGGAATCGACCGTCGCCGATGTGGAGATGACGCATGAGGCCGCGGTCGGAAAGATCGCGAGGGATCAGATCGAGTATCTGATGTCACGCGGACTGTCCGAGGACGATGCGGTCAGCATGATCGTCAGAGGATTCCTCGTCGGAGGCATAAACGGACTTCCCGATCACCTCAGGAACGAGATCGACAGCGCCGTATCCAAGGCGAACGTCGGTAACTGAGGAACATATCCCTCCGAGCGATCGGAGGGATATGATCCATTTCTTTCATCCGGACCTAAGATACCGGATCATGATCAACGAACATAACGATACCAATACCACCAGGATGCACCATATCCATGGGGTGTGCCGTATCACATCCGTGTCATGGACTATCGCATAATCGCCAAGATGATGGATGCCGAAATGGACGGCACCGTCCGAATACGTCATCTCAAGCTTCTCATACGAGTCGATGTGGTAAATGTTGATATTATCCTCAGATTGTTGGTCACTCAGCGGATATCCGATGGATACCTGTATCGGCGATACTGTCTCCGTAATACGTTCCCCATCCCTCAGCATGCATATGTCGTAGACGATTGCATCGTTGATACCGGCCGTTATACGGGTGACCACGAGCTCCAGATCGCCCTCATGACCGATCTCGGCGAGAACGATGGTATCGAATGATAATGTGACATCACCTATGGTCACGGTCATCATTCCATCATGTTCCGTTATCGCTTCGAGCAGATCCGAGGGGATTACGATAGAACTCCCATCCGCAACGATCACGACCTGCGGATCCGCACCATTCTCCGATATCCCTTCCATGTATCCTATCGCGATCTTGGACTGATAGGATGTCACCCTGTTGGGATCCTTCGGTCTGATCGTGATGGGATTGGTCATCCTTCCATCCCCATCATACCCGACGGTTACGGAATCGTCGGATTCATCCTCCGTTTCATCTGGGATCTGTACAGGCGTCGGTGCGACCCATCTTACACAACTGTATGTCACCGATACGTCATCCGACACGATGACCTTGGAACCGTCGGACAATATCTCGCCATCGACGGACCATCCGCAGAACACCGACCCCTGGGGGACGGATGCTATGGATGATCCCAACACATACTCCGTACCATCCGCTGTGAACGATATGTTGAGTGTACTGCCCGATGATGAGATGGTAGAACCATACGGGACATCGAATGATACGTCCTCGGAACCCCGGATGGTGATCGTTCCCACACCACCTACCCTGAGTCCCGATTCCGCGATATTGGTCCCGGACGAGTCGTCCATCCTTACGACATAGTTCCCATCGGGAAGGATGGGCGTACCGAAATCCACCCACTGTTGCCCCATGACCTTGATCGGATAGAGATGTTTCACCACGCCACCATCCGCATCGGATATGGTTATCGCAACGGCACCGAATATCCCGGATACGTACTCGCCCGTATCCGGGTCCGTCACGGCGAACCACATCCTGCCATCGTCATGGTATCTGACATCCATACCATGGTCGCCGGACGGACTGTACGACCGATATGACATACCGATGACCTCTCCCGTCCCGTCGGCGACGGTACCGGGATCGATCGACGGCATGCATAGACAGAGGACCGCTGCCACGAATACCGTGGCAACGGTCATCATCGAACGATACATACGAACCTCAGGTCCTCTTCCTCGCCCTGGTGCACAGGAGCACTATGAACAACACGAACAGGACGAAACCTATGATCACAGGAACGATCAGGAATACGATGAGCGGGATCCCGCTCGATCCACCATCCTCCCATTGCGCCACGGCATCCACATCACCCTTGATGGTGATCGTGTCACCCGGTTCGTACATCTCATCGTTGATGAGCCATCCTTTGAATGTCTTATCTTTTACTGTGAAGAACGGACATTCTGGAAGTGTGAACTCCTCACCGTAATGTACCTCGGCCCACCTCACAATCGCAAAGACGTCCCCCGGGACGTATCTGACGTAATGGGTGGCGTCATTCCAGGTCGCGATTAGTGTCATCGATCCGCGGATGGTGATACTCTCTCCTGGAGCGTACGTATCCCTCGTCTTCATATCGGTCCATACGTAGAACTCCTTCCCCACAGGTGCGGTGAATGTGGAGTTCGGTATGGTGTATTCGGAACCCAGATCCGCACCGACCGGGGACATCGTCCCTATCCCTCCGTTCCCGACGAAGGTGATCGTAGCGGATGGTCCGACCAACATCTGACACCTGGCCACATCCTTACCTGTGTCGGATGTCTTCACCAGTATCGTGTACTCCTCTTCCACCAAGGCCTTGACCGTCACGTTGAATCTGGTGCTGGCCTGGAGAGGTCCGATACCCTGTTCATCCGATACGGATATCAGGGATATGGTCACGTCCTCCGCAGGGGGATCGTTCATCGTTATGTACAATGTCCCCTCGGTGCTCCCGATGTCAGAGGAATAGATCACATCGATCCCATCCCCATGACCTTGCCCACCGATCACTGCATCCGCATCGACGGATCCGATCGGGATGAACAGCAGAGCTGCAAGGAGCAGCATCGCCATGATCTTGTTCCTCACCCGATCACCTCAGCTGTCGGATAATGACCATGGCGTGTGGATGCTGCTGTCACCGTTCTTCCATGTTCCCTGGAGGGCATATACGTAGTAACCGTCGTTGAGTTTCAGGGCCATGTCGTAACTGTCCGCCTCGATCGGAGTACCTGAAGCATCGTACAGACTCAACGTGGTGTTGCTGAGCCTTGAATCGATGGATGTAACATCGCTTCCGTCCATCTTGACGGATATCGGGTTACCCTGTCCCCCTCCGAGGGTCTTGTAGTTGATCAGCGAGCTGTATGTCCTTATCCCGTCGTTGGATGTGGTGTATATCGTACCGTCCATCTTGAGTGTGGAGTTGAGTTCCAACTTGGTGTTGCTGTGAAGCTCCAATGAGAGATTGGCAGCTCCGCCGGTGGTGTTCTTGATGGAATCGAAGTACAGCGTACCTGCGGTGGATTCTGTTGATTTCACTCCGATCTTGATGTACAGGTCGCTCTTGACCTCCGATATCTTGTAGACGTTCGTAGATATCTGGGTGATCTTGACCTTCTCTGTCGTGAGGGCATCCCCTTCGACCGCTCCGCCAGCCGTTATCGCACCGTATGCTTCGATCTCGAATGCGTAATTGTTGGTGTTGTTGTCCTTGTTCTCGAGCTCTATACTCAATATGCCGTACCCGATCGATGATATCGTAGGTGTGACGGATGCGGTAGCGATCTTTGTCTCCGATGTGCTTGAGCTTGTGGTGCCTTTTATCTCGGCGTTGGTCGTGACCCAGGAATCCCCTACATCCTTGGAATGATCCTGTACGTAGACTGAATAATTGAGTGAACCATATACTGCATAGAGACTGATCTCATTGGCAGTTATGATTGCACCATCATCACCTGCTTTGTAGATCAGATCCTCAACAATCATCGCCTTAGCCTCGATATCTACTGCACCATTGACTGTCTTCTTCTCTGCACTCCATCCAATCAGTTCGAGCTTACCATTCGGATCGGTAAGCGTGTGATTGTCTTCAGATTCGGTACTTGTATCAACAGTTGCTGTCATGTTCTGGATCGTTTTCTGTGCCTCATTCAGACCAAGTTTTATGCCTCTGTTTTGTAGAGAAACATCCGAAACTTCCACATATGCTGTGTCTCCAATAGTAGTTGCATCCCATCCGTCATCATTGTTCTTGTAAAGATGCATAGTCATAGCACAAAGTCCGCTATTTGTCACCTTGTAAGTTAATAGAATCTGATTACCAACAATAGTCCCATTCATGGCCTTAATCTTGACAAATATTTTTGCTGTCTTCGTCGTTCCATCCGATACTGAACTTATCAGAGGATTTGTACCGTCCGTAGACATACCATCAACATTGATGACAATCTTTCCACCAACAGATGCAACCGGAGATATGATAATCCCCTTTGATTCGCTGTATGTTTCAACTGTGGAAACTTCGACCTTGTATAGATTATCCTCATCAAGCGTCGCCGCTCCGCTTATGTCCACCATCAGGACCTTGTCCTGATATAGGATCGCTCTCACATTGTCAACCTTGTTATACGCGACAGGGGCTGCCGTCACACCGGTGAAATCGGCATCTGAACCCTGCAACGAGGGTATGGCCACTGCCATGGATGTCAGGATAACGGCCATAGCTGCCGCTATCGCTATCACTTTCTTGTTCATCTTATCATCTCGAATTGTAAGAGATTTGGTAAGTTCGCCCCCGTCGATCCATATGATATGGAGAAGGGTCTGTTTCTCTCATTGATTGAGCATCATATCGGCGGATCACACCCCGATCGGGTACACCGTCATGGATTGGATCCCATCCCCTCCGTTCGGGGTGTACACCGCATACACCAGGTGGACGTTCTGTTCGCTCGGAAGCGTGAAGGTCAATTCCGCATACGTTGAACCGGATGTTATCGTCCGATCGACGACACCCGATATCGGTGCGTATGCCCTCAACCCGTCATCCTTCACGACATAACCGATCCCTTCGATACACACCGTCCCCTCGGACAATCCATCCGGATCGTCGAGGACGGCGATATGTACGGTGATCGTGTCCGCCTCGCCGGATAGGTCCACGGATCCCACCCAGATGTGACAACCGGAGGATGCACCGGAGCATCCTCCATCGGTGAACTGGAACATCGAGACGATCATCATGACCGAGATCATGGATATCGTCAGTATCCTGCACTCATCCTTCCGCAACCTATCCTCTCCATCAGACCATCGGTACAGACTCGGATCCCCTCGCCCATTCCCGTTGTCTAACAATATAATAATTAATTCAATATTATAAGTTTGTTATAATTAAGATATTTGAAATGTCCATCAACGGACGAAAATGTTTATCCACATGCTAGATATCGCGGGGAATCGATGTCCCCGAAGAACTGGCTACCGTTGATAGGTATCACGATCAGTGTGTTCATCTTCAACATGTCAGAGTTCATGCCCATCGGATTGTTGACGGACATCTCGATCGATCTCGGCATATCCGAATCCAAAGCGGGGACGATCATCTCGATCTATGCATGGGCCGTCGCGATACTCTCGCTACCGATCATGTTGCTCCTGAGGAAGATGGAATACCGCAGGATGCTGCTGATGTGCATCGCATTGTTCGCAGGATTCCAGATCCTGTCCGGGATGTCGAACAGCTATTGGATGCTGGTCGTGGCCCGTCTTGGTGTGGCGGTCTCCCACTCGATATTCTGGTCCATAGCCACCCCGTTGGCCGTCAGTGTAGTATCCGCCGAGTACAGGAGATTGGCCATAAGCATGGTCGCCACCGGTACGTCCATCGCCATGATCGCCGGCCTACCGTTGGGAAGGATGATCGGACTGTCATTGGGTTGGAGGGCATCGTTCATAGCCATCGCCGTGACGGCGATATTGGCATTGGTACTCCTGATCGTAGTGTTCCCAAGGGTCGAGAACCCCGGTACGTTCACCCTGAAGAGACTCCCGGAACTGTTCAAGAATAAGACCTTGGTAGGCATCTACATCGTGATCGCACTGTTCGTGACAGGGCAATACACGGGTTACAGCTACATCGAACCCTTCATGCTCCAGATAGCCTCGTTATCGGAATCCATGGTCACTGTCGCACTGACCCTGTTCGGATTGGCCGGTATCGTGGGAAGCGTGATGTTCAGCAAGTACTATGATGATATGCGCACGAGATTCCAGATCGGTTCGATCATGGGTGTGGCCGTATGTCTCATATTACTGAACGTGTCCGCATACTATGCGTTCACGATGATGTCCGTCTGCATCCTCTGGGGATTCTTCACCACATTGTTCAACGTCTCGTTCCAGAACGAGGCGATACGCGCATCACCCGTCGATGCCTCCGCCATATCGATGTCCATGTTCAGCGGGATATACAACGTGGGGATAGCCATGGGTTCGATCATCGGCGGTACCGTCACGGATTCCATGACCGTGGGTTCGATCGGATATGTGGGCGGTGCATTCGTGATAGCCGCACTGATATTCACCTCGACATACCTCATCAGGCAGATGAGGCCCCGTACGGCATGATTCCGTCCGTTTCATAGGAAAACATACCCAGTACGCCCCCGTCCCTCATTTATATTATAATTGCATTTCCCATAGTATTACGGAGAGTATCATATCATGGATATGCTTGTCTTACTAGCCTTCATAATCTACTTCATAGTGGTATTGTGGATAGGCTTCTATTTCTATAACAAAACGCACAACATGTCCGATTATGTTCTCGGCGGAAGAGATATCAACCCATATGTGACGGCCATGTCCGCACAGGCATCCGATATGAGCGGATGGCTATTGATGGGTCTCCCGGGTTCCATCTATCTGATGGGTATGGGAAAGATCTGGATCGGTATCGGTCTAGCGATCGGTTCCTATCTCGCTTGGCTGTTCATCGCCAAACGTCTGAGAATCTACTCGGAGAAATGTAAGGACTCGCTCACGGTGCCGGTGTTCTTCTCCAACCGTTTCAGGGACGAGAAAGGATACCTGAGGATCGTAGCAGGTATCGCGATCCTGTTCTTCTTCACGATCTATGTCGCATCCGGATTCGTCGCCGGAGGTAAACTCTTCACCGTCGTGTTCAGTGAAGTGAGCTATGAGCTCGCGGCCATCATCACATGCGTGATCATCGTCCTGTACACATTCTCGGGCGGATTCAAGGCGGTCTGTTGGACAGATTTCGTCCAGGCCATAATGATGATCGTCGCCATCGTGGTCGTCCCGTTGGTCGCCCTCGGAGAGATCGGCGGAGGTTGGGATACCGTATCATCGACGTTCAACGGCCTCGTGGAGAACGGAACGAACCTCATGTGGGTGAACGGTGAACAGATCACGGTCATAGCATTGCTGTCGTGCCTAGCATGGGGTCTCGGTTATGTGGGAATGCCCCACATCCTCGTCAGATACATGGCGATCAAGAACCCCGAGGAGATCAAGGTCGCACGTCGCGTAGGTACGCTCTGGGTGATCGTCGCACTCGCAGCGGTCGGATTCATCGCCGTCATCGGTCGCGTATATCTCGGCAACCCGTCGGATTTCGATTCCGAGAACGTGTTCATCGCGATGGTCTCCAACCTGTTCGGTAACAGCGCACCGATCATCGCAGGATTCCTGTATGCCGCCATCCTTGCGGCCATCATGAGTACCGCTGATTCACAGTTGCTCGTCGCAGCATCCGCGATCACCAACGACCTCTACAACAGAGATGGTAAGAAACAGGTCTCCGAGGACAGACTCATGTGGATGTCCAGGATCTGCGTCATCATCATCGCCGTCATCGGTGTGGCGATCGCTCTCAGCGGTAACAACACCATCATGGACCTCGTGTCGTTCGCATGGGCAGGATTCGGAGCATCGTTCGGTCCCGTCATGGTACTCGCATTGTTCTGGAAACGCATGAACAAACAAGGTGCGATCGCATCCATGATCGTCGGATTCGTCACTGTCATCGTTTGGAACACATTCTTCATCTCCGGAGGTGTGTTCGGCGGAATATTCGGTGTCGACACGTTCGTATGGGACAGCGGTTTGTACGAACTCCTCCCGGCATTCGTCCTCTCATTGATCGTAGGTATCGTGGTCAGTCTCATGACCGAAGAACCTACCGAAGAGATGAAGGCAGAATTCGATGAGGCCACGGCAGGTAAGTTCTACTGAAACAACTGAGGGACGTATGTCCCTCTCATCTTCTTTCAATTGATCTCGACGGCACCGATGATGTTGCCGTCGTCATCCTTGAATCTCGTTATCAATCCGATATCGACCCTCTTGGGATCGATGACGAATATCACACCTTCGTCGATCAGTCTCCTGTGGAGATCGAACACGCTCTCGGTACTGAGATACAACCCCGTGTCCACACCCACCACATCCGATCTCCTGAGTACGATCATGTCCTTACCGACGGCCATGATGGCGACATCCTCCCCACGGGACAACAATCTGAATCTTAAGAGTCCTTCATAGAACCTTATGGAACGGTCCACATCCTTCGTGGGGATGGATATGGCGGCGATACCTTTCGGTAACCCTTCGGTGGTATAGACGAAATTCCCGCCGTGCGGATCACCCAGTGGCATACACGATGTATAGCAAACGGCTAATAAAGAGTTCACCATTACCCGCATTAACGAGGTTAATACAGACCTCACGGGAATGATATCATGTCCAAACCAATGATCAGCGCTGAGGATTTCAAACTCCAAGAGAGTCTTGGGAAGATCAAACACATAATCATAGTCATGAGCGGTAAGGGAGGTGTCGGTAAGAGTACGGTATCGTCGAACCTTGCCATGGCACTGTCCATGAAAGGCTATCAGACCGGTATCATGGATGTGGATATCACAGGACCGAACATACCTAAGATGTTCGGTGTCGAGGATGAACAGCTCGATGTACAGGATGATGCTCTGATCCCTGTGCTCGTACCCCCGTCACTGAAGGTCATCTCCATGGAGTTCCTCCTTCCCAACAAGGATGCGGCCATCGTATGGAGGGGACCCGTCAAGGGAACCGCCATCAGGCAGTTCATCGAGGATGTGAGATGGGGCGATCTCGACTATCTGGTCGTGGACATGCCTCCGGGTACCGGAGATGAGGCCATATCCGTGGCACAGCTCATGAAGAAGGCAGATGGTATCGTCCTGGTGACGACACCCCAGGATGTCGCACTCATGGATTGCAGGAAGACCGTCACGTTCTCCGCGCAGGTGGAGATACCGATCATCGGATTGATCGAGAACATGAGCGGATTCGTCTGCCCCCACTGCGGAGAGATCACAGAGATCTTCAAATCCGGCGGAGGGGTCGCAACGGCCAAGAACATGAACATACAGTTCCTCGGAAAGATCCCGATCGAACCGAAGATCGTCGATTCGGGCGATTCCGGTATGCCGATCGTCGTCGATGCACCCGAGTCCGAATCCGCCAAGGCATTCAACTCCATCGTCGACAAGATCATCAAGACAGTGGAATGAACATGAAGGTCGGCGTACTCTCCGAAGGTGATGAACTGTCATCATACGTGTCCGATGACTTCGGACACGCACCCTACTTCCTGATCGTGGATTACGACACATTGGATTACGAGGTCGTGAAGAACGAGTTCATGGATGCAGAAGGTGCAGGTATGAAGGTCGCGAATGCGATCGTCGGTATCGGTGTGGATGCGGTCATCACCGGAGGGATAGGTTCCCACGGCTACAACATACTCACTAAGGCCGGGATCAAGGTATCCTTCGACGAGGAGGGTACGGTCGAGGAATGCATGAATGCATTCAAGAGAAGGGTCGAACGCGACAGGAAGTTCGCTTAGACGCCTTTCTTGTTCCCCCATATGATCTTGTGCAATTGGGGGAGCACCCTTACCTTCAACCTTCTCTCGATGACCTCTTCCGTGAGAGGTTCGATATCCATACCACCGACGGGCGAGAATATCACTTCGCACTTCGGCTTGTATTTCTTGATTATGGAGATCGCATACTCCAGATCGTTGCCGTCGGATATGACGAACTTGACCTGATCCTTGGGTTGGAGGATGTTGAGATTGGAGAACGTCATGCGGTTCTCCATATGCGACGAAGGGCATTTGATGTCCATGCTGTAGATCACGTTATCGTTATTGGGCATGTTGGAGAGATCCACGGATCCGTTGGTCTCCACGACCACGGTCTTACCCATCTCGGTCAACCTCTCGATGAGTATCGCCGATTCGCAATGGATGAGAGGTTCCCCTCCGGTGAGACATATCTCATCGTCATCCTTCGCGAGATCCACCAATCTCTCGATGGACATCTCGGTACCGCCCTCCATGGCGTATTGGGTGTCGCACCATGAACAATCCAGGTTACACCCGATGGTCCTTATGAAATAGGTCAGGGCACCGATCCTCTTCCCTTCGCCCTGTATGGATCTGAACGTCTCCGATATCTTCATCAATATCACTCGTACTCGATCTCGTCCTTGTAACCCGCATCCGCGAATCCTTTGAGACGGAGCTGACAGGAATCGCACTTACCGCATGCCTTCTCCCCGCCCTCGTAACATGACCATGTTAGGTGCAAGGGTGCACCAAGCTTCTTCCCCAACTTGACGATATCAGATTTCGATGCGTATTGGATGGGAGCGACGATCTTGATCGGATGTCCCTCCACACCTGCCTTCGTTCCCTTGTTGATGGCGTTCTCGAAGGCCTGAATGAACTCGGGACGGCAATCCGGATATCCGGAGTAATCCACGGAGTTCACGCCGATGTAGATCTTGTCCGCACCGAACGATTCGCATACGCCGGCAGCGACGGAGAGCATGATTATGTTCCTTGCGGGAACATACGTTATCGGGATGTCCGCACCCATGGCCTCCTCGTCCCTGTTCTCGGGTACGCTGAGCGACATGTCGGTGAGAGCCGAATGGAACATGCTGAGGTCCATATCGATGATTATGTGCTTCACACCGTAGTGTGCGGCCACATTCGCCGCGGATTTCAATTCCCTCGTATGCCTCTGACCGTATCTGAAGCTCAATGCGATCGGTTCGTTACCATCCGCTATCGATTGTGCAAGACAGGTGGTCGAATCCAGACCACCGGACAGGAGTACCACTGCTTTTGACATGATTCACACCTCCATCGTATACCAGGCGGTCTGACCCCTCTCCTCGTCCATCCCTATGGATACCGAACGTACGTTCTCGGGGAACTGAATATCCCTGACCATCCTGTTGACCATCATCTTCGTCATCTCCTCGGCCGTTGTGGTAGGAACGTCCAATATGACCACATCGGATTTCGGGAAGACGTATCTCTTGGAATCGCAGACCACATCGTATGAATCGCCGTCATCGGTTATCTTGACTATCTCCGATCTTCCGGGAAGGAGGGTCCTGTGATCGAACTCATCCACGAACTTCCTGAGCTCCTTCTTCAACGCCACGAAATCCATGATCATACCGTTCGCTCCGATGTCCCCTTCGATCCTGAGTCTGAGGATGTAGGAGTGTCCGTGGAGCCTCGAACATTTCTCGTGTCTCGGTATGAAATGACATGCCGAGAATCTGATACCTGAATGCTCTCCATCTATCTCTAACATCATCTTGTTCCCTCCGTCAATCTCATTGCAAGCATTATCGAATCCCTATAATCCTTTTTTGCACGCGAGGTGTCTATGTACACCTTATCCATGTTTATCACGGGTGCGCCGAGTGCCATGGCACCCCCGATGAAATGCATCGACCTGAACAACAGGTTACCGGATATCCCATCCGGTGCGATTATCAGGTCCGCCTCGTCGACGGCATCCTCGAGGAGTATCTCCGCATGATATGCGTCATATCCCTCCTTGGTCAATATGTCTACGAGTTCCAATGCATCGTTGATCGTATCGTCCACGGCCTTGCAGCGACCTATGTCGTCCTTCCTTCCGCCGGACATTATCGCTATCCTCGTACCCATCCCGATGCGTTCCATCAGCCCTACGGTCCTGGTGACTATGTCATGCTTCTGTTGGACCGTCCAACCCTCGTCTATGCCGACGGGAGCGGTTATTATCATCTTCCTGCCGACGGGTTCGAGGAACACGACACGTTCCACCTCATCGATGCCGAATCTCCTCTTGATTATCGGGATGAGCTTGGAGGATGACATGTCACCGCGTATGGCGGCATCTATCCTGCCTTCGTACAGATCGGCTATCAGGAGTTCTGGATCCGTATATATCGTGACGGAATCACCGAAGTCCTTCGCACTGTCCCGGACCTTATCGGATGCTCCGCTGCAACCGATACCTACCTTCACACCCGACGGTATGTGGTCTTCGAAGAGGGATCTTGTCGTGAACATCTGTCCACCCATCACACTCGGGATATAAACCATTGCGGACGCTACAAACGGATTCGATGGTATATGATAAAAATGGATATCCTCCGGCCAAAGGCCGAAGGATATCGTTTCAAGGGCGTTTCCTTGTGATGATCAATGCGAGCGCTGCCAATGATATGATCGCACCGAATGTAACCAACAGGAACTGTCCGTTCGCATCCAATCCCTTCGTTTTCGACTTGGTCTCATCCCCGGTATCGGGATCGACGATCGGCATCTCATAGTATGTCGCTTTGTACGTAGCATTGCCTGTTACAACGACGATCTCGGGATCCCATCCCTTGAAGGTATAGGTGTACTGCTCATCAGCAAGTCTTGTGGGAGTGGTGCCACCATAGGTCACGGTATCGCCACTAGCGAGATTGGTATGAGTCTCGAGAACTGTTCCATCGTAATCCACGAATCTAACAGTGTACGTTTCGCCAGTGGTCCAATGGGCATACAGCGTTATGTCAGATTGAGGTGTGTATGATTCACTGGATCCGCCTACTTTGGTCCCTCCGCTTGATAATGTGTACCATCCAGCGAATGAGTACCCCGCCTTGATCCCTGGATCAGGAAGTGTCACGGAATTTCCGGCGTCCACAGTCTCGGATGCTGGAGATATCGAACCGCCGTTACTGTTGTAGGTCACGACATATGCTGGGGAACCAGTCTTCTTCAGTGTTTCGCCATCGGTACCTTCGAAAGTGAATCCTCTGAGCTTTTCAACTCCATCAAGTTGCGTCACACCGTCACTGTCGTAGAATGTGAGATCCTTGAACGCTTCGATTCCTATGTTCTCCAAAGTGCTAGGGAACGATATGCGTGTAAG
>CAVGUW010000003.1:71221-86041 GCA_963632775.1 Bacteroides salyersiae | reverse complement strand
CTGATGCTCATATTGTTCGAATTTGGTTTCTATAAATTACAAAATGTGTTTCAATTATCAATTTGGAGTCTATAGATTACAGATTGAATTTTAGCTACGATTTGGAGTTTATGGATTACAAATTGAATTTTTACTACCAAGCTGGAGTGTATAGAATACATTTGATCGAGAGGGGATCGGCCCATATTCTACGTGAACGTTCCTAATCAATTATACAGATTCAATGACCCATCCTCAACGACATGTATCCGAGGATATCGGCACAAGAGTGACGAACTGTGAACCATAATATACGGTAGATTGTATCGAGAACATCACATGACGGCCGAAGAGAACGATGACAACATCATAGTCGCCAAAGGCATCACCAAGAGATTCAACGGTAAGCCTGCGGTCGACAACATCGATCTCGAGATAAGGAGGGGCGAGATGTTTGGCCTATTGGGTCCGAACGGTGCCGGTAAGACCACGACCGTCAGGATCATCTCTTCACTTACGATGATGGACAGTGGCACGGTCACCATCGACGGGATGGATCTCATCAAACAATCGAATGAAGCCAAAGGCCGTCTCGGAGTCATACAGCAGCATATCAGTCTCGATAAGGATCTGACCGTTCGCGAGAATCTCATCCATCATGCCATGTTGCATATGATCCCCCGTTCCAGGAGGAATGCGAGGATCCAGGAACTTGTCGATTATGTTTCCCTGGGCGATTATTTGGACAGGACAGTCGATTCCCTGTCCGGAGGATGGAAGAAACGTGTCGCGATAATAGCGGCGTTGATCCATGAACCCAAGATACTGTTCCTCGACGAACCCACCACCGGCCTCGACATACAGGCGAGGAGGGGGTTGTGGGATCTCGTCCGCAAACTGAACAATGATGGTACCACGATCATCCTCACGACCCATTACATCGAGGAGGCGGAGAACCTCTGCGACAGGGTGGGGATCATCGACAAAGGAAGGATAATCGCACTCGACACTCCAAGGAATCTGTGCGAGACCGTCGGTAAGATAGCCGTCGAATGCAAGCACCATGACGGTCACACTGATTACAATTACTTCAAGGACAGGGAGGAGGCGAACAGATTCTCCTCCTCGGCCCCGGATGATGTGGAAGTGGTCATCAGAAGGACGAATCTCGAGGATTGTTTCGTCAGATTGACGGGAAGTTCGGTAGGTGATCAGTGATGTTCACACGCTTGAAGGAGATCTACTACGTATCGTGGGCGGACCTGGCCTTCATGAGACACAACATCCTGAACATCGTGCTGATGAGCCTCATGAGCCCGATCCTGTATCTGATCGCATTCGGTTACGGATTGGGGGGATCGGCGACGATAGAGTATGCGGGACATCAGATCGAGTACATCTCGTTCATCGTGCCCGGTATCGTGGCATTGTCCACACTATCATCCTCATTCACATCCACTTCGACCAGGATGAACGTCCAGAGATTGTATTACAAGAGTTTCGACGAGATGCTGATGTGCCCCATACATTATTCCTCGATCGTGTTGGGAAAGGCCGTCCTGGGGACGGTGAGGGGGTTGCTGAGCAGTCTCACGATATTCATCATCGGCCTGATATTGGATGTCGGTCTCACACCCACGCCTGCATTCTTCCTGATGATATTGCTCTCATGTATGACGTTCTCGTTCCTAGGTGAGACCGCTGCATTGATAGTGAAATCACATCAAGGTATGTCGCTGTTCAATACGCTGATCATCCTTCCGATGACGTTCCTCTGCGGTACGTTCTTCTCGACCGCATCGTTACCGCCGGTCTTCCAGGCGATATTGTACATGATACCGTTGACCTATTCGAGCGATCTGATAAGGGCCACATCGCTCGGTGCGGATTTCCCGTGGTTGGTGTTCATCGCACTCATGGTCTACATGGTCGCGTTCTTCCTCATCAACCTGCATCTGATAAGGACGAGAAGGGTGTGAACCCTTCTCATTCGATGTCGTATCCCCTGGGCGTGATCATCTTATCGCCCTCAACGAACGTCTTGGAGTTACCGATGATCAATGTGCAGAACATATCGATGCTCTCGCAATCCAATTCCCCTAGTGTGGTGCAATATGAACTCTGATCGCTCCTGCCGATGTTCCTTGCGACACCGACGGGTGTCGTCGAGGGTCTGTATCTTGATATTATGCTGATGGCTTCCGCAAGTACATCGGGACGTGCCTTGCTCCTGGGGTTGTAGAGTGCGATGACCATATCGCTTGAGGATGTCGCCTCGAGACGTCTCACGATGATGTCCCATGGCGTGAGACAGTTGGAGAGACTGATCAGTGCGGTATCGTGCGTGAGCGGTGCGCCCAACAGCGATGCTGCGGATGATGCCGCCGTTATGCCCGGTATCACCTCGATCCTCACATCCGAACCCATCTGTGATGCCACTTGATACGTTATGGATGCCATACCGTAGATGCCGGAATCCCCGCTACTCACGAGAGCGACGGTCTTATCCTTCGCTTCCTCCAACGCCGCCCTGCAACGATCCACTTCACGAGTCATACCCGTGGATTTGAATTCCTTATCGGGGAATATCTCCTTCAGTATCTTCACGTATGTGGTGTATCCCATGATCAGATCGGCGGTCTCGAGCGCTTCGATCGCCCTCAGTGACATGTCCTCCTTGCTCCCGGGTCCGAATCCTATGACCTTCAGCACACCCATCATTCCACCCCCTTGCGGAATTCCGTCGTGAAGTGCTTGTCATAGAGTTTTGAGAGACTGTATTCGTCTCCGAGGAATCCACCGACGACGGTGAGGGCCGTTTTCTCGATACCTGCATCCTTCACCTTCTTCGGCATATCGGTCAGCGTACCGATGACTATCTTCTGCTCGGGCCATGTTGCCTTGTAGACCACAGCGACCGGGGTATCCGGGGAATAGCCTCCTTCGATGAGCGTCCTGCAGAGCTCGTCCATGAAGCTCACGCTGAGGAAGATCACCATCGATGAGTTATGTCTCGCGAGATCGATGAGCTTCTCCTTCGGAGGCATGGGGGTACGGCCCTCCATACGTGTGAGGATGACAGTCTGACTGACATCCGGCAATGTGTACTCCTTCTTCAATACGGCCGCCGTCGCTACGAAGGAGCTCACCCCGGGGATGACATCGAACTCGATGCCCTCCTTCTCCAGGATGTCCATCTGTTCGCGTATCGCACCGTAGATGGATGGATCGCCTGTGTGTACGCGTGCGACGCTCAGTCCTTTCTTGGCAGCCTCTATCTCTATGCGGGAGACCTCCTCCAGATCCATCAGAGCACTGTTGTAGATCTGCGCTGATTCCTTATGACCGTCCAGGACCTTCGGGTTGACCAGCGATCCTGCATAGATTATCACATCGGCCTCATCGATCAGTCTGCGCCCTTTTATCGTTATCAATTCCGGATCGCCGGGTCCGGCACCTATGAAATGGATCATCTTTCTCATCCTGGAGCCTTCGCTCCCATGAGAAGACCATGATATGATGTGTATAATAAGTTGGCTGTATAATCCAACAGCCCTTCCGTTAGGAATTCGTGTGGTTTGGAGGAAAGGAGGGCCCGAAGGCCCATGTTCAATCGTTTATGTCATGCTTAGGCTTCTCGAGACCCTCGATCTTGATGTTGTGCTTCTCAGCATAGTCCCAAAGCGCGGCATGGATCGCCTCCTCAGCCAGGAGGGAGCAGTGGATCTTCACCACCGGCAGTCCGTCCAAGGCCTCCATTACGGCCTTGTTGGTGATCTTGAGTGCATCCTGGATGGATTTGCCCTTGACCATCTCCGTCGCCATGCTGCTTGTAGCAACGGCGGCACCGCAACCGAAGGTCTTGAACTTACAATCCCTGATGATACCATCATCATCGACATCGAGGTAGATCCTCATGATGTCACCGCATTTCGCGTTACCGACGGTACCGACACCGGATGCGTTCTCGATCTCTCCCACATTCCTAGGATTCATGAAATGATCCATCACTTTCTCACTGTAATTCGCGTCATACATTCGAATCGCCTCCTTTCATTGCTTCTTAAGATAATCCTCATACAGCGGTGACATCGATCTGAGCCTCTCCAACGATGACTTCAGCACATCGACGGCACGGTCGATGTCCGCCATGGTGTTCTCCTCGGAGATCGTCACCCTCACGGAACCGTGTGCGATCTCATGTGGAAGACCTATTCCGAGCAATACGTGCGACGGATCCAAGGAACCCGATGCGCATGCAGAACCGGTCGAGACGCAGATGCCGTTCATGTTGAGCAGCATCAGCAACGATTCTCCCTCCACGAAATTGAACGAGAAGTTCGCATTACCGGGGAGTCTCTTGGTCCTGTGACCGTTGAGCTTGGAGAACGGTATCTCCTTCTCGACACGCTCGATGTAGTGGTCCCTGAGCTTGATGAGATATTCCGTGTTCCTCTCCATGTTCTCCGCGGCGAGCTCCAACGCCTTGCCCATACCGACGATACCAGGGACGTTGGTCGTACCTGCCCTCTCGCCGTTCTCCTGGGCACCACCGTGGATGAACGGGGGGAGTCTGACACCCTTCCTCATGAAGAGGAAACCGATCCCTTTCGGTCCGCCGAACTTGTGTCCGCTGGCACTGAGGAGATCTATGTTCATTTCCTTCACATCGATCGGTATGTGGCCCACTGCCTGCACGGCATCCGTGTGGAACAGGATCCCCTTCTCCCTGGCGATCCTGCCTATCTCCTCTATGGGTTCGATGGTACCGATCTCGTTGTTCGCCATCATGACCGAGATGAGGATCGTATCGGGCCTTATCGCCGATCTGAGTTCCTCGGGATCGACGAGACCATCCTTATCCACCTTGAGACGTGTGACCTCGAATCCTTCCTTCTCGAGATATTCCGCCGTCTCGATGATTGCGTGATGTTCGATGGATGATACTATGATGTGCTTACCCTTCTTGGCGTTCATATGCGCACCGGAGATCAGTGCCCAGTTGTCGGACTCGGTACCTCCCGATGTGAAGTAGATCTCCTTCGGATCCGCGTTGATGATCTTGGCTATCGTCGCCCTTGCCTCTTCCACGGCCGCCCTCGGTTCCTTGGCCATCCCGTGGATGCTCGATGGGTTGGCGTACTTCTCGATGAAATACGGCAACATCGCGTTCAGTGTCTCTTCCTTCATCTTCGTCGTCGATGCGTTGTCGAAAAAAATCTGTTCCATCTCTTTCATCTCTTTGTTCCTTTCTTACCGATGTCCCTGATGTCGTAGGGTGTCTGTTGGTAGACATAGTAGTTCAGCCAGTTGGTGAATATCAGCGTGGAATAGCTCCTCCAGGTGATGATCGGATCGTACCTCTCGTCATCGTTGGGGAAGTAGTTCACCGGTTTCTCCGGATTGAGTCCTCTGTCCAGGTCCCTGGAGTACTCGTTGGCGAGTGTGAGCTTGTCGTATTCCAGGTGACCGGTGATGAAGATCTGTCCGTCATCCGAGACCACGATACCTGTATCACCGTCGGCCGATTCCGCCAGGATGTTCAACCTGGGGTTGGCCCTTATGTCCGAAGCGAGGATGGTCGCATGCCTTGACTGAGGTATCCTCAGATTCTGATCGATACCTCTCATCAACGGTTCCGTCTCGATCACGTTCCTGTACTCGAAGACACCGGACCTCTTCTTGGGGAGGCTCTGTTTCTTGATACCATAATGATGATACAATCCGGCCATGGATGCCCAACAGATGTACATCGTGGACCAGACATGCTCCTTGGTCCAATCCATGATCCTGCACATCTCGTCCCAATAGTCCACCTCTTCGAAGTCCATATCCTCCAACGGGGCACCGGTTATGATCATCCCATCATAGTAACGGTCCTCCACATCGGAGAATTTCTTGTAGAATCTTGTAAGATAACTCACAGAGGTGTGCTTGGATCTGTGCGTCGAGGGTATGATGAGATCGACATTCACCTGGAGGGGTGTGTTGCTTAGCAACCTCAACAGTTGGATCTCGGTCTCCACCTTCGTGGGCATCAGGTTCAATATCGCGATATCCAAAGGTCTGATATCCTGTGATCTAGCACGGTCTCCGTCCATGACGAATATGTTCTCATTCTCCAATGCGGCGAATGCAGGAAGTCCTTCGGGTATCTTGATCGGCATCTTTCTCCTCGGGAACAGCCTAAACGTTCGGAGTATTTGTATTTACCTATCAACATGGTAGGTAAGTGTTATATACCACTCATGCGTAGCACGTCACAGTGATAGAATGACAGGGCAGAACTATAGATTCGAGACCTTGCAGGTCCATGCAGGACAGGAAGAGCCAGATCCAACGACCGATTCACGTGCGGTACCGATCTACATGACGACATCGTACGTCTTCAAGGACTCGGCACAGGCAGCAGGAAGGTTCGCTCTAGCCGAACCAGGTAACATCTATACTAGATTGATGAATCCCACCTCGAGCGTGTTCGAGGAGAGGATGACCGCCCTGGAAGGTGGGGTCGCTGCATTGGCCACCGCCACCGGTTCTGCCGCGATCACATACGCGATCCAGAACATCGCACTCGCAGGCGACCATATCGTATCGTCCACCAACATATACGGAGGTACATACAACCTGTTCGCCAACACACTCAGGGAACAAGGAATCGAGACAACATTCGTCGATCCCTCCGACCCGAAGAACTTCGAGAGAGCGATCAAGGATAACACCAAACTGCTCTACGCCGAGACCTTGGGTAATCCCAACTCCGATGTCATCGATATCGAGGCGATATCTGCTGTCGCCCATAAGCATGGGATCCCGTTGATCGTCGATAGCACGTTCACGTCACCATACCTCCTCAGGCCCATCGAACATGGGGCTGACATCGTGGTGCATTCGGCGACCAAGTTCATCGGCGGACACGGAGTGGCGATGGGTGGTGTCATCATCGACGGCGGTAACTTCGACTGGGCACAGAACGATAAGTTCCCGACCCTCTCGAAACCCAACCCATCCTATCACGGTGTGGTGTTCACGGATGCGGTCGGTAGGGCCGCATTCGTGACGAAGATCCGTACCACCCTCATGAGGGATCAGGGTGCGACCATCTCACCGTTCAACTCGTTCCTCCTCCTGCTCGGATTGGAGACATTGTCCCTCCGTGTGGAGCGTCAGGTACAGAATGCGCTGAAGGTGGTGGAATTCCTCAACGGACACCCGGATGTCGAGAAGGTCAACCACCCCTCGCTCTCCACAGGCGAACAGAAGGAACTCTACGACAAGTACTTCCCCAACGGCGCAGGCTCGATCTTCACGTTCGAGATCAAGGGCGGTGCGGAGAAGGCCAAGAAGTTCACCGAATCACTGAAACTCTTCTCGCTCCTTGCGAACGTCGCGGATGTGAAATCACTCGTGATACACCCCGCATCGACGACACACTCGCAGTTGGACGAGAAGGAACTCCTGGATTGTGGTATCAAACCGAACACGATCCGTCTCTCGATCGGTACCGAGAACATAGATGATATCATCGAGGACCTGAAGAACGGTTTCAAAGCTGTAGAAGGCGAATAAGCATGCTATATAGAACAATAGATGAGACCATCGGCAACACGCCTTTGGTGGAATTGACGAATATAGAGAAGAGCCTTGGATTGAATGCCAAGGTCTACGGTAAGGTGGAGGCGTTCAACCCTGCCGGTTCCGTCAAGGACAGGATCGCCAAGGCGATGATCGACGACCTGGAGGAAAGAGGGATACTGAAGGACGATTCGGTGATCATAGAGCCCACATCGGGTAACACCGGTATCGCACTCTCGTCCATCGCTACGGCACGCGGATACAGGGCGATCATCGTGATGCCCGAGACCATGTCCGTCGAACGCAGGAAACTGATCAAGGCGTACGGTGCGGAACTCGTGCTCACAGAGGGTGCGAAAGGAATGAAGGGTGCGGTAGCTAAAGCTGAGGAACTGTCGAAGGAGATACCGAATGCGGTCATCCCCGGACAGTTCGTCAACCCTGCCAACCCTGCGATCCATTACAAGACGACAGGACCGGAGATCTACAAGGATCTCGATGGTAAGGTGGACATCTTCGTCGCCGGTGTCGGTACGGGCGGAACGCTCTCCGGTGTGGGGAAATACCTCAAGGAGAAGAATCCGAACGTGGAGATCGTAGCCGTCGAACCCAAGGGTTCGCCCCTCCTCTCCGAAGGGAAGACCGGAGCGCACAAGATCCAGGGTATCGGTGCGGGATTCATCCCCGACACGCTTGACAAGGGCATATACGACCGTATCATCGCGGTGAAGGACGAGGATGCCTTCGAGACGGGAAGACTCGTCGGGAAGAAGGAAGGGTTGCTCGTCGGGATATCATCCGGTGCCACAACGTGGGCCGCCATCGAATTGGCGAAGGATCCTGCCAATAAAGGTAAGAATATCGTCGCTATTATGGCGGATACTGGAGAGAGGTATCTCTCGACAGCATTGTTCGAGGAATGAGCGATGAATGCGATTGTTTCGACAAAAGGCAGATACGCACTGCGTGTGATGATCGAATTAGCAAGTAATCCCGGGAAGAAGGTCCCGCTGAAGCAGATCGCCAACGATCAGGGCATATCTCTCAAGTACCTCGAATCAATCATGCCACAGCTCACCAAGGCAGGGTTCGTGACCGCCATCCACGGTAAGGGTGGTGGCTACGAACTCGCCGTTTCCCCGGACGAGTGCACCGTATCGGACATCATAAACGTGGCCGAAGGTCCCATATTGACCGTATCGTGTCTCGATCCCGAGGTCACATGCGAACGCAGCTCCACATGTAAGACCTTGCCCATATGGAAGGAACTCGACGGGATGATCAACGATTATCTCAGCGACATAAAGCTCTCGGATCTTCTGGAAAGGAACATCATAGAGATCGAGGATGAATGATCATCCTTCGATTCTTTTTTATTCGATAGGATAGGACTTGTCGGCCCTTGCCATTCGATTTCTCGATCGAGGGATGGACCCCACTCCGTGAGAGAAAGGGACGGGAAGGACGCACTTTCGTGCGCCGATCCCGTCATGCTATGACTGTGTGGAATCCCGTCACCATGTAGGTCACCTTCTCGGCGATCTTGCATGCATGATCGCCGACCCTCTCGATGTACCTTATTATCGACAACAGATAAGCACAATCATCTGCCGATGATGGATTCTCCTTGATATATGCGATCAACTCATCGCGAATGCGTGCCAACGCTCCGTCGATCTGATCGTCCATATCCTGTATCTCGTCGAAGCTATCCACCGAACGTGCGATGAATCCGTTTATGGCCCTGTTCACCATGTTCACGGCCACATCTCCCATTGATACGATGTCCTTGATGATCGAATCCGGTACCGCACCGCTGAGCTTACCCACGGCCTGCGAGATGTTCTTGCTGTACTTCGACACCCTCTCCAGATATGTTATGCACTTCAGCACAGTGGCCATCGTACGCATGTCCGATGCCCTTGGTTGGTAGAGCGACAGTACCCTGAGGGCACTCTCCTCTATGCACCTGTCATACCTGTCGACCTTCTCGAAATCCGCCATGACCTCCTCGGCCAACTTCACATCGTTGTCCGCAAGTGCCTTGATCGACCTCTCGATCATGCTCGATGTCATCTTCGCCATCTTGACGGTGTTGTCAACTACTGTATCGATCTCCTCTATCGCTTTCTGCATATGATCACCCGAACCTTCCTGTGAGATATCTTTCGGTCATCTCTTCCTTCGGTTTGTTGAACAGTGATTCCGTCTCACCGAATTCTATCATCTTACCGAGATACATGAATCCCGTGTTGTCGCTGATGCGCGAGGCCTGTTGCATATTATGTGTAACGATGACAACGGTATACTCCTTCTTCAGCTGTACCGCCAGGTCCTCTATCTTCGCCGTAGCTATTGGATCAAGGGCTGATGTGGGCTCATCCATGAGTATGACATCGGGATTGACCGATAACGTCCTTGCTATGCACAGCCTCTGCTGCTGTCCTCCGGATAATCCCAATGCGGATTTATCCAATCTGTCCGCTACCTCATCATACAACGCGGCCTTCTGCAGACATGATTCGACGATCTCGTTCAGTTCCTTCTTGTCCTTGATCCCTTTGAGCTTCGGACCATATGTGAGGTTCTCCCTTATGGTCATGGGGAACGGGTTCGGTTTCTGGAAGACCATCCCTATCCTCATGCGCAATTCGTTCACGTTGATATCCTTCGAGAGGATATCCTCGTCGCGGAACAGCATCCTTCCTTCTATCCTGCATCCGTCGACGAGATCGTTTATCCTGTTGATCGATCTCAGTAATGTGGATTTACCGCAACCCGAAGGTCCGATCAGGGCTGTGATCGCCTTCTCCTTTACCTTCATCGACACATCGTAGAGTGCCTGCTTCTCTCCATACCAGAGATTGATGTTCTGTATATCGATAGCCACCCCGTTCTCCGGGGCGGAATTATCATTTGTCATTGATCTCACCATCTTATCTTCTTGTTGTAATGACTTCTAATGACTGATGCCAACACGAACATCGAGAGCACGATCAGAAGAAGTATAGTCGCTGTAGCGTATTGATATGTGGTCGTACCCGGGACCTCCGCCGTGAGGTAGTACAGGTGGTACGGCAATGCCATGACGGGGTCGAATATCGACTTCGCCAACGTGGGCTGGAATGCCACGGCGGCAGTGAACATTATGGGTGCCGTCTCTCCCGCTGCACGTCCGATCGCGAGGATCGCACCTGTTATGGTACCTCCTATGGCCGCGGGGACCACCACCCTGTATGTGGTCTGCCATTTGGTCGCACCCATCGCCCTGGATGCTTCGCGTAACTCGTTCGGTACCGCTCTTATGGATTCCTCAGTTGTCCTGATTATGACCGGCAGTATCATCATCGATAATGCCGCCCAACCTGCGATGAGAGAATATCCCACTCCCAGGTAGATGACGAAGAACGACAGACCGAACAATCCGAACACCACGGAAGGAGTCCCGTTCAGCGTGTCTATGGCACCCCTTATGATGTTGTTGAACCTGTTATCCTTGGCATATTCCGCGAGATATATCCCTGTCAGTATTCCCAAAGGCAATGCTATCGCTGCCGTTCCGGCGATCAGTTCCAACGTACCGACTATCGCGGGCATGATGCCTCCCGCCCTACCGCCCTGTGACGGTGCGGATGTGATGAAGTCCATCGAGAGGCCGGGGATACCTTTGATCAGGATGTCGGATATGATGATCGCCAACAGAAGTACGACGAACCCCATATTCGTGATCAGTACGCATTTCGCCACATCCTCCCTGTCCGTGGGATTGAGCTTTGAGACTCCCTTCAAAGCACCGAAGACGACCAACGTTATCACGATCGATGCTATCAGCGACGTCATACCGGGCATCATCAATGAGAGTATCATCCACGACATGGCGAAGATGAGCACATACAGCGAGGACATCATTATGGTCCTCTTGTTCCTCTGCATGAACTCGGATACGTCTGCGAACCTTCCCTTCGAGAAACGGCTCTCCTTCACAGTCCCGTGGAACCTGTGCTTCATGTTCTCGGTGATCCTCTTCGTCACGATGTTCACGAGGAACACCATCACCATGAGGACTATCGCAAGCATGAACAATGCATTGTAATGTGTATCTCCCACAACGGATTCCGGCATCTCCAACGCCAACGTACCAGTTATGGTGCTGATGAGCGAGAATATGTTCCACAATGGGTCGGGGATTATCGTCGCGTTACCGGAGACCATCATGACCGCCATGGTCTCTCCGATGGCCCTGCCGATACCGAGGGACACCGCTGCGGATATCCCCATGACCGCTGCGGGCACTATGACCTTGGCCGTGGTCTCCCATCTGTTGGCGCCCATCGCTATGGATGCCTCCCTGTAGGAATGTGGTACCGCACGGATCGCATCCTCGGAGACCGAGATGATCGTCGGTAACGCCATTATCCCCAGTACGATCGATGCAGCGAGCCACGATGAACCGAAAAGGAGATTGTTGTTGAATATCTTGGAAAGGAAAGGCACCAATACGACCAATCCGAAGAATCCGTAGACGACCGATGGTATACCGGCGAAGACCTCGCAGAGAGGCTTCAGCACGCTGCGCACCTTCGGACTCGCGAACTCGGATATGTATATCGCTGCCAAGAGTCCCACCGGGAATGCGAACGCTATCGCACCGATGGTGACCAATAAGGTACCGACGATCATCGGCAACGCGCCGTACAGGCCGTCGGAGGGTGACCACTCGGTATTGAATATGAATTGGATGGGATCGACATCCGAGAATAGTTTGACCCCGTTACCTGCTATGAACAGGATTATGAGGAAGATGATCAGCACAGCCGTCGATGCGACAGCTATGAGCACATATCTCATCGTCGTATCGACATCGATACCGATCCTTCCTCTGCTGTGCTGATTGGAGAACATTACCCGATCCCTTCAGAGGTTGACCAACTGTCCGATACTGATGTAACCGATCGAACCGGAAGTGCTGTTGATCATACTGATGACCGCCCCGGTGGATGCGAGCGAGTTCACATCGGATTTCATCTTCCAATCGGATACCGCTTTCTTCACGGACTCCTCGAAGCATTCGCGTGTTCCTGAACCGTCCTCACGGCAGACCACTGCGATATCCTTGTCATCTCCGCCGACCTGTGACCAGTTCGTGATCTCTCCGCTGTAGATCTTGGCGACCTGCTCTATAGTGAGGTCGGATACGCCTGCACCGTTGACGATGATGGCCACTCCATCCTTCCCGATGACCGTGGGAACCAATCCCTTCTCCGCTTCGGTGGTCTTGAGGTCCCTGGAGCACATACCGATGTCCGATGTCCCGTTGATCGTGTTGCTTGCGCCTTGACCGGACCCTCCCCCGGAGACCGAGATCTGCATGTAGGGGTATTTCTTCATGTACTCCTCGGCGATGAGCTGCATGGTCTGGATGATCGTCGTCGATCCGGATATCGTGATGCTCGTCTTCCCGTCCTTGTCGGGAGCCTGATATTCCGTCTTCGTATCGATCGTTATGAATTCCTGTCCGACGATCCTCTGTCCGTCCTCGGATGTCACATAATCGAGGAATGCCGCGACATTCCCTGTTGCCTCGCCCATCGTGCAGACGATGAGGTTCCTCTTGATGAGGTATGATCCGTCATTGACGTGAGACTCTGTGGCCTCAACACCATTCAACGATACTGCGTAGGCTTTAGTGCCGTTGTCGTTGTTCTTGTTCATTATCGCGTATGCGGATACTCCAGCAACGGCGATGATGACGACAGCGAACACTGCGATGATCTTGTTGTTCAAGTCTTTTTCACCTTGATCGCCACTATCCAAGGATTCTATATATAGAAATTCGAATTATTATATATCTCAATATATAGAACTCAGTATAGAAATGTAAACTATAAATAATACCGAAGTTAATTCAATAAATAATGAGATAAGAATAGCGAACATGAGTTGTTATATAATTGCTTTTTAACAGTAATTAATTTACAATCTATTCACTTTTTATATCAATATTCTGATAGCGGTTATAGCGACTGGTATGGAAATCAGAAAAGTACAGATTACCGGCGGATCCTCTATGATGATAACACTACCCAAGGAGTGGGCAGATACCGTCGGATTGAAGAAGAATGATGCTGTGTCGTTGGATGTACAGGGCGATGGCTCATTAGTAGTCTATCCCAACGGGAAGGAATTGAAGGAAGTATCCACCACCAAATGCATCGACGTTTCTGATATAAACGATAGGGATTTCATCTTCAGACAGCTGATAGGTGCATACATCGCTGGTCACAACACCATAAAGATCACTTCTGACACCAAATTGAATGGTATCCACATCGGTGTCGCATCGTCCTTCGTACAGACCGCCATAGGATTGGAGATCATCGAGGAGAATGACAACAACATCATCATCCAGGATCTGATGAATCAGAATCAGATCAGACCTATGAAGTCATTGGAGAGGATGGAGGTCCTCGTACGCAACATGCTCAATGACATCATGGATTCTATAGAGAATAAGGATCCGACCCTGTTCGCAGGCATGAATGACAGGGATAAGGAGGTCGACAGGATCCATTGGTTGATCCTGAGACAGGTGAGCATCAATCAGAAGGATCCCACGATCTCCCGTAAACAGGGTATGAGCATCGCTACGATCACCCGTTGCAGCTCCATCAGCCGTATCATCGAGAGGATCGGCGATCACGCGGTATTACTTTCCAAGAACATGGTGTCCCTCGTGAAGGACCCCACTACGAGCGATATCGATAAGGAGATCGTCAAAGCGGGTCGCGATGCGATAGCATTGTTCTCCGATTCAATCCACACATGGAAGATGAAGGATATGGTATCGGCGAACGACTGTATCGAGAGGGGGAAGGAACTCGCAGAGAGCATCGAAAAGCGTTCCAAGAGCATCAAGGGACTCACCGGGGATACCGCGGTCTCCAACGAGCTCATCGCCGGCAGTGTGAAGAGGATCGTAGAATATTCGATGGATATCTCCGAGATCGCGATAAACGCGACCATGGAGTAAAGCGTTTGTAAGAACTTTGACGGCACGGGATCAGTGCATCCCCTACCGACCTCGGAATGAATCCGAAGAAGCATGTTCGTATGTGACTGTGATGAATATATCCTTTACCCAAATTTTGGATGTATAATCCAACCAATGCTGTTCGGATGATATATCCGTCGTATCCCATCCAAATCGGAGATGATATCAGGATCACTGTTTCCTGAGCTTTCCCTGATTCAAGGCCGTCTCGAAAC
>CAVGUW010000003.1:0-71211 GCA_963632775.1 Bacteroides salyersiae | reverse complement strand
GTCACCCTTCGCATACTTCTTACCCTGAGCCCAATTCGTGAACGGTGCGAGCACACGATATGAATCACCTTTCTGCTTGGGTGCCTTGACCACGGGTTTACCTTTGAGGTCGGTATAGTTGCCGTTGTACATCTTCGCGGTGTTACCGGATACCTCGATCACTTTATCACAAACGTTATCCAAGAAGTATCTGTCGTGGGTGATCGTTATCACCGTACCATCGTACTCCGACAACGCCTGTTCCAACATATGTTTGGATTCGATATCTACGTAGTTGGTGGGTTCGTCAAGGATGAGGAGATTGGTCGCACCGTTGAGCAGCATGCACAATGCCACCCTAGCCCTCTGTCCTCCGGACAGGGAGGACATCTTGTTCGTGACGTTCTCGTCCGTAAGGAGGAAATGGGAGAGCATGTTCCTGGCCTCCGCCTTCCTGTCCTTGCCGATGACCATGAGCATCTGCTCCTCTGCCGTGAGATTCAGATCCAATCCCTCATGGTTCTGCGAGTAGTAACCGATCTTCGCACCGGGAGCGACCCAAAGCTCACCCGATACCGGGATCTCTCCCAACAATGCCTTGATCAATGTGCTCTTTCCGGCACCGTTGGCCCCGAAGACACCTACCTTGTCGCCCTTCTCGATATCGAGATCGATATCCTTCAGGATAGTCCTTCCATCATAACTGACGGACATACCGTTGGCGATTATGACGTTCTTACCGGATTTCTGAGCAGCCTGGAAGTTGATGGAGATCTTCTTCGATTCCTCGGGCCTCTCCTTCTTCTCCATCTTGTCGATGAGCATCAGCCTCGTCTTATACGATGCCATGTACCTGCGTTGGTCATGGAACATCTGTTCGGCGATGGCCTCCTGTTTCTTCTTCTGATTCTCGTATCTCTCGAACTCGGCCATCGCCCTCTCTATGGCCTCGTTCTTCTTCTCCACGAATTGGGAGTAGTTCCCCTTGTACTCCCTTGTCTTCCCGTTCTCGATCTCGATCACCCTCGTGACCACGGAATCGAGGAAGTACCTGTCGTGACTGACGACCAATATCGCACATTTGGAACTCAGGATCATCTCCTGCATCCATTCTATGGTCGTGATATCGAGATGTGACGTGGGCTCGTCCATTATCAGAAGATCGCAATCGGATATCTGCACCGCGAGTTTGGCGATCATCACCTTGGTCCTCTCACCTCCGGAGAGCGTGCTCATCCTCCTGTCCAGGATCTCCACGGGGAAGTTGATCGATGAGAACACATCCTGCAGCTTGTCACCGATCTCGGATTCGAATGAGGACAGCTTACGATCCAACTCTGCGCTCTCCTCCGCAAGGGCGTTCCAATCCACATCGCCACCCTGCATCATGATATCGTCGATCTCCGCCTGACGGCGTTTGATGGTGTCGACGAATCCGTAACAGCTGCTGAGCACATCACGGGGAGTGGCATCATCGGAGAGCTCGGTGAACTGTTGCATATAACCGATCTTATCCGTCCTGCGGATGATCTCTCCTGTATCGGGTCTCTCCTCACCTAGTATCAATCTCAGGAGCGTACTCTTTCCGGCACCGTTGTTGCCGACGAGTCCGACACGCTGTCCTTCGTCTATCTGTAGCGTCGCATCGGTCAGCACCTTCAGCGGTCCGAACGATTTCGATAATGATGAGGCCCTTACTAACACGAACCGTCGCTATCTGTTCTCGATATATAACCGCGTTCATGACAGGATGGTGTCATTGGGTGGTGTTGTAGGTCTGGATTCGATGGATTTTAAATCATATGGATGCAATCGGCGGAACATGTTCGAATACCAGGAACTCGAGGATGCATTGATAACATTCATCAAGGACAGGGTGGAAGGCAAGGATGTCGGTGTCGCCTGCTCCGGAGGATTGGATTCCGGCCTGGTATCGGCGATCGCCAAGAGATATGCCAATTCCGTGACGTTGTACTCATGCGGTACGAAGAACGCACATGATGTGATGATGGCCAAGGACCTCGCCGAGAGATTGGATGTACCGATGGTACATGCGAAGATCACCAAAGGCGATATGCACGGGTTGATAAGGGAGATGATCGAGATCGCAGGTCAACCCGATCCCTTCACCATATCGTACGAGATGCCTCTGCTATGTGTCTGCAGGACCGCTAAGGAGGACATCATCCTCACCGGACAGGGTGCGGACGAGTACTTCATGGGATGTGCCAAATTCGTAGGTGCCAGTGCTGAGGATTACGAGGTGTTGAAGACGGCGAGCGTGGAGAGGTTGCTGAACGTCTCCGTTCCCTGCGAACTGAAGATCGCAGAACATTTCGACAAGACACTGTTCTATCCATATCTGGACATCAGCATGACATCGCTGGTGGAGAGGATCGATCCCGAGGTATTGAGGCCGAAGGACATGGATTCGAGGAAGGAGGTCCTGAGGAAGATAGCGATCCATCTCGGATACGATTTCCTTGCCAAGAGACCGAAGAAATCATCACAATACGGTTCCGGCACGACCGATCTCATACGCGGCATCGCCAAGGAGAACAACATGATGTATGCGGAGTACATCGCATCCATCAGGGACGAGGTCACATACGGCAAGGTACCGCTGAAGAGGGGTTCCGTTATCAACGCACGCATAGATCCGATCGTGAAGGAGAAGGCCGAGAGGATACTCCTCCAGAAGGGATTGACGCCATCGGAAGCGATCGAGGACCTCTACAGAAGGATCATCGAGGAGAACCAAGGATCACTCTGATTTTGATACGTTGATCCTCTTGAGTTTCAGGTTGAGGATCGCTACACCAACTATCACGAGTGCGATACCGCAGAGTTTCATCGTTGTAGGCGACTGTCCGTACATGACGAATCCCGCAACGGTGGCGACCATCGGTTCGATGAGTGCGAGGACGGACACATAACCTGCATCCAATCCCTTGAGTCCCGTCCCGTAGAGGAAATACGGCAAGAGTGTGATCAGGAGACCGAGTCCCAACATCCATACGGCGGCCATCTCCACATTCACCGCGATATCCAAGAGACCGAGTATATCCGAGAATGGCAGGAGGAACAGTGCGGATATACCGAATGCGTAGAACGTCAGCGTCATCGGATCGTATTTCTTGAGGAGGAACTTGTTCAGTATCGTATACATCGCATAGGTGAATCCCGAACCCAACCCCATCCAGAAACCGGTCATGTTCAGTTCCCCTCCGTCCCCTCCGACGAGTCCGACGGCCAATGCACAACCGACGAATGCCAGACCCAAAGCTATGATCTTGTTCAACGTCAGTTCCTCTTTGAATATGAACACGGATAATATCAGAACGAAGAACGGTGCGGTATAGAGCATGATGGATACCATGGACAACGGACAACCGATGGCTATCTCCTCGAAATAGAGGACGTTGTATGCCATGAAGAACGCGGCGACGATGACGAATATGATGATATCCTTCGGTTCTATCCTGAATAGCGACCTGTCGCGTATCAGCATCACTACAAGGAGACCGATCGCCGTGACGGCACATCTCACTTCGGTGACCTGGGTCGAACTGAGGCCATCCGCTTCGAGCTCACTGGTGAATATACCTATGACACCCCAAAGACAGGCGGCCACGACGATCAAGGAAGCGTAGAATGCCTTCTTCTCCATATCCCGACCTATCCCCTCCCCATATTAATAGAATCCTACCGCCCCGATGATGGGACAGGAGTCGTGGGAAAGGCGTGAGTAAAGGATTATATCACATAACGCTATGATTGTTTTCCAGAGTAGTGGAATTCATGAAGGATTATCCGAACGTTCACATTCTGGACCATCCGCTGATCAGGCATAAGGTCGCCTATCTGAGGGATGTCAACACCAACACCAAGCTTTTCAGGGATCTCATCACGGAAGTGGGTACGCTCATGACCTATGAGGCGTTCAAGGACGTACCTACGGAGACCGTGAAGATACAAACACCCTTCGAACTCATCGATCAGGAGATCGTCAAGAATGATTCGGTCGCGATCGTCCCCATCCTACGTGCCGGACTCGGTATGGTGGATGGTGTGTTCAATCTGTTCCCTCTTGCCAAGGTCGGTCATATCGGTCTTTACCGCAACGAGGAGACCCACGAACCCGTAGAATATTATTGCAAACTTCCGCAGAACATCGAGAACATGGTCACTGTCGTCCTCGACCCCATGTTGGCCACGGGCGGAAGTGCTTCGGCGGCCATAACCATGCTCAAGGAACATGGCTGTAAGAAGATCAAACTCATGTCCATCATAGCGGCACCCGAAGGGGTATCGAAGATGGCCGAGGACCACCCTGACGTCGAGATCTACGTCTCGACACTGGACAGGGAACTGAACGAGAACTGTTACATCCTGCCCGGTCTCGGTGACGCAGGGGACAGGATCTTCGGAACCAAGTAAAGGTGTAACCATGACTGGAGTAAAACTAGTGTATGATGTGAGGGACAAACCCCCTCTAAAGAAGAACATCATCTTCGCGATACAGCAATTCCTAGCGATCATCGCAGCCACGATCCTCGTGCCTGTGCTCGTCAACTCGGCGACGGGAACCGAATATCTCAACCAGGCATCCGCATTGGTCGGAGCGGGTGCCGGTACCATCGTCTACCTTCTGTTCACAAGGTTCAAGAGCCCTGTGTTCCTAGGCAGTTCGTTCGCATTCATCCCCGCACTCATAGGTGCCGTATCCTTCGGATACTTCGGTATCATAATGGGTGCCGTCATGGCCGGTCTCGTCTATGTGCTGTTGGCCGCCATCATCTGGAAATGCGGTACCGATTGGGTGGACAAGTACATGCCCCCGATCATCATCGGTCCGACGGTAGCGTTGATCGGATTCTCGCTTGCGAGTTCCGCCATCGGTAACATGGGCGGACCCACCTCGTACGTCACGATCCTCGTCGGTATCGCGACATTCATCGTCGTCGCATTGGCATCCAACAGGGGACCGAAATCGATCAGGTTGTATCCGTTCATCATCGGTATCCTGTTCGGTTACATCTTCGCAGCACTGCTCACCGTCATCGGTAACGCATGCAACATCAGCGAATTGGTCATCATGGATTATTCCGCATTCGATGACATCGGTAACTTCGACAAATGGATCCCCAATCTCACGTTCCTAGGTGCATTCGACGAAGGCACATCACTGATGACATCCGCCGCAAGCTGGATCACAGTGGCCGTGCTCTTCGTGCCCATCGCATTCGTCGTGTTCGCAGAGCACCTTGCGGATCACAAGAACCTGAGTTCGATCATCGACCACGACCTCATCAAGGACCCTGGACTCCAGAACACGCTCATGGGAGACGGAGTCGGTTCGATGGTCGGTGCGTTCTTCGGAGGATGTCCGAACACCACATACGGTGAATCCATCGGATGTGTCGCACTCTCTAGGAATGCATCCGTCTACACGATCTTCCTCACAGCGATCATCTGTATCGTCGTCGCGTTCATCTATCCGTTCGTCGCATTCCTCACGACCATCCCGTCATGTGTCGTCGGTGGTATCTCCATCGCACTCTACGGATACATCTCGGTCTCAGGTCTCAGGATGTTCAAGGAAGTGGATCTGAACAACTCCAGGAACCTCTATGTCGTCGCAGCGATCTTCATCACCGGTATCGGTGGATTGTCGCTCCAGTTCGATTACGACGGACAGGCAATCGCCATCGGTTCCATCGCATGTGCGTTGATCGTCGGTATCGCCACGAACCTCCTCCTCTCCTGGAAAGCGAAGGAAGAGGACGACGACTTCTGATAACAAACAACGAGGGGTATATCCCCTCATCTTCTACTATTTTTCCGACCTGCTTTTCACTAATTATTTTAACCATAGTCCAATTAGGTATTGATAGAATAGGGGAGAATAGACATGGTCGACGATTATTTCACAAAAAAGGCTGCTATGTGCACCAAAGAGGACGATACGCCGACGGAACTCTACGAGAAGTTCGATGTCAAGAAAGGACTCCGTGACAAGGACGGCAAAGGTGTCGTCACGGGTCTGACACACATTTCGAGGGTCGATGGTTTCGAGATGATCGATGGGGTCAGGACCCCGATAGAGGGACGTCTCGCATACAGGGGATTCAATATCAGGGATCTTATCATCGGTCACAGCGAGAGGAGATTCGCGTTCGAGGAGGCCGCATACCTGCTCCTGTTCGGCGAACTCCCTACCAAGGAGGAACTCGAGGAGTTCACCGAGATCATAGCGAACCACAGGGAACTCCCTACGACATTCCTCAGAGGCGTCATCCTCAAGGCCCACAGCAAGGACATCATGAACTCCATGACGAAGAGTGTCCTCTCTCTGGGAGCATATGATGATTACATCGGAAGCAACGAGATCGATGTCGTATTGAAGCAATGCATCGATCTCATCTCCGTTATGCCCATGCTCGCCACATACGGCTATCAGGCATACAGCTATTACGATCTGAACAACAGCCTCATCATCCACAGGCCCGATCCGAAGCTCTCGGTGGCCGAGAACCTCCTCATGACATTGAGGGAGGACGGTAAGTTCACGGAGTTGGAGGCCAAGGTGTTGGATACCGCTCTTGTACTCCACATGGAGCACGGAGGGGGAAACAACTCGACCTTCACCGCACGTGTCGTGACATCCGCGGGATCGGATACGTACGCTGTGATGGCAGCGGCATTATCCTCATTGAAGGGACCGAAGCACGGTGGGGCCAACATCAAGGTCGTTCAGATGATCTCCGACATCAAGAAGCATGTCGAGGATACTGATGACGAGGAGGCAGTGAGAAGATACCTCGTCGACATACTCGAGAAGAGGGCCTTCGACAAGGCAGGTCTGATCTACGGTATGGGTCACGCGATCTACTCCATCTCCGACCCCAGGGCGGAGATTCTCAAATCCTTCGCCGAGAGATTGGCGGTCGAGAAGGGACGCGAGAAGGACCTGAGATTGTATCAGACGATCGTCAGGATCGCTCCGGAGCTCATCACGGAGAGGAAGAATGCATTCACCGGCGTGAGTGCGAACGTGGATATGTACAGCGGTTTCGTCTACGATATGCTCGGCATACCCGAAGAGATGTTCACCCCTATATTCGCGATCGCAAGGATCGTAGGTTGGAGCGCACACCGCATCGAGGAGCTCGTCGGAGGCGGGAAGATCATTCGTCCCGCATACATCTCCATCTCGGCAGAGAGGGAATACGTCCCGATAGAGAAGAGATGAGCCTAGATGTCAAGACCGTTGCTCATATTACTGATAGTGCTGTTGAGTATATTCGGTCCGATCTCCACCGATATGTACCTGTCGGGACTCCCCGACATGGTCATAGAGTTCGGAACGACGGAATCCGTCATGAACATGTCGTTGTACCTGTTCATGCTGTCATTCACGATCAGCATCCTGCTGCTTGGGCCGGTCAGCGACAAGTACGGTAGGAAGAAGGTGCTGATCACATCGATGATCGTCTACACCGCATCATGCCTCCTGTGCTGTCTCTCACCCAATGTGGAGACGTTCATCGCGCTCAGGATGATCGAGGCGATCGGTGCAGGCGGTGCGATTACCATCGCATTCGCATTGGTGAAGGATTGTTTCAGCGGGAGGGAGATGTCCGGCATCCTATCGATGGTGGCGGTCCTCGGTATCCTTGGACCGATCCTCGCACCGGTCATAGGTACGGTGTTGATCAATTTCATCGATTGGAAGGCGACGTTCTGGGCACCCGGTATCGTCGCACTGTTCTGTATCGCATTGGGTACGATGATACCTGGCGATATCCCCGTCGAACGCATGGAAGGTAAGGTCACGGAAGCCGTCAAATGCGTGTTCAGACTGATGAAGGAGAGGAGCTTCTTCGATTTCACCATCATGAACACCACATGTTCCGGTTCGCAATTGGCTTTCATCGCCGTATCGTCATACGTGTTCCTCAACGACTACGGTCTCGACCGTACGGGATACAGCGTCGCACTTGCGGTATCATGTGTGATCGGACTCGTCCTGGCCGAGATAATAAAGCATACGGGATTGAACGGCAGGAGCATCTCCAAGATACTGTTCGGATTGTCCATAGCATCCTTCGTCATGATGCTGCTGTTACCGAAATACGGATGGGTTTGGTTCATGCTCTCCATAACACCCAACGCTGCCGCATGTACCGTTACACGCAGTTGCGGATTCAACATCCTGATGAACAATCACAAAGGAGACAACGGAGCGGTCTCGTCACTGCTCAACTTCATGACGTACCTCTTCGCATTCATCGGTATGGCGATAGCATCATCGTTCCCTTCGGACGGTTTCGTCCTCGGTATCGCAGTCGTGATACTTCTCATGACGTTGATTTACGCCATATGTTGGTTCGACCTCAAGAGGCATACGCCGCTCAAGGGCATGGAATGATCATCTCCTTCCATTGTCCTTGGGCTTCGCCCTGAGGTATTTCAGGAGTTCCGCATCCTTCTCGTCCGACCATTCCGGCGTATATCCGTTGAGGATGAACTCCTTGTACCATGATTCGGCCTGTTCCATGTAAGGCCTCATGTCCAACTTCGGCATGACGATTATGAATGTGTTCTCATCCGTCGGCTTCCATGCGTTGGGACGGATGACCTCCGACTCCTCCAAGAAACCTACCAGGAACACGACGGTGTCGAGACCGGCCAATTCCGCGTACAGGGATGCCTGGAGTTGGTATGTCATGGGTACGTTGGTGTATCCACCCTTACCGTCCTCCCACTTGCTCCTGTCGTGCGAGGTCTTGATCTCGAGTATCGCCTTCCTCTCGCCGTCTATTACTATGTATCCGTCGACCAACCCGCCGAACAGCTTGTTGTCGTGGAAATGGTCGTAACCGCACTTGTCGCCCTCGACAGGCTGTTCCACAACGGCCTTCTGTCCCTCGGAGAGGTTCAACGGTGCCGTGAGCATCTTGGTGCTCCTCTGACCGAGGTAGTTCCTCAGGACGGGTTCCAATACGTTACCCGCATCGATGTACTTGTTCGCCTTATCTCCGGGATATATCCCTGCGATCTCGCAGGCGACCTTGAACGGGGTGGCGAATTCGCTGTATCCGAGGATACCTCCGATCTTCGTCCCGGAGATCTTCTTGGGCTTCCATGTTTCGAAGTAAACGGTCTTCTCATCATCGCTTATCTCAACGATGTTCTTCCTTCCGTCGAATGCCATCGGATTCACTCCTTCAGCGTCTCCTCGGCACTCTGGATGCATTTGGTCAGGACGGAGTATGCATTGATCATATCGTACTCACCGACGATGAACACGGTATCCGTATGACAACTGACCGTCTCCTCGATGTTGATACCCGCATCGGAGAGGTTGGTGATCAGATATGCGATGACACCGCTCGTCTCGACGATCTTCTCCGGGGATTTCACCGTTATCTCGACGAGGTTCTCCCTTATCTTCAGTATGTTGAACCTTCCGACGGTATCGATGATACGCTCCTTCAGCATCTTATCGGCTATGATCGTGACAGCCGATGCAGATTGCACGATCTGCATGATGGAATCCTCGTTCCAAAGATCCTTGAACAGGTTGTCCATCTTGTGAAGGACGGACCAATCGTTCTTGGCAGTGACGATGCATGTCTTCGTCCTCATCTCGAGACGGCTGTCCTTGAGGATGTTGAGGATACTGATCTCGTGATCGGTGGATACGCCCATCTTGCTCGCGTATCTCCTGCAGGCGATCATCACGGCCTCCTGATTATCGAGATCCAGGTCCTTCATGATCGCTCTCGCTAGTGAGGAGTAATTGACGAGTCCTTTCGATACACAATCCTTGACACTCGGATGTGAATCGATGTAAATCCTTGTTCTCTCAGCTAGACTCTCCCTCGTAGGACCTTTCGACATGAGGGTTCAATCAAGATACAAGTATTTTACCTGTTCCATATCAGACAAAAATATGAAAATAAAAGTTAAATGAGACAGTGATGTCTCAGTTTAAGAATTCATTGAATGCATCGATGAATATGTCCGCTTCGGCCTTGCCCATTATGAGCGGCGGGATCAGACGTACCGTGTTGCCGTGACAGACGTTGATCAGGATACCTCTTTCACGACAATATCTCTGGAGATCGGATGCCTTCTCCTTCATCTCGATACCTGTCATCAGACCGTAACCACGGACATCGACGATCTCGTCGGAATCGATCTTGGAGATGTTATCCCTGAGATACTTCCCCATCTCGTAGGAGTTCTGAACAAGACCCTCTTCCTTCATGATGTCTATCGTCGCGGATACCGCTGTACAGACCAACGGGGTACCGCCGAACGTCGTTCCGTGCGTACCCGGAGTCATGACCGATGAGAACTCATCCGTTGTGACGACTGCACCCACGGGTACTCCTCCGCCGAGTGCCTTCGCGAGGGAGATGATATCGGGTACGACACCGAAGTTGTCGATACCGAACCACTTCCCGGTACGTCCCATACCTGTCTGCACCTCATCGACTATCATCAGTGCACCCTTCTCCGTACACACGTCGCGCACGGTCTTGAAGAACTCCGCGGAAGCGGTCTTCACACCGCCCTCTCCCTGGATGGGTTCCACGATCACAGCTGCCGTTTCATCATCGACAGCAGATTTGATGGATTCACATGAATCGTAATCGAAATAGTCGAAACAACCTGATATCAGTGTTTGGAACGTATCCTGATACTTCGTCTGTCCCGTTGCGCCCAATGCACCTGCGGTACGTCCGTGGAACGAGTTCAATGCAGAGAGCACCTTCTTCTTCCCCGTATAACGCACGGCGACCTTCATCGAACCCTCGTTGGCCTCGGCACCGCTGTTCACGAACAGTGTACGGTCGAGTCCTTCCGGTGTTATGGATGCGATCGCTTCCGCGGCATCCCCCTGTTCCTTCACGTGATACAGATTGGAAACATGCACGAGCTCTGCGGCCTTCTTCTGGACTGCCGCCACCCATTTGGGGTGTGAGTAACCGATCGAGTTCACGGCGATACCTGCGACCAGATCGAGATACTTCTTCCCCTCGACATCGTAGAGGTACATCCCCTCCCCGTGGTCGAAACAGAGATCGATACGTCCGTAGTTCTGGAACAGATACTTCGATCCCTTCTCCTTTATACTGTCAAACATCATCATTCCTTCTTTATGACGGTCCCTTCCTTCGAACCGTCGATTATATCGGAAAGGGTGATCTTCTCATCCTTCCCGTTGATCATACGTACCTTCGCCACCCCGGCATCCAATGCCTCGCGACAGGCCTCCACCTTGGGGATCATCCCGCCCGATATGATGCCTTTCTTGATCAGTGCATCCACATCGGCGAGTGTCATCTCGTCTATCTTCGACGACGGATCCTTGACATCGGTCAATATACCCGGCACATCCGTCACCTGTACCATCTCGTCGCACTTGAGTGCGGCCGCGATGCCCGATGCCATGGAATCGGCATTGATGTTCAGATGGTTCCCATCCTCATCGACACCGATGGGGAAGACGATGGGCGTTATCCCGTTGTCGAACAATCCGTCGATCGCATCCGTATCCACGGATATGACGTCGCCGACGTACATCAGGTCCACCTTCTCCCCGTCGACATCCAATGGTTCCTTCTTCTTGCTCAGTGTGACCACATAACCCGGTACGCCCAATGCCTTCACGCCCGACTTCTTCATCGAACGGACGAGACTACCATTTATCGAGGAGAGGGTCTCCTTCACGACATCCAATGTATCCTTGTCGGTGATCCTGAATCCGTTGGCCTTCTTCGGCTGTATCCCTCTGACCTCCAATGCCTTGTTGATCTCGGGGCCTCCGCCATGCACGATGATCACGTTCGAACCCGAATCCACCATCCTGTGCACGGAATCGCAGAAGCGTTCCCTGTCCTTGGTCCCGCTGAGGGCGTTACCGCCGATCTTGAAGAGGTAAGTAGACATGTCGACACCCTCATGTGGAGTATTCCGCGTTGATGCGGACGTAATCGTATGTGAGGTCGCATCCCCATCCCGTTGCGGAACAGTCACCGACGGCGAGATTGAGTATGATCTTGACCTCCTTGTTGTCCATCGCCATCCTCACCACCTCTACGGAACGCTCCTCCTGGAAGACGGGAGCACCGCCCTCGAGGATCGGGACCTCCATCTCGCCGCCCTGTATGATCAGACGGCATCTGTCGAGATCGAACTTGGCACCGCTCTTACCCAATGCCATCATGATACGCCCGTAGTTGGGGTCGGAACCGAATATCGCGGTCTTCACCAACGGTGAGTTGATCACTGCCTTGACGACGGTCCTCGCATCCTCCTTGGATGCCGCACCGTTCACCTCCACCTCGATGAGCTTGCTAGCACCCTCCCCATCCATCGCGATGGAACGTGCTATGCGCTTCATGACGTACTGCAATGCGGATATGAATTCGGGATCCTCGTCCGCACACGCCCCGCCGGCGAGTCCGTTGGCGAGGAATATGCATGTGTCGTTGGTGGATTGATCACCATCGACGGAGACCATGTTCATGCTGTCGTCCAATATCTCCTGCCACTTCTCGCGGAATGCCAATGATATGTTCGCATCGGTGGTCACGAGACTGAGTGTCGTACCGTGGAGCACCTTGAGGTGGGGTTCGATCATTCCACTCCCTTTGGATATCGCTCCGATGTAAGCCAATGTACCATCCGAGAGACGGACACGTACCGCACATTCCTTCTTGACGGTATCCGTGGTCATTATCGCCTCAGCGAGATGGTCGTCCGCCTCGCGTCCGATATCCAACTGCTTGGATGCCTTGTTGATACCGTATTTGATCTTGTGCATGTCCATGAAACGTCCTATCAATCCTGTGGACATGACGCCCACCTCCTTCGGATCGAGATTCAGTTCGGATGCGACCGATTCCTTCATCGCGATGGCATCCTCGATACCTCTGTGTCCCGTCAGTGCGTTCGCGTTACCGCTGTTCACCACGACCGCTGACAGCTTCGGTGAGTTCTCGGCCATCATCACCTGGACGGGTGCCGCCTTGACGTTGTTGCTCGTATACCCTACGCAGGCAGTGGCGGGGACCTCCGAATACAGAAGACCCAGATCCAGCGAACGATACTTCACTCCGCTGTGCACGCCTGCGGCTTTGAAACCATGCGGTGTCGTTACACCGCCATCTATTATCTCTACCATGATCACACCCCCAATCCCGGCATATCCAAGCCTGAGGTCTCTTTCAATCCTAACATGAGGTTCATCGATTGCACGGCCTGACCCGATGCACCCTTGACGAGGTTATCTATCGCACCGAACGCCACGACCCTGTTCTTCATCGATCTGACACCGATCTGCACATGGTTCGATGCCACCACCGAACGTATCGATGCATCGTCCACCACATGTACGAACCTCTCGTCCGCATACTGCTTCTCGTAGATTTCCCTGACATCCACATCCATGGCATCGTCCTTCAGTCTCATGTAACAAGACGAGAGTATACCGCGGACTATTGGTACGAGGTTGGGGACGAAGAGCACATCCGCCTCCTTTCCGGAGAACATCCTGAGCGCCATCTCGATCTCCGGTGTATGACGGTGCGTCCCGATGCTGTACGGTATCACGGATTCTCCGCAATACGGGTGATGTGTACGTGCTGACGGGACCATCCCTGCTCCGGATGTGCCGCTCTTGGCATCCACGTCGATATCCTCCTCTATCAATCCCGATGCGACCATGGGTGCGCAGGCGAGTATGGTTGCTGTGGCATAGCAACCTGGGTTGGCGACGAGGTCCGCTCCGCGGATGTCCTTACGGAACAGTTCGGGAAGACCGTATACGGCCTTCTGAAGGTTCTCCGTATCCGTGTGCTCGTGTCCGTACCACTTCTCGTACACATCGACATCATGCATACGGTAATCCCCGGAGAGATCGATGCATTTGATCCCCTTCTCGAGATACTTCGGGACCTCCTTCATCGCCACACCATGCGGTGTCGCCACGAACACGAGATCCGCATCATCGGATACGGTCTCCGTGAAATCGATATCGGTGTACCCTTTGAGGAAAGGGTGTATGTCCGAGACCTTCTTACCTGTGTTCTGACGCGATGTCATCGAGATCATCTCTACATCAGGATGTGTGCAGAGTATACGGGCCAATTCTCCCCCGGTATAGCCTGTACCTCCAATTATCCCTACTTTGAACATGGAATACATCACCTACGACTGCTATCGGCAACCATACTATAAAGATAATGTTCTATTTACGACATTTAATGTATAAATTCTACATAACATGTTCTTCAAATGACAAGATTCTTCGACCTCGAACAACATAAAGATTGTCCTGTTCCTGATTTCCCTCCGAAAGATATGTCTCGATTCGAATATTTGTGATAATTTTGGACATTCGATGTTCTATTTCAATCAAATACATTTAAATCCATAACTAGGATACCAAGGGATCGATAACATGGTCACATGTAATTGTGGTATGACTGATAATAAGAGAGAGAAGATCGTTCTCGCATATTCCGGTGGTCTCGACACATCCGTCGCCATCAGATGGTTACAGGACAAATACAACCTTGATGTGATCGCAGTCGCGATCAACGTCGGTCAGCCACCAAGCAGTGACGACATCGTCGCACGTGCCCTGAGGAACGGTGCGATCAAGGCAGAGTTCATCGATGCGAAGAAGGAGTTCGTCGAGGACTACATCTGGCCCACACTCAAGGGTAACGCGATGTATCAGGACGTGTACCCTCTCAGCACAGCGACCGCAAGACCCCTCATCGTCAAGAAATTGGTGGAGGTCGCACAGAAGGAAGGAGCGAAGTACATCGCACACGGATGTACCGCCAAAGGTAACGATCAGGTCCGTTTCGATGTAGGTATCGTATCCCTCGATCCCGATATGAAGATCATCGGCCCCATGAGGGAGTGGGTGATGACACGCGAGGAGGAGATCGATTACGCCAAGGAGAACGGCGTGGAGATCATCGTGAAGAAGGAGAACCCGTTCTCGATCGACGAGAACCTCTGGGGAAGGAGCTGCGAATGCGGTGTCATCGAGAACGCCTGGGCAGAACCTCCCGAGGAGGCATGGGGATGGACCACGAACCCCAAGAACGCACCCGATGAGGCGGAATACGTCGAGATCGACTTCGTGAAGGGAGTCCCCACAGCTGTCAACGGCAAGAAGATGGATGGTGTCGAGATAATCGAGACACTGAACGCCATCGCATGCAAGAACGGTGTCGGACGTATCGATCACGTGGAGGACCGTCTCGTAGGTATCAAGAGCAGGGAGACATACGAATGTCCCGCTGCCACGGTACTGATCAAGGCGCACAAGGGTCTCGAGTTCCTCACACTCCAGAAGGATGTCCTCGAATACAAGAGAGGTGTCGAGCAGAGGTACTCCGAGATGATCTACAACGGTCTCTGGTACGGTGTGCTCAGGGAATCTCTCCAGGCATTCATCGAGAAGACGCAGGAGTACGTCACCGGTACGGTTCGTCTCAAACTCTACAAGGGCAGTGTCATGGTCGTAGGACGCAAATCGGAATACTCGCTCTACGACGAGGGACTCGCTACATACGCCAAGGGTGACGAGTTCAACCACCAGTCCGCACTCGGATTCATCTATTGCTGGGGACTTCCCAACAAGACGACCGCAAGGGCCCACAAGAAGTGATATCATGTCACAGCAGGCACTATGGTCCGGAAGATTCGAGGATGGGATGGATGATTCCACGCTGACGTTCACATCCTCATTGGATGTTGACGTCATGCTCTCGTTCTACGATGTCATGGGTTCATTGGCACACGTGAGGATGCTCAAGAAATGCGGCATCATCCCCCCTGAGGATGCGGACAGCATCATCCAAGGTCTCAGGACCATAGCTGCCGAGATGGAGAACGGTCAGTTCAGGATCGATGAATCGTTGGAGGACATACACACCAACGTGGAGTTCAGACTGACCGACCTCATCGGTCCCGCGGGCGGTAAGCTGCACACGGGAAGGAGCAGGAACGATCAGGTGGCCACTGATTTCAGGATGTATCTCAGGGATGTGACGTTGGAGACCGTGAAGAACATCGATTCGTTGATCGATTCGCTCATCACGATCGCCAAGGACAACGGGGAGACGATAATGCCCGGTTTCACCCACATGCAGCATGCACAGCCGGTCACATTGGCCCAGCACATGCTCGCACACGCATTCAAGCTCTCCCGTGACGCACAGCGTTTCCTCGATGCCTTCGAGAGGCTCAACCTCTGCCCTCTGGGCTCGGCCGCCCTCGCGGGTACGACATATCCTATCGACAGGGAGATGACGGCAAAGGCACTCGGATTCAAAGGTCCGACGTTCAACTCCATGGATTCCGTCAGCGACAGGGACTTCGTGACGGAATTGGCATTCTGTGCCTCGCTCACATCTGTGCATCTCTCATCCATGTCAGAGGAATTGGTGCTCTGGTCCTCACAGGAGTTCGGATTCATCGAGATGGCCGACAAGTACACCACGGGATCGTCCATCATGCCTCAGAAGAAGAACCCCGATATCGCAGAACTGATAAGGGGAAGGTCCGGAGCGATCAACGGAAGCCTCGTGACGATGTTGATGATGACCAAAGGACTGCCGTTGTCATACAACAGGGACCTCCAAGAGGACAAGAGACCGGTCATGGATTCGTTGGATTCGCTGAACTCCTGTCTCGTGATGATGTCCAAGGTCATCTCCACCATGAAGGTGAGATCGGACGTCATGCTCTCGAAGGTCACATCGGGATTCATCAACGCTACGGATCTTGCGGATTATCTCGTCACCAAGGGCGTCCCGTTCAGGGAGGCACATGGTATCGTAGGTGCATCCGTGAGATACTGCATCGACAACGGGAAGAAATTGGACGACCTTTCGATCGATGAGTTCAGGACATTCTCCCCTCTGATCGAGGATGATGTGTACCAATTCATCGATGTCAGGAACTGTGTCGAGAGGAGATCGTCCTTCGGGGGCACATCATCCGCTTCCACCGACTATCAGCTCATGATCGCCATACAGGAATACATGGCGAGAGAGGATATCGTAAGGCAGGAGACGGATCTCATCGAGGCCTGTTGGGAAGAACTCCTCAACTGAACATCCATCGGACATCGTTCATGATGTCCGATCGATATCTTACCCTTTCTATCATAATACTTGTACATCTGGATCCGTTATCCCAATGCATATTTGGTCACGATCATCAATCGGTGACCTCCCCCGCTTCCGCTTATATACCGTTCCGCGAATGGTAAACATGGCGATAAGGATGGGAACCGAATGCCAACTCTACAGAAGCAGGATCGTCGAGATCGAGAACGAGAAGGAACTGAAGGATGAACGCTGCAGGATCGTATGCATCGCATCGATCATCGTGATCGCAGCATTCACCGCCATGATGTTCACGAAGACGTTCGATCAGATGAACATACTGAACAAATGCTCATCGCTGATCGGACTGTCGATGATCTCAGCATCGGCATATATGATATCAAAGACTAGTGACAAGACCGATATCGTAAAGGTGCTGATGTGCACAGGGATAGCACTGTTCGTATCATCACTGTTCGTGCTGATATGATCAGTCTATCTCGTCATCGCCTCTCGATGTCTCGAACTTGAGGTTCGTCGTCGAGAGGATATCTGCGATCCTGTCACCAACACGCTTGACCTCATTGGGCTTGGCGGTCAGTGAGACGAGATAGAATTCCATCGAACCGATAGGGAAGATGAGTCTGTACTTACCTTTCCTGTTGTATCCCTCGGGTTTACGGTCCTGTTCGAGATCGAACATATTGAGCTCGATGAACATCTCCCTGCTCTCTTCGTCCTCATCGTTCTGGAAGTGATCGTTCTCGGCGAGGACCGTCTTGAGTATGTCCGGGAAAACAGGCACCAGGTCCTTGTACGAAGCCTTTCCTTTGAGAATGAAGTGGTAGCTGTGAGCTTTCATCGGTTGCCCTATCATTCAGCCCGTATTTATCTATTCGTTCCGAGCATCGGACTGAGCCGGGGCGGAGTGATGAACTGGCTTTCATATCCTTTATATAAGGACTCATTATAGGCTGAATCATGAGATGTGCACTTACAATCGCAGGTTCTGACTCGATAGGTGGTGCCGGAATCGAAGCGGACATCAAGGCCATGGGCTCGATCGGCATCCATGCTTGCGCTGTCATCACAGCTGTGACGGCACAGAACACTACCGCCGTCGAACGCATCTACCCCATGCCCGTCGACATGGTCATCGATCAGCTGGAAGCTGTATTGAAGGACGTGGACATCAAAGCGATAAAGACGGGTATGCTCTACAGCGCCGACATAGTCGAAGCGGTCGCCGACGTACTCGAGGATCACGATATGCCTCTCATCATCGACCCCGTGATGGTCGCCGGTGTGGGAGATTCACTCGCAACGAACGATCTCGGAAGAGCGATCAAGAGGAAGCTCATGCCGTTGTGCGAACTGATCACACCTAACAGACATGAGGCCGAGGTGCTTGCTAAGATGCCCATCAGGACCGAGGACGATGCCACATTGGCATGCGAGCTCATCGGGAAGGAGGGATCTTCCGTCCTTCTCAAGGGAGGTCACATGACGGGCAAGAACGTCGTCGATTACTTCTACCTCTCATCAGAGATCACGAGGATGGAATATCCCCGTCTCGAGAGGGCAGGTCACGGCGGGGGATGCACACTCTCGTCGTACATCACGGCCCATATGGCCAAGGGACTCGACATCGTCAATTCCGTCATCAAATCAAGGGAACTCATACAGGAATCGATCGCATCGATGTATGTCATCGGAAAGGGTGACAAGGTCGTCAACCCGATGGTCAAGATGCAGGACGATTCCGTCAGATTCCACATACTCGATGAGATCGATAAGCTGGCAGACAGGATCGTGGACATGATCCCGCAGGATTGGGTGCCCGCATCCGGTCTGAACATCGCATACTCCATGCCCAATGCGGCAGGTCCGGAGGACATCGCCGCGATCGAGAACAGGATCGTGTTCAAGAACGGCAGCCTCAGGAAATGCGGTAAGGCCAAATACGGTTCGGCGGAACATGCATCGTACATGTTGCTCTCGGTAATGAGATTCGATCCGGAGATGAGGGCGACGATCAACTTCGAGTATACGGAGGAACTCTATGAGGTGATGGAGGAGGTCGGTCTCGATATCGTCAGACTCGACCGTAAGAGATACAAGGACCTCCGCCTCGGTGAGATCACGACCGCCATGATAAAGGACATCGGTTACGTACCCGATGTGTTCGTGGACAAGGAATCCGGTAAGAAGAACTACCTCAGATTACTTGGTAAGGATCCGAAGGATCTGTACGGTAAGCTCGAACTGTTCGTTTGAACATCCGATTTTAATTGATTTTTTTTAAAAAAGATGATGGGGGAGACATCCCCCAACATAATCTGTTTTCAAGCGTACTTCACGATGGTGATCGTGAAGTAGAGGTCTTCGCCTGTCTTCTCGTCAGTTGTCTTGTACTTCAACGTGTCGGGGTAGACGTAGACGGCTTTGTTGTCCTCGAGGATGACCTTAACGAAGTCCCTCTTGGAGTCCTCGTTGAACACGTATGAGATGTTCGCCGCGCCGTTCTCGACGGAGTTGACCTTGACGGAGACATCCTCGCTCATGATGTATGTCTCGCCTGCGACGGGCATGTACATCACGGACACCGTACCGTCGGTGTTCGTCATGATCTGTGCGGGGAATCCGAAGGGCGAATATTTCGCATCGTCATCATCCTTGATCTCGGTGTGGGCCTTCAAGGTGATGAGACCGGTGTTCGCATCGGGTGCATCGAAACCGAAGAGTGACTTGAACTCGGTCGTTGTGAGCACACAGGTCATGCTGATGACTGTCTTCTCCGCCTTCTCCGTGAAGTCGTACAACTGTGCCTCGCCGTATCCGTTGGGGATGCATACCTTGACGACATCTCCGGGGACGTGACCTATCAAAGCCTCTTCGAATGCCTGGAGATAGGTGTTCTTACCGATCTCGACGGTGAGTTGGCTGTATGAGGGGTTGTACTCATAGCTCTTCGTTATATCCGAATCCTTTATGCTCGAAAGTGAAGTATCGAAGACAATCGCACCGTTCTTGAGGTTCTCTGCATCATAGAATTGCTGGTAGCAACCGATGTAATCAACGATCACCTTGTCGCCATACTCGATCGGCGGATCGGAGTGGTCTGCGAGTGTGATGTCGTAGACCGTGTTGGCGATGACGATTATACATGCAACTGCGAGGACGATCGCGCTGATGTGGAGAATCGGGTCGCGGTCCTTCTTCTTGAGGCCCATCCTTACCTTCTTCTTCCCATCCTCGGATTTCTTATCCTTATCGGATTTGATGTCCTCGTTGACGGATGCGGCATCGAACGACTCCTCTTCAATGGGTAGATCGTCGACGATTTCCGTCTCCTTCGACTTCTTCGATTTATCGGACATAATAACTGGGGCGGTCTATGACAGGACTTTATATAAAGATAATGCCCGCGCGTATTATAGTACGGGCGAAGCAGAAATGTGAAAAGGAAGGGGTTCCGGTCGATGCATCCCTGCATCGACCACCCTCACTGTTTGGATGAGATCTCCTGAAGGAGATCCGAGACGAACGTCTCCGTCTTCACGGAACCGAGGTCACCCTTGTCCCTGCTCCTGACGGCGACGACGGTACCGTCCTCGCTCTCCTTCTCTCCGAGGACGAGCATGTACGGGACCTTCTCCAACTGGGCCTCACGGATCTTGTATCCGATCTTCTCGTCCCTGTTGTCGACCTCGCATCTTATGCCCTTGGATTTGAGCTCGGCAAGGACCTTGTTGGCGTAGGGGCGTGACTTCTCCGAGACGGAGAGGACCTTGACCTGTACAGGTGCCAGCCATGCGGGGAACTTACCTGCGTAATGCTCGATCAGGATACCGATGAACCTCTCGATGGAACCGAAGACCACACGGTGGATCATGATCGGCCTGTGCTTCTCTCCGTCCGTTCCGATGTAGTGGATATCGAACCTCTGAGGCATCTGGAAGTCGAGCTGGATCGTTCCGCACTGCCATGTCCTTCCCAACGAATCCTCGAGGTGGAAGTCGATCTTCGGACCGTAGAACGCTCCGTCGCCCTCGTTGATGACGTAGGGCAACTTCATGTCGTCGAGTGCCTTCTTCAGACCCTCCGTCGCAGCCTCCCAATCCTCGTCCGATCCCATGGAATCCTCGGGACGTGTGGAGAGCTCCACATGATACTTGAATCCGAATAAGGAATATACTTCATCGATGAGTCTGACGACGCCCTCGATCTCCTCTGTGATCTGGTCCCTCGTCATGAAGATGTGCGCATCATCCTGTGTGAAGCATCTGACACGCATGAGACCGTGGAGCGTACCCGAACGCTCGTGCCTGTGGACGATACCCAACTCTCCGATCTTGAGAGGGAGGTCCTTGTACGAGTGCGGTTCACTCTTGTACACCAACACACCGCCGGGGCAGTTCATGGGCTTGATGCAGAACTCCTCGTCCTCGATCTTCGTCGTGTACATGTTGTCCTTGTAGTGATCCCAGTGACCGGACTGCTCCCACAGCTGCTTCCTCATGATGAGCGGTGTGGACACCTCGAGATAATTCTCCCTCTGGTGGATCTGTCTCCAGTACTCGATGAGCGTGTTCTTGAGTGTCATACCCTTGGGGAGGAAGAACGGGAATCCCGGACCCTCGTCGAGGAGCATGAAGAGGCCCAACTCCTTTCCGAGTCTCCTGTGGTCCCTCTTCTTGACCTCCTCCAACATCTTGAGGTACTGTTCCAACTCCTCCTTCTCCTTGAACGCCGTACCGTAGACACGTGTGAGCATCTTGTTCTTCTCGCTTCCGCGCCAGTATGCTCCTGCGATCGATGTCAACTTGTATGCCTTGACCGCCTTCGTGTACAGTGCGTGGGGACCTGCACAGAGGTCCACGAACTCGCCCTGCTTGTAGAAACTGATGGGCGCATCCTCTGGAAGGTCCTCGATCAGTTCGACCTTGTAGATCTCTCCCCTTCCCTTCATGTATTCGATGGCCTCTGCCCTGGGAAGCGTGTATGTCTCGATCTTGAGATTCTCCTTGATGATCTTCTTCATCTCCGCCTCGATCTTCTCGAGGTCCTCGGGAGTGAATCCTCCTTCCTTGTCGAAATCATAGTAGAATCCGTCATCGATCGCAGGACCGATGGCGAGTTTCGTGCCCGGGTACAATCTGAGGACAGCCTGTGCCAAGATGTGTGATGCTGTGTGCCTCAGGACCGGGAGTTCATCCTCTGTCTCTTTGACGCTTCCGTCGTTGTACAATGCCTTCATTTAAAATCATCCCTTTACAAACGGGTTCTTGATCGGTACGGACTATCCGTGACGTTGTATTAATATTATCCACTGCGGGCACATCCCCATACCGTTCATTACGGATGGTTATGGAGTATCGTGGTCAAATTTAAACCAAAAAACAGGATACAAGTCATCATGACTACCGCAGGAGACATGCTGAAGAACGTCAGAGAGAAGAAACCGCTCGTTTGTCAGATAACGAACAACGTCACGATCAACGATTGTGCGAACATCACGATCTGTGCAGGCGGTGCACCCGTCATGACCGATTCTTTGGCGGATGCCATCGAGATGGTCGGTATGGCCTCCGCATTGGTATTGAACATAGGTACCGTCAACGACGATACGTTGGAGATGATGGTCTCCGCAGGTAAGGTCGCCAACGATTGCAACATACCCGTCATCCTCGATCCCGTTGGTGCGGGTGCGACAGGATTCAGGTCCAGGGCGGCCGAGGGCATCATGAGAAATGTTAAGGTGAGTGTCATCAAAGGTAACGCGGGAGAGATCGCATCGCTCCTCGGTCAGAAGGGTAAGGTCAGAGGGGTGGATTCCGATGCTTCGTCGGAGGCCTCCGATTGTATCGAATTGGCCAAGAGGCTCGGTGTCATCGTCGCCATGTCCGGTGAGACGGATTACGTCTCCGATGGCAAGACCACATATGCGTTGAGCAACGGTATCCCGATGATGGACATGGTCTCCGGTACGGGTTGCATGCTCTCGTCCGTGATCGGGTGCTACGTCGGTGCCAACGGCGTCTCCGTGGAATCCGTGTCAGCGGCGATCACTGCGTTCACCGTCGCCGGAGAGCTTGCGGATGATTCGAAGGGACCCGGTTCATACAAGGTGAACCTCTTGGATTCCATCTATTCGCTCACACCCGATGCGGTGGATTCGAGAGCGAAGGTCGGTAAGGCATGAACTACGACCTGTACGTCGTCACCGACGACACCCTCTCCAACGGATTATCCCATGTCGAGGTCGCACGCAGGAGCTACGAGGGCGGTGCCGATATCGTTCAACTGCGCGTGAAGGATGATGATCCCGAATTCCTGACATGGGCGAAGGAGATCTCCGCCATATCGAAAGGATATGGGGGATGCTTCATCGTGAACGATGATGTGGAGATCGCTCTGGAATCGGGTGCGGACGGTGTCCATGTGGGTCAGAGCGACGAATCCGTTTCATCCATAAGGAAACGCGTACCGTCGGACTTCATCATCGGCGTATCCGTAGGGAATGTTGATGAGGCTGTGGAAGCGGAGAAGGGAGGTGCGACATATGTCGCACTCAGCCCCATCTTCGACACCACATCGAAGGATGATGCGGGACACGGACACGGATTGGCTATGATGAGGGCGATCTCCGATGCGGTATCGATACCTGCGATAGCGATCGGCGGCATAAACAAGGATAATGCCCAATCGATAGTCATGAACGGTGCCGAAGGCATAGCTGTCATCTCCGCAGTCGTCTCCCAACCCGATATCCCCAAGGCCGCAAGGGAACTGAGGAAGCTCGTATCCGAAGCCAAACAATCCCGCGATGTCACGGCTCATTAGGATTATATCGGTGTAACAATTCACCGCGGACATGTCCGATGATGCAAAGAGACTGTTCGAATCCGGTCTTGAGACCCTGTACAAATGCGATGTGGCAGGTGCCATTAGGCAATGGAACGAGGCATTCGATATCTCCGAATTATCGATAGAGGATTGCGACAGGATCGTATCGGAGCTCACGGACTTCTACTTCGAATGCATCGAGAGCGGACTCGACGGATTCTCCACCGAAGGTATGGATGAGTTGTCATTGCACATGCTGACGACGAAAGGCATCGATATCGCGATGGAGATCGTCAGAAGGATATCCGAGAGATCGACATCATTCAGGGACTCCGAATCGTTGATCAACTATGTGCTCGGCATCAACAGGATATCCTACCACTCGCTGATCGTCACTGACTACTGTCCCGACCTCCAGAACAAATGCGAGGCGTTGATGAACACGATGTCGGACATCTGTTCGATATCCAAGGTCCTGAACGAATCCATCGAGACGAAGACGATACTGTGGAAGGTGGCCGATGAGCACAGGACGCTCTACATAGAACTGTTGGGCGGATTGACATCTGCGACCAGGAGCATGGACGAGAACGAAATGATAGGATTGTCGAAGACCATGTCGGATAGGCGCGAGAGCGCATCGTTCGCGTTGAGATGCGCACTATACACCACAGAGGACATCATAGTGTGCCCTCCCGAGGAGAGACCATCGTTGGAGGATACGAGGAGGATGCTCGTATCCCAATTCATCGATACGTATCTCGATATCGTGAAGGGATGATCACAGCATCGGGAGTTCGCCGGTTATCTTGTCGAGTATGGCATCAGTACTCGGACCGATCCCGATACATGTGACGGAACCGGGTGCGATCTCAGTCCTACCTGCATCGGTTATGATCGAGTTGTTGATCGAGTTCGCATCAACGACAGCTTTGATCTCGTACAACCTCTCCAGAGAATCCACTTTCAGAACGACCTTCTTCTGACCCTCGGAATACCACTTGTCGAATCCTTTCGGATCCTTCTTCTTGGCGGCGAATGCACAATTGACGGCCGCATGTGCCGCCTGAGCGGCGATCTTGCCCTTCGACATCTTGAGATCGGATCTCATGACGATGACCATCTTGTATTCTTCGTCGGCCTTCGATTTGAGGAACAGAGCCATGCACATCAATCAGGGACGTTGTATAAAATCCTGTTCAGGTCATGGGATATGATCTCCGGACCCTCCGATGAAAGGTAAATTTGAATTATCCCAATGTAATCACCGATACGATAACATGGGTCTCATCGGCAAAGCAATCAACAATGCGAAGATCGTAGCTAAGAGCGTCGACAGCAAGCTCGGAGAGGGCGTGGATGTCACGAAGACCAAGAGTAAGATCAATGACGAGAGAACGAAGATCGACAAGAGCTTCAGGATCATCGGAGAGTGCTACTACGCCTCGGTCAACGGTACCGACCCCAACGCACAGGTCAAGATCGATGCCGCCATCGCAGATATCAACGCATCGAAGGTGAAGATCGCGGAATACGAGGGCGAGATCACCGACATCAAGGGCAAGGGCAAAGAAGAAAGGAAAGGATTCAAGAACGAATCCGAATGAATCCCGGGTCGATACCATGGCGATGTTAGATATCGAATACAGGTACTCCGCCGAGCCACCGTCGGATGCGGACATCAGACGCAAGTCCGTCAAGGAGATGGAGGATTACATCAGAAGCCTCGTCCTCGAGATGCAGATGGCCGACATATCCGTCGGTTTCAAGATGACCAAGATGGACGATATCGTGAGGAACACCGTCCTGATCAACGGAAGGACGGTCAGTCAGATCCTCGATGGTCTACAGCTCGTGATGCTCGATCCCAACGAGGATACCTGCGGATGCGATTCCCCATCCAATTTCATCAAGAACATCGGACGTTCGGAGATGGATTGGGACGAGAACCATATCGAGGACATATCCGATACACTGATGAAGAACGCCATTGCCAAGGTGTACGCCGACATGGAGGCCGGAAGGATAATGTGATCGGGGATCCGTCCCCGCATCACCCTTCTGTCGGTCTGGCACAATATTTCTTACAAATCGCGCCCACCGTCCTTATTTAATATGGGGGATGACTACCGTTCCCCGATGTTCGAAATTACAAAGAGGGACGGACTCGCCAGATTAGGTAGATTCGAGACCAAATCAGGCATCGTACTCGAGACACCTGCACTTCTACCCGTGGTGAATCCAAAGATATTCACCGTCACGCCCAGGGAACTCTATGACGAGTTCGGATTCAGGGCACTCATCACGAACTCATACATCATCAAGAACAACCCCGCACTCAAGGAGAGGGCACAGGCCGAGGGCCTCCACAAGATGCTCGACTTCCCCGGTGTGATCATGACCGACTCCGGTACCTTCCAGAGCCATATGTACGGAGAGGTGGAGGTCACCAACGACGAGATGGTCGAATTCCAGAAGAGCATCGGTACGGATATCGGTACCGTCCTCGACATATTCACGGAACCGTTCTGGACCAAGGACGAGACCGCGGAATCCATCACGGAGACGCTCAAGAGGACGAAGCACGCATGCGACATCAAAGGCGACATGATGATCAACGGTGTCGTCCAGGGATCCGTCTACCAGGACCTCAGAGAGGACTGTGCCAGGAAGATGGCGGATATGGACATAGATGTACATCCTATCGGTGGTGTCGTCCCACTGATGGAGCAATACAGGTACACGGAATTGGTGGATGTCATCATCTCCTCCAAGAAGGGATTGAATCCCAACCGCCCCGTCCACCTCTTCGGTGCGGGACACCCGATGATCCTCGCATTCGCCACGCTCCTCGGTTGCGATCTCTTCGACTCCGCATCCTACGCCAAGTTCGCAAGGGATGACAGATTCATGTTCATCGACGGTACGTACCGTATCGCCGATATGCAGTCCCTCGACTGCAACTGTCCCGCATGCAGAGGGCACACCCTCGATGAGATCAAGAAGATGGCCAAATCCGACAGGGAGAGGCTCATCGCACGCCACAACCTCTATCAGATCACGAGCGAGCTCGCACTCGTGAAGAGATACCTCAAGGAGGGAAGGCTGTGGGATCTCGCCGAGATGAGATGCAGGGCACATCCGGAACTCCTCAACGGACTCAGGAGACTCAAGGAACATCAGGCATTCCTGGAGAGGACGGAACCCATCAGCCGTGATGCCGCACTGTTCTACACCGGATCGGAATCGAGAGCGAGACCGATCTTCCTCAGATATTACAGGAAACTCCTGGAGAACTACGTTCCCCCGACGGACAAGGCGGCGATATTCGAGGATTCGCCCAAACCGTACAGCAGGCACTACGTCTCCGACTTCAACAGGGTAAGGAAAGCGGGATACACCCCGATCGTGAAATCACCCTTCGGCCCCGTACCTGCGGAGTTGGATGAGGTGTATCCTCTGGCGCAATCGCTGTTCCCCGAGATATGGGACAGGGAGACCGAGGAGGAAGTGGAGAGGATGACCGAGGAATTCGTCAAGAGGATGGGATTCATCGATGTCAGGGAGCAGAAGGACATCGAGGCGGGCGAGATCGAATACGATGCCGACCTCCTCAGAGCGAAAGCGACCGCTGCATATCAGTTCGGCAAGGAATCCGCCGAAGCTCTCTTCAAAGGAGAGATAGAACTGATCAAGAGCAGGAAGACTGGTAAGATAAGGAACGTCATCTCCGACGGGGAGCACGTGCTCTCGCTCAGGGCACCCGACGGACTCTACACATTGAGACCGGAAGGCGCACAGAGACTCCTTAAGATCCTCCCTTCGCCCAGGATGAGATGCATCTCGATGGATGATGCCATCCCGTTCGTATCCAACGGCAGGAACATGTTCTGTCAGTTCGTGACGGACATGGATCCCGAGATAAGGCCGATGGAGGAGATCATCATCGTGGATAAGGACGACAACTTCCTCGCTACGGGACGTGCCGTCCTCACCTACGACGAGATAAGATCATTCAAGAAAGGTATCGCCATCAAGGTCCGCAGCGGAAGCGACGATTCCTGATGCTTCCTCGGCGATCTTGATGCAGACCAGGAGGTCGTCGGCAGTGTTCCTCATACTGCCGGCATCCTCCGCCTTCATCCTGAAGACGATGTTCTTACCGTCCAACTCCGAATCGACATAACCCTCGTTATCGGGTTCCACCGCTCTCATGACGGACTCTGCAGTCCTCTCGTCGTCATACCTCAATCTGAGTTCCAATTCCAACATCGGGATCACTTTTCACGATTTCCACAGGTAGTGCTTGTTGCACATCTCCCATGCGACGATGTCCTTGGCATCCGTTCTGAAGAATGCCTCGGGTCTGTCACCCGGGCGGAGATACCTCTTCATATATACGCCGTCCGCAAGGATCTCGATGAATACGATATAGTGCTCCGGTTCCATGGGATGTGCGGTCTCCTTACCCACCTTCACAACTACACCGCCTTCCACCCTCTCGATGTACGGTACATGCTTCTCCGTGGCGAAGTCGGCGGTCTTGGGTTCGAGCATCTTCATCTCTTGTCCGCAGCACATGACCTGTGCCTTGGTCGCATATTCCGATCCGATGATATTCCCGCAAACAGGACAGACATAGTATCTCTTCTGCTCCATCTGTAAACACCGTTAATACATCTTGTTCCTGATATTTATTGGTAGTTGATAAATCGTTGAACGATATTCGACGGGACATGAGCAGACTCCTCATAATCAACGGCAGTCCGAGGAAGGAAGGCGTCGATGCCACGATCGCCAAGGTCATAGCGGAACGTATGAAGGGATACGGATACGAATCGGAGACGGTGGTCCTCAACGACCTCGATATCAGAGGATGTCAGGCATGCGAATGCTGCAAGAGGACAGGCAGATGTGTACAGAAGGACGATATGATCCCGCTCTATGATAAGATCAGATCATCCGACATGCTGATCCTCTGTTCCCCGATATACTATGGTGCGGAGACGGGTCAGATGAAGACCTTCATAGACAGGTTCTACGCGATGGTGATCGAGAAGGACGGTCAGAGATTTGTGAACTTCGGAGATGTGAAGAAGGCATCCGTCCTCCTGACATGCGGTGCACCCGATGGTTACATGACGTACGGGGGAGTGTTGTCAAGATTGACGAAGACGTTGAAGTCCATGGGAGTGAACGATCTCTCCGGGACCATATTGTGCAGCCTCACACCCGATGCGATAGATGATTCCGAGAAGGTGAAGGATTATCTCGAGAGTCTCGAGTTCCAGGTAGAGATGTGATCGTATGCATATCCCGATGATACCTCTGACGACGGATGGGGAGGAGGACATACTCTTCGCCGATATAGGGTTCGACGGATGCGACATCATACAGAAAGGCGTGATACGCACGAGACAGCGCATCATCCCCCGCGTACCCTACGGCTCGCCCGTACTGATAGTGGATGTCAAGGGACTGCAGAACGATACCATCAACCCACCCATCCTCAAACGTTGGAGGATGAGGGGTGTGAGCACATGGATGATGACATGCATCCGCAACGCCGATGATGTGATAGATGCGTTCAACTCCGATACCGATAAGATACTGATGCCGTACCACATGGTGGAGTACGAGGACGATCTGTACGATATCCTCTCCGTATCGGATTCAGCGATACCGACACTCTTCCTATCCGAAGGTAAGGTGCAATGCGGTGACCACGAGGCACCCATAGGGGATGTCATCGACGGTCTGCGCGAGATAGGGTATATCGATATTGCAGTGCTCGATACAGATGGATCATTATCGTTCGAGGATTGGAAGGGAATCTCCACCTACGGTAACGTGATACCATATTCTGAGAGGTTCCACCCGAGCGTGTTCGAATACCTCAGGATGAGGGATGATCTGTACCTGATCACTCCAGATCCTTGAGCACATCCACCAGATGCAATCCGAATTTATAGGAATCCTTGAAACATTTGGATTCGTCGCTGTCGGTACCCTCGACCAACATCTCCCCGGCCCACATGCATTTGGTACCGAAGGCGAACGCCCTCGCGATGGAGATTATGTTCTCGAACCTGGGGTTCCTAGAACCACCGTTGCACAGAAGGGCGACATACCTGTCGGAGTATGGCTCATCCACCGATTGCCATCTGCATTGGAACCTGTCTATGACCTGTTTCATTATCGACGACGGTCCGGAAAAATATACAGGGGTCGCCAGGATGAAGAGATCGGAATCGTCGAATGCATCGTAGATGACCTGCATGTCGTCCTGCATGTAGCACGAATCCGTGTCCATGCATCTGTTACAGCCAGTGCAATGATGTATGTCCATCTTCGCAGGCCTTATGACATCTACATCTATACCGTTCTCCTCGAGGGCATCCATCACCGCACGGCACTGGGCCTCGGTGTTGCCGTCCTCTCTCGCACTCCCGATAATGATGGCAGCTTTCATCATGTGACAGATTGCTGTGAACAGTTTTAATACTTGGCAACCGTTGATGGAGGCAATCGGAAGTGTTGTCCTATGTCGAATGATAGTGGTTTTCCAAAGTTCAGATCGATGACCTTCCCAAGGAACGTCATCGTGGGGCACGACACCCTCCCTGAGATCTCCAACATGTGCGAACAGTTCGACTTCGCGAAGAACGGGATGATCATCACGGGAGATAAGACATACAAGGCCGCAGGAAGGACCGTAGAGGACTACATGGAGGATGCGGGATATGACATCAACGTGCATATGACGGGCAATGCGACGCTTGCCAATGTCGAGGATTGCGTGAAAGCCGGTAAGGAGACACGTTCCAGATTCATCCTCGCCGTCGGAGGCGGGAGCAAGATCGATATAGCCAAGATGGCCGCCAAACAGATGAGGGTCCCGTTCATAAGCATCCCTACATCCGTCGCACACGACGGCATAGCATCGGGAAGGGCATCGTTGAAATCGGATATGGGTCCGAAATCCGTGGATGCAGTCGTACCCATGGGGATACTCGCCGATTCCGCCATCATCTTCAAATCACCGTACAGATACCTCGTATCGGGATGTGCGGATGTCATCTCCAACATAACGGCATTGAAGGATTGGGACTTCGCCAGAAGGATAAAGAACGAACCCTTCAGCAAATCCGCCTATGCATTAGCAGAGATGTCCGCCAACACCATAATAGACAATTCCAAGCTCATCAAACCCGGTCTCGAAGAGAGCGTACATATAGCATTGAACCCGATAATCATATCGGGAGTGTCGATGGCCGTTGCCGGCAGTTCGAGACCCACGAGCGGTGCGGAGCACATGTTCTCGCATGCGTTGGACATACTCCATCCCGGACGTGCGATGCACGGGGAACAGTGTGGAGTGGGTTCGATAATGATGATGTATCTCCACGGCGGGGATTGGATGAGGATCAGGAACGCGCTGAAGGATATCGGCGCACCGATCTGCGCGAGCGACCTGGGACTGAAGGATGAGGACATCATCGACGCTCTCGTGGAAGCACGCAACATAAGGAAGGACAGATTCACGATCCTCGGGGACAACGGACTCGATCGCGAGGTGGCTGAGGTGGTCGCCAGGACCACCATGGTAATCTGAAGGTAGAACGATGGTATTGATCACATTGATTGGAAAGGAACAGGCACAGATTGGGAACAGATTCTACTACATCGGCCCTCTGACCGAATGCAGGGACTGCAGACTGAAGGGAGTATGCTTCAATCTGGAACCCGGGCACAAGTACGAAGTCGTGAAGCTCAGGGACACCGAACACGACTGTGAACTGATCGAAGAGAAGGTCAGGGTCGTGGAAGTGGCGAAGGTCCCGACGAAGGCTCTGATCCCGAAGAAATATGCCATCGACGGAAGCGTGATCACATACGACGAGATCGACTGCGGTAGGCTCGGTTGCGAGAACTATGAGTACTGCCACCCGATCGGACTTAAGAAAGGGACGAAGAAGACCGTCGTGAATAACCTTGGCAAGGTCGACTGTCCCGAATTCGACAACCTCGTTCTGGTCGAATTGGATTGAATACCTTTACCGGCCCCTCCGGGGGCAGCTACCATACTTTTACACATATACTCCAAGCGACCATCGGATGGTTTTATCGAAACGATAGCCCGAATGAACTTATAGACAGGATGTCTAACCTCAATCCAAGATGAGGTCGTGACGACCTAGATATCATCGATCGAGGAGGACAATCAAATGGATCGTAAGGAAAGGATGTTGCTGGCGTTGATCGCTGTTTCTATGGTTATCGCTATCGCCCTCATCGCCACGTATGACACCGAAGCGGATGCCGGAGATGGTGTCGTGGCCAAGATCGGCGATGATGGATTCACATCCTTGGAGGCCGCTTGGAATGAGGCCCTAAAGAGGAATGATAACACGATCATCGATCTTATTGCAGATTCCTTCGGTAACGGTCTTCAGATCCCTGACGGGTCTGAGTTCAATTACACGATTATATTGAGACTGAACGGACATAAATATGAGTTCACCGGTGGAGCGGTCGGTTCCACAGGTACTGTTAATCAGGCGTTGCATCTGAACGGTGGAAAGAAATGTTTTGTATCCATCGACGGTTCGGATGCCGACGGTAGGATAGGTAAGCTTGTCGTAAGTTCCAAGGCTACATCGATCACACTCTTCTGTATGAACTATAATGGTCTCACGTTCAATGATGTAACGATCGATCTCACTGCATCACAGATTGAGAGAGGGATAACCAGTTGCGAGGACACATTGACGATCACCGGTAAGACCGATATCCTCATGGGAAAAGGCAGGGATGCGATCGTCAACGATATGTTCGGAGATCATGGAGACTCCTACATCACATTCGACAAGACCTTCACGGGAACGATCGATGGTGACATCTGCGTCTGGGTGGAGGATGGTGCTAAAGGAGAGATAGGTAACATCACCATCGACACAGGAACGTTCCTAGGCACCATCGGAAAGGTCTACACAGGCAGTGAGGATACGAGTAGGATAAAGATATACGTCCACGGCGGCTCATTCATGGATATCTTCAATGCCGCCAAATATGCAACCTATGGTGCCTATCTGAAACTATATGACAACATCGGGACTGCCAGCGATCCGGACGACAGATCCATCACGGTCGATGAGACACAGGTGTTGACATTGGATTTCAATGGCAAATGGATATACTCCTCCGCTAAGAAGACCATCAACAACATGGGTACACTCGTGATAAAGGACAGTACGGAAGAACCCGGCGGGATCGTGAACGGTCTGAGCGGATACACCATAATAAAGAACTTCGGACAAGGGATCCTGATAATATCCGACATCAACGTATTGGCCACCGATACCACCGAAAATGGGACAAGGATCGCCGTCAAGCAGGATGACTTCGATAAAGAGGGTGGAGATGTCGTGACAGAACAGCGCGGTCGCATCGAAATCAACAGCGGAACGTTCACCGCAACTCAAGCGGTTCAAGCCTGGGGGAATGTGATCATCAACGGTGGTACATTCAACGGTCAGATTACCGCCATCACACAGGCATTTACTAGGGGCGATAAGGATATCAACGACACCGCAGGCACGATCAGCGTCAACGGCGGTACATTCAACTCGAATTTCATCTGCGTGAGCATGGAATCATGGACCGATATGAAGGGAGAGATGCCGACCATCGTCATAGATGCTGATAAAATCAAAGTGGGTGATTCCGTCACATCCATCGACATCAGGATGGGGTATGTGAAGGGTTCCACGAACAACTTCATCGAACAGAAGGACTATCCGAAGACATCCGGCTCAGTCCCCGGTGTGATCATAAAGGGGACGTTGCCCAAGAATGTCAACCTGTATTCCTCCGTGAGTGTCACGTCCACCTACGAAGGTGAGGAGGTGACGACCTATCTCGCATACTTCGAGGATGCTGTGAAGAGCGCAAGTCTATTCGACGGCAACGTGAAAATCACGTTGCTCGAGAACATATCCGCCATCTCATCAGATGGTGAAGGGGACATATTCCTGTTCTCCGATACGGAAGCGAAGATCACCATCGACGGAAACGGAAAGACTATCACATGCGTCTCTGCACAGACCGATTCTTCCAACCTTGTGCTCAGGAACATCATCGGTTTCGGATCGAATGTAACGGCCAAGATCGAGAATCTGACCATCGACGGGAAGGATATAGCGCTCAGTGGCATCAATATCTGCGATTCAGCGAACATTACCGTAAGCGATATGCTCATCATGAATGTCAAGAAGGCATGCATCGAGGCCGATTCATGCACACTCATTGTGAATGACTGCGAACTGGACTCAACAAAAGGTGTGGGCGGGATCTACATCCATTCCGAGAGCAAGAAAGCCTATCTGACCATCGACGGACTATCTTCCGGATCGGTATGGACGGATACCAACAGTAATGTCACGGTCACATACCAGGATGTGTATGCGAAGGTGACATCCAAAATAGATAAAGGAGGACAGGCGGGAGACTGGGCCTGGTGGTTCTCGTATGGGGACGACGACAATGCCGCCGCTTGGATCAACTCGCTACTCGTGGACGGTGACGTGACCTTTACAGGGGATCTTACACTCAAAGTCAACGAGATCACTGTACTCAAGGAAAGGACACTCACGATGACAAGTGGATCGACACTCACCGGGACCGTCACAGGCCCGGCCATGGAGAATAAATTCATCGCCAACGGTCTGAAGGCGAACGGTGCGATCACCTTCACAGGCGGTTCTTTGATCATTAACGGAAAGATCGCAAGCACGAATACGACAGTGGCAGGAGTTACTGTCACCGTATCCGGAGATTCAATCATAATCGAAGGGTCGTTGGAGAAGGGAGCGACCATGGAGATTCAATCCGGGACCACGGTGACCATCGATAAGGGGACGACATTCACATCCAAAGGAACGATCAATAACCACGGTACGATCGATAACAACGGGGCCATGACCAACTCGGGTACGCTGAAGATGATCGGATCATCGACCATCACCGGGACCATCGTCAATGAAGCTGTCATTGCCGACGAACGCAAGTCCGGTGAGGCTGTGAAGACTGATGGTGCAGGTGTCGTCGTCTCCAAGGACAATGCAAGTGCTTATGAGGGGACGGGAACGAAGGTGATTGTCGAGGATCCCGAAGCGATCGTAACGGAAGGTACGGTCACCATCGATTCCACCAAATATCCCTTCGTCAACGCAGTGACGACCACTGATGAATTGATGATCGTCATGAATGATGGCCTCAAACAGTACACGATCACCATCCCTGAGGGAACAACGATCGATGCATCGACGATCATATCCGTAGAATATGTGAGATCCACATCCAACACGACCGATTATAGGATAGAAACGGGCGGGATCACCGATTTCGGTGTGAAGGTACCTGTACAGAAAGGTTTCAAGAATGCCAAGGTCACCTGTGACGGACTAGAGCAGGGGATCAGCAATGTCCGTTACAATTCAACGACGGGATATGTGACGTTCGATGCGGGACACAACTCGTTATTCTCCATTGTGCTGTCCAATGATCCGTCATCCATCACATCCGACGCGATCGATGGCAACGTCGCATTCATCGGTGTTACGGCATTGCTCGTGATCTCGATCCTTACTCTGGCGGCAGTGATCATGAGAAGGTGAATCCCATCGGAGGAGGTGGTGGGAATCCCCTCCCCTCCAACGATGCGGATGGATGATCCTCCAATTTTCTCTTTATCTGGCACAGAAGAATTTCGTTTGATTGAATTATAATTCAATGAATTTATTGAATCGTAATTCAATATCTATAAATAGATATAACTCCAGTCACCATCATGTTCGTTGGCAGGGATCTCGAACTCAAGACACTCAATGACCTCTACAACGAGGACAGGTTCCAATTCATACCGATAACTGGAAGACGTCGTGTAGGGAAGACGAGACTGATCGAAGAGTTCATCAAGGACAAGAGATCGATAATGTTCAAGGCTGTCCCCGGTAACGAGACGATAAACCTCTCGTTGTTCAATGAGCTTGTATCCGGAGACCCTACCCCTCAACGTCTCGATCGGATATTGTGGAAGATCGAGGAGATCTCCGATGGCGAAAGACTCGTTCTCGTCATCGATGAATACCCCAATCTTGTGGAGGATGCGAAGCATAACGGTGGTCTGATCAACAATTTCATAGAGGCTGTGAGGGATTCGTCCAAACTGTTCATCATCCTCTGTGGTTCCTCGATGAGCATCATGGAATCCGAGGTCATGGGGAAGAAGAGTCCATTGTATGGAAGACGTACCGGACAGATCAGACTGCAACCATTCGATTTCGAGACATCCATGAAGATGTTGACCGGTTTCTCCAGGACGGATGCCTTGGCCATCTACGGCCTAGTCGGTGGAATACCATATTACCTCGAACAGTTCGATCCTGATGAATCGTTGGAAGAGAACATCAAGGACCACTATCTCAACCCGACATGTGTCATCGCAGGCGAACCTGAACTGATGTTCCTCACGGAATTCAGAAAACCTGCCACATATTATTCCGTGATACACGCCATCTCGAGAGGTCGCAGGACACCGTCGGAGATCGGACAGATGGTCGATATCAAGACGGATATGGTGTCGCACATCCTTACAAGATTGGACCTTCTTGGATTCGTGAGGAAGGATGAACCGTTCGGAGGAAGGACCAAGGACGTGCATTATGTGGTGGATGACAGACTCTTGGCATCATATTTCAGATTCGTATACCCATCATTCAAGGATATGACGGGTGCCGATATCGACAATGCATACAGATACATCGATCGGGACCTGAATCAATACCTCGGCCATGTCTTCGAGGATGTCTGTGCCGAATACGTCAGGAAGCATGGATACAATGATGTAGACAGATGGTGGAAAGGTCCCGATGAGATCGATATCGTGGCCACTTCAGATGATTCGATGCTGTTGGCCGAATGCAAATATCGCAATGAGCTGACGGATGCCGATCCGATCGACGATCTCATGGAGAAATCCAAGAAGATAAGGACGAACGGTATGACCGTAAGGTATGCGTTGTTCTCTAAATCCGGTTACACAAAAGTTGCGGAGATGCGTGCCGAGATGGAAGGTATATCACTCCACAGGTTCGATGATATGTTCTGAAGACGGATGGCCCGGAACGGGCCATCCCGATATCAGAACTTCTCTCCTGTGATCCTCTCGTACATATCGGTGTAGAGTTTGCTCACACGGTCGATGATGTCCTGCGGCAATGCAGGTATATCGGGCTCGGGAAGTCCCTTCTCGCGTGCCTCCATGAGCTTCTGGTGATATCCGATCTCACGATAGTACTGCCTGACGAATTCCTTCGAGAGCTCCACGACGTTACCCTTGGCGTACTCGTCGGAGTCCCACCAACGGTCCTCATCGAGCGTACCGAACGTATCAATGAGCATGAGATTGCGATCCTCATCATAACCGAACTCCTTCTTACCGTCGCAGTGGATCAGCTTACGCTTGGCGGCCTCCTCACAGATGATCTCGTCCACCTTGAGGATGGTATCGAGTATCCCCTGATAATCGGAATCGCTGAGACCCGCGATATCCTTCGCTTCCTTCTCATCCAATTCACGGTCGTGTGCCTCCAACTTCGTGGTGCATTCGAGGAATGGTCTGGGAAGCTTCTCTCCATATTGGACAACATGATCCTTAGGGAATCCGAGCTGTTCCGCCGTGATCCTGCCTGCCTTGACACGGTCCATGAGTGAACCTGCCGCATAGTGCCTGCAGATGACCTCGAGAGGGATGAGATAATCGTTCGTGGTCTGATCGATCTTATCATAATCCTCGATGATCTGGAATCTCTTCACCCTCATCCTGTTGGGTGGGAGGTACTCTATGAAATGGTTCCTTATCCCTTTGGATTCCAGAAGTGTGAACCAATACTTCGCGGTCCTGCAGAGTGTCTCTCCTTTGTGCGGTATCTGTGAGGGGATGATCTTGTCGAATACCGATATGTTATCGGTGAAGACGAACTCCAAGGTATCGTCGTCCACGGCGTAGACCTCCTTCACCTTACCTGTCCTAATGTGCTCCATGATGTCTAGATTGGAAGGGCGATATTAATAGTAATCCCGGGACGTCTAACTCCCATCATGGAGATGACCGCAGACGGGACAATCCTTCCTGCGATTGATGGGTACCTTCTCGAAGGAATTGGTCTGAAGATCGATGGATAACAATTGATTCATGAGGTTCTCCCCAATTCCTGTGATGAATTTCAGCACCTCGTTGGCCTCGATGGAACCTACGGTCGCCACCGCCGATCCCAGGGATATCCTCTCGCCGTCACCCTTACCCAATATGCAAGAGAGACAGGGTGTCCTACCGGGTATGACGAACGTTACCTGACCGTACATCCTGTTGATGCCTCCGTGCACCAATGGGATATCCCTCTCAACGCATCCCTTGTTCAATAGAAGTCTTGAAGCATTGTTGTCGAGACAGTCCACGGCGATATCCGCGGAGGAGAGGAATTCATCCATATTATCCTCGCACAACAAGGAATCCATGACCTTGACCTCCGCCTTCGGATTGATACGATGGATCCAATCCTCCATCGACCTCACCTTCGCACCGTGATTCCCACAATGTACGAATTGTCTATTGAGATTGGATTCCTCTATCACATCCCCATCGATGATGGTAAGATGACCGATACCTGCCAATGACAGTTGCGTTATGACGTTGGAACCGAGACCTCCGCATCCCGCTACCGCGACATGCGCATCCTCTATCTTCCTCTGACCCTCCTCACCGAAGAGTGGCAACTGCCTAGAGTATCTCATAACACGCCTCTCACGAAATCGACGATCAGATCGATCAACGTATCGACGGATTGTGAGCGGATCTCCGATCTATCACCATCGAAATGCGAGACGGATGATACACACCTCGAACCATCGGTGACCGTCATCCATACCGTCCCGACGGGTTTCTCATCCGAACCTCCGTCCGGACCCGCGATACCGGTGACAGAAGCGGCGATATCGCTATCGAACACCTTCGATGCGCCCAATGCCATCTCGACTGCCGTCTCCCTACTGACGGCACCGAATCCCATCAACGTATCGGGACTAACGCCCAATATCGATGTCTTGGCCTCGTTGGAATATGTCACTGCGGATCCCATGAAATAGGCGGATGAACCGGGGATATCGGTTATGATCGATGCGATCGAACCACCCGTACAGGACTCCGCCAACGACAGCGTCAATCCCCTGCTTATCATAAGATCGTGGAGATCAGATACCGTCATCAGAATCACCAACGGACCTTATCCTTCCCACACCGTCGATCGCATCGATGACCTCGGCAACAGGCTTCGGGACCAATGATCTCCAATCCCCGCCTTCGATCATCCTCTTCCTGACCTCCGTACCGGAATGTTCCTTCCTGTTGTACAGCGGTGCCCTGCGGACCTCGTAACCCGCCTCCGTGAAGAGACGCTTCGTGCTGGGGTTGTTCGAATACACTATGGAGAACGGGGGGCATATCGATTCCACATGGGACACCCATACCGAATATCTGTTCAGATCCTCCACCGGAACGATCATCGCATTGTCTATCCTCTCGGACCTCATGGTCTCGGATATCATCAGATACCTCTCGCCCGCCGTGAACGGATTGTCGATCGTATGCGACGACTGCGCACTACCGATACCGATTATCACCTGATCGCACTCGGAGGAGACCTTCCTTATCACCTCGAGATGACCCTTGTGCAATGGTTGGAAACGACCGATGATCAATGCATCGTTCTCATGACCGTGGATGTTGCGCATATATTCACGATATACAAGAGAGATAAAAAAGGAATTGTTTGGGAAATGGTTTGTGAGTGGATCACTGCGGGGAAGGTGTCACATCTTCCTTGACATCCACCGTGACGGTGGGTGAGTCACAGGAGGTGGTCTGAACGACCTCCTCCGCCTCATCCACGATCACATGCTCCTCGTGTATCACGGGAGGTATGACCTTCACTGCGGTGGATGCACCGTTCCTCTGGAGCGGGAGGAGCTTGTCCATGTACTCCTGCTTCCTGGGGCAGTCCGCGAATGCGTATTCGATGACATCACGGAACGTCTCGACGAGGATGATCTCCATGTTCTTGTAGTACCTGGACTCGATCATCACATCGTTGGCATTCTCCTTGGGTATGAGCACCCTCGTGATGCCTGCGTCACCGGCCGCCTCGAGCTTGGCGGTGGCCCCACCGATCGGGAGGACCATTCCCCTGACGTTGAGACTGCCTGTCATAGCGATGTTCTGGTGGATCGGGATGTTCTCCAATGCGGAGATGATAGCCGTGGTGATGGTGATGGATGCACTGTCACCCTCGACACCGTCGTATGTTCCGATGAACTGCAGGTGGATATCTACATCCGAGATGTCCGCTATGGCGTACTTCTTCACCACTGCGGATATGTTGTCCACAGCTTCCTTGGCGATGTCACCGAGCTTTCCGGTGGCGACGATGTGTCCGCCCTTCTTGGTCTGCGAGGGTGCGACCTCCGCCACGATGGGGAGGACGATACCTGCGTACTCGGCCATGTTGGAGCTCGCGTTCAATGCGGCGAGACCGTTGATCATACCGACCTCGTCACCGGATGTCCTGAACATGTCGTACTTCTTGTGTGCCTCGACGACACGGTCGGCCATCTGCTTCTCGAGACTCCTTGCGGTCCTTCTCGCGAGGAGGACGTCATCGAGTCCGACGACCTTCTTGCCCTTCTGTACCGCTATATCTCCAGATACACGGACAAGACCTCCGAGTTCCCTGAATCTGAGTGTTAATTCTCCCTTCCTTCCGGAACGGCGCTGTGCCTCCCTGATGATCTCTCCGACGGCATACTTGTCGAACGGAGGTATCTTTCCATCCTTCTTGACCTCCTGTGCGACGAACCTGCAGACGCTCTTACGGTTCTCGTCGCTGTCGGTCATGGTGGTCTTCATGTAGACCTCGTAACCGTATCCCCTGATCCTCGACCTGAGTGCGGGGTGCATACCCTGAAGGGCATCGAGGTTACCTGCACAGACGAGGACGAAATCGGTAGGCACCGGTTCACTCTTGACGAGTGCACCGGATGATCTCTCGGACTGTCCCGTGATGCATGCCCTCTTCTCCTGCATCGCAGTGAGCAGGGCCTGCTGGGATTCCATCCTGAGCATGTTGATCTCATCGATGAACAGGACACCTTTGTTGGCCTTGTGGATCGCTCCCGCTTCCAACCTGTCGTGGGACGGGGTCTCCAACCCACCCGACTGGAACGGATCGTGCCTCACATCTCCGAGCAACGCACCGGCGTGTGCGCCCGTCGCATCCACGAAGGGCGGCATCTCGTTGGCATCATGTCCTACCAATAACTTCGGAACTATGACGACCTCCTGCCTCTGGCCTCCGGGTGTCCTGAAGACCATGAAGATGAAGAACGATGCTATCAATGCGAGCCAGAGGAGCGACATGTCCCCTGTCATCACGAAATACAACACGGCGATTCCGAGAATGGCGAAGATGATGTAGAGGGTCGTGTTATTCTTACGGTTCTTCTGAGCAGCGGCCTGTGCCTTCTGCTCGTTGACGATCGTCTTACCCCTTCCCGCAGGAAGGACGCGTATCCTGGGCTCGTTGAAGTCCTCGGGATTGTGATATGCGATGACGTCCTGTAACTCTCCCTTCGGGAGGTACTCGGTCATGGCATTCGCCAACATGGACTTACCGGTACCGGGTTCCCCTATGAGCATCACATGTCTCTTCTGCGATGCCGCTTTCTTGACAATATCCACTGCTTCTTCCTGACCGATGACCTGATCGGCCTTCACCTCAGGGATCTGGATGTCATCCGTGGTCTGGAATGTCTGCCCCTCTACCCATTCTTCGAGAGGGATGTTACATTCCACATCCTTTTCTTTACCCATTCTCTTCCTCCGTGTAACTAAGTGGGTTACCCCTTATACACAACTGCATATAAGGTTGTCCTTAAGAATGGATTTATAGCGATATCAGGTCAGCGTTTCTTCTGCAGCTTACCGTCCTTCTTCTGACGCATCACGATGGTACCCTGGTTCTCCGCCAATTTCTTCGCGTAGACCTCGGCCTCGGCCTTGGTGTTGAATCTCTTGGTGGCCTTCTTACCGCCTTCGATCTTGACCTGCCATCCGCCGTCCGGGTGTGGGGAGACGAACTGCCTCTTCTTCCTCTCCGATGCTGCCTTGACATCCTCGGTCTGTTCGATGACTACGTTCTCGTTCTTCTCTGCCATGATGAGGTCACCTCGATTTTTATAGGGACGTCAAATTATAATATGTTTCTTGATTCTCCCGTCATCATGTACGGCGGACCAGAGGACGCGATGAAGAAGGCAAGGAATCAGGCATCGAGCAACAACAGCAACGGTGCGATCGAGACGTTGGAGGCCTATCTCGTCAACGATCCGCATAACATCGAGGTGAGGATGTTGTTGGCCAACATCGCCTTCAACGCTGTGATGCACAACTATGCGATCATGCAGCTGAAGATCATCACGGACTTGGATCCCGACAACGAGGATGCGAGGAGGGCGTTGCTCACCATCTACAAGAACGACAAGAAGACGGTCAGGGAGGCGAGCGAACAGTTCCAATATCTCTTGGATAAGCATCCGGACGATGCCGACCTCCTGAACAGCTACGCCATATTCTGCAGGTTGCAACTCTTAGATAACAAGAGATCGGAGGAATACTATCTGAAGGCGATAGAGTTACAGCCCGATAGGTCGGAATTCCATCTCAACTATGCGATATTGTTGGTCAACGACCTGAAGAAATACAGTGAAGCGAGGGCACATCTCGAGAGGGCGTTGGAGCTCGATCCGAACAACACCAAAGCGAGGGCCGCACTCGACAAGCTCCTGAAGAAGAAGTTCCCGAAGGACGTCGAGAAGAAGGGTTTCTTCTCCTTCCTGAAGAGACGCTGAGCGAGTAAGCACTGTTAACATTGTTAACTATAAATACGAAGATGGCGATGGTCAATAATCATGTCGTAAGGCGACAAGGTGATATTCATGAAGACATGGAGATGCAAAGTCTGCGGAGAGATCGTGAAGAGCGATATCTGCCCCGAGAAATGCCCCGTATGCGGTGCAAGCGGTGAGAACTTCGAGGAAGTCAAGGACGACCAGTGGGTCTGGGCCGCGGAGCACAAGGTCGGGATCACAGAGGGCGTACCTGCCGAGATCATCGACGGCCTCAGGGCTAACTTCCAAGGCGAATGCACGGAAGTGGGGATGTATCTTGCGATGTCAAGGGTAGCGTTCCGCGAGGGATACCCCGAGATCGGGATGTACTGGAGACAGGCCGCATTCGAAGAGGCCGACCACGCATCGAGGTTCGCCGAGATGCTAGGTGAGGTCGTCACGGACAGTACGAAGAAGAACCTCGAGATGAGGGTCGACGCAGAGTTCGGAGCAACTCTCGGAAAGACGGAACTCGCGAAGAAAGCGAAGGAATTGGGTCTCGATGCGATCCACGACTCCGTCCACGAGATGGCTAGGGACGAAGCGAGACACGGCAAGGCCTTCAAGGGACTCCTTGAGAGGTACTTCAACTGAACCTTTTCGGGAGGGTCACTCCCTCCCACAAATCATTCGAACGGACAATCGGATTGGACTGTATCAATCCTTATATCCATCTGCATTTAATTCATAATCTGAGGTATCTAACATGCCATCGATCAAAGGGACGAAGACAGAACAGAACCTGCTCACGGCATTCTCGGGTGAGAGCCAGGCCAGGAACAAATACACATACTACGCCTCACAGGCCAAGAAGGATGGCTACGAACAGATAGCCGACATCTTCCTGGAGACGGCGGAGAACGAGAAGGAACACGCGAAGATGTGGTTCAAGGCACTCCACGGCGGATGTGTACCGTCGACCATCGAGAACCTCAAGGATGCCGCCAGCGGAGAGAACTACGAATGGTCGGAGATGTACGCCGAGTTCGCCAAGACCGCAAGGGAAGAGGGATTCAACGAGATCGCTGCCGCATTCGAAGGTGTAGGTTCGATCGAGAAGACGCACGAGGAGAGATATCTGGCACTTCTCAAGAACATCGATGATGGCATCGTCTTCAAGAAGGACAAGGTCGCCATCTGGAAGTGCAGGAACTGCGGATACACCCACGTAGGCGAGGAGGCCCCGAAGGTCTGTCCCGTCTGTAAGCACCCCCAGTCGTACTTCGAGCTCAAGGCCTCGAACTGGTAAACCTTAATCGCCGCACATATGTGCGGCACTCTTTGTTATTTTAAAGAATTAATGGACTGCGACAAAATCTAATCTGATCTTCTGACAAGATTGCGTTCTATTGAAATCTAAGTTCGATTGGACATAATAATGACAAGAGCATTCGCCATCAATTCATCTTTTTGGCAAAGTATGATAGGCGACCACGGGATCGTTCTTGTGACCAAACGCAAACAGTCCAGGTGGCCGTTGTACCTGTACGTTCACAAGAACATAAAGTTACGGTTTTGACTACTGATCAGAAAAATCCGATGAGACCGTCTCGTCTATCGGTATGGGAAGACATCCCCATGGTGCTAGGGTAGATACCGTGTTCATGGATTGGACCAGCATGTATCTCGAACCCACTTAGAGGAATATCATCGGAGTGGGGATTGTCTCAGGTGAAGGAACAAACTCGCGATATATGATGATCATCCCGAACGATGTCACACTTCACGTTTTTATAATGAGTACACATCATCGCCCCCATGACTATCGATCCATCAACAGTCAAGGCAAGCGAAGCATACCGTGAGAACGGACACTGCAAGATGAACAACCTCATCTGCGAGGACGGGGACTGCAGAAGGTGCAGTTTCGTCACCGACGGTTCACTCATGATCGTCACCGATGCGTTATGCCACGAACTCGCACACATCAAGGCACTCCTCGGGGACGAGGGTTGCGGATGCGACTGCGGTTGCAACGACGACTGCTGTTAAGAGAGGCGCAAGCCTCTCAAACATCATCTGAGACGGATCGTCTCAAGGTTCTGAGGCGCTTTCGTCTCGATCTTATATTTCTGATAGATCGACGATGCAAGATCGGCACACTTACGGTCCTCACCGTGACCTACGATGATCTTGGACGGTCTCGGATCCAACTTGGAGATGAAGTTCATCAATTGCTTACGGTCGGAGTGTCCGGAGAATCCGTCGATGGTGACGACGTTTATCTTCACCTCGAGATTGAGGGTCTTCCCGCCTTTCATGTTGATCGATACCTCCTTCCTCCCTCTCTGGATCGTACGTCCCATGGAGTTCTCGCTCTGATAACCCACGAACAACAACCAGTTGTTGGGGTCATCGACCCATTCCCTGAAGTACTCCAAGACGGGACCGCCGGTCATCATACCGCTCGTAGCGAGTACGATGCATGGATCGGGCGAATGACAGATCTCCTCCCTCATGTCGGACGTCTCCACACGCTTGAATATCGGTGACAGGAAAGGATTCTCGTTCTGTTGGAATATCTTGGTCTTGAGCTGACTGTTCAGGTATTCGGGGTATGCGGTGTGGATCGCTGTAGCTTCCCAGATCATACCGTCGAGATAGACGGGCATCTTCGGTAGCTTACCTGTGCGCATCATCTCCTCGATCACCAACATGACCTCCTGCGACCTTCCCACGGCGAAGACGGGGATCAACACCTTACCGCCGTTCTCCGTGGCCTTCTGCAGGATGCTGCACATCTCCTCGGACGCGTCCGCCCTGCTTGGCTGTATATCGTTGTGACCACCGTACGTGGACTCCAACACCATGGACTCCAAACGTATGAACCTCGTATTCGCGGGGTTGAACAACCATGATTTCTCATACTTCGTATCCCCGGTGAATGCGACGTTGTGGAATCCGTTGCATAGGTTGAAATGTGCTATGGATGAACCCAAGATGTGTCCTGCGTTGTAGAACGTCAGTCTCACATCGGGAGCGATGTCCGTGGTCTTCTCGTATTGCAACGGTATCACGTGCAATATCTCCCCTCTAACATCGGATGCGTCGAAGGGTGCCTTCTTCGCCTCCCCGTACATCAGCTTGATGGAATCCAACTGCATCAGCGCCATCAGATCCCTTGTGGGCGGGGTACAGTAGATGGGTCCGTCGAATCCGTATTTGTACAATACGGGTAAAAGGCCGCAGTGGTCCATGTGCGCATGGGTGATGACGACGGCATCGATATCCGTTATGGGTTTCATCTCGGGTACGTTGAAGTAAGGGGATGCATCCGAAGAGGGATCCAATCCGCAATCGATCAGGATCTTGCTGTTCTTGGTCATCAGCAATGTGCATGACCTTCCGACCTGCCTGAAACCTCCCAAGGAGGTCATCCTCACGTACTGCTCCCCGTTGTCGATTATGGCCCTGTTGATGCGCCTTCCTATGCGGCGCATGATCTCCGACCTCTCGTCGCGGCTGTATCTCAGATATCCGCGGACATCGCTGATCGTCTTCGATGTTATGGGCGGGGAACGTATCGCCTTGATGTTCCATCCGGTGCTCTTCTTCATATCGCTCAGGGATTGTCCGCCCTTACCGACGATCGCACCGGGGTTCTTCGCCTCTATGGTCACCACACCCGTATCGTAATCGAAGAACAGTCCCGTTATGTCCGCCTCCGCGGGGACCATGCCTCTGATCTTCTCCTCCACATCATCGGAGTTCTCCAGCGTCTTGGGATCGGGACGGATGTCGAATCTCTTCTTGAGTTCGGTCGCCAACATCTTCGTTATACTGGTGTTCTCGGAGAACTTATCGAAATCCTTCGAATAGATCACTATCGTCGGACCCTCGACCTCGATGGCCGTAATGTCCAGATCCTTCGGTATTATGCGTCTTATCTCCTCGCTGAGATTGGCGAACTGTCTGTCAGCACTCATATGAATTGATCCCTGAAATTGTAATAAGAATGGTGTTTGTGGGGAAGGGGTTTGTCTATGGATGGATCATCTTACGGGGTAGTTGATCCCGAGTTCGACGGCACGTGCCTTTATCTCGTCCTTGGGGATCCACCTGAATCCGTCCTTGTTGATGACTGCGATGAGCATTCCGTCACCGGATGCAGAGTCCCTGTTCATCGCCGTGTGCAACGCAGTTATGACTATATCCCTCGCCTCGTCCTCCGAGAGACCGGGCTTGTATGTCGTCTCCAACGAACCGAGTGCGAATACGGATCCGGAACCTACGGACATGACATCGTCCTCGATGTATCCACCGGCACCGTCGATGCTGTACAGATGTCCTCCCGTGTTGTCGTAACCGCCGACGATGTGTCCTACGTAGAACCCGTTGCGGATGACGTTCGCCACGAGGGTGGCGGCCGCATTGACGGACATCGGTGCGCCCTTCCTCATCGCGTAGAGGGCAACCTCGCTCTGGATGTACCTGACCATGAGCTGTGCGTCTCCGACGACACCGGCGATGGTCATACCGAGGTTGTCACCGATCTTGTGGACCTTCTGAACATTGGAATGTGCGATCATGTTGCTCATGGTCGCCCTCTGATCGGAAGCGAGAATCACTCCGTCCTTATACTTCACACCGATTGTAGTGGTTCCTGTTTTGAGAACTTGTTGCTCAGACATGTATTTACCTTCCAGAATAGAATTCTGTCAAAAGGCAGCTGTCTAATCCGACTTCTGCACCCAGTACGAATATCTCATACCTTATATAATTGACTGAAAACGTTCCGTCGACATCAGTCCTAGTGTTGGAGATATGTGGCGTATGTATACATCGTATGATCGTATTCACGGTCCGAGGGATGTTATCGGTATCACGTATACCCCATCCTCTCTCATGTATGCTGCAGAGGACATACCGCATATGACGGCAAGGAACTCCGGAGGTCTGCCGTTGGGATCGTCACGGATCATGAAATTGATGATATCTTATGAACATCTCTTTGTAATGATATGCCCGCTTTAAATAACAAGGTAACTTTCACTGATTTCACAAGGTAGTTTTCACCGATTTTACAAGGTAACTTTCACCGGAATAAGGATGGGGGATGGGTCCATCGATGTCCTCTCAGGCCATCGCTCTCATCGGAACATCCATGAAAAAAAGGAGAAGGATATCGGCCTCCGACGGATCCCTGATGGTCCTAGCTGTCATATCTATCAGCCCATCGGGAACGATACCCGGAAAAGGTTTGGTCGTCTTCAATGCTGCCCTTCAACCCATGATCTTACATCGGACCTCGATGCGCTTGAGGAGAAACGGTGTCCGTCCTGCCAATCGCCGGTACCTGTCATCTCCTCCAACATCTTCCGATACGATCCTATGAGAAGACGTAATAAACAGACCATCCTTACAGTTGAACATGAAGGTACTGTTGATCAATGGGAGCCCTAGGAAACAATGCACGTTCACCGCTTTGGAAGAGGTTGCGGGTGCATTGAACGAACAGGGTGTCGAGACGGAGATCATAACCGTCGGTAACAAGACCATAGCCGGTTGCAACGGATGCGGATCGTGCAAGAAGAACGGCCGTTGCATCATCGATAACGATATCGTGGATGAGGTAGGCTCGAGATTGGAACTCTACGACGGATTCGTCTTCGGTTCCCCGGTCTATTATGCAGGACCATCCGGTCAGTTACAAGCGTTCATGGACAGGTTGTTCTACGCATACGGCGGGAAGATGAGAGGGAAGCCTGCGGCTTGCATCGTATCATGCAGGAGAGGAGGTGCGAGTGCCGCCTTCGACCGTCTGAACAAATACTTCACGATCAACGAGATGCCGATCGTCACATCCCAATATTGGAACCAGGTCCACGGTCAGAACAAGGAGGAAGTGGTCCAGGACCTCGAGGGTATGCAGACCATGCGTACACTGGGAAGGAACATGGCATGGTTGCTGAAGTGCATAGACCTCGGTAAGAGGAACGGTGTGAACATACCCGACAGGGAACCTTGGGCTAGGACCAACTTCATCCGTTGAGACACATGAGAGTCAACGAATTGGACCTTCCTGACGATGCCATCGAAGCATTGGAAGGGTGCGGATACGTAACGTTACATCCTCCTCAGGAGAAGGCGATACCGATCGCATTGGAGGGGAAGAACCTGGTCGTAGCGGTACCTACGGCCAGCGGTAAGTCCCTGATCGGTTATGCCGCAGCACTGAAGACGATACTCGAAAGAAGGAAGAAAGTGCTGTATATCGTCCCGCTCAAGGCATTGGCATCCGAGAAGAAGGACGATATGGACCGTTTCGCACACCTCGGTATCAGGACATCACTGAGCATAGGCGACCTTGATTCCGAGGACAAGTGGTTGGAGCAGGCGGATTTCATAGTTGCTACATCGGAGAAGGCGGATTCGCTCATCAGACACGGGAGCAGCATAATCGACGAGATCGGATTGGTGATCGCGGATGAGATACATCTGATCCACGACCCTTCGAGAGGTCCTACGTTGGAGGTCGCTCTGACCAAGATCAAAAGGAAACATGAGGATGCTCAGATCATCGCATTGTCCGCCACGATATCCAATGCGAACGATCTCGCGATGTGGTTGGATGCGGAACTCGTGAAGATGGATTGGCGTCCCATCCCGTTGCATGAAGGAGTGTACTACAACGATGAGGTCACCTTCGAGGACGGACATTCCATCGATGTGGAAGCTGGGAAGGATGAGATATGGGCGTTGGTGGAACAGAGCATCCTCGGAGGGGGACAGTGCATAATATTCGTCAATGCGAGACGTTCCACGGAATCGTTGGCGGTGAAATATTCTCCGAAGATGAGGAAGTATGCCGAAAGGATACTCACTGATGAGGAGGTATCGACCATAGAAGGGGATTCCGATTCCACCTCCCTCGGAAAGAAACTATGCGAATGCATCAGGAACGGGATGGCATTCCATAATGCCGGATTGACATACAGGCAGAGACGTTACGTGGAGGACAACTTCCGCAACGGGAACATCAAATGCATCGTAGCAACACCTACATTGGCCGCCGGAATCAATCTCCCTGCGAGACGTGTGATCGTCAGGGATACGAAACGTTTCGAGACCAATTCAGGGAACACTCCCATCCCCGTGATGGAGATCAAACAGATGTGCGGACGTGCCGGGAGACCGGGATACGATCCGTACGGTGAAGCGATACTGATCGCCAAGACGTACGAGGATTACGAGAACCTGATGGACAACTATGTGATGTGCGACACCGAGACGATAATGTCCAAGCTCGGTAACGAGACGGTGTTGAGGAATCACATACTCGGACTCATCGCCACGGGCGATGTGTCCGATACTGATGATATAATAGGATTCATAAGGGACACCTTCTACGGCAGCGAATCCCAACTCTACGGGATAGAGTCGGCGGTGGATAACGTGGTGGATTACCTTTGCGAGAACGGGATGGCCGAGACCAAGGGTGATGCTGTAATGGTGCTACCGTTCGGGAAGAGGGTATCGGATCTGTACATAGATCCGAAATCGGCAGTCATCCTGAGGGATGCGATCGAGAAGATGGATGACGATACACAGGATATCCCGATACTGCATGCGGTGGCGGCGACACCCGATGTGATGGGATTGTATCCGAAGAAGAACGACCGCGAACTATTGATGGCAGTCGACAGGGATTATGAGGATATGTTCCTCATCGACAACCCCGACGAGAGCGAATATTATTACGAATATCATCTCAGCGATCTCAAGACCGCATGTCTCATCAAGGATTGGATCGACGAGAGGAGCGAGGAGGCGATCACCGATTCATTCGGTATCGGACCCGGCGACATAAGGTCGAGGGTGGACATGATGGATTGGTTACTCTATGCGATGAGCGAGATCGCCGTACTGTTCAAACCCAAAGTGGTCAAGAGACTGCGGGAACTGCTGATAAGGATCAGATATGGTATCAAGAGCGAATTGATCGATCTAGTATCCTTCAAAGGGATAGGGAGGACGAGGGCCAGATCGCTCTATGACAACGGTGTCAGAACGAGAGATGATGTAGAATCCATCGATATCAACGCCCTGGCCGCGATACCGAACATCGGTAACGCATTGGCGCACAAGTTGAAGGAAGAATTAGGTCAGACGGAGAAGAAGGACACCTTCGTCCCGACCCCTATAGAAGAAGATGAAGGGACGACCGCCCCGGCGAAGCCGAAGCAGTCGAGCCTCTTCGATTTCAGTTGAGGATCCTCTCGACGGCTTCGACACTGTTCGCACATTTGATGATGGGCTCACAGTTGTTGATGATCGTGTCGGGATCCTTGAGACCGTTACCGGTACAGATGCAGACGACCTTCTCGTCCCTGTCGATGACACCCATCTCGCGGAGCTTCTTGGCACCTGCGACGGATGCTGCCGATGCGGGTTCTACGCACACTCCCTCCCTCCTTCCGAGGAGTCTCTGTGCCGCGATGATCTCTGCATCGGTGACTGTCGTGGAGTAACCGCCCGTGTCGTAGATGGCCTTCAATGCCTTCCTTCCGCTGACGGGGTTACCGATCCTGATGGCTGTTGCGATGGTCTCGGGGTGCTCCTCGGCGACGAAGTCGTTGGTCTTCGCGGCGAATGCGGCCGCCACGGGTGATGCACCCTCTGCCTGGATACCAGTGAGCATCGGGACCTTATCGATCCATCCGACCTCCTTCAACTCGGTGAGCGCTTTGTATATCGCCCAGATGTTCGCAGCGTTCCCGACAGGAAGGATGATCCTGTCCGGCACATCGTACTGGAGCTGATCCATAATCTCGAACAATACCGACTTCTGACCCTCGGGCCTGTAGGGATTGATGCTGTTCAGGAGGTAGATCTTCCTCTCCTCGGCCATCTTCCTCGCCAATGCGAGCGCATCGTCGAAGTTACCGTCGATGGAAAGGACCTTCGCTCCGAAGAACATGGCCTGAGCGAGCTTACCTGCAGCGACCTTCCCTGAAGGAAGGAAGACAGCGCATTTCAATCCCGCTTTCGCGGCGTATGCGGCGAGGGATGCCGATGTGTTACCGGTGGATGCACAACCGACGGTCGTGACACCGAGTTCCACGGCATGGGAGACACCGACGGTCATACCCCTGTCCTTGAACGAACCCGTGGGGTTCGCTCCCTCGTACTTCACGTAGAGGTCGGGGATACCGATCTCCGCGCCCAATGCCTTCGTCGAATAGAGCGGAGTGCCGCCCTCTTTGATGGAGACAGCATGTTTCTTGTCGACAGGGAGGAAATCGGCGTATCTCCATACTCCGATGGGCTCCTTCCTAAGGTCCTCGGGCTTCTTCTCCTTGACCTTCTCAAGATCCATCTTGACCGTGAGAAGACCACCACATCTGGGGCAGACGTTGGTGAACGGGTCATCAACATCACATCCGCAATCCCAACATACCACTTTGTGATCACTCATTTTACTCTCTCCTGCATCCTGCGCCCCAGGTGGTCACCCAGGTCTCGCAGAGCATGTCGTTCTTATCGTAAACGCCCTTCACCGCATCGGCGATGTTCTTACCGTCCATCTCCGACTTCTTGAAGAATGAAATAATGCACGGACCGGATCCTCCGAGGAACGATGCCTTGGCACCGGCACTGAGTGCGGCCTTCTCCGCATCCTTGAGGTAGGGGACGAGCTTGGTCCTTGCCGGTTCGAACACGGCATCCTTCACGCTGCGTCCGATGAGGTCCACATCCCCGGTCTCCATACCGTGGACGAGACACGATGCGTTGCCTACATGGAACACGAGATCCTTCACCGATACCTGTGACGGGAGGACCTGTCTCGATTCCTTGGTGGGTACGAGCACGTCGGGCATCGCGATGACGATACCGAGGTCCTCGGGAGGCCTTATGGATATGACCTCGAACGGTTCGTAGGACCTTATCATCGTGAAACCACCGAGGATACAGGGTGCGACGTTGTCTGCGTGGAAACCGCCGGATGTGACGTCCTCGGCGTGTGCCGCACAGAGCACGACCTCCGTGAGTGTGAGCTTCTCCCCAGTGAGCACGTGGGCGAGGTATGCGCCTCCTGCCGCGGATGCACCGGACGATCCGATACCGCTGCAGGGCCTGATGCCCTTCTTGATCTTGATCTCGATACCGAAATCCGCACCCGTCCTCTTGAGGACCTCTGCGGCCGCGATACCGACGGAGTTCTTCGCGGGATCCTTCGGGATGCCCTCGCTTCCGGGTCCGGAGATCTCGGTTATCCTGATACCGGATTCGATCTTCCTTCCCTCTATGGTGTCGTACGGTTCGTCGAGTGCCAATCCGAATATGTCGAATCCTGCACCGATGTTCGATGTCGTCGCTGGCGCGTGAATCTTTACCCATTCGCTCATGATGATCACGTGTTCTGTGAGTTGGTATATCTATTCTATATTAAAGGTGTCTGCCGAAGGCGGAGTAGAAGGCTTCTGAACATGTGGATCGCCCTGTTCCACCAGGGATTCGGACCATCCCGTTGCTTTCGTATCGGTTCTTTTCGTCAGACACGAGGAGTGGAACGGCACCTCCAGATACCGATGTTTATATCGTTGATGCATGATTCGAGGCCATGGACCTCAGTGTCATCGGTATGAGAGGGGAAGCATCGTTCAACACCATCGTGGAGCATTTCACATCCATGGGTGGTGAGGTCGTACTCTTCGACCCCGATTACGTATACGGTCGCGATATGATAGAATCCGCTGCCGAGCATGCCGAGAGGGCGTTCAAGCATGGTACGAACCGTTCCAAGACCATCCTGACCGAGACGATTATCTACGCCGCATCGGAGAGGCAGATATCCAAGGCCCTGTCCAAGATGAGACCGAAGGAGGGTCGTACGGATTATGTCGCATTGCTCATAGGCATATCCGATCCGAGACTCGACGAGATCGGCATGGTCAGGGATGACAAACTCATCGAAGGCACACCGGAGAAGGCCGAGAGGATGGGTCTGAAGAATGACATGGGCATCCCCTGCGAGGATCTGGCACTGGAACGTGTCGCGTTATTGGACCTTGCAAAATATTGAAGGGATGGCCGGACCGGATGGTCCGACCATGTTGGTTCACTTGATCGGAACGAACTTGAAACCGTAGTGGATCACACCGGATTCCCCGTCGGCATCCAATTTACGGAGTACCGCACGTACGGGCATACCGATCCTGACATCCTCGATGTTGACATCCACGACCTGTGATGCGATCATGAGATCGTCCTTGGTCTTGATCATCGCAACGACGTACGGTTTCTGCAGGTTGTTGCAGTCGGGTGCCTCGTGGATCACGGAGAATGAGTAGATCTCACCCTCCCTGCACACCTTGTACGGTTCCATCTTCCCGAGGGATTGTCTCCTGCAGTGGGGGCACAGACTCCTGCTGGGGAAGTATGCCTTACCGCATACAGGACATCTCGTTCCCTCCAGGTTGTACCTTCCGGGGATCTCCCTCCATTCCTTAGCCACTGATGACATCAGATCGCCTCCAATATCGAAACGGTCACGGTCGAACCGGTACCACCTACGTTCTGTGCCAGACCGTACTTGGCATCCTTGACCTGCCTTCCGTCGGCCCTGCCTCTGAGCTGGTCGACTATCTCAGCTATCTGTGCGACACCTGTCGCACCCAAGGGGTGTCCGCGTGCCTTGAGACCACCTGATGTGTTCACGGTGAGCTTACCATCGTTACCGTAGGTGACCTCACCGTTCAGGACGGCCTTGCCTGCCTCTCCCCTTCCGAAGAATCCCAGGTCCTCCAACGCCATGATACCTGCCACGGTGTAGTTGTCGTGGACCTCGGCAACGGATATGTCCTCAGGTCTAACACCGGCGAACGCATATGCGTCCTTCGCCGCAGCGATGGTCGCACCGAAGGATGTTATCGTGTCCCTCTGGAAGAGTGCCAGTGTGTCGCTCTTCTGTATCACTGCGGATACCTTGGCGTATGTGTCGGTGTGCTCCTTGGCCTTGTCGAGAGGACAGAGGACCACTGCCGCCGCACCATCTGATATGGGTGCGCAATCGAACATACCGAGGGGCTCTGCCACCATTCCGGACCTGAGCACATTGTCCAACTTGATCGCCTTCCTGAACTGTGCGTTGGGGTTCAACGCACCGTGTGCGTGACTGTTCACCGCCATGGATGCTATCTCCTCCCTGGTGGCGATACCGTCGTTGATCATCCTCTGGGCCATCATCGCATACAGTGATGCGAATGTTATACCCATACCCGCTTCCCACTCGGAATCGGATGTGGTGTCGAGGATGCTGTTGATGGATGCATCGTCGAGATCGGTCATCTTCTCCGCTCCCGCGACCACCACATAATCCTGGAGTCCGGATGCCACCGCCATGACACCCTCCCTGAACGCCACGCCTCCGGAGGCCTCTCCCGCCTCGACACGCGTACAGGGTACGTGATTGGACGCCATACCCGAATAGTCGGCTATGAGGGCATCCACATGTTGTTGGTTGATGAAACGTCCTGCGGACATGTTGCCTATGTACATCCCATCGATCTCGTTACCTGCGAGACCCGCATCCTCTATCGCCTTCAGACCTGCCTCGATACCGATGGATCTGAACGATTTGTTCCAGAGTTCACCGAACTTGGTCACTCCGACGCCTATGACTGCTACTTCCCTCATCCTAATCACTCCGGTAATACGATCTTGCCCTTGTACTTGGCATACTGTGCGTAGTCGAGGTAGACGACATCCTCCAACACCTTGTCGAGCGTGGGTGCGTTCTCCCTCTTGTATTCTGTTATCTTGTCGGTGACGGTGATGTCGAATGCATCGCTTCCCGCTCCGGAACCGTATGATACGACGAATATCCTGTCGTCCGGTTCGGCCACATCGAGTACGGATGCGAGTCCCAAGGGTACTGCACCGCTGTAGGTGTTACCGATGCTCGGTGTGAGCAATCCCCTCTCTATCTGCTCCGGTGTGAAACCGAGCTGTGCGGCGACCCTTGTGGGGAATTTACCATTAGGTTGGTGGAACACCGCATAATCGTAATCCTCGGGCTTGGTACCCATGGCCTCGAACATCATCTTCGCAGCGGATGTTATGTGCCTGAAGTACGCCGGTTCACCCGTGAACCTCCCTCCGTGCTTGGGGTAGGGTTGTCCTTCTCTCCTCCAGAAGTCCGGTGTATCGGTGGTGAAGCTGAGCGTTTTGTTGATCTTTGCGATGATATCCTCGGTACCGATGAGGTATGCGGCACCGCCTGCGGATGCGGAATACTCCAAAGCATCCCCGGGAGCACCCTGTGATGTGTCCGCGCCTATGGCGACGGCATATCTCATCATACCCGACAGCACCAATCCCATGCACATCTGTATGCCTGCGGTACCCGCCTTACATGCGAACTCGAGATCCGCAGCGGTCATGGCAGGCGTCGCTTCGATCGCTTCAGCCACTATGGTGGATGTCGGTTTCACCGCATACGGGTGGGATTCGGAACCCACATAGACGGCACCTATGTCCTTCGGGTCCACGGAAGGGACCCTTGCCATCATGTTCCTCGCGGCCTCGGTCGCGATGGTGACCACATCCTCATCCGGGGAAGGGACCGATTTCTGATTGATGTACAATCCCTTACCCATGGACTTGCCGTCCACGCCCCAGACCTTCCCGATCTCCTCGGGAAGGATCCTGTTCCTCGGTACGTATGCACCGTAACTCACTATTCCTGCTTCCATCATACCCTCTCCGTCATGACCTTCATCTTCGATATGACCTCGTTCACACCCAGGTTCGTCTCTATCAACGGTACCTTCTCCAATTGGGCCAATTTTATGGCCAACGGGTCGCTGTTACCGGGTTTGATATAGACCACTGCCGCGGGTGTCAGCGGATGTGCCCTGATCGCCACCATGGGCGAACGGCCGAAATGTACATCCGTGAAGATGAGTGCCCTCTCTATGCTCCATCCGTAGATCTTCATGTAATCGGATGAGTTCAACGATACTATCGCCTTCAGCGAATCCACCACGGTGTATCCGTAGATCTTCTTCTGAACACCATCGTATCCTATGTTCTTACCCGATATCGCTTTGATGAACCTGTTTATGTCCACCCCTTCGGGGAACTCTCCCATGTCGATGATACAGTCCGGTCTGTCGTCCGGTTGGTACTTCTTTATCGTAGGCGATCCGGCCGCCATATCGATCTCGATGAAGGCGTCGATCATCTTCTTGACCATCTGTACACCGGGGGATTTCCTCCTTCCGGATTCATAATCGCTCACCACAGAATGTGACATCCCGATGGCATCGGCGAGTTGGTGTTGGCTTATGCCGAACTCCTCCCTCCATTTCCTGATCGCCTTCCCGGGTTCGGACGACAGGGCGATCTCCCCGGCCATCTTCTCTCTGAGTGCACTCTCCATGGATGTGTGATGTCGTTAGGATATATATTGATGACGAACGATGGTTACGTCATTTGACGTAACCATCACCCGGATATGGTATTACTGTTGTAACGATAGAACAACGCCAAGGATATCGATATCACGATCGATACGATGGGTTTGAGTGTGTTAAGAACACCATCCGATGTGTCCTCCATGAAGATCACGCACAATGAGGATATGGTGACCACTATCACCATCGCCAATGATGCTATGTTCGCCTTCTCTATATCGCCGAGGAACATCATGACGATGAATGCTGCCACCGATACCGTGGACAGTATGATCAACACCAACATGGTGACGGATATATCACACCCCAATACAGGACATACGATGATGCTGAGGATGAACATGCCCGCACAGCCCGAGAGATGTATCGGACCCTTCTTGTCATACCCCACTGTGATGTACAGACCGAGCATGAGCGACGACGCCAACAATAAGAGGTAATGGAGCAGCTTCAGCTTGGTATCGCCATCCATGGAGGATATATCGATCCCCGTATCGACGACACCCCACAACGAGACGGCTATGCAGAAGATTATCATCAACACCTGCAGCGGACAATACCGACGTCTGCAACAGTCCGGGGAATTACAACATCTCATACCTCTACAACAGCAGACCCGTATAAAATGCCCTAACTCCGTAGGTGAGAGGAGACTCCCTAATCATTTTAAATAAAGTACATATAACCACGAACCGAGGTTCGATCCCCATGGTCAATATCAAGGATTGCAGGAAGACGATTGATACGGAAGAAGGAAAAGTCACATACTACAGCCTGAAGGAGCTGGAGTCACAGGGTCTCATCAAGGACCTTAAGAAGATGCCGTATTCGATCAAGGTGATCGTCGAATCCTTGCTCAGACAGAAGGACGGGAAGCTCATCACGGATGACGATGTCGCCACGATATCGTCATGGAACTCCGAGAAGAACGTGGATTCCGAGATACCGTACATACCCGCACGTGTCCTCCTCCAGGACCTTACGGGCGGTGCCGCGGTCGTGGATCTCGCTTCCATGAGGGCAGCAGTCGCCAAGAACGGAGGGGATCCGAAGAGGATCAATCCCCTCGTACCCGTGGACCTCGTCATAGACCATTCGATACAGGTGGACTTCGCCGGTACGCCCGATGCAGAGGCTAAGAATGAGGAATTGGACTTCCAGAGGAACAAGGAGAGATACGCACTCTTCAAATGGGCACAGGGTTCGTTCGAGAACTTCCGTGCGGTCCCTCCCGGGAAGGGTATCTGCCATCAGGTCAACCTCGAATACCTCTCACCGTTGGTCCACTGCGTGGAGAAGGACGGTGTCCTCACCGCATACCCCGATTCCTGTTTCGGTACCGATTCGCACACGACGCAGATCGATGGATTGGGTGTCGTCGGTTGGGGTGTCGGAGGCATTGAGGCGGAAGCGGTCATGCTCGGACAGCCGTGCTACATGAAATTACCCGATGTGATAGGATTCAGGCTCACAGGTAAGCTGAGGGAGGGCGTCACGGCCACGGACCTGGTGCTCACCATCGTGGAGATGTTGAGGAGAGTTGGTGTCGTAGGTAAGTTCGTCGAATTCTGCGGAGAGGGATACCAGAACCTCGAGCTCGCTGATAGAGCTACGATAGCGAACATGGGTCCCGAATACGGTGCGACGATGGGATTCTTCCCGATAGACCAGAAGACCATCGATTACCTCAGACTCTCAGGAAGGGACGAGAAACATATCGACACCGTGATCAAGTATGCGAAGGAGCAGACGCTCTGGTATGAGGGTGAAGCTGAGTACACGGAGATGCTCGAACTCGACCTTGCGGATGTGTATCCGTCATTGGCGGGACACAAGAGACCCCAGGACAGGATCCCTCTGTGCAACATGAAGACCACGTTCCGTGCGACATTGGACGAGTTGGGTGTGAAGGAGCAGAAGGAAGCGGAAGGCCTCAGGGACGGATTCCTCGCCATAGCATCCATCACCTCCTGTACGAACACCGCCAACCCGTCCGTGATGATAGCCGCGGGATTGGTGGCGAAGAAGGCATACGAGTTGGGACTGAGGCCGAAGGACTACGTCAAGACCTCCCTCTCACCCGGTTCGAGGGTCGTTACGCAATACCTGAAGGATTCCGGATTGCTGAGATATCTCGAGGAACTCGGATACAACGTGACGGGATACGGATGCATGACATGCATCGGTAACAGCGGACCCCTCGATCCCGCTATCGTGAAGAAGATACAGGACAACGATCTCGTCGCCGCGGCGATAGCATCTAGCAACAGGAACTTCGAGGGACGTATCCACGCCAATGTGAAGGCGAACTACCTCGCATCACCCCCACTCGTGGTCGCATTCTCCATCGCGGGTCGTGTGGACATCGATCTCGGTACGGAGCCCCTCGGTCAGTACGAGGGCAAGGATGTGTTCCTGAAGGACATTTGGCCATCCAACGAGGAGATCAGGGAAGTGATGGATAAGTTCGTCACAAGGGAGACGTTCATCGAACAGTACAGCAACATCTTCGAGGGATCCGACAGATGGAAGGCCATCGAGGCACCCGAGGGAGCATTGTTCGAGTGGGATGACAAGAGCACGTACATCAGGAACCCTCCGTTCTTCGACGATATGGATGATGAACCCGAGATCAGGAACATCGACAGGGCGCACGCACTCGTATCCCTCGGCGATTCCATAACGACGGATCACATCTCACCTGCGGGATCCTTCGCTGCCACATCCGATGCGGGTAAGTATCTGATCTCCCTCGGCGTGGAACCCAAGGACTTCAACTCATATGGTTCTAGAAGGGCGAACCACGAGGTCATGGTGAGAGGTACGTTCGCCAACATCAGGCTGAAGAACAGGCTCGCACCCGGGACCGAGGGCAGTTGGTCGTTGTACGTGCCTGAGAACAAGATCGACACGATCTTCGAGACATCGAGGAGATACATCGAGGATAGAACGCCATTGATCGTGCTCGCAGGCAAGGAGTACGGAACGGGAAGCTCAAGGGATTGGGCGGCGAAAGGTCCGTACCTCCTCGGAGTGAGAGCGGTGATCGCGGAATCCTTCGAGAGGATCCACAGATCCAACCTCGTCGGCATGGGTATCGTCCCGTTGCAGTTCCGTGAGGGACAGAACCTGGAATCCCTCGGACTCACCGGTAAGGAGGTGTTCGACATAGAGCTCGAGGACCTCGAACCCAAATGCGACATCAAGGTCACCGCATACAGGGACGGTAAGAAACTGGAATTCTGGACCGTCTGCAGGGTGGATGTACCGGCCGAGGTCGATTACATCAGGAACGGCGGTATCCTCCAGACCGTACTGAAGAACATGACATCATGATTCTATCGGCCGCTGCGAAATGCGGCCGTAGAAACCTTTTTTACCGATGATTTATTCGGGTGATTCACGGGCCCTTGGGTTAGCTTGGTATACTTGTGCCTTCGGGAGGCATAGACTCCGGTTCAAATCCGGGGGGGCCCACTCTTATGATCAATTGTACAGAACTGTGATGCCTAGAGTCATCTATGCATCCATCCAAAATCAAGGGATGTTAAGTTGTTTGGTTGGCGGATATCCGCCAAAAGGGTCATTCCTCTTCGTTGCGACGTCTCCTATGCAGGATGTATATGATCGCACCGATGATCATCAACGCACCGATCGCCAGGAACATCCAGAACATCGTCATGTCCGATGGTGTGCTCTCCACGGAATGTGCGAATATCATCACATCGCCGTCGACGGACAGTATGTTCACCGTACGATCGGAGTATGTGTTGCCTGTCACATCCGTAGCTCCCATATAGATTGTGGCGTGGATGTCCTTCCCACTGGAGGTCTTCAACGGTAACGAGAGTGTGGATCCTTCGATGACCCAATCATCGTGACCTATCGTCGATACATCGTCGAATACGGTGATCACGCGGAAGTATTGCTTGTAACCGATCAATATGACCGATGTGTCCCTGTCCACATTGTTCAGGGTGAATGTGTAGCTTCCGTCGGGATTCTCACTCCTATCCAATCTATCCCCGCGATCGGTCATCGCTCCGAGTTCCTTGAGATCGAACTTGAAACCGTCCATGACCGATACCGTGAACGAGAATGATGTTCCTCTCTGTACGACCATGTTGTCATACTCGAACATCAATCCGTTCACCGTCTGAACGGTCACATAGTTCGTCCTCACCGTCGGTGACGGTCCGGGGACCGATGTCCATTTCGGATATACGACCTTCACATCGCTCTCCGAAGTGAACGTGATCGGTCTCTTGTTATCGAAGACCGTCCCGTCCTCGTTCAACCAACCGTCGAATCTGTATCCGTCCCTGGATGGGTCCAACGGGAGTTCCACGAACAAATCCGAACCCACACCCACGCTGGTGGTGCGGGAGATGTGCTGATACCTGTATCCGTGCGTATCGTCATACATGAAGAGTATGTGCGAGACATCCGGTATCGGATTCACATTGATACGGAACTCCGTCATCTTCGTGGTACCGTCGGTCATCGAAGCGGTCTCTCTGACGAACAATGGCTTGACTCCCCAGAAGGGATAGTCCGCGGGATTCAGACTCAATTGGTATGAATACCCGCGGGTGCTATCCCCCGGTACCGTCGTACCGGGGTTGGCCTCACTCAACGGTTCGTCAGAGTATGTCCAGGATATGCTGGAATATGTGAACACATTGTAATTGCGATCCACAAGCTCGAGATTATGTCCGTATGTGTACCATTCGGTCGTGGCGGTCGATTCGAGAGCCTCCGACGACGAATCGGATACCATCGACACTGCCACCGTCATCATCATGAGCAGGGACAGCGCGAGGAGACATCTCTTGCACTTAGGGATCACAGGGTCCACCTCATACGCTTATGACGGCCGGATCGAGATCGGCATCGACGATGGTTCCCACGACATAGACTGTGAATGTCTTGGTGACATGCGTTACCTTTGTAGGTCCACCTGTCTTCTGGAAGTCTGCACTCACCTTCACAACGAACGTACCTGTTCCACCGTTGGTGATATCGTAGTGATCTGTGTTGTAAGCAATTTCTTGACCGTCATATCCTATGACCTTGGCATTCGTCATGGTGTAACCGGTTTTCGCCTCTAACTGGAGTTTTGGTATATCCTTGCTCTCGATGGCAATATAGCCGCCATCGTTCACTGTTGAATATGTACCCGTACCATCCTTATCCACCTTCATGGTGAAGTCTCCTGTATCAGGTTTTGTCGAGATGTCGTACTTCAGTAATATCGATTTGACGTTTCCACTTTCGGAGACCGCATAGATAGTCGCTTCCTGTCCTGTTACTGAACTGGAATCGTTGCTGATTATTCCACCTATGTGCCCATCCACTCTCATCGAGATGCCTTTCGGAAGGCCAGTGGCGTAGTATTTGAGTACATTATCACTGGACATTTTTGCCGTGATATCAACGGATTCCTCGAAGTTGAATATCTTCTTGTATTCCCCTCCATCTTTACCCAATTCGGTTGCTCCTTCCCACAGTGTTATTTGTCCATAGGTACGCACATCGACATTGATCGCGTAGTAGAACTTCTGCGCTGGCAAATTGAACGACGAACCGTCAGGTTGTTGTACCGTCTCCGTTATAGTCAATACAAATTTCCCCTTCGCTGTAAATGGTGCGCTGGTGTCAATGGTCACATAACCCATTCCTGTAGTCGAAACTTCAGCACTTACCTCTAATTTACCGTTAGCATAAGGGTTGGTTTCTGTTCCACTGAGGTATTCATAACTGAAATGTACAATTGCCCCTGCACCCCCCGTATCCGGTGTGAATGCTTGTCTGTTGAACTTAATGCTCGCACGCAGTACATCGCCGTCATAAGCGATCACTGGTTCTGCATCAGTCCCGAAAATGTATTTCGGATCCGTCTCTGTTCCTGTGCCTGTGGCAGCATCCGACGGGGCTGCGACGACGATAACGAACGCCGCCATCACCATCAATGCTGACATGATCATGGCCATCATTTTCTTGTTCATTCTATCATATCCTCATCCTTCTCTGACGGAAGGATGTAATTGGAAATGGTTTGAGGATCAAGGGCGCTGGAGCGCCCGTCATTGAGTGTCATAAGTGATATCGTGGAAAGATCTGTATCGACAATCCTTGGTGAGATGTAGACCACGATCTCCACGTTGTAGTCATCTGTAGATTCCTTGATCAACAGATATCCGGTCAATCCGTCCAATCCGACGATATCGACCTCACCATTGCTCCCGAATGTGATCGATGACCCTGCTCCGAATCCGTATCTTGAGAGATCAATCGTGAAATCCTTGTAGATCGGAACATCTTGCAAAACCGTCGAATAATTGCCGTCATCCGACTCGACGAATCCGAGGATGACCTTCATCTCGACCAATGGGGTGGGTGTACTGTCCCTGTACTTGGGGAACGCCATCACGAACGTATCGGACGATATCTCCGATGTGAACGACCCATCCTCCGCGGGATCCACAGGCACGCCGTTGACGATCCATTTGTAGATCACCTCCGTCGCACTGCTGTACCTGAGTGTCACGATCTGAGTAAGATCATTGAGAACATACCTTCCGTCGACGAACACCCCGCCGTCGATCGATATGCCCTGACCGTATGCGTTGAGATCGATCGTGATGACCGGTAACCTGTCATATTTGGCCGTGAGGGCCAACGTCCCCGTATGATATGCGGGTATGTGCGTTGCGGGATCAGTACCGATGCCTATCCATCCGCCGAACCTGTACCCCGCCCATACGGGCGTGGGTAGTTCTATATCGGTATGGGAGATGACATACTCCACGATGTACGGTGGCTCCATGCTCCCTTCGCCGATGTTGTAGACGATCGTGTAGACCACATAGTCCGCTTTCACATAGATGGTGACCTTTCCGTTATTCGAAGAAGGTATCTTGTCCGTTATCGCTCCGTACTGATCGTCGATACGGGTCTCCGATGTCAGGAATCCAACCTTCACCGTATACCCGATATCGCTTATCGGGGTACCGAAGTACACATCGTTCACGACGATGGTATCCACAGGGTAGAAGCCATCCTGATAGTGGATGTCGAACGTCACTCTGTATTTCTCACGCTCGTACCTGATCTCCAATACGAGGTTCCCGTCCCCGGTTACGACACCGGAGACGCTGGATGGGGTCTTGAAACCGTCTATCGCTATGGGATCGACCGTTACGGTCTTACCGATGGTGTCGGACTCGAGGATGGTGTTGGTCAACTCGTATGCACCGTTCAGATCCATCTGATAGATCTTGATCGTGTACTGTGCCTTGCCGTTCTCGATCCATATCGCCTTCAGCGTATGATCCGCACGGACAGCGATCTGATCCCCGTGGTGTACCGTCCTGTGTTGGTCCACCCCACCGATCCATACGCCCCATCCGCCGAGTGTGAACCCGGGTTTCGATACCCTGTTCTCGATATCGATTATATCGTACGTACCGAAGTAGGATATCTTGATCACAGGTACCGTTCCGGGGGAGTATGTTCCGCCGTTGAGATCGAAGTCCACCGTATACTCTATGATGGAGACGTCGAACGTCAACTCCACGGCCGCCGAGGGCATGGTGAACGTGTACGGTCCCGTACCCTCGATGATCAGTGAACTCGGGACCTTACCGATGATCGTGGCCTCATATCCCTCGTCGATCCCTATCGTTATCATCCTATCGGATGTGGAGAACTCGGGACCCCTTACCTTCCCGTCCCCGCCGTTGATGGTGATCGTGTAGAGACTCACCTCGCACAACGTGTCCGGACCGGTTATGGTGTACTCCGCGACATCATCCCACGTCCCGTTGACGTTCTTCAGCTGTACTACGTACGAACCGAATCTGACGGATGAGTTCACGTACTTGCCATCCGTGGTGGCGGTGAGCTTGTAGGTATCGGTGGTGGTGGACGATCTCAATTGGAGCGTCCTACCGTCGTCCAACATTCCATTCACGGATAACCTGACCGTGGCCTCGTACACCCCGCTCAGGATCACGTGGATGGTGGTATCGCTGGTGATCATCAGGTTGGCTGGGTTGGTGGTGAACGAATCGAACACGGACGAACCGGTCTGTCCCCATCTGGAGAAGGTGTAACCTCCGCCCTCAACGTATTGGATCCTGACCGAATCCCCATGCCAAAGTATGGAACCGTTGCCTATCACGACACTCCCACCGTCGGTGGTCTTCGTGGCGACGATCGAACCTCCGCGCGGAACCTCGGTGTTGAACACATAGTCTATGTGCTTCCAGTGGGGGTAGACGTCTATCGTACTGCCCTGCTGCACCGTGGTCAACGTGACCGTCTCCGTAGGATTGATCCTATAGGTCGTTCCGTTCAGGGTGTAGGTCCAATATTCCAATGTGTATCCTGTGAACGAGGCGTTACCCGGTCTGAACTTGTATCCGTCGTCACGTTTGAAGACCACCATCTCCGTGGGGGCCTGTATCCTGATGAGATCGTGCCAATCCCCGTACCAGTAGATCCTCCCTGCTTCGGTGTCAGTCTGGGTTCTCTTGTAATCATTCGGGAGGTCCTCGAGGAATCTAACGGTGATGGCCTCGTTGGTGAATTCCGCATAGAGGGTGTGTTCCTGATTGTTCAGGGATACGGTATCCGAGTACACACCTGTGGTCGTGGTACCGTTCTCGTACACCCAACGTATGAATCTCCCTTTCTCGGGATACTTAGCTTTGACTATCTCGGTGGCCTTGTCTATCCCCACATATTCTACACCTTCCGAGGTGAACCTTATCGTCGAGTATGTCTTACCGAACTCGATGCCACCTGTCATTCTGTAAATTTCACTGCCGTCCTCTTTGACGACCAGATGCACCACGACGTCCTGTCCGATCCAGAGTGCATAGAACGTGGTATCGGTCGTGATGTTCTCACTATCTCCCGTGAAACGCTCCACTCCGTTGACATCGACCCACTTATCGAACGTGTATGACGGACGTGTGGGGTCGGTGGGTTTCACTATCGATGTACCGCCGGCGGTTATCTCCACATAGGATGTCCATCCGCCGCCGAATCCATCGTCGAAATGTACTGCATACCTGTATGATGAGTAGACCACCGTATCCACGTTGATGGGTGACGAGAAGTCGAACACGTTGTTGCGTCCGACGTCCGAATACCAGTTGATGAAATGATCCCATGTGTGTGGTTTCTGTGACTCCGGGATGATCTCGTTATCGTAAACGGAGATGACGGTACGGACCTCTCTCGTGAGACTCTCATCCATGTTGATGAATGTGACCGTATGCGACTCGACCTCCCTCACGCTCAGCCTTATCAGTATGCGCTTGTCATCGGCCGCGTTCCCGTTGGAGAGCTTGATCACCAACGTGGCTGTGGATGTGGGAACATCCGTCGAACCATCGCAATCCGCCGTGAATCTTATCGTCGCGGAGAAGGAACCCGTGAGATCTCCGATCGTCCTTCCGGTACCGATCGTGGATAACGTCATCTTCCCCGAGAGAGGTGTCGCCCAACCGAGGGTACCCTCGGAGTTCAGATACGATTCCATGGTGATCTTGGAGAACGTTCCCGCACCCTCGATGCTCTCGACAGTTGCGGTGTATCCGTTGAACGAACGGTTGATGATGAAATCCGTGCTTCCCTTACCGTCCCTCGTACCAATGGTAACATCATATCCTTCGGCGATGGGGAATTCCGTCGCCTCGGTGTGGATGCTCACTATGACATCGACGGAATTGACCACGGAATACGTATCATCCGTGTTCTTCTTCATCTCCTTGAGATGGATGGTCACAGTCGCTACCGATCCCGTGTATCTGAGTGTGGATGCACCCATGAGCTCTATCTTCGCATACGGGAGATCGCCTTCGACCGACATGACGTAGTTCGAATAGTTGCTGCCGATGGATGATACCGCATCGGATAATGTCAGTCCACCAGCCATGACGGAACCGGCACCTCCGTATACCTTCATGGAGAAATCCGGATACTCCACGACACTGTCCTTCAGTCTGAACCTGCTCTCGTCAGGTATGACCTTGTCGAATCCCGTGAATACCAGGTATGAATCCGAGTTCTGCATGGGAACATCGATCTGCTTCTGTGGTATCACTCTACCATCCGCGATCATCGTCGTCATGTAGGTGACGTTACCTGCGATGTACCAACATCTGCAGGGAGGGTTGGAGTAATCGCGGGTGTATGATTCAATGTAATTACCATCCCTCAATACGACGAAGTTACCGTCGGATTCCAAGGAACCGTATGCGAAGGCACCTCCGTATGTGCTACTATCTGTTTGAAGGATGGTGTGACCCGATATCTTACCGTAGACGATATCTCCGTTGATATCCTTCTTCGAGACCTTCAGAGGAAGACCTCCGTACAGGACGATCTTGTTGCTGGGGGATGATTCCGTCCCTCCTTCGCTGGTGTACCCACCGATCTCGTTTGTCGGTGATTTCAATCCGAACACGACGTTCTCGCGCAGGATGATCTGACCGATGTTGTTGATACTGTATCTCGTGGAGGCCTGCGCTGTCGTAGCGTCGGACCTTCCGCTCAATGTTATGGATGAATTGGATATCGATAGCGTATCCACATTCTGTATGGAGTCCATTGATGTCAGGGTCGCACCGATTATCGTGACATCCTTGATGCCACTGACAAGACACGAGTTACCGCTGCCGAATATGCTGCGCCCGATGGATAACGATCTCCCGGTACCGTCCACCAATATGGTGGAATTCCCGTGGACCAACGTCCTGTTGAAGACGGGATCGTCCGGATCCACATCACCGACGTCGGCACCTCCGTAGACTGAGTATGCTACTGTTCCACCGTATATCGTGATCGAGGTGTTCCCGTACATCGTACCCTTGAAACCGCCTCCGTAGAGGGAACCCTCCACCGAACCGCCGTTCATCAAAACGGTGGAATTGTATCTTTGGGTAGAGGTACCGTCGTCTCCCAACGAGCTCGATCCGAACAGGGATCCCATGACCCTTCCGGACTGCAATGTGATCCTGCGGTTGGATTTCGTGGAAAGATTGCCTGAGGAACCCAATCCTCCGCCGAATACGTTGGATGCTATCTCGCAACCGTTGATGTTGATGGTTATGTAGGTGGAGGTGTACGTCTTCGCCAATTCCCCTCCGCCGTAGACCGATCTCTGGATGCTCCCGCCCTTGAGATCGATGGATATGCCCCTCACATCCACGAGACCGGCATCCGCATTGCTGGAGGAACCCATGCCTCCGCCGTAGACCGAACCTTGGATGACACCGTTGGTCATCTCGATGTTGATGTCGTTGGTACCGTACACCTTTCCGAGCGATCCCCCGCCATAGACCGAACCTTGGACGATTCCGTCCTGCATGTTGATCGTTATGTTCGAATTCACAGAGGCGTAGTTGTTGTGATTCACCGTCGAAGATACCGTGGTACCCGATCCGGAACCGGTGAGCCAAACTATGCTCTTGATGTCCCCATTCCCATCCATGGCGAAGATGTATGCACTCGGGTGTCTGTTCTCCGCATCCTTCTCGTTGGGGTCGACACCTTTCCCGGCACCGAACACGGAGCCCTCTATCGTTCCCTTGATGTCTATCACGGTCCTGTCGGCTATTACGGATGCTACACAGACGACATCCGTGATCCCGTCGTAATTGCCGCTCAGGCCCGTGTTACCGTCGTATGCCGTGATGTACGGGACGGACTCCCCGCCACCGTAGACGTTACCTTTGACGACGGCCCCTTCCGAGACGGAGATGTTTATGTCCCTGCAATAAACAACAGAGTAACCTGTGGAATCGTTGTAAGAATCTCCCCAATTACGTGTACCATTGACTTCATGGCAGATCTTGTCGAGACCTCCCCTTCCGCCTCCGAAAACATCGTTGAGGACGGTCCCGCCTTTGATATCGATGGATATGGAGTCGATCGGTTGGGTCTGAGTTCCGATAGTACCTCTGTAACCTCCGCCATAGATGTATCCGACAGTGGGCTGACCTTCCATGGTCACTCTTATCGAACCGCCGTTCAGCATTGATGCGTAGACCGCTTTGTAGAACGTATCATATCCTGCTCCGAACACGGAACAGACCTTGGATTGGTCCTTGACCCTGATGTCCGTGTTCTTCACACATTCCTTATTCGAATAGATACCGGAATTCGCGGACAGGCCGTCGGTGATCGACCCTGCGATGATGTGCTTGACCAGTGCCATCCCGCCGATGGTGACGTTAGCCGTACCTCCGACCTTGGAATCCCCGCCCCTTCCTGCGCCTTGGACATCCCATACCTTGGATGTCCCCGTGATGTACACATTGGTGTCACCGTTGATCGTCCCTTTGTTGGAACCGCCTGTTAAAATGGTGGATTCCTTGAGCGTAACTCCGCTCGGGATGTCGACACCTCCGTTGAGGTTGTTCTCCTCATAGGTGTCGCCGGGCATGTTCAATGCCGTCGCATAGATGTATGTGCTACCTGTGATGTTGACGTTGTTCTTGACACCGGCGGTCAGCGTATCCAATATTGTGACATCCTTGACGATTACGCTCACATTCCCATTGACCGTACCGTTCTGTGAACCTGCCACGACGTTGCTGTATGTACCGCTGTGTATGATGAGGTTCGTGGATTTCGACAATGCGGATGACATGGAACCGCCGAATATCTGTGCGAAAGCTGCTTCCGTCGAACCGCTCTGGCTTCCTTTGACCTTCGACCCTATTATCAGTTTGTGACCGTTAGCAAATAATCCAACACTCCCCGCACCATGGTTGTCGCCACCCTTCGTTCCGGTAATGGTCGAACTGTCGATTATCGTATCCTTGTTGATGTTGATATAACCGGAACTGACGTTGATCGTACAGTTGCGGAGGGTATAGTTGCCGTTGACCGATGTACCGCTGGAGCTGGCGGTGATCGTGGGGCCGACCACCAGATTCGTGTAAGGTGTCCCGTCACTCCAATTGGAACGTACGCTCGTGCTATAGCGATTCAAGAGATTCCACGTCGCATAGAGATCGAAGGACTCTCCAGTGACATCGCTCGATCTGATGATGTCCCCGGGGTCGTAACTCCTACCGTTGTTATCCACCCATCCGGTGAAGACATATGTGGAATTGGTGGTGTATCTCTTAATGGAATACCAGGTGCTCAGATCCGATACTTGAGTCAATATCTCCGATCCGCCCTGTAATACATCATTGCTCCACACCTGCGGGTTGTATTCCGTGGATGCGATGGAACCGTAATATGTCACGGTGATCGAAGATGGTATCGTGGTATCGTTATAGTTCGATCTCACACTGGGGGCCGTACCTTTGAACGGGTGGTAATTGATGGTTATCTTGTCGCCCTCATATCCTTCCGCAGCGGACTCTCCCCAGATACCCGCAAGCACAAGTGCGAATGAACCTGTGATCATTATCGATACGATCAGTGTCGAGATGAGCATCGTTCTGAGGTGATGGTTCCCCTTGAACGAATTGCATAACGTGGCAATGGTGAGCCTGTCCCTCCTTTGCGACCGCTCGGGCACAATCCTCCTCAAAGTTCTCACCTCCTCTATATCTTTAAATTTCTGTCTATATATTGAATCAATATGTTAACAGCGTTATTACTGATTCAACCATATATGGGAGTAATATATATTCATTACTTCGAATACATATAGAAAATCAGTATTATCTAGAGAATATAGATATGGCCTGAAATCCCAAGACTGGGGGGTCACA
>CAVGUW010000002.1:61963-92006 GCA_963632775.1 Bacteroides salyersiae | reverse complement strand
GTTATAAAGGTGCATCATCATTGAAATGGATCCGGTCGTGTACCGTTCATCTTAGTGGATGTGCGAATCAATGTAAAATTAGGCTCATTAACGACGTTATTATCCTTAAAAGGAAATAATTATCAAAAAAGGTTATATTCACTACCGATGAATACGCTTCAAAGGTGTGTAGGTAATGAACACGAAGACGATTGCCATAGCCGTTGTCGCTATATTGATCATCGCCGGTGCGGGTATCTTCATCTATAGTAACAACAACAAAGAGGGAGATGGAGATATCACCACGGCCGCTCAGATCATCTCAAGGGTCAACACAGATGGTTCTGGAATCTACATGAAGGTAACATACCAGGATGTCAAGTTCTTCGACAATGACGACAATCCCATAAAGGACGCGTGGGATATGAAGGTGTTCGGTACGCCCGGTACCGCATCCATCCAGCATGTCCAGCTCCAAGAGATAGTCACTGGTATGGGGTTGAAGTTCGTCAAATACGATGGTACCAAGGCCAGCGGTAACGTATATTACGTGGATAACGTCACGAATGCCGATGCCGCTACCACGAAGGTCGCCGAACAGTTGGACGGAGGTATCCTCTGGGAACCACAGTACAGCAAGATCATCGAGGACGCACAGTATTTCGGTCTGATCACGACCAATGAACTCTTCCCGGGACACACATGTTGTGTCATCGCCGCGAGCGAGAGTTTCCTGAAGAACAATTCCGATGCGGCCACAGCATTCCTCGCAGGTTACATCAAGGGTGTGAACTGGATCAACGAAGCATTGGAGGACAAATCATCGGATGAATACAAACAGCTGGTAGCGATCTGTGAGAAATACACAGAAGGATTGACCGATGACGTCATCGAGAATGCATTGTCCATCGTCAAATACACGTACGCCGATGATGCTAATGGTTCACTCTCCAAACTGAAGGAGGATGTCGCGGAGTTGGAGGAGAGCCTCACTGCCAGCGGAAACATCCTGAAGCCGATAACATCCTATGGATTCAAGGATACCACGGAGTTCGCGAACGCATTCATCGACGATTCATACCTCAAGAATGCGATCAGTGGCGGAGACGATGCCAAGCTCACAGTGAAGAAGACCGTACGTGTAGCGCTCATAGAGGGAGATATCCATCAGATCGCGATACGTGTCGCAGCCGATCTCGGGTATTTCGAGGAGTACAACGTGGATGTCGTCATACACTCGATCCAGAAGGGACCCGCAGTCGCATTGGAGGTCATCCAGGGTAAGGAGACGGATATCGGATTCGCCGGTGCTCCTCCGATGACGATCAACACTGTGAACACCGATGGAGGCATCCACAGGTAAATAGGGTGGCCATCCGGCCCCCTTCTTCATTTTACTTTATCCAATCGGGTAGAACTTTTCAAAAGGATTATATCATTCACGAAGATAATGCGTTAAGTTCCAGAGTGTGCTCAGATGAGATTCAAATACGATGAGAATAACAAATACCATCGTCTTGGTAAGAACATCGTGATCGTCATCCTATCACTGACGATGTTCGTCATGGTATGGTGGGTGATCGCGATCATAGCCGATACCGCTGTCATCCCGACTCCGGCTAAGACATGGGAGGCTCTATGTTCGTTCATCACAGATGGTTATAAGGGAACGTCCGCGTGGAGTTACATATGGTCGAGTCTGTATTTGTTCATCAAAGGATTCGCATTGGCGTTCGTCATCGCGATACCTCTTGGACTCATACTCGGATTCTCGAAGACACTCAATACGTTCGTGACACCGGTGGTAGAGGTGCTTAGGCCTATAGCCCCCATGGCATGGGCCCCTGTGTTCATCTACGGAATCAGTTACAATACTGGACCTGTTTTCGTCGTCTTCATCGGTATCTTCTTCCCGCTCCTGACCAACGTCATATTCGGTGTGAAGAAGATCGATTCCAATCTCCTTGATGCGGCGTTGACGTTGGGTGCGAACAAGTTCCAACTGTTCACCAAGGTCATGGCACCGAGTGCCATCCCTTACATAATGAACGGTATCAAGGTCGGTCTCGGTATCGGATGGATGTGTATCGTCGCTGCCGAGATGTACAGTCCGCTCGGATACGGTGTCGGATACTGTGTGTCCGATATGTGTCAAAACGGTCTTTGGCCGATGACGTTCGCAATGCTCATAATCATAGCGATACTCGGAATCCTGACAACGTCGCTTGCCGAGTACTTACAGAAATATGTTTCAAAGAGGATGGGGGCTGAATAAATGGTCGTTCATACGAAAGAGCCGGATACATGCAGGGCCCAGGTCGCAGAGGGCGAGGGATTCATCCACATCAACAACCTCTCCAAGGTCTACAAACGTGATGATAACGAGACGGTCGCCATAGAGGACTTCAATCTGGAGATCAAGAAGGGTGAACTGATCTCCATAGTCGGACCTTCCGGTTGCGGTAAGACCACGATCCTCAGGATGATCGCAGGTCTCCTTGAACCAACATCCGGTTCGATCGACATAGCCGGACGTCCGTGCACCAAACCCGGTCCGGACAGAGGTATGGTCTTCCAGGACTTCGCATTGATGCCGTGGAGATCCGTCATAAGGAACGTGGAGCTCGGAATGGAGATCGAAGGCGTTCCCAAGGCCGAGAGGAGGGAGAGGGCAGAGAAGTATCTCGAGATCGTAGGATTGGAGAAGTTCAAGGATTCGAGGATCAACGAACTGTCCGGAGGTATGAAGCAGCGTGTCGGTATCGCACGTGCACTCGTCAACCACCCCGATGTCCTGTTGATGGACGAACCCTTCGGTGCTCTGGACGCACAGACCAGGAATCTGATGCAGGCAGGTCTGATAAGGATCCTGGAGAAGACGGATCAGACGATCATATTCGTCACACACTCGGTGGACGAGGCCGTGTACCTTTCGGACAGGATCGTCGTCCTGACCAAGCGTCCGGCGAAGATCAAGGAGGTCGTGGATGTACCATGGCCACGTCCGAGGGACCGCGCATCTCCGGAATTCACGGCATTGAGGAAGAAGATCCTCGAGGAGCTGGAGAAGGAGAACGTGATGGGATGATCCCCATCATCCTTTGAACATCTTTTCCGATGGATGCGGGGATCCCCCGCATCCTACCGTCATCATTAAATCGGTCACCACATACCTGGTGTCCGATGAAGGACTACGACCTGTACATCTTCGATTTCGACATGACGTTGGCAGACTCCCTGAAGCCGTCGATCGCATGTTACAGGAAGGCCTTCGAAGCCGTGGGTTTTCCGTTCGACGAGACTCAATGTTCCGAGTACATGAAGGAATCATTGAACCATACCTTCGGGAGATTCTCCGAATGCACATGCAAGCTCAGGGAGTTCGTCACCGCATTCATCATGGAATCCGAGAAGGACATGGTGAAGGAGACCACCCTGTTCCCGGAGACGCTCGGTGTCATCAAGGAACTCCACGGGAGAGGGAAGATACTCTGCATAGCATCGGGCAAGGTGGAGTACAGGATAGGACAGACGTTGGATCTGTACGATATCAGGCAATACTTCGATCAGGTCATAGGCTACGAGAGCATGATGGAGCACAAGCCCTCGCCTTATTGTGTCGAGCTGATATTGAAGGCATACGACATACCGAAGGACAGGGTCTGCTTCGTGGGGGATTCGCCCAACGATATGCTATGTGCCAAGAATGCAGGCGTGGATGCGATATACATCGATCGCGGTGGTGCGGTCGGATGTGATTGCGACATCGTCATCCACGATCTCTCGGAACTGATTCAGTAATGTGTTAATACCCAATCCGCAGATACAGGATGTATGAAGATCTATATCCTGGGTGGATTCCTAGGGAGCGGGAAGACGACCCTCCTGATGAAGATGGCGGACATGTTCATCAACAAGGGGAAGAAGGTATCCATACTCGTCAACGAGGCAGGGGATATCGGTGTCGACGGAGCCACCATCAACTCCCAGGGATACAATGCGGTCGAACTGCCGAACGGTTGCATATGCTGTTCCATGGTTGGGACGCTCCACGAATCGTTGATGAAGATCAAGAACGAGATCGCACCCGACATCCTGATCATCGAGCCGACAGGTATCGCATTCTCGGGTAAGGTCAAGGAAGCCATCGAGATAATCGGTTATGGCGAGGAGTTCATACAGATCATCGGCATTTTCGACGGACCGAGGTTCAGGTTGTTCGTCGAGAAGAAGAAGGATTTCTACAAGAAACAGTTGATGGATTCTGACATATTGGTCATGAACAAGATGGACCTCACACCGGACGATGTGAAGAAGGAGGCCATCGAATGGATGAACAGAGAGATCCCGGGCGTGGATGTCATCCCTGTCGTGGCCACAACCGGTGAGAATCTCGATAAGGTATTTTCGGAGTTGAGGGAATGACGACATCGATAGAAGAGGCGAACGGATCCGCGGCCGGTTTCTCCGGACACATCCACGGGTTCAATGCGGATGCGGAAGCAAGGCTTGTCGACATGATGATGAAGATCGGACGTTGGGTGGATGAGGAGTCGGGGATGTTCCTGGGCCACATCAAGATGGCGATCCTGTACGAGGGGAAAGGTATCACCCTCAATCTCACGGATCTCGACGAGGGTGTCCTCCGTCACGGGGACCTCATGCCCAAGCAGAAGGTGGACTTCGATTTCATGGCCGCCGTCACCGATGTGGATGAGGGCGAGTTGGAACATGTGATGCTCCACGCGATCGAGGATTCCGGAGTGGACTTCTGTCTTGACGAGCATGAATGCTCCTGCGGACATCACCACGAGCACCATCATGACCACGAGCATCATCATGACCATGAACACCACGATGGCTGTTCATGCGGACATGATCATCACCATGAACATGATCATCACGATCATGATCATCATGACAATTGCTCCTGCGGACATCACGATTGAGAACACTAATGGTGCCGGGGCTGGGATTCGAACCCAGGAACCGCTAGGGACAGGATCCTAAGTCCTGCGCCGTTAGCCAAGCTTGACTACCCCTGCACGGTCAATGGGAATGATGAGGTTATTTTTATTGATTGTGCATATGTACACCGCTCTGCCCATGCGTTGGTCCAGCGCACACATTATAAGTGCAGGATATATCCCGTGTCTTGTAGGGGCAGTCAAATGGTCGATTTATTATCAGACAGTGGAAGGCAGTTGTTGCTCGGTAACGAGGCGATTGTCAGAGGATTGATCGAGTCGGGCGTGAAATACGCTTCGACCTATCCGGGTACGCCCTCCTCAGAGGTCGGTAACAACCTGGAGAAGATGGGTGACAAGGCAGGCATCTATTTCGAGTTCTCATCGAACGAGAAGATCGCTCTCGAGGTCTCCGCAGCGGCCGCATCCGCAGGGGTGCGCTCATTCGCATTCATGAAACATGTGGGACTGAACGTAGCGGCGGATCCCCTGATGACATTGGCATATGCCGGTGTCGACGGCGGTATGTTGGTCATGACCGCGGACGACCCATCATGTCACAGCTCACAGAACGAGCAGGATAACCGTTACTATTCACAATTGTCCCTGTTGCCGATGTTGGAACCGTCGACACCGGAGGAGGCCAAGGAGATGCTGCCCTTAGCTTACGAGATCTCCGAGGAGGTGAAGTTACCGGTCATCTTCAGGACGACGACCAGGGTCAACCACGCACGCGGTATCGTCGAGTTCAGGAAACCCATCGACAGACCCGCGGTAGGACATTTCAACAAGGACTTCAAGAGATACGTCAACATCCCCGCCAACTCCAGGATGAACAGGATCGTCCTCATCGAGAGGAACAAGAAGGCACAGGAGCTCTCCGAGGCATCGCCATTGAACTTCATCGTCGGCGACGGGAGATCCGATGTCGGTATAATCACATCCGGGGTGTCATACACCTACGTCAAGGAGTTCACGAGCGGTGCGGACATCCTCAAGATAGGGTTCACCAACCCTCTTCCCGACAAGAAGATCGCGGATTTCATCAGAGGGAAGAAGGCGATCATCGTCGTGGAGGAGCTGGATCCGTTCCTCGAGGATCAGATATACAGGATCATCGGTCAGAACGGTCTGAACGTCCGTGTCTACGGTAAGAGGGACGGCACTCTCCCGAGGGAGTGGGAGTTCTCGCCCGATACGATGAGGAAGCTGAAGGACATCATAGATGTCACCGAGTTCCCTCAGGCCATGGGAAAGACCACCGTCAAGCTTCCGGGAAGGCCGCCGACGCTCTGTGCGGGATGCCCTCACAGGGGATTGTTCGCAGCGACGAAGAGAGCGGTCGGGAAGAAGGACGTGATCTACTGTTCGGATATCGGATGTTACACATTGGGAGGTCAGCCCCCGTTCAACGAGGCCGATTTCATCATCTGTATGGGAGGAGGCGCAGGTGCCGCCGGAGGATTCTCTGAATCCACGGATCAGAAGGCGATCGCATTCCTCGGTGATTCCACATTCTTCCATTCAGGAATACCTTCACTGATCTCGGCCAAGTTCAACAATCACAAGTACACGATGGTCGTCCTCGACAACCGTACGACGGCCATGACGGGTCACCAGCCCAACCCCGGTACCGGAAGGCACTTCGGCGGGGTCGATACGGATATCATAGATGTGGAAGCGATCGTCAAGGCGATCGGTATCGAATTCGTGGAGACCGTCGACTCGTACGATGTGAGGAAGGTGGAGGATGTGATGAAGAGGGCCATCGATTATGATGGGGTATCCGTCGTCATATCCAAATGTCCATGTCCTCTCGAACTCAAGAAGGAGAAGAAGCTGGTCCCGAAGGTATGCAACGTGGACCAGTCGAAGTGCATACAGTGCATGTCATGTCTGAAGACCATCGCCTGTCCCGCATTGATGATGAAGGACGGCACCGTGGTGGTCGACGAGACCCAATGCATAGGGTGCGGGATGTGTGCGAACGTATGTCCCAAGGACGCCATAGGGGTGAGACAATGAAGTACACGATACAGATCGTCGGTGTAGGCGGACAGGGTGTCCTGCTCGCCTCGATGGTCCTCGGTAACGCGGCCATGAAGTCTGGATACAAGGTAGCGATGAGCGAGGTGCACGGTATGGCCCAGAGAGGTGGGAGCGTATTGTGCACACTGAGGTTCGGTGACGACGTCATCAGTCCTCTCGAGGCCGAAGGTAACGCGGACATGATCATGGGATTCGAGCCCGTGGAGACATGCAGATGCCTCTCGTTGGGTAACAAGGATACGGTAGTGGTCATGAACCTCGATCCCGTGTACCCGTCGATGGTCGCTGCAGGTATGGAGAGCTATCCGGACATCGATGAGCTGATAGCATCCGCCAAGGCCGAGAACGATCACGTCATGACATTGGAAGCGACATCGCTCGCCATCGAGGCGGGTAAGAGCGTCGCCGCCAATGCGGTGATGATCGGTGCCGTGGCCGGTGTGAAGGGATTCCCTCTTGATAAGGAGATACTCAGGGACACGCTCGCCGAGAACGTACCGCAGAAGTTCCTCGATCTGAACCTCAAGGCGTTCGATCTCGGTCTGAAACAGAATCAATGAGAGGGGCCTTACGGCCTCTTCTCTTCTATTTTATTGTGAGCCATAACGAAGTATGGCATTTGGGAGGAAATGTGATAGGGAGCTGCAACTCCCTATCGGGGAGAAATAATCGTCAGTATGATGCGAGACTTCTCTGCATCAAGGCTGTGCGTATCTTGGTGCCTTCGCCACCCATCAGGCGCTCGTGGAAGGTCCTCAACGTCACATCCTGTTGTCTGTCGATGTAGCCGACGATCGTCTGGTTTATCTTGGAGAAGATCTCGCTCATGGTGAGGTCCCCATACCTCTCCAATGACCTCTCGTTCTCCACGACCATCGTCGATCCGCATGATGCTTTCATCCTTGCGATACCATCCTTGGCGACGGTGACACGCTTGGATTCGAAGTTGAAAGGAGAGATCAACACGGAGTGGACGATGATCCCCATTTCCTTGGCCAAGGATGCGATCAACGGGGCGTAATACGTTCCCGTCCTGCCGCCCATGCCTGCCACGATGTACGCGACATCATAGTCGGAGAGCATCCTCCTAAGATCATCGGTCTCGCATACAGCATCCCCTTTGACAAGGACCTTCTTACCGACATCGAGAGTATCGTATCTCTTCTCATCCGCTGTTATGGCAATGACTTCCATCGAATGACTGATACGTGCATCGCTGATCACATTGCAACCAGCTCCGCCTATGCCGATTATGACTGTACGCATATCCACGCCGTTCATTGTTCCATCCTCCTTTCGTGTTTCTTCAACGGCTGTGAAGGCAACGGTCCCTTTCGGTCCCGAAGTCCCATCCTCCTCTCAGCCGGTTAAGGCGTTTACATCAAGAAGGCAGTCTACCTTCACAGGCCTACTGTCCCATCCTCCTTTCTGATGTATGATCTATTTTTTCATCTTGTCAGTGATGAGGCTGCAGTGAATTTGCTCTGTGCAAGCTCCGTCGTGAGCTGTGTGCTCACGATCTTCTCGCGTACCATCGACCTTACCGCATCCGACCTGTCGATGTAGATCCCATCCTCTACCATCGAATCGATCGTATCGATCTCGGCGCTAGCGAGGCGCACTGCAACCTCATTCTTGTGTGTCTGTGCTACGCCGGCATCCCTATCGACGTATGCACGTATGGCCGACCTTATGAAGAGTGAACGACCTCCCATCTCGGGGTGCTGCTGAAGATAATCATCCATCGACTGGAGTTCCTCAGTTCCCATCCTCAGAGAAACGATCTTTCCTTCATCCATCCTGGTCACCTTTGTTAGCTTTGTATCGAGTGCATATCCCTTCAAGCTACAGAGATACCATCAAAGTTCAAGTATAAATAATGTACGACAAATTAAGAATTTGTAATGCGACCGTATTACAGAGATTCACGGGATATGTATCCCGGATCCCATGCGCCTCTATTTTCACTTATATAATATAAGGCAACCTATATAATCGGATTGTTCATTCAACCATTCGGTATCTGGGTGTACATATGATATCGGATTACGGCAAGATGGAATTGAAATGGCAGAAGAGATGGGCGGATGCCGGTCTCAACTGTGCGAACAGAGATGAGAAGAGACCTAAATTCATGGTGATATTCGCATATCCCGGTGTCACGGGATATCTCCACGTAGGTCACATGAGGGGATTCTCGTACGCTGACGCTATCGGAAGATACAAACGTATGACAGGGTACAACGTATTGTTCCCCGTAGGTACGCACGCTACCGGTAACGGATCGATAAGTCTTGCCAACAAGATCAAGAACCGTAACGAGGGCATGATCGATTACATGCTCAGGAACGGTTGTCCCGAGGAGAAGTTCTCAGAACTCGAGGAGCCTATGGCCGTCGTGAACTTCTTCAACGATGTATATCAGAACGAATATTGGAGAAGATTCGGATTCCTTGCCGATTGGAGGAGATTCACATGTACACTATACCCGGATTACTCCAAGTTCATCCAATGGCAGTTCAAGAAGCTCAATGAGGCAGGATTGTTGATCCAAAAGCCGTATTACGCACCATCATGCGTATCATGCGGACCCGTCGCAGTGGATGCATCGGAGACGGATATCTCGAAGGGCGGTAATGCCGAGACGCAGGAATACGTCCTTCTTAAGTTCAAACACGGTGACGAATACCTCGTGGCGGCGACGCTCAGGCCCGAGACCATCTTCGGTCAGGTCTGTTTCTGGGTGAACCCCGATGTGGAATACGTCAAGGTGAGGTACAACGGGGAGACATGGATCATCTCGCCCCAGGCCCTCGAGAAGATAAGGTATCAGAAGGACGGCATCGAGGAGATCGGAAGGATCCCCGGAAAGGACATGATCGGATGGATGTGCGTAGCACCCGCACTCCACAAGGAGATCCCTGTCTTCCCTGCGACGTTCTGCGATCCGAACGTGGGTACGGGTCTCGTGACATCATGTCCGTCGGATGCACCCGATGATTGGATATCATTGGAGGCTGTGAAGAAGGATCCCGAGATGATCTCCAAGTACGGGCTCACACAGGAGCTCATCGATTCCGTCGTCCCCATCTCGATCATCGATATCGAAGGCTACGGGGAGTTCCCGGCCAAGACGATCATCGACAGGCTCGGCATCACGATGCCCGGTGATCCGAAGCTCGTAGATGCGAAGAAGCAGGTCTACAAGGACGGATACCACATGGGTAAGATGAGGCCTATCTGCGGAGAGGTCGCAGGTATGCCCGTCGACAAGGCGAAGGACAGGATGAAGGAGATCATGGTCGCCGCCAACGAGGCCGATGTGTTCTACGACCTCACCGAAGAGGTCATATGCAGATGCGGTCAGAAGGTCTACATCAAACGTATCGACGATCAGTGGTTCATCAACTATGCGGATCAGGATCTCACGGAGAGGACGCATGAGCACTGCAAGAACATGCACATCGAACCCGTGGATTACTACAACAACGTCCATGGAGTGCTCGATTGGTTCAGGGAGAGGGCCTGTGTCCGTCTCGGTAATTGGCTCGGTACCAAGTTCCCGTATGACGAGAAATGGATCATCGAGGCGATCTCGGATTCCACGCTCTACCCGATATACTATCTCGTATCGATGTATGCGAACGAGGGTAAGCTGAGACCGGAGCAGATGACGGATGTGTTCTTCGATTACGTCTACCTGAAGAAGGGAGATATCGATGACGTATCATCCAAGACGGGTATCTCCGTCGAACTCCTCGACAGGATAAGGAAGGATGTCGAATATTGGTATCCTCTCGATCTCAACCTCGGCGGTAAGGAGCACATGACTGTCCACTTCCCCGCATTCCTCTTCAACCATGTCGCCATCCTCCCGGAGGAGATGTGCCCGAGAGGGATCATGGTCAACTGGTACGTCACAGGTAAGAAATCACCCGCCAACGTATCCGGTAAGATCTCGAAATCCAAGGGTGGGGCACAGCCCATCCCCGGTGCCGTGGACAAATTCGGTATCGACGGGATGAGATTGTTCTACGCACACTCCGCATCCCCGTTCATCGATGTCGAGTGGGATGAGGATAATGTATACACGTACAAGCAGAGGATGGACAAGATCGTGAAGTTCGTCGACGACCTCCTCCAGATGAAGGGAGATGCGAGATCATCCATCGACGACTGGTTGCTCTCGAGGTTCCACACGCACATCGCAGAGATAAGGGAGGCGATGGAGTCATTCGACATCAGGCAGATGGCATCCACGGTCTACTTCGAGATGTTCAACGATTTCAAGTGGTACATCAGAAGGGGCGGTACGAACACCGAGACGATCAAGGAGGCCGCCAGGATATGGATCACCACCATGATGCCCGTCACACCCCATGTGGCGGAGGAACTCTGGGAGGAGTTCGGCTTCGAGGGAATGGTCTCCGAGGCCCAGCTCGCCGATGCGGATGTGAACATCCGTTCCGTCTCCGCGGAATATGCCGAGGACCTCATAAGGGAGGTCATGTCCGACATATCGGAGATCATAAAGGTCACCGGGATGCAGCCCAAGAGGATAATCATCTACACATCCATGAAGTGGAAGCGTGATGTGTTCGCAAAGGCCGTCGAGCTCCACAGGGAGGGCAGGTTGGACGTGCCGACGCTGACGAAGGCGTGCATGGCCGACGAAGGCCTCAGGAAGATGGGAAAGACCGTACCTGATTTCGCCAGGAAGGTCGCTCAGGATTACATGAGGCTCCCCGTCGAGAAGATCGAGGCCGTCAGCGGATTGGACGAGGTGTCACACCTCGTGTCCGCCAAGGACTTCATCGCCGACGAGATCGGCTACAACGTGGAAGTGGTCAGCGCGGATGACGAGGAGAAGTACGATCCTCAGAACAAATCCAAGGTGGCCAGCCCGGGCAAACCCGGTATCTATCTCGAATGAGTGCACTGTCCCAGAGTGATCTGGGACATCACTCCCATTTCTTATAGAGGCCGTGTTCGATACCGACCTGGTCGAGACATCTCCCGACCACGAAATCGACCATATCATCCACACTCTTCGGTTTGGAATAGAATCCCGGATTCGCATCGAGGATGCACGCGCCCATCATCGACAATTCATATTCATTCCTCAGGAAGATCGAACTCTTCGGAGTCTCCCTGGGTATGATGATCAGTTTTCTCGACTCCTTCATCGCTACGGCGGCCGCCCTCGTTATGAGGGTATCCGCGATCCCTGCATGGATCTTGGCCAATGTGCTGCCGCTGCAAGGGGCGACGAACATGGCATCGAAGCTGTAACTGCCGGATGATATCGAGGCGAAGAGATCGTCGTCCTCGAAGGTCACGTCGGCCATAGCCTTGACGTCATCCACAGTATAGGAAGTCTCATGAGGGATTATCTTCTTCGCCATGTCGGATATCACGAGTATCCTCTCGCCCGGCAGGTTCCTGAGCAGATGTATCCCATAGATCGAACCGGATGCACCCGTTATAGCGACGACATACCTCATATCCGGGTGATATCGTTGCAGTTAATTAATCATGATGCATGCCATCACACCATCGGTGACCTTCGATGACGTGCCGGTCCCGACCCGACATGTGCATGATCCAGACGATCGTGATGCCCATCCATCTGCGATATGGGCGATCATACCCATGGAACGACATCCAGGACCGCTCTTTCTAAATAGTTATATAGTAGGCTAGTATAGCGAAGTTCGCCGTAGCTTTGGCTATAGCCATGGACTACGGAAGAAATCGAAAAAGAGGTAAGAAAATGGTAACCGTCTATGACGTTCCCGCCGAGAAACTCATCCTCAGGGTCGCAGAGAAGCTCAAGCAGAACTCCGCGATCGTACCCCCCGAGTGGGCTGAGTTTGTGAAGACCGGTGTGCACACAGAGAAGGCTCCCTCGCAGGAGGACTGGTGGTTCACTAGGTCCGCCTCCATTATGAGGAAGCTCTACGTCAAAGGTCCTATGGGATCTTCGAGACTTGCAGCAGAATACGGTGGATACCGCGACAAGGGTACGATGCCCAACAGAGCGGTAAAGGGAAGCCGTAACATCGCCAGAAAATGTATGATTCAGCTCGAGCAGGCTGGCTATCTTGTCTCAAAGGACAAGCAGGGCCGTGCTATCAGCCCCAGCGGAATGTCTCTTCTTGACAACGCCGCCAAAGAGGTTTATGACGAGATGAACGCCTGAGGAGGTATCAGCATGGATGATCCTGAATTGGAAGCATTGAGACAGAGAAGACTTGCGGAGATGCAGGCGAACCAGCAGCAGGCTGCGGCACAGCAGCAGGCGGCGGAGAACCAGCGCAAACAGATGGAGCTTCAGAAACAGATGATTCTGAGGCAGATCCTCGCTCCTGAAGCAAGGGACAGACTCGCAAACATAAGGGTCGCGAACCCTCAGTTGGCGGACATGGTCGAGATGCAGCTGATACAACTTGCCCAGTCGGGTAGGTTGCAGGGAGTCATAACAGACGCCATGCTGAGAGATATCCTTAGACAGGTCGCCCCGCAACACAGGGAGATCAAAATCGAGAGGAGATAATCATGTCATCAACAAAACCGCCAGCCATGAAAGCCAGGCTCAACAAGTTGGTCAACCAGAACCGCCGTGTTCCCGCCTGGGTTATGATCAAGACGAACAGGCAGTTCCTCCGCCACCCTAAGAGAAGGTCCTGGCGCATGAGTAAGATCAAAGAGTGAGGGATAGAATGAGTGAGGAAGTAGAGAGGATTATCACAATCCCCATGAGAGCCACGAAGATGGCACCCCGTACCAAGAGAGCAGCACGTGCGATCAAGGAGATCAGGGACAACATCGCAAGGCACATGAAGGCCGATGCAGACAAGGTCTGGATCGACAAATCACTCAACGAGAAGATCTGGGAGAGGGGAATCCAGAACCCCCCCAGGAAAGTGACGGTCAAGGCAGTCAAATTCGACGACGGCCTTGTCGAGGTCTCACTCGTTGTGCCCGTAGAAACCACAGAGAAAGCAGAGTGATCGTATGATGAGACGCGCTAGTTACGACGGTAACCCGAACATAGGTGTATTCGCAGTGGCTAACGAGAGTCTCGCATTCGTAGCTCACGACGCTGTGAACGAATTCGTGAACAACGTCGAGCAGGCACTTGGCGTCGAGTGCGTCAGGGTCACGGTGGCCGACAGCTATGTCGTCGGTTCACTGGTGGCCATGAATTCCAATGGCGCTATCGTGTCAGGGCTCGCAGGAGAAAGGGAATTGGAGGTCATCCGTTCCAAGACTCCTGTCGCCCTTCTCAACGATAAACTGAACGCGGCCGGGAACAACATCCTTGTGAACGACAGGGGTGCGATCGTGAATCCTGAGATCGATGATGCATCGATGAAGGAGATCGAGGATGCTCTCGGAGTGGAATGTGTCCGCGGAACGATAGCGGACATAGTCACGGTAGGTTCCGTATGCAGGGCGACGAACAAAGGTGTCGCCGTATGTCCGGATGCTACCGACGAGGATATCGCATTGATAAAGGATGTCCTCAAGGTGGACAACATCGTCAGGACGACGTTGAACCACGGTTGTAAGTTCGTTGCGCCCGGAGTCCTTGCGAACTCCAAAGGTGCATTGGTCGGTGACCTCACGACACCCATCGAGATGGGCAAGTTGGAGGACGCCTTGGACCTCTACGACTGATCAATAGTCGAATACCCAACATTCATCCTTCTCGGGTATGTCGTTCTCGTCGATATCGATGGTCTTTCCCACGTTGACGATCCTTCTGCCGGATATGGAATCGATGAACGGTTCGATACCGGTTATCTCGTCTATCTTCAATCCATCGATGTGGTAGTGCATCGGGATCACTATCCTTGGATCGATGATATCGATGATCTTCAGCACCTCTTCCAGACACATCGTATAGAATCCGCCGACAGGTATCATCAGGATGTCCGCTCCCTTCATCGCATCCAGAACATCCTCTGAGGGGATACAGCCGAGGTCTCCGCAGTGACATATCGAGATCCCATCCATCTTGAGGACATGGACCGTGTTATGGCCTCTTCTTGAACCCTGATGATGGTCGTGGAATGTATCGAGACCAAGGAATTCCACCCCGTGCGAGGTGAACCTCCCGTTATGGAACTTATGATCCTCGTGATCTCCGCCGATACACTCCGATGCATTATGGTCGTAGTGATCGTGCGACATGAGGACGATGTCCGCGGATACGTCCGGTACCCTCAATCCCATCGTTTTCCCGTCGTGGGGATCGATTACGATTGTGACCTTTTCATTCTTGAATGAGAAACATGAGTGACCGTACCACGTGATCTGCATATGATTCCGAATGATCGATGCGGATATATGCATTTCCGAAGGGTATGTGTCCCATCGGATGGGGTGCGAAGACAGATTATATATCGTCGCAAGGTGAATATGGGTCTGTGACAAAGACGCTGGTCCTCGTCGTCGATAGGGACGATGATTTCGGAGTGAAGGGGGACGTGGAGACACCCGTCATAGGCATAGAGGCAGCGAAGGCTGCAGTAATGAGCCTCGGTGTCGAGGATCCCGAGGATTCCGATGTCAATGCGTTGCTTGCCGCGATAAACATCTACAACGACATCAAGAAGGATGACGAGGATGTCGAGATCGCCCTGATCTGCGGGGATAAGAAGGTAGGGCACAGGTCCGATTCGATGCTGATATCCGAATTGGAGACGGTCATCGATACTGTGAAGCCCGAACATGCGATCCTCGTCGGTGACGGTGCGGAGGATGAATACGTCTATCCGATCATATCGTCACGTGTACCGATCGATTCGGTCAGGAAGGTATATGTGAAGCAATCCCCCGGTGTGGAGGGATTCATCTACATCCTCTCCAAGACGATCAAGGACCCTCAGAAGAAGAAGAGGTTCCTCGCACCGATAGGTATACTGCTGTGCTTCATCGCGTTGGTCTACATATTGGCGGATATCTCAGCTTTCATCGTATCCAACTCGTTATCCTACATCTTCTCCATGACGGCACCGATGGTGATATTCCTCATCGGTGGACTCGTGTTGATATATGCATACGATGCCGTGGATATGACCTATGGGTACATCGATCTTGTAAGGGGAGGATTGAGGTCGCCGAGCATAACGCTCACGTTCAGGGTGTTATCGGCGGCGTTGTTCATAACGGCACTGATCATCGCATTATTCTCCATAAAGGATGTGCTGAACAATGGGATCATCTATCTGATGATGGAATTCTTCGCCAATTTCCTTTGGCCGTTCGCATTCTCCATATTGTTGAACTATTCCGGTCAGGCCATCAACGAATACGTGGAGACCAAGCAGATACCTTATGGATTGATCACGACCATGGTGGCGTTGATGGGATTCGCTTTCATCATCCAGGGGCTCGTCGATTTCCTGAGGAACTACATGGGATACGGAACGGTCGACGTATACGTCATATTCGTCGAGTTCATATTCGGAGTCGTCACGATCGTGGTCTCGAGCGTGTTCACCGTGATCAAGAAGAACTCTTCTGTCGGGGAGACCGTGGATGAGGTTTGACGAATGGTCACCGATCTACGAATCCATCCTATCGGACATGGGTTATGACAGGTCATCGGACGAGGCTTCCGCAAGATTGTTGAAGGTATTGATGCTCAACGCCGACCTGATGACTGTGGATGAACTGTCATCGATGATAGGTGACGAGGTCTCCATATTCGGTGCCGCCAAATGTCTCGAATCCGATGTAGAGAAGATCTCACCGAGCGGTACGTTGATCTCTGCCGGTTCGGCAACGGTCCGTGTGATGGCCATGGGTATCATGCCCGATATCGTCGTCACGGATCTTGATGGGGATATCGACAGTCAGATACAGGCATCGGAGAGGGGTGCGGTGACACTCATCCATGCTCATGGCGATAATGCGGACCTCATCGCAAGATATGCGAAGGAATTCCGCGGTAGGGTGGTACTGACGACACAATCGTCTCCCGATAACGTCCTCTATGACTTCGGAGGATTCACCGATGGGGATAGGGCAGTATGCCTTGCGAGGCATTTCGGTTCATCTAGGATAAGGCTCTATGGGTTCGATTTCGATGATCCGTACCCGGGAGATGGGAAGGACCTCTCCATCAAACTGAAGAAACTGAAATGGGCCAAGAGATTGATCGGGGATGGCCCCGATCTGATCAGATGACCATCACTAGGATTATTATGATCACCATGGCCAATGTGACATAGGTGACCGCCGTACCTATCCTGTCTACGAGTAATTCCCTCTGTTCGTCATTCTTCATTCCGAACTTCTCGAGTATGAAGCTGAGTCCGCCCATGAAGAGGAAACCTCCGTCGAACGGTACTGCCGGAAGGGCGTTCGTGATACCGAGGACGATGTTGAGCCAGAATGTCCAGAACAGGAGACTCATGATCACCCAGAACACGTCGTTGGGGAGTACGTTGCTGTCATACCACCAGTGTGTGTATTCGGGGACGGGTGAGTATCCGCTGAATGCGTTACCGACGAAGGAGAGAAGGCCATACATCTTCTCACCGATCGTCTCGCGTCCGTAGAACGGATCGATACCGACACTGACGACCTCGTTCGGTGTCGTGAATCCGAATCCCGATGTGCTCATCACGACTCCGAGGTATGCGACACCATCGTTGTTACCGAGTGTGACCGCACTCTCCGTGATCTCTCCGAGCTCACCGTTGGCGTAACTCTGCCATTTTATGAGGACATTCTGTCCGGGTTCGGCATTCTTCAGGAACTCGCTGACATCGGAGTACGGGCCTATGATGACCTCTTCGGACTCCTGTTCGCGGTCACTGTTTATCTTCGTGATGCTGTAGATCATCGAGTTGCTGACGATGTTCCCATGGTCCGCAGGCGATCCGGTGACCACCTTCTGCACGAACGTACCTAGGATCACATCCTTGGTCTCGATTGTACCTTTGTAATTGTATTCTAGAGAATATTTCCCACAATGGGTTATATGGTCGAAGAGATCGGCCTTGCTTCCGACATCGTATTTGTTTCCATCATCGTCGGTGATCGAGATTATGATCGCCGTGTTCGGTATCCCGGAATCGTATGCGGGCGAGGAATCACCGATACCGATTATGGCAGGGTTGTCCCCGTAATCGCTCGTGATGCCCGATGTCATACCTACTGACACCAGAAGGAACATGACCATCGCGACGAAGAAGTTCGTGGTTATACCCGCGGCATACAGGTCCATCCTAGCTCTTCTGCTGCATTTCTGTACCTGCTCGTTGTTCGGTTCGACGAACGCTCCCAACGGGACGACACAATGGATGATACCGGTATTCTCCACCTCCATATCATTCGCCATCGTCTGTATCCCGTGGGCGGTCTCGTGGACGACCATCGCGATGATCAGACCGATCCAACCGTAGACGAACGGAAGGACGGGGTTGATACCGGGGATGGCTAGAACGTATGTGACACCGAGTCCGGCCGTACTCGTCATCTTGGGGATCACGAGCATATCGATGATCAGGATGGACACCATACCGATCATGAGGACGGCAGTGACGATCCATGAGATCACACCGCACACTCTCCAGAAACGTTTGTACTTGCCTAGACGCCTCATGAGGTCAACGCCCCATTTCGTCTTCAGCATGATCAGTACGCTCGACGTGACCAATCCATGCTCCTTACACCATTTGCTCCTCTTGACGAAGACGAAGCAGGGTATGTACAAAATCGCTAGGATTATCAAAGCGAGCAACTGAGGTTCCATGAATACCGTACCCTATTAATTAGCGATAGTATTTTTAGTCTACCCAGTTTCTCGAGCGGGAGAGTCTATTATTATTTGTAGTATGAGTTACTTACGATACCCTATGGAACTGGATGGCATAGTCAAAGCGATAAGAGAGTTCCCAGGTATCACGAGGAAGAACACGATCCACGACGTGGTCAGATTCCTACCGACTGATACATTCGCCAGCGTATATGCTTCCGAAGGGGAGGATGCCGCAGCCATCGAGTTCGGGAACGACCTGCTCCTATTCGCGGCGGACGGTATAATGGAGTCCCTGCTGAAGACCAATCCATTCTATGCAGGTTATTTCGCCGTATTGGTGAATGTCAACGACATCGCCGCCATGGGCGGTAAGGCACTCGCCATGGTGGATGTGATCTCCGTCAAGGAGGACAAGATATGCTCGCAGATGCTGAAGGGTATGGAGCGTGCCGTGAGGAAGTTCAACGTACCAATAGTAGGGGGGCATACACACCCCGATTGCATGTATCATGCCATCGATATCTCGATCATCGGTTCCGTTCCGAGGGATCAGATAATCCTCAGCAGTACCGCGGAGGACGGGGACGATATCGTCTTCGTCATGGATACGGACGGTTTCTTCCCTCCGGATCTCAAGTATGCTTGGGATACGACGACCAACAAGGACGACAAGCTCGTACAGGACCAGATGGCCGCCATGTGCACCGTGGCGGCGGAGAAGTTGGCACATGCCGCCAAGGACATGAGCAACCCCGGATGCATCGGTACCATGGGCATGCTGTTGGAGACATCATCGATGGGCGGTTGGATCGACGTGGATAGGATACCTGTCCCGGACGGTGTGGATTTCACGCAATGGATACTCTCCTATCAGGGGTGCGGTTTCGTATTCTCATGCGCACCCGAGAACTCGCAGCGCATCATAGACATCTTCAAAGAGGTGAAGTGCGACGGTGCCGTCGTCGGTAAGGTCGATGCCTCGCAGATCCTGAGATTGAGATCGGGTGACGAGGAACGTGTCCTCTTCGATTTCAAGGATGATATGATAACCGGTTGCAGACCGAAGAGACAATGAAGTGCTAGGCCACAAAGGTGGACGTCCCTTCCACATCAAGTTTAACACATCGCTTCTCGACTCCGCGACCCTGCGAACTTTAGTAGTTCAGGGTAAGGCTGCTCCCGTCAGGACCTGACCCGGTTTCCCCGATTAGCATGAACTCGGCCACCCTCCGACGGCTTTGAACATGGACACTAATCCCGCAAGACAGAATCTCATCGTCACTCAGTGGGCTTGAGGTTTCCACGGCGCCGCCCCTTGCTGTCACCTCCGCGTATTGACGGTTTCGGTATACAAGGATACGCCAAGCATCCCGGTCAAGCCTAGCATCATCCCCATGGGCCGTTCGATATTAAATCATTTTCCGTATCCCGGTCGCATCATGGGTGTTTATCACATATCATATCGTGACTTATGACCGTCGCACTGTATCATTTTATATAGATAATCGAAGATGTGGTGATACCGTGACAGATGTTAGCACGGAACAAAGGAGAAAAGAGAATGTTCGGTATCACAGACCCGATGATATGGGCTGCATATGCGGGATCCGTACTTACGGTGATATTCTGCTGTATCTACGGCTGGCTTAAGAGGGACGGAGGTGACGACTGATGGATTCCACCATATTCCTGATCATGGCGGCGGTATTCATCATAGTCACATTGGCATTGGGTCTTCTCGCATATAGACGTGTCACGGGATCCGACGAGTTCCTGCTAGGTGACAGGAACACACACCCTGTGATATTGGCACTATCCTACGGTGCGACATTCCTGAGCGCATCCGCAATAGTGGGATTCGGCGGACAATCCGCTAAATATGGACTATCGATGATATGGTTGGTATTCCTCAATCTATTCTTGGGACTCGCTGTCGCATTCATCGTCTTCGGTAAACCGACGAGGAAATTGGGTGCGAAGCTAGGTGCATTCACATTCGCGGATTTCCTCGGTAAGAGATTCAATTCATCTCCGATAAGGACGTTCACCGCCGTCATCGTCCTGATCGGTATGCCGATCTACTGTGCGGCGGTCCTTCTCGGCGGTGTGAACTTCTTGGACGTCATGCTGAACATCGACAGGAACACCGTCCTGTTGATATTCGCGATCATAACAGGGGTCTATGTCGTATACGGCGGTCTGATCGCCGTGATGTACAACGATGCCCTTCAGGCGGGTATCATGTTCGTCGGTATGATCGTCATCTTCGTATTCTCCGTAATAACGTTCGGCGGGATCGATGGTGACCTCAATTCCACATGGAACATGGCCGTCACATCATCCCCGAAGCTACAGGAGCTCGTCAGTCAGGGTATGGTGGACTGGGGTTCCATGCCGGAGTTCGGTTCACAGGTATGGCTTACTGTCGTGACAACATTCCTGATGGGTGTCGGTATCGGTGCACTGGCTCAGCCGCAGTTGGTCATAAGGTTCATGACTGCCAAGGATGACAAGGCCATGTCAAGGTCACTCATCATCGGAAGCATATTCATGATCGTGATCGTCGGCAGCGCATACACGGTCGGAGCGTTCTCCAACATGTTCTTCTTCGACAGGTATGGGGAGGCAGCGATAGATCACGTGGCGAACGTCGATATGATCATACCCACCTTCATCGTGGATCTGTTCAGCGGTGTGACGTTCGGTGACGTCTTCGTATCGTTGTTCGTATTGGCTTTGCTCTGTGCGTCCATCAGTACGATGAGCGCATTGTTGCATGTGATGGGTTCATCGGGCGGATACGACCTTGCGACCGTCATAGCGAGGAAGAAGGGTCTCCTTGACAAGGACAAGGATTACAGGTCGTTGAGGCTCAACAGGATGATCACGGCACTGATGTTGGTCGTGGTCGTCATCATCGCGTTCCTGATGCCTTCGAACATCATAGCCAAGGCGACATCCGTGTTCATGGGATTGATGGCGGCAACGCTACTCCCGGCATACGTCTATGCACTGTACTGCAAGGGTCAGCCCAACAAGAATGCGGCGATGCTCAGCATAGCCGTCGGAGCCGTCGTGTGGGTGATATGGGGATTCTTCGTCTCCGTGTCGATAGCAGGCGTACTCGGTACCCCGATGATCCCCATGGGATTGTGGAACTACGTCGACCCATTGATCATCGCGCTCCCGCTGTCCGCGATAGCATTGTTGATCGGTATCAGGCTCTTCCCCGATACGGATGTACAGGCTGCGTGAATGATGTCATCCAGCTCCGGATCACGACGGTCCGGAGCGACATCTTCCTTCATGTGATGCGATCATCCTTCCCATTGTCCGTTGGTGATACTGGGTAGTTTCTTAAACAGATAGCTCATTAGCCCGCCCTATGGAAGAGCTCGAATTCCTTGTGAACATGACCGTGATGCTCGTCAGCGCGGGCATATGCTCGGTCATCTTCAATAAGTTGAAGATGCCGCCTATAATCGGTTATCTCCTCGCAGGTATATTGATAGTCAATGTACTGCAGGGTCTTTTCGATATCACGCTGAATGCGGAGATCATCGATAATCTGTCGCATCTCGGTTTAGTCATGCTGATGTTCGGTATCGGAATGGAATTGGATATCGATAAACTGAAGAATGACGGTAAGTTCGCAATCATCGTAGCCGTGATACAACTACCACTGATGGTGATGATAGGTTATATCGCGGGTTCGTTCCTTGGTCTCACACCGGCGGCCTCGATCGCCCTCGGTGCCATAATCTCGGGTTCTTCTACAGCCGTCGTCGCAGAGGTCCTGAAGATGCAGAATCGCATCTCCAAGGAGACTGCCGAGACGCTCATCCTCGTGACCATAATGGAGGATATCGGTCAGGTCATCATATTGTCGATGGTCACGCCTATCTTCGCAGGAGGTACGATGGGTATGACCGAGATGGTCTCGCTCATACTGAAGATCGTCATCTTCATGATATTGATCATCGTGATCGGTGTGAAGTTCATGCCCCGTATCCTCGATTGGATCGGTGACAACACCTCTCAGGAGGTACTCCTCATCGTATCCGTCGGACTCTGTTTCGGATTGGCATACCTCTCGCACATGGTCGGACTCTCCATGGCGGTAGGAGCATTCCTCATGGGTGTGACGTTATCGAGATCGAAGTTCAAGATGAACCTATTCGAGAAGGTGGAACCGATGAAGGAGCTCTTCATGTCGATATTCTTCATCTCGATAGGAATGAAGGTCATGTTCGGCGAGTTCATCGATAACTTCGGATTGGCCGTCATCATCGTCCTCGTATTCATGGTCGGTAAGTTCGTCACCGTCTTCCTCGGTTATTTCGTCGGGAACAAGAAGTATGTCGAGTGCTTCTCATGCGCTATATCATTGATGGCTATGGGAGAGTTCGCATTCATCATCGCCGGAGAGGCATTGAAGATGAACGTCATAACATCGGGATTCTACTCAGCCGTGATCGGTGCATCGCTCCTTTCGATGATCATATTGCCCATCATCTCCAGATACATGTTCGATGTGGTGGATGCGGTCGACAACAAACGGCCCAAGCTACTCTGTGCCGTAGGTAAATGGGCAGAGGACACACGTACGAGGATAAACGACCTACTCGATAATGCGGATCTCGGTACGAGGATCAGGAACAACATGTACACCGTGTACGGTTCGATCATACTGATCATCGTGATCCAGATAATATTCACATCGTTCATGGACTTCTTCTTGGAACAGATCATGTCCCTGTTGTCATGCGAGAAGAGCGTAGGTTTCATCATAATCATGGTGCTCAACCTCCTCGCTCTCTTCTCTCCTACACTGTTCCTCGTCAGGAGCGTCAAGGGTATCAACAAGTCGTTGATCGAAGCGAGCGAGAAGAATGGTTCCGAGAGGGACAGGATCTACTATGGTATCCTCCAGTTCGGAACACTCGCATTCGTGTTCATCATCGATCTGTTGATAATAATGGTCTCACCCGGACCGTTCGGATTCCTGTACATGGTGAGCATAGCACCGGTGATCCTTGCAGTATTCCTGGTCTCGTTCCTCATCATGAGGCACAAGTACAAGAAAGGCGAGGACATAATACTTCAGGATGAGATCCCTAAGAGATGAACGGGGCCTCAGGCCCCGGTGATACCATGCTGTTCAAGAAGATGTCCGAGTACGAGAAGGATCTCAGGAGCAGGGCGGAATCCGGCGATGTGGATGCCATGATCCAACTGTTCCTCGATTATGCCCACGGTACCAACGGCATCAGGGCCAACGAGCAGATCGCCACGAGGTGGCTGAACATGGCATTGGAGAAAGGGGATGCCAGGGCCATGGGGTACAAGGGGATACTCCTGCATACGCAGAAGAAGTATCAGAAGGCCATAGAGATGCTGAACGATGCCTATGAGGCGGGATTCAAGGATGTGGCGTTCACCCTCTACATGTACTATTCCGAGAAACAGACCTTGGACGAGGAGAAGGCCACGTATTGGATAGAGGTCTCGGCCAACGATACGCAGTCCGCGACATCACAGGTCAAGGTCGGGAACAGGTATCTACTTGGGAAGGGCGTGGAGAAGGATCTGTCCAAGGGAAAACAATGGATAGACAAGGCATTCATCAATGCTAAGGCGGAACAGAACGACAGGGCCGAGTGCTACGGTTCCTACGGTTACATCCATCAGGAGAACGGTGAGATGCAGAAGGCGAAGGAATGTTACCTCGAAGCGATCAGATTGGGTCGTTTCGAGTATTCCTTCCTATTGGCCAACATCTACGAGGGTGAAGGCAATTCCGAGAAGGCTTTGGAGTATTATCAATACGGTGCGGATCGCAACGTACCCGCCTGTAAGGATAAGTTGAAGGCGTTGAAGAAGAAAAAGAGGTGATGCCCTCTCGGGCATCATCACTCGTACGATCTGTTATCGATGACGTGCTTGGATTTTCCTTCGAATCTCTGAAGTGTCTTCGGCAGTGCAAGTCTTACCTCTGCCTTGATGTTGAGCACTTCCTTGAGCCTACCATCCAATTTCTTGGCCATCTTGGCCAATTCCGTCGTATCGTCGGTGAGCGAACTCTCGTTCAGTTCCACCTCGACCAACATATGGTCGGAGTAGTTCTTGTTGTCCAATGTTATCATGTAGAACGGACTGAGGAACGGCATCTCTCCGATGACGGCCTCTATCTGCGACGGGAAGACGTTGATACCCTTGACGACGAGCATATCATCGGATCTTCCGGTGATCCTGTCCAATCTCGGGTGGGTCCTTCCGCACTTGCATCTCTCCCATGTGATGCTCGAGATGTCCCCGATCCTGTACCTTATGAGCGGGAACGCTTCTTTCTTGAGCATGGTGACCACGACGTTACCCTTCTCACCGTCGGGTACGGGGTTGTTATCGTCATCCAATATCTCGATCAGTGCGAGATCCGCCCATACGTGGACACCGCACTGCTCGTTACATTCAAGGAACATGGGTCCGTAGAACTCCGATGCACCGTAGCAGTTGTGCACACGGATACCCGTCCTGTCCTGGAGCTTCTTCCTCATGGATTCGGACCAGGGTTCTCCGCCGGCGATCGCCATCTTGAGCTTGGTATCCTTCCTTATGTCGATACCCCTCTCGTCGCATGTATCCGCGATATGGAACAGGTATGAGGGCGTCCCGGCGATGGTGGTGACGGGGAGGTCGCACATGAGATCGATCTGACGGTTGGTGTTACCCGTACTGATCGGGAGCACCGTTGCACCGAGCCTTGTCGCGGCATCATGCACTCCGATACCGCCTGTGAACAATCCGTATCCATGGGCATTCTGGAGCATGTCCTTCTTGGACATACCGAACGAGACCATACCCCTATCGAGTGATTCCGCCCAGTTCTCGAGATCGTTCTTCGTGTATCCGACGACGGTGGGTTTACCGGTGGTACCGGACGACACATGGATCCTGACGAGATCCTCATACGGCCTCACGAAGAGCTTATCGGGATAGTTGTCCCTGAGATCGGTCTTCTTCATGAACGGAAGCTTCCTGATGTCATCGAGTGTCCTGATATCCTCGGGCTTGACGCCTGCGGCATCCATCTTCTCGCGATAGAACTTCGAATCCCTATAGGTGTTCTTCACAAGTTCCTGAAGGAGTTCAAGTTGCATCGCTTTGAGATCCTCTTTGGGCATCGTCTCGATCTTCTCATTCCAGTATGTCATTGGATCACTCTGCCGTGCTAATACATAACACGGATGATGGGTATATCGTGGGCTCCGATATATATTAATCGCTTGAAGGAAGAGTGGGATCCTTCTTGATCTCGATGGGTTCGTACCCTGCCCAGTGGAGGAATCCCGTACTGCGCATGATGTGCGTGAAGAGATTGATCAGCGGACCCACGGCGATGATGAATACGATGGTCCCTTCCCTTATGCCGGAGATCTCCGGGAGGAAGAGCAGGGAGATGATCACGGATGTGACGATGCATGTGAAGTCGAATGCGATCTTCGTGTGTCCGAAGTTCCAATCCCTGGTGACACTGAGGAATCTCACGAAGAAGTCACCCGGTAACATGGAGATGGACGATGCCACGCTCAGGGATATGCCGAATGCCAACAATATTATGGAAATCGCCTCCACCACCCATTGCAGGATGTAGTTGTCGGGATGGATGCCTTCGAACACCATCAGGAACACATCGCAGAGATAGCTGAACACGATGACGAATGCGACGCACAATGCGTAGAACGGTTTGTAGTTACGCCTCATTATGGCGATACCGCCGAAGACGAGGGCCAGATTGAAGATGAAGGTCCACATCCCGAATGTCAGGGTATCGGGGATGAGGCTGAGTGTGTACGGGACGGAGGAGATCGGCGATACGCCTAGCGATGCCTTGGTGGATAACGATGCCGACATCGACATCAGCACCATCGATATCAGGAATATCACCGTTCTTCTGAATCCCTTATTCATATTATCATCAAGATGTGCGGGGGAATGCCCCGCTTGATCATCATTCCAAGGTGAATGAACCGACGACCCTGAGCTTACCGCCCTCGAGATACATCATTATGGCCTTGTCGCCCGGCTTGTGGATGATGTCCGATTCGAACTCCATCTCCAGCGTGGGCGATCTGAAGTCCCCGTCATCCTTGACAGATGTCACGCGACAGGGCACCATCTGCATCCAGTGTCCGATGTGCATGACCATACCGTCCTTGATGGGATTGGGCCAGAACCTCACGAGTGTCGCTTTGGCCGTGGCCTTGCGTGTCATCTTCACGGATGGATCCGTCGTTGCCACATATCCTCTATCCAACTCATCGGATTCGATACCCCTCAGAGCGAGTCCCACGTGATCCCCTTTGATACCGTCCGCAGCATCGATATCGTGCTTCTGGATGGATTTGAGGATCACTTCCTTCTTTATGGGGAGGATCTGCATCTTGTCGTGCACCTTGAAGTACCCGTCTATGACCGAACCCAATACCACTGTACCGACACCCTTGACGTTGAAGTGGCTGTCGATGGGGCATGAACCGCATGTGCCGTTGCCCGCTTCCTTCTTGGTGTTGCAGGCGAGGTCGATGAGCATCTCCCTCGTCTTGATGGCATCATCCTCGATCTGCTCGTAACCCTCAAGGGATGTCCCTGCGAGGAGCGGCTTCAACTGTTCCGGTTGGATGTAGTTCCTGAGGATGATCCATCCCTTGTCGATACCGAGGGAGTCGATCATCACGATCGTCTCGCCCAGGAAGTTATCGATCTTCTCTACGACGAGGATGGCGTACTCCGCCATGGATACGGCATAGAACAGTGATGACAATTTCTCAGGATACTTCGTCGGTTCGATCAGCGTGACCGAATCGCTGCCCTTCTTCAGTTCGAAGAAGGTCATGTCCGTCACGGTACCCTTCTTCCCGACATCCGCCGCGAAGTTGTTGCTCCCCGCGACGACGACATTCAGATTGCCCATGTGCTCACAGGTCCTTCTCTGTTATGACCTTCATCTTGGCATCCTTGAATGCCTTGATCGCGGCCTCGGGTTCATCCACCCTGAGGAAGATGATCGGTTCGTCGGAGCCTTCGTGCGCATATCCGTACTCGATGTTGATCTTGGCCTCTCCGAGTACGTTTGCCGCGGAGAACAATCCTCCGGGGACATCTGCTACGGAGACGGCGACGAGTTCCGTCTTCTTGATGATCAGGTTCTTCGCCTTCAGTTTGTCATAGGCCTCGTCAGGGTTGTCCACGATCGCCCTGAACACACCGAATCCCGAGGATTCGGATATGTTGAATGCCTTGAGGTTCACATTGCATTCCTTCAACACCTTGGCCATGTTGGCAAGGCTTCCGGCTTCGTTGTTCACGAATATTGAGAGCTGAGTTATCATGTCGTTCATTTATAACACCCTGTTGTCGATCACTCTTTTCGCCTTACCTTCGAATCTGGGAAGGGAACCGGGTTCCTTGAGTTCTATCTTCACCGCGATATTAAGGTATTTCTTCATAGCGGCCTCGATCTTGGCCTTGAGCATCATCATGTCGGTCATCTTGTCGCTGAACGCCTCGTTCTTGAGCTCGACCTGAACGATCATCTCGTCGAGGGATCCGTTCCTGTTGACGACGATCATGTATTGGTTACCCACCTCGGGGATCTGCATGAGCGTGTGCTCCACCTGTGACGGGAACACGTTGATACCCCTGATGATGAGCATATCGTCCGACCTTCCCGTGATCCTCTCGATCCTCGGTGATGTCCTTCCACAGGGACAGTCGCCGTTGAGGATGCATGTGAGGTCCTTGATCCTGTATCTTATGAGGGGGAACGCTTCTTTCTTGAGCATGGTGACGACCATCTCACCCTTCTGTCCGGGTTCGAGCACCTCTCCCGTCTCGGGGTCGATGATCTCCACATAGACCATATCGGACTGCATGTGGATACCCTTGCGCTCCTCGCACTCGGTGAACATGGGTCCCGCCATCTCGGATGTACCGTAGATGTCGTATGCCTTGACACCCATCGATTCCTCGATGTGTGCCCTCATACCCTCGGTCCAGGGTTCCGCACCGACGACGGCCTTTCTGAGCTTGGTATCCCTCCTTATGTCGATACCCATCCTCTGTGCGACCTCTCCGATATGGATGAGGTATGAGGGTGTGCATGCGATGGCCGTGACACCGAGGTCGACCATGAGCTCGATCTGACGCTCCGTGTTACCAGTACCTGATGGTAATACCGTGGCACCGACCCTCTCCGCTCCGTAGTGGGCTCCGAGTCCGCCTGTGAACAATCCGTATCCGTATGATACCTGGACGGTATCGTCCTTGCCGATACCGACCGATGTCAGCGATCTTGCAAGTGCCTCCGACCAATAGTCGATATCACCATTGGTGTATCCGACCAGCGTGGGCTTGCCTGTGGTACCCGATGACACGTGATATCTGACGACATCCTTCTGGGGGACGGTGAACAATCCTGTGGGATAATTGTCTCTGAGATCCTGCTTGTACATGAACGGGAGCTTGGAAACATCCCTCAGACACTGGATGTCCTCTGGGCGCACGTTCGCCTCCTTCATCCTGTTGTGATAGAACTGGTTAAACTCGTATAGGTGGGAAACAAGTTTCTTCACACTCTCATACTGCATCTTCTCCATTTCTTCCTTCGGCATACATTCCATTTTCGAGTCCCAGTACATATTCAGGCCTCCGGACTGCCCTACTTACAAACCTATAATAAAGATTGCGCACACATACCCCATCATGGTCTCGTTACAGGCAGTCGGTTGTCCGTACTGTCACGGTACATCATATTTCGTATCCGGGTCGGAGAGCGGATACTGTACGAACTGCGGCAGGATCATCTATGTGATGTCTACCGAACAGACTACGGTGGAATTCATGGGAGATGATGGAACGGAGATCAAGACACATGATCTCACGGTCCGTTATGTGAGATGTGGTATCAACCATTCGCGTACGATGATGGTGGTCGTGACCGGGCCCGAGAGGAGGGAGTTCGCCGTGAACCTAGGCGAATCCATGAAGGTCACGCTCCCGGAGGGGGAGTATCAGGTCATCGGTACGGTACATGTCAGCGGTGGTGTCAATTCCACCGATATCATCGGCAGCAAGACGATCGATCTCCGTAAGAACATCAGCATCGAAGTGGAGACGAGCGGGATATTCAATGAACGCATGACCTTCAGATGAGGCCCGGTATACGGAGATTTGTGAACATGGATGTGCACCGCGAGATATTGGATTC
>CAVGUW010000002.1:14194-61953 GCA_963632775.1 Bacteroides salyersiae | reverse complement strand
GCATCGAAGTGGAGACGAGCGGGATATTCAATGAACGCATGACCTTCAGATGAGACCATCGGATGATGCGGTATATGGAGACTTGTGAACATGGATGTGCACCGCGAGATATTGGATTCTTCCGCAGGCGCGGTATGCGTCGATGCGAGGTTCTTCACCAAGGCGATCCTCTCATTGGAACTCCATACGATCCCCGGGGAGGGGATGCCGGATTGTGACGGGAGGACGATAAGATTCCCGTCGGACACGTTGGAGTCGATGTACAGGGAGGATCCGAATCTGGTATCCAGGGCCATCGCCCATTGTGCATTGCATTGCATATTGGGTCATTCCGCACCGAATGACGAGGGATCCCCTCACGGCATCGCGGAGGACATGGCCGTGGAGTACATATTGGACTCGATCGGCACACCCCATCTCTCCATACCCGATGCACCGGACAGGATGTATTCCTTCGAGCGTCTGGTCAATATGACGGGATCACCGTCGGTGGACAGGATCGCGGAGACGATAGCCAAGGAATCCAGATGGAAACTGTCCATGTACACCAGATTGTTCAATAGGGATCGTCACGGGTCGAGGACTGCGGATGACGAGAGGTGGAAGGAGATCTCCAAACAGGCCCTCACGGAGGTGGAGGGTTTCTCCGGAACGTTGACCGGTAGGACGGACACATTGATGAGATTGCTAAGGATAAGGAACCGGAGGAGACATGATTACAGGGAGTTCCTCCGTAGGTTCGTCTCAAGGAGTTCCTTACCCAAGGAGGATCCGGACACATTCGATCCGATATACTACACGCTCGGTCTCCAAAGATATGGGAACATCCCCCTCGTCGATTCGTCCGAGACGACGGAGGACAGGTCCGTGGATGAGTTCGTGATAGTGCTCGATACATCGGGTTCGGTGATGAAGGGACCGATGATGAGGTTCCTGGAGGAATCCCTCAGCGCGGTACGTCAGTGCCTCCCGGACGGGAGGGCGAGGATCCATGTGATCCAATGCGATGATGCGGTCCGTTCGGATACGGTGATCAGCGGTGTCGCGGATATAGCGGCATTATCGGAGAGGTTCGAGATCGACGGCGGAGGAGGTACGGATTTCCGTCCTGCATTCGAATACGTCGATTCATTGATAGATGGGGGTGAGTTGAGACATCTCAAGGGCATGATGTACTTCACGGACGGATTGGGAACATTCCCCGAGGGACGTCCGAGATACGATGTGGCGTTCGTGTTCTGCGACGATGGTTCGAAGGAGCACCCCATACCGCCATGGGCGATGAAGATAGAGCTGACCCCGGACGATCTGGGGTCGGAAGTGATACGATGAACATACAGGAAGCAAAGGAAGCCATCGCTTCTGCGGTGAGGGCGTACATATCGAAGGATCCGGCAGGAAGACCATCGGTCCCGCTGAGGAGTCAGAGGCCGATATTGGTATTAGGGGCACCGGGATTGGGGAAGACGGCCATAATGTCGCAGATCGCATCGGAGATGGGCATAGGTTTCGTGTCATACACAATGACGCACCATACCCGTCAATCGGCAATAGGTCTCCCGATGATCGAGAAGGTCACCTACGGAGGCGAGGAGAAGGAGATCACCAGGTACACCATGAGCGAGATCGTGTCCTCAGTCTACGATGCGATGGAGCAGCAGGGACACATGAATGGTATCCTTTTCATAGATGAGGTCAACTGTGTATCCGAGACACTGGCACCTGCGATGTTGGACCTGTTGCAGAACAAGAGGTTCGGTCCCCACAGGATCCCTGATGGGTGGGTACTCGTGGCTGCGGGGAACCCTCCGGAGTACAATGCATCCGCCAGGGAGATGGACATCGCCACCCTGGACAGGCTCAGGGTGATAGAGGTGGAGCAGGATACGGATGTCTGGCTCAGTTACGCCCGTGGGTCAGGGGTACAGGGTTCGATCATATACTATCTGCAGGTGAAGCCCCAGAATCTGCTGAGGATCGAGAGGACACCCTCCGGCCCGGTGTTCGTCACACCGCGCGGATGGGAGGACCTGTCGCTGATGATGGGTTCCTACGAATCCATGGGTCTGGAGGTCGATCGCACATTGATATCGCAGTACATCAGGGAACCATCCGTAGCTGAGGAGTTCTTCAGGTATCACGGATTCTACAAGAAGTACTCCAAGGACCACGATATAGGTGCGATACTCGACGGCAGATCCGCGGATGCGGATGCGATCGTGCATGCGGATGCGGAGGAGAAGCTGTCGGTCATATCGATGATGGCAGGGTCGTTGGCATCCGATGCGGACAAGGTACTCGGTATGAGGTTGTTATTGGATTCACTCGAGGAGAAGGATCCCAAGGGATATCTGATCGCGATCTCCGATTCCGATCCGATGCGCAGGATGGCTGCGGGTCATGCCCTTGTCAGATCGTCATCGGATGTGGATCGGACCAAGATAGAAGAGGAGTTGGAACAGGCACGTGAGCATTTCGATTCTAGATTGGAGAATGCGATGGCATTCATGAGATCCGCATTCGGTAACGGACAGGAGACATCATCGTTCCTGTCGGCATTACTTGGGAGTTACAGTGTGGTCATGGCCTCCGAACCAGATGGGCCTCTATACAGGATGAACGACGAGTTCTTCTCGGACGGGAGGGATCGTCGTATCTCAGAGATGTTAGGGGGTGGAATCTCATGATCACACTCAGGACAGAACCCTGTGACGGAGGTCTGAGGGTGAGGAAGATATCCACGACCGACGGTGTGGTCGATATCCCGGATGATGTGGACGGGGTACCGGTGGTCTCCATAGGTCCCGCCTTCATGGAAGGATGTCATTCGTTCCAAGGCAGGACGATCAGGATCCCGGGAACCGTCAAGGAGATGGATCCGTCTGCGTTGGATATGGCCACAGGACTGTCGTCGATAGAGTACGGAGGGGACATAAGGGAGTTCAGTAGGTTCCATCTGACATCCCAATCGGAGTGCAGGCTCGTCTGCATGAACGAAGGGAGGAGATACACATTCCTGTTCCCGTCCGGTATGCCCATGTCATTCCCGGAATTCGATGAGGTCGCTATATCCTCGATCCTCACGATCCCGGAAGAGGTGGCGGTATCGAGACTTTCCGAACCCGTATCGTTATCGGAACATGCTCGCGAATGGTATGTGAAGAGATTATCGAAGGTGATCATGCCCCGTGCGGAACAGGCCGTCTCGTCAGGGGACAGACAGAGGTTGGAGGGATTGTTCTCCACAGGGATGTTGGATGATGCCATGTTGAGGGTTCTTTTGGAAAAATCGGCAAGGTCGGGAAGGGTCCCGATGACCTCGATGATAATGTCATTCATCCGTAAGAAGATGGATTGATGGGTGCCCTTTCGGGCACCCGGAACGTTCATTGTTTCGGTTCCCACTTGCACCTGACGGGAGAGACGATCGCACCTTCGGCCTTCAATTCCTTGAATGCCTTGTCGATCTCCTTCCTGTCGATACCCGTAGCCTTCTCCACCTCTCCGGCGCTCATGGGTTTACCGTTCTCTTTCATGGCCTTGATGACATCGTCTTTTACGGTCATGTTAACACCGATGACTACAACCGTTTGATAATAGATAACGATGTCCGTAGTGTCGATCGCGGAATCGTACATACGATTATATCATCGCTGTCCGATGGCGATGCATGACGATACACGAGGAACTCATCCGATTGATGGCATCATGCAAGGATGATGCCGAGTACATGAATTCCAACGTATCCAGGACGGAAGGGGATCCCAGAGGTACATGTTTCTGGTACATGTACAACAGGATCAAGATCACGGAGGAGATAATCTCCGTGTACGACAAGAGATGGAATCCCGACATCCTGTCGAGATTGGATGAATCCAGCATATCCGAGATCCATGACAGGATAGTCACCGTCACGAGGGATATGTTCGTCGATATAGTATCGGCGATAGAGAAGGGGACGAAGGATTGTCTCAAGATGTATCCGTCATCCGGGATAAAGGAATCCGCCCTCGACAAGGGCAATCGTCTCTATCTCAGGAACATAATGCTGTCATCATCGGAGTCGGGTGTGATCACGAAGGACGATCTCGGAAGATGGGACGATCTACTGTTGATAAGGAACCTAGCTGTACACGAGAATTCGGTATCCGATAGGACGATGAGGATGAACATATCCGACATAGAGATAATCATGAGGGCAGGCAGGATGATGAAGGGTCCCCTGGACACGTATGTCGTCCTGACCGATACCATCGTCGGTATGTTCTACGATTGGCTCAGATCGATGCACGATAGGTTCAATCGTCCTTGACCGCACCCTTGTTGACCATTCCGACCGCGATCTTCAGCATCTTCTGCATGCATGGTTCCGCGTAGAAGTCCTTCCTTACCGTGAGTGCGCTGTACATCTCATCGGGATCCTTCCCTTTGAGGTCCTCGATGTTCCTGATGCCGAGGAGATACATCCCCAGACAACATTTCTCGCTCACGGACGGGATCTTCTTCAGTCTTGCGATGACCTCTTCCTGTTCTCCCATGATGTATCATAGACGGGTGCGATTTGATAAAGACATCGATGCGGTAGCACTATGTATCCGATGGTGGATTGTCATCCATGGATCAGATGTCCGCCTGGGAATCATTCTACCGCAGTAACGACCGTCCGTGGAGAGGCGTATCCAAGATGGATGATATCCCATTCCCCGAAGGGTCGCATGTAGTTGAATTGGGATGCGGGAACGGGAAGACGGCGATGGCATTGATCGATATGGGGATCAGGGTCACCGGAGTGGATTTCTCGAAGAGTGCGATAGACATGTGCTCCGACATCGAAGGTGAATTCGTATGTTCGAGGGTGGATTCGCTTCCGTTCCCGGATGATTCCTTCGACGGTGCGTTGGCATTCCATGTATTGGAGCATCTCGACGACAAGGAGCTTGCGGATACAGTGTCGGAGTTGAGGAGGGTCGTGAGGGACGGTGGGCACATACTCATCAAGGCATTCTCCCGCAACGATATGCGTTCCGAGAAAGGGGAATCCATCGATGAGAACACATTCGTCAGAGGCAACGGGATAAGGTATCACTACTTCACCGAGGATGAGTTGAGAGATGCGTTCGGCCACATGGAATGTGTCTCCATCACCACCGTGGATGAGCCTACTAGATTCGGTACCACACGCAGCAGGATATTCGCGGATTTCGTCAACAGAGTTGTAGAACCTATTTAATCCGATGATTGTGTTCTCCCCGATATGAAATGTCCCAAGTGCGGTCATGAGAATGTGGACGGAGAGATATTCTGTTCCGAATGCGATTGGCAGCTGAACAAGCCCTTCAAGGAAGAGACCAAGGTCCAGAGGGTCGTCGTGACGACATATGCGGGTCTTGTCTTCGGTGTGGCCGCTCTCATCGTATCATTGATGAACTTCGGCATCTGCGGTGCGATATTCGGTGCCGTCGGTATGGTCGCAAGCAGTTATTCATTGACACTCGTCAGGTTCTCGGACATACCGGGGGACAGGAAGAAGATCATGGTCGGCGTGACCGCATTATCCCTCGTCATCTCCGTCATCGGTTTCGTCCTCGGATTCATGAAGATGTTCTGAGGGTGATGTGGTGGCGATATATCGCGACAGGTACATCCTCGACGGGTTGGACGAGATCCCTCCCGATATGTTGAGGGACCTCGATCTGGCATATGATCTGTGCCAGTCGTTGAAGGACAGTTCTCCGTGCGAGATGTGCGGGAGGTGCTGTCATCAACCCTTCATCACCGTCCGTGACGAGGAAGTGGAGAGCGTCGCACAGGCGGCCGGTACGAATGCCGTATCGTTCATGTTCCAATACCTCACACGCGACAACGTGGAAGGCAAGTGGCTGTTCAGGCACACCAATCCGTGTGCATTCCTCGGTGAGGATAACAGATGCAGGATATGGAAGGGAAGGCCGGAGATATGCAACGAGTTCCCTTACATGGTGTCGATGTTCATGAGTAGGGTGTATCTCTCGATAGTGAACGAGGGTCACGACATCCTTCCCGACCTGGAATATATGGATGACACTTGGCCGTGCACCAAGATAATAAAGGAAAGGATCCCCGCCTTGATAGACGAGGCGAGGATCAAGAGAAGATCACTGCTTTGAGTTCTCGATCAGGAATCTTCTGAACTCGTCTGCATATAACGACGGGTGGATGACATGTCCGATGTCGGGTATGCGGTATACCTTGCATCCCTTGATGTCGGATGCCACCTTGTCGCCCATCTTGGGTTCCACCATTATGTCGCTCAATCCGTGGATGGAGAGCGTCGGTACATCGATCACACCGAGCCTTCCGCGGAGATCGAACCTGTCGAGACAATGCATCTGATGGTGCAGCCTCTCGGGGGTGGTCGTGTTTATGGTCTTCACCTTCTGACCCTTCGCACGTTTTGCATCGAAATAATCCTCGGTGAAACTGAATGCGTTGACCATGGCGTATATGTACTCCACCTTGGCACCGTTCATTCCTGCATCGATCATCGTGTTCATCATGTAGCTCGATCTTGCGGGGCAGTGCTCGAATGCCGATACGAGTGTGAGCGATTGCAATCTCTCCTGATGCTGTATCGCGAACTCCATCGCCACCTGACTTCCCATGGACCATCCGAGCATGTGCACCTTGTATATGTCGAGATGATCGAGCAATCCCTCCACGTCATCGACGTACGTCTGACATTCCACCTCACCGGAATATTCGGTCTGACCGGATCCCCTGTGCTCGAAGACGATGACCTTGTATCTGTCGGAGAGACTCGGTATGAGCGAGTGGAAGAAGTTGATATCTCCGCCGAAACCCGTGAGTAGGATGACGGGTTCACCCTCTCCAAACATCTCGTAGTGTATTCTTGCTCCATTTATCTCAGCGAAGGGCATGATTCGGTGGATTTTCACATGCTTATTAAACATTACCATCGGTAGATGTATGTCCAACGGCGATGTTACAATCGGATGTCATTGTCTATCATGCCGTCAATTTTATGTACTAATCCATTATCGGTTAGTCGAGGTTAGTACTAATGACTGACGCGAACAAAGTCGGAAAGAGAGTGAAGAAGTACAGAGAGCATCTTGGATTGACCCAAGAGCAACTTGCGGTCAACTCTTCATTGGACCTAGCCTTCATCAAGGACGTCGAGGACGGTGTCGTCTATCCTCCGATCGGTTCCATGATCAAATTCTCCCGTGCACTCGGTCAGAGGCTTGGAACCTTCATGGACGATCAGTATGTCCCGGACCCAATCATCGTCAGATATGCGGATAGGAAGGAAGAGACGGCCACCTCGAGAGAGGGAGCCAAAGGTCACTATCACTACTACCCCCTCGGAAAGGGTAAGTCCGATAGGCATATGGAACCGCTCTTCATCAGGATCGAAGAGGACGAGGAGAAGGCCATGTCCACTCACGAAGGAGAGGAGTTCATGGTCGTCGTACACGGTAAGATCCTCGTAAGGTACGGCAAGGAGGAGTACATCCTCGAGAGGGGCGACAGCGTATACTACAATTCCGTCGTTACCCACTTCATCGGTGCCGTGGACGGTCCTGCAGAGATCCTCGCTGTCCTGTACAGCCCTATGTGACGGTGTGTCGTATGGTCTGCACTCCTAGGAAGAATCCTACCAGCGACGAGAGGCTGGGGGATCTGTTGGATAAATGCGTCAGGGAACACCCTGACAACGATGCGATAGTCTATGTCGACAGGGATCTCCGTTACTCATGGAGGGAATGGGGTGCCGAGGTCGACCGTGTCGCGAAAGGTCTCATGGCGATGGGCATACAGAAGGGGGAGAAGGTGGCCGTATGGGCGACAAACGTCCCCGATTGGATAACGCTCATGTTCGCCACATCGAAGATCGGCGCCATCCTGCTCACGATCAACACCAACTATCAGGCGGCCGAGTTGGATTATGTACTGAAACAGTCCGATATGGAGAATCTCTTCCTCATCAACGGAGTGAGGGACACGGATTATGTGGACACCGTTTACAAGCTCATACCCGAGTTGAAGGTACAGCCCAGGGACGGTTTCCATTCGGAGAGGTACCCTCACCTCAAGAGGGTGGTCTTCCTCGGTCCCGAGAAGTACCGCGGTATGTACTCCATGTCCGAGGTCAAATCCAAGGCGGTGGAGATATCCGATGAGGAATACACCGCAAGGAAGGACATGGTGGATGTGCATGACGTGACGATGATGCAGTACACATCGGGGACCACCGGTTTCCCGAAGGGTGTCATGCTCACGCACTACAACATCGCGAACGACGGATACTGGCTTGGAGCGAACATGAACTACGGTCCCGAGGACCGTCTCTCGCTCAACGTGCCCCTGTTCCACTGCTTCGGATGTGTGCTCGGTGTGATGGCATGTATCAACCACTGTGTCACCATGGTGTTCTGCGAGGCATTCAACCCCGTCGATGTGATGACATCCATCGAGACGGAGAGATGTACGGCGGTATACGGTGTGCCTACGATGTTCATCAGCATACTCAACCACAAGCTGTTCAACAAGTTCGACTTCTCGTCCCTCAGGACGGGTATCATGGCCGGTTCCCCCTGCCCCATCAAGGCGATGGAGGAGGTCGTGGACAAGATGAACATGAAGGAGATCACCATCGTGTACGGTCTCACAGAGGCTTCGCCCGGTATGACGCAGACACGTTATGATGAACCCTCGATCGAGAAGAAGTGCTCATCCGTAGGAAAGAGATTGCCCGGAGTGGATGTGGTCATCCTCGATCCCGAGACCAACGAACCCTGTCCCGACGGAACGATCGGTGAGTTCTGCTGTAAGGGATTCAATGTGATGAAGGGATACTACAAGATGCCCGAAGAGACCGCCAAGGTCATCGACAAGAACGGATACCTCCATTCCGGTGACCTCGGATACAGGGATCCGGAAGGATACTTCTACGTCACGGGAAGGATCAAGGATATGATCATCCGTGGCGGAGAGAACATCTACCCCAAGGAGGTGGAGGATTTCCTCTATCGCTGTCCCGGTATCAAGGATGTTCAGGTCATCGGTGTCCCGAGTCAGAAGTACGGTGAACAGCCCGGTGCGTTCATCATCAGGGAGGAAGGTTCCGACCTCGTGGAGCAGGATGTGCTCGAGTTCTGTAAGGGTGAGATCGCCTGGTACAAGACGCCCAAGTACATCGCATTCGTGGACGAGTTCCCCATGAACGCCGCAGGGAAGATCCTGAAGTACAAGATGAGGGACATGGCCCACGAGATGTGGCCGGATGCCTAATACAGTCTGATGTGCACATCCATGTACATCGGACCCACCACATGTTGGGAGCAGGTGTATTCGGAGGAGAGATCCCTCTGACCCTGTCTTCCCACATCTATCTTCTTTCCGTTGTATTCCATCGTCAATTCATAACCATACATATCGGGTACGAGTTCGTCCATCATCCCCTTGACGAATGCTCTCATCTCATCCGTATGTCCGGAACTCATGTTGGATGCGATCAGCATGCTTATCGGTAATATCTGTCCTTCATCCGTATCGAAGAGCATGGATGCGCTCACCCTCATGCTGAACAGATCGTCACATACGGTCTTCGCGATGGGTTCGTCCCTTATCTCGGCGGTATCCGTGGATGTGAACATCGTCACCGATACCGCAGACAGGAGGATCAGGAAGACCATGGCATCGATCATGGCGATGTTGCCCTTACGGCTCAGTACCATTGTATCACCCTGTATGATGCGAGCACGATCGAACCATCATCACATTCCAATCTCAACGTACCGTTACCTATCCTGTTGTTGTCACCATCCGTAATCCCACAACGATACGTCCTCTCGTCATCGAACAACGGACCTATAAGTTTGATATCGACGGTGATGCCGAGCAATCCGTATCTTTCGCAAGAACGTTCCATCCTCTCTTGGATATCTCCAGTTATCTTCCCGTCCACGACCGAGAATCTCAGATACGATGTATCGATCCTTATCTCGTCATCCGTTGTGGGAAGTTCGTTGTATGCTAGGAGGCCGATGAACGATGTGATGGCGATGGTGACGATCATCATCGCCACCATGGCCTCCATGAATCCGCCTACCCCTTTCCTGTCTGCGATCACGATATGGCTATCGCTACTTCAGAGGTATATAAAGCGGGTATTACATGTAATAGTTAATCACACGCCACGGAGGTAATGTCCCGTGTTGACGATACCGCCGCAGAGCTTCTTGATCTCCTCATTGTATTGGAAATCCCTCTCCTTGAATGCCTTACAGACGAGTTTCGCCAATTCGACGGGACGTTTCCTCAGGTCGATACCGAAGGAATCGATACCCGTTCTCTCCAGATCGTCGAGATAGCTGATCAGCATGAGATCGGATGAGTTGAGGATGTGTGCGAAACCGAACCTGTCCCTGTAGACGGGGAACACGTATCCCTTATCGTCCTTTATCGTACCGTTCTTGAGATGGGGGTCCCTGGTGACCATGAGTTCGATACGTCCGAACACCATGATCTCCACCTCACCGTCATATCTCGAGACGAGGTCCTTGATCTCAGGTTTCGACAGTTCGACGGACAACGTGGTCTGATGGAGATCGTTGGGGAAATACGAGTTGAACATGTTGACGAAATAGCTACCATAGGTCCTGTGGCCCTTCGCAGCCTCGATCTGGCCCACATTGTGGACCATGACCGGTATGTTCCTGTCCTCGGGTATGTCCTCCTTGGCGGAGAATCTCGGTAGGTACAACACGCACTCGACATTCGCTTCCTTACATCTTGCATAGGCTTCGTCGAAGTCCTTACCGTCGTAGTAGATGCGGTCGGCATACGGAAGAACGATGTCCAATATCTTCAATGTGGAGACATAGAACGATAGTTTTGATGGATTCCTCGCACGTTCGATCTTCGGTGCGGATACCTTCACCTTGCAGCGTTTCGTATCGCCGGTGAGTTTTGGTGGTTTTCCGACAAGATTCTTGACCTCATCGATGCGTGGATCGTACGTCCTGTACATATCGTACAGACCGTCCTGTATCTTGAAGGGGGATGTCACATCCGTACCGGACGTCTGTATCTTGAAACCGCCGATCTTCATGTCGCCGTCGAACAGCGAGATACCATCTCCGGTATGCACATCGGTGTCCTTGATGGAGAACGTCTTGTTCTTGACCTTGACCTTCCTGATGAACAATCCTCTGTTATCGGGGTATGTGGCCTGTACGAGGGATGATACGCCGTCGAGATAACCGTGGCAGTATCCTCTGTTGAATACGGTCTTCAACAATCCGGTGACCTTCTCGAGTTCGGGATTCTCCGGGTCCTTGTATGCGAGTGAGTATGCGCGTGATGCGAGGTATGCGTACGCCTCGCTCCTCATCCTGCCTTCGATCTTGACGGATGTTATGCCGATCTCGTCCAATCTCTTCAGGTAGTCTATGCAGTACATATCCGCATTGCTCAGGATGTATCCCGTCCTGTCCTCGGTCTCGTACTTCTTCCTGCAGGGTTGTGCGCATTCCCCGCGGTTACCGCTCCTCCCACCGACTATGGATGAGAAGAGACAACCTCCGGACTGACAATAGCACATCGCACCCTGTACGAACACCTCGGTCTCGATGGGGGAATCCTTCACGATCTCAGCGATCTCGTCGAATGTCAACTCCCTTGCGAGGATCACCCTGTCGATACCGTTCTCGGCACACCATTGCAATCCTGCCTTCGAATGCACGGCCATCTGTGTCGATGCATGCTTCTTGATGGGGATGTTCCTTATCGCTTTCAGGAGACCTATGTCCTGTATGATCACCGCATCGGCACCTATGTCCTTCAGGAATTGGACGAACTGTACCGCTTCCTCCATCTCGGAGTTCTTGATCAGGGTGTTGACGGTCACGTTGACCTTCACACCGTGCTCGTGGGCATATCTCACTGCCCCTTCCAATTCCTGATCCGTGAAATTGCTGGCGAACGCTCTGGCGCCGAAGCTCTTTCCTGCCAAATACACTGCATCGCATCCGCCCTTGATGGCGGCGACTAGCCCTTCCGGGGAACCTGCTGGTGCCAAGATCTCCATGCCGTGCCCATCGTCTTATTATTTATATAAGTAATCGAGAAGGGGATGGGACACCGTTCGATGGAATGGTGAAGGTAGAATGTGACAGGGGTCGCCCCCTGTCGATGGTTCACTCCCACTCGGTGATCCCTTCGCTGTTGCTTAGGACACTTCTATGGAATTCGGGTTCATTGATACCGCTCTTCTTCTGATCGCAATAATCCTTGTAGGCTTCGTAGACCCTCTTGCTCAATAGGGCGACGGCGATCATGTTGACGGCACCCATGGCCGCCATGAACGTATCACAGACGATCTCCATCAGATCCGCACCCAATACGCAGGAAACGAATGCGACCGCGATGATGAGGATACGGATGACGAACACGACCTTCTTGTCATCCTTGATGAAACGGATGTTGGATTCGCTCATGGTGTAGTATCCGATGAGACTCGTGAACGCGAAGATCATCATGAATCCGGCGATGATGAACCTTGCCGCATCACCGTACGGTGTGGATGCCATGACCGTCTGTACGAGCTCCGATTTCGTGACACCGAGTGCCATGATCGATTCGTAGCTACCATATGAGAGGATGACCAACGCTGTGATGGAACAGACGATGAGCGTATCCACCAATACACCGAAGGATTGGATCATACCCTGTTTCACAGGGTGTTTCGTGTCCGCGGTAGCGGCGATGTTGGCGACGGAACCGAGACCGGCCTCGTTGGAGAAGACACCTCTCCTGAGTCCGCTCATGATGACCGTACCGATCGCACCTCCTATCAATGAGGGTGCGTTGAAAGCATTCTCGAATATCATGCGGAATGCGTTGCCGACGTTGCCGATGTTGAAGAATATCGCGATGATCGCGAAGGCGATCCACAGCAATGCCATGATGGGGACGACCTGTGACGAGAACTTACCGATCTTCTTCAATCCACCGAAGATGATCACCGCAGCAGCGACAGCGATTATCGCACCATACACAGCTTTGGCATTATCGAACGAGTATGCACCGACGAGTGCAGCGGATGCATTACTCGCCTGTACGCCGACGAATCCGATACCGAACGTGATCACGGTCAGCAATGCCAATAGAATTCCCAACTTCCTGCTCTTGAGTCCCTTGGTCGCATAGTATGCGGGACCGCCGTGGAAGTTACCGTCGGATTTCCTCTCCTTGTACATCTGGGCCAACGTGGATTCCATGAAACTGCTTCCGGAACCGATGATGGCGAATATCCACATCCAGAACACCGCACCGGGTCCTCCGGCGACTATCGCGGAAGCGACTCCCGCGATGTTACCTACACCGATACGTGCGCCCAATCCTATGCAGAAGGCTTCGAATGATGTGATCTTGTGTGTGTGCTTACCCTCTTTCGATCCCGATAGGGCCAGGCTGGAAGTCTCCTTCACCTTCAGGATCTGAAGGAACTTGATCTTGTATGTGAAGAAGATGCCTAGTCCAACGATGAATACGAATGCCACGTACCAGGCCCAATCATTGACCGGCTGTATGGCGCTGATTATCTCGTCGACGTTGACCATTTGAACCACTGTTCGCCCCATATCTGCGATATGGGCTTTTGACGGGACGTGTACAGGTAGATGATATATATTTAAAATTGAGATATCACTAATTTTAATATTAGAATTCCTAATACAAATCGATGAGGAGATACATCGCGTTACAACGTGTGCTGTCCTACGGAAGTTTCACGAAGGCTGCGAGATCGATGGGTTGTACGCAATCGTCCATCAGTCAGTCCATCTCGTCCCTCGAGGATGAGTTGGGCATCATGATCTTGAGACGTTCCAGGAACGGGGTCGAACTGACCCCGGAAGGGAAGGACATATACCCGTTCATAGAGAGGATGGTCAGACATTACGAAGCGGTGATGGAACAGGCAGAGGAGATCAACCATCTGGTGAAGGGTTCCGTCACGATAGGTACCCTAGCGAGTATCACATGCCATTGGTTGCCCGAACTGATCATCGGATTCCAGAAGATGTATCCCAATGTGAAGTTCGTGTTCAGACAGGGCGATTACACATCCATCGAGGAATGGATAAAGAGCGGTGACGTCGATTTCGGATTCCTGGCGAGACCTGCCGTATCTGGGATAAGGACGGAGGAGTTGAAGGACGGGGAGATGCTTGCGATCCTTCCCTCCGATCATAGGTTATGTTCCAAAGGATCGGTCAGATTGAGCGAGATATCCGAGGAACCCTTCATCCTGTTGGAGACCGGAGCGTACAGCGAGGTCCTGGAGGCATTCTCCAAAGAGGGATTGGAACCGAACATCAAGTTCAGGATCCATGACGATTACACCATAATGAGGATGGTCGAATTGGGCATGGCCGTGAGCATCCTTGCAGAGTTGGTGCTGATGGAGACGCATTACGATGTGAAGGCGATGCATCTCGATCCCCCGTTGTACAGGACCATATCCATCGGATACACGGATATGGATTCCATGCCCGTCGCAAGCCGCAGATTCATAGATTACATCAAGGAGAACGTAGGGCGCTTGCCTTGAATCTCATGTATTAACTGATTAACTGTAATCTCCCATTGATATACCGTACCACTGCGAATCATCATCCATGGCGTTGAAGGATGTATTCAAACGGAAGGCCCCGGAAGTGGTGCTCGATACGTACGACACGATGATAGATTGCAGACAATGCGAACATTCACCGGATATCTCGTCCACCGTATGTCTGAGATGTTGTCAGGAGAAGCTGTCGGATCATGATTTCGACACGATCGTCTTCCGTTCCGCGGAGGATGTACAGTTCAGAGGGGATGCGGCGAAGATCGTACGCAGACTGATGACCATCATACCCGACTCATGCGGTACCCTGCGGGACGAGAAGAGATGCAAGGATTGCGCATTGTCCAAACATTCTATGGCGGAGATGCTGTGGTCCGACCTGACCGTAGAGGGCGTGGGATCCGCAATGCAGAGGATCGATGCGATAGTGGTCGATTGCAAGACGTTCGAACAATGCAGGGACTCCGTCAAAGCATCGTTGGATGTGATGCATGAGGATATGTCATCATTGAAGGACGAGATATTGTTCGTCGCCAACAGGATAGTGGGGGTCTGACGATGCCGCGCATAGTCAAGACCACTGTATCGCCCGACGACGGGAGGATAGAGGATTCCAACGGTGTCCCCATCGTCAGCGACCATTCGGATGTGGTCACACAGGGAGATGATGTGGCGTTCAAGGGAAGGTCGATGCATGAGATACTGTCGACCATCGACAGGAGATACCGTATGGTCAAGCCGTCGTATGCGGATACGTGGATGATTGGCGATGATGCGGACATCGCCGTGTTGGAAAGGTACAGGACGGATCACTGCAGGATAACGATAGGCGATACGGACGACGGGGAGATAGAGTACAACGTGGTACCGAACGAGTACACATATCCACTACCATTGACCAAATTGGTGGAATCCACGATATCGCATGTGAGGGACCAATACCGCAGACATGGCGGTAATTTCAACACCAACGACGTGAGGAGATTGGCCGAGGAACACCTGATGGGGAATCGTGAGGTCATCGACTCATCGGTATCCGACGGAAGTTCCTTCGAGCATAAGGTCAGGGAACTGTGCGATGTCGTAACGAGATACACGATCGGGATAGGGATCTTCGAACCGTTGTTGGAGGACCCGAGATTGGAGGATATCTACATCGATGCACCCTGCGGGAAGAACCGTGTGTATGTGACGTTGAACAACGTAAGCGGATACAACACGCACATCAGATGCAGGACCAATCTCGTCGCGGACGAGAGGGAGGTCGGGAATCTCATCAACATGCTGATGCGCGAGAGCGGATTGCCGTATTGTGAATCATCACCCGTCCTCGAGACCAATATGTACGACAACCAGGCGAGGGCGACGGTCGTGGGTTATCCGATGAGTCCGAACGGGAACTCGGTCGCGATAAGGAAGCATTCCACCACACCGTGGACATTGACGAGACTGATCGGTAACGGTACCATAGAGCCGTACGATGCCGGATTGATATCGTTCCTCGTGGACAACCGTTGCACCTTCCTCGTATGCGGTGCGAGGGGTGCAGGTAAGAGTTCGTTGTTATCGGCGATGTTGTTCGAGATGCCTATCGATCAGCGTATCCTGACCATTGAAGACACGCTCGAATTGCCGGGCGATGTCATGAGGTCCATGGGCTACAAGGTGCAGTCCATGTTGATAGACGATAGGATCAACGGTGACGTGAGCAAGAGGGCGGACGAGGCGCTCAGGGTATCGTTGAGATTGGGCGAATCCGCCATCATCCTGGGTGAGGTAAGGGGCGAGGAGGCGAGGACACTCTATCAGAGCATGAGGGCCGGACGTGCCGGAAGCTCGATCATGGGTACGATACACGGTGACACCGCGAAAGGGGTCTACGAACGTGTCGTACACGATATAGGGATACCTCCGGAGTCCTTCATGGCCACAGATTTCCTGATCGTTATGGGAACGAAGAAGGAGAGAGGTACCAACAAACAATCCAGGAAGATAGTCGAGTTCGTATCCACATCAGATGTCATGGGTGAGTTCATCCCGGTCGGGAGGGGATTGTACAAGGCACCTCCGATGAGACGTATCATGGAATCCACGTCCATGACGAAGATGGATGTGGAACAGGAGATCAGAGCCAGAGCTGAATTGAGGGCGTTGTTGTCGGGATTGGGTAAGGATGTCAGCGACGGATACAACAGTCCCGAATGGATCATCCTTGCCAACGACCATCTCTCGAAATGCATCTCATCAGGGATGACCGATGCCGATGATATCGTATCCTCCTTCAGGAGGAAGCTAGGGGTCGAGGACAGATGATCAATCCGTACAAGTTGATGAACGAGGCACCAACGATCATCGGGATGATGTCCGTCACCCTATCATCCGGAGGTTCGTTCGAGATGGCCGTCAGGGATGTGTCGGAGAACGGACCCACACTATCAAAGGGACTGTTCAACGATGTGATCATGGATGCTGATTGCAGACAGGAGCCGGATATCAAGGAGAACATCAACCGTATGCTCGTCATGCTGCCTGCGGAGGCGGCACCATTCAGAAGGTCGATGAATCTGATGATGACCGCATCGGAGTCATTGGATCAGAACGAGAGGAAGTCGATGATGAAGGATGCGGAATCCATCGTATTGAAGGGACTGAAGGAGATCGGTGATGAATACAGTTCGAGTCTCAACAGCCCTTGTACCCTGATATTCGGACTGGGGATCATGTTGCCGATGATCCTCATATCCATACTCCCGATGCTGAGCATCGGAGGTCAGTTCGCCGTGGATTCATTGGATCCGAACATGATCACGATGATGATCCTGGTGTTCATACCCCTGGTCGTGGCATCCATGATATTGATGATGAGGAGGAAGAACCCGTTCATATCGGGCATGGGTTCCAAGTCGGATCTGGTGTATCTGATACCGATGTTCTCTGCGATACCACTGTTCATGGTGTTTAATGAAAGAGGTGTCGATACATCGAATTCGATAGCATATGCGTTCATCATCGCCGGTGTGATCTCCACACTGATCATGCTCACGAGGGTGATGCGCGAGTCCAAGAGACGTAAGGACGAGGCGTTGCTGATGGATGCGATGTTCGAGTTGGGCAACAGATTGTCGATGGGCGACAACTTCGATATCGCTCTCGTGACATCCTTCTCCGCTAGGAAGGACATGTCGCACATAACCGATAGGATCGAGAGGGAGTTGGTCCTGTGCAGGGGTGATGTGTCCACGGCGATAGGGACGATACTCGATCCGATATCGAGATTCATGTCCGATTCCTATTGCGATGTATACAATGCATCCAAGAAGGACATCCGTAATGCGGGGAGATTGGCAACATCGATCGCACATCAGTTGCAGAATCAGGATTCCGTGAGGAAGGATATCGGTAACAGGCTGAAGAGCATGATGGACATGATGACCGGAACGGCGGCGGCATTCGCACCGTTGATATTGGCGATGAGCGTTGTCATGTTGGGCCCGATATCGGAGATGACCGGGACCGTGTTCTTCGACGATATCTCCACAGTCCTGTCGATATATCTGATAGAGCTCACGGCCCTTATCGCCGTACTCTCGGCCAATCTGACATGCGAATGCGGTATCGTGAACATGGAGATGAGGTTCACGATGATGGCGGCGATATCGATGGCCGTGTTCACGTTGTGCTCAAGAATAACATTATAACGCCGACGGTGCGATGGGTGTGACGGTAACATGCGTTGGAAGGATGTCCTATTGATCCTGGTAGCATCCGCATCTTTCATGCTGATCGTCACACCGTTCATCAATCCCTACGGTACGTTGACGTCATTGGATGGTAGCGTGGGTGCGATCGACCATTACGATCTGTGGATGGGTTCCGATGTGCTTACCATGATCACCTATCTTCTCGGGGACGTGTTCTGTCCCCAGATCATGTCGAGATCGTTCATCCTGAACGGGAATCAGATGGCGTTCTGCATGAGGGACGTCTCCATACTGTTCGGTATACTGATCGGTCTGATATCCTCGTATACCAGGATATCCAAGGGTATCGATCTCAGGACATCGATGATGATGGCGGTGTGCGCATTCGTCATACTGATGATGGATTGGTCCATACAGCATATCACAGGCGTGGATGTCGCCATATCCAGGATATTGACCGGGGCGTTCTTCGGCTTCGCGTTATCGTGCATATTGTCGTCGTACGAGAATTTAATACACAGAATGTGATGGAGAACCCATGGCCGTACAGGACGGATTGAAGAACAGAGGATACGAACGCAAGGATGTCGAGGAGAGGTTCAGGGCCGTGGAGGAACTCACCGGCGAGAAGCTGACCGAACTGACCGATTATACGTTCGACCCTTCGATAGCATCCAAGAACATCGAGAACATGATCGGTGTTACGCAGATCCCCCTCGGATTCGCCGGACCTGTATTGATAAACGGTGATCTGGCACAGGGTCCGTTCCTCATCCCGCTGGCCACCACCGAAGGTGCATTGGTCGCCTCCGTATCCAGAGGTATGTCGGTCATAACCGCATCGGGCGGTTCCCGTGTCAAGGTGTTCGATGACATGATGACCAGGGCACCCGTGTTCCGTGTGGAGGGGATAGACCATTGTGTCAAGGTGATAGAATGGATCACCAAGCATACGCAGGAGATCGACGATGCCGTCTCATCCACGACCAATCACGGTCAGCTGGTGGAGATAGAGACGTTCCCCAATGGCAGGAACCTCCATCTGAGATTATCCTTCCGTACCGGGGACGCCATGGGGATGAACATGGCGACGATAGCCTCCGAGGCGGTCTGCAGACTGATCTCCAAGGAGACCGGAGCGGTCACGGTATCGGTATCGGGGAATATGTGCACCGATAAGAAGCCGGCATCCATCAACCTCATCCGCGGTCGCGGCAAGTACGTCATCGCCGAGTGTAAGATACCCAAGGATATCGTGGAGAAGAAGTTGCATTCCACCACACAGGCGATCGTTGAATTGAACACGAGGAAGAACCTCGTGGGCAGTGCGATGGCCGGTTCCTTCGGATTCAACGCACACGCGGCGAACATGGTCGCCGCATTGTACATAGCGACGGGACAGGATCCCGCACACGTCGTGGAAGGGAGTCTCTGCATGACGACTTGCGAGGATGTCGATGGGGATCTCTACATAGCCGTCAGGTTACCTGCGGTGGAGATAGGCACCGTCGGCGGAGGTACCAGGTTACCGTCCCAACAGGCGGCCCTCAGGATGATCGGTTGTCTCGGCGACGGTATGGCGGTCAAGTTCGGAGAGATCGTCGCAGTGACCGTCCTCGCAGGGGAATTGTCCACATTGGGCGCACAGGCCGCAGGCCAATTGGCAGAGGCGCACAAACAGCTCGGTCACTGAATCGATATTATTAATATCGGGCACGCATACGCGCACGTATGCCTGTAATCAACTTCGATTATCACGACCTTTGCTCGATGCTCGGTGAGGAAGTACCGAGGAAGACGCTCCTTGAGAGGATACCCATGATCGGTGCGGATATGCACGATACAGAGGGTGAGGTGGACGACATGTCCGTGGAATTCTTCCCCGACAGACCCGATCTCTACTCCGTGGAGGGTCTCGCAAGAGGTATGAGGGCATTCCTCGACATCGAACCCGGTATGACGGAATACGAGGTCGATGACAGTGATATCGATGTGTTCGTCGATGACAGTGTGAAGGATGTCAGGCCGTACTTCCGCTGTGCAGTCGTCCTCGGTGTCGAGATCGATGATACACTTCTCAAATCGATCATGGAGATGCAGGAGAAGCTGCACATAACCATCGGAAGGAAGAGATCGAAGATCGCCATAGGCATACACGACATCGATAAGGTCGAACCTCCGTTCACATACAAGGCAGTCGGACCGCACGATGTCAGATTCGTCCCCCTCGCCAAGGACGAGGAGTGGGATCTGGAGGAGATCCTTCAGAAGCATGAGAAAGGTGTCGCATACGCACACCTCCTGAAAGGGTATGACAAATATCCGTTGATCACGGATGCGAAAGGTAACGTACTCTCGTTCCCGCCCATCATCAACGGTGCGCTCACCACCGTCACCACGGAGACCAAGAACCTCTTCATTGATGTTACAGGCAACGATCTGAAGACGGTCAAGGGTGCTCTCGATATCATATCCACTGCGATGGCAGAGCGTGGCGGAAGGATCGTATCGGTGAACATGCACGATGAGGGCAAGGAGTTCACATCGCCCGATCTCTCGCCTTCGAGCTGGGAGTTCTCAAAATCCGATTGCGATAAATTCCTCGGAATACCCATGTCCGATGAGGAGATGGTCCATTCGCTGAACAAGATGGGTCTCGACGCACTCGTCGATGATGATACGGTACACGTGGAGGTCCCCTGTACGAGGATGGACATAATGCACACCGTGGATCTCTACGAGGATGTCGCCACGGGATACGGATTCGAGAAGTACGGTTCGTCGCACATGGTGACACAGACCGCAGGTAAGCTGTCGGATGTGACCGCATTCTCGGAGAAGCTCCGTGATGTGATCATAGGATTGGGATTCACCGAAGCGGTCACGCTCACACTCAGCAACGAGAAGGATGAGTTCACCAACGCCGGTCTCCCGGAGAAGGAGGTCGTCACTGTGATGAATCCTATCACGGAGGACCACACATGCCTCAGGTACTCGCTCTTCCCCAGCCTCATGAGGCTGTTCAGGCGTAACAAGCGCCGTGACCTCCCCCAGAGGATGTTCGAGATAAGTGATGTCATAGTCAATGCGGTGAAACAGCGCAACCTCTGCCTTGCGGAGATGAACTCGAAGATATCCTTCACCGAGATCAAATCGTACTCTGAGGCCGTACTCAGGGAGATCGGTGTGGAGTACGAGCTCAGACCGTCGGAATACGACCTGTTCATAGACGGAAGGGGCGCGGAGGTCATCGTCGACGGTAAGTTGGTGGGATACTTCGGAGAGGTGTCACCGCAGGTGGTCATCGATTTCGATATCAACCACCCTGTCATGATGTTCGAACTCAACCTGCAACCGTTCATCGAGAAGTTATCCGGAGGATTGTTCTGATGTTGAACGTAGGCGATACCTTCCCTCATTTCGTACTTCCGGACGAGAACGGGGAACCGTTCGATTCCAAGTTCCTTGAGGGCATAAGGTACATCGTCTACTTCTATCCGAAGGATGGTACATCGGGTTGTACCAAGGAGGCCCTCGGATTCAACGAGGTGTACGCCAAGTTGATGATAAGGAACGTACCGATCTTCGGTATCAGTAAGGACTCATCCAAATCTCATACCAACTTCAAGGCTAAGAACGACCTCGGATTCAAGTTGCTGTCCGATACGGATCATGCACTCATGGAGGAGGTCGGCGCTTGGGGTAAGAAGATGATGTACGGGAAAGAGGTGGAAGGTACCATCCGTTCCACATTCGTCATCGGTAAGGACGGTAAGGTCGAGGCCTGTTGGTACAAGGTCAAGGTGGACGGACACGCGGATGTCGTCTATTCCACGGTCAAGTCCTTGATGCAGTGAAAGGTCTGCTGATAACGGTACCTTTCCTGCCTTCGATCCTTCTCGGTACATCGAATCCCGATGTATCCACGGTTGTGATTATGGGGGATTTCGCATGACCTATCACGGTGGATACGGATCCCTTCCTCGGATCCTCGACGGTCATCACGTCATCGATATCCGGTATGTTGTGGGCATCGATCGTAACATCCCTTCCCAATCTTGAACCCGTTAATTTTGCCACCTCATCTCCCTTCTTCGTGGCGGACAATGTGATGAACATGGGATCGATCCTCTTCGCTATATCCGATAACGCATCTGAATAGAGATTTGCATCATAGCCTTCGAGTGCCTTGGATCTGACGTGGTATATCGTATCCACACCATATGAGAACAATACATCATACAACGGCCTTATCTCTGCGGGACCGGTGATCATCGCGAAGATCCTGTCGTTCGTATCCGATCTGATCCTACCGATTAGTCTGATCACCGAATCATCGATCCCGGAATCCGTGGTCTCGGCCCAGATCAATGTCCCGAGACCCGTATCCTGATCGAGATCGTATCTCGACAACATGCCCGGCGGTAATCTGTCCTCGTCGGATTGACAACTCCCTGTGGAGCACGATCCTCCGCTGCAACCGCCCGACATCATTCATCCCATATCCTCGGGAGCATCGCATTGAGCACGGACTGTTCCGTCAGTTCCCTCCTGTCGAGGAGACCCTTGCTCAGTATGCCTATCGCACCCTGTTCCCTTCCGATATCCTTTCCGGAGTATATCTCCTTCATCGCTTCGCCCACGGTCTTCCCGTTACGTACGAGCTCCGCTACCTTATCCGGATATCTGAAACCGGATCCCATTCCGATGGTTATCTTACCGTCACTGTCGATGACGGCACAGTGTTGTACATCGTATAATCCATCATATCTTTCGAAGACACCTGCTTCGATACCCACTGCCATTTTATGGTCGCCGATGGCCCCTTTGGCCCTGTTGATCGCACCCTGTACCGTCTCTTCTTCGAATGGCTGTTCGGGAACACCGCTCTTGGAGTCCACGGCAAATATCCTCACGCTGCCGTAGATCCTTTCCATGACGTTCCTGACCGCCTCGATCTTCACCGGATTCAGCGAACCTACCGCTATATCGACCGCATTCATCGAACCGTCACGGGAGCATATGCCGTCCATGATGTCCGTGGACGAGATCTTGTTCCCGTCCTTCCTCTTCACGAGACTGACGACGGACAGTTCCAATACCTTGTCTGAGATCCCCGATCTCCATTCGACGACCTTTCTGCCGTTATCGAAGGTCTCTTCGGAGACCACAAGAACATCGACATCGATCATCCTGTCCTTAGGGCCATACATGTCGTCGATGGGGAATATCTCCGCCTCCCTGTTCATCGATCTGAGATATTCCTCTACAGCCTTCTCCCTGAGATAGTATGGATTGATCCTAGTACGTGCCACAGCCGCCATCCTGTCGGTCGTTATACCTATGCGTACATGATCGGAGAGCGAGAATGCCCTCTCCAACAATGCCTTGTGACCGTCATGGAGGACGTTGAACGTCCCTGCGACCGCTGCGATCATAATCTTCCTATGACGATGGCGATGACCATGACACCGACCGCTGCCAACCACATCAGGAGGAGTTTGTTCTTACTCTTGGAGAGCTCCTCCTTCTTGGTCTCCTTGCATTTGTCGGAGCAGTATCTTCCGTTACCGTCAATGAATGCCTTCCCGCAATAGATGCAGTGTCTGTGCTGGGGTATCCTCTCTGTGGGTTCCGCCATGATCATTCCTCCTTCCTTACTGTTCTGCGGTCCATCTCGTTAAGAACGATGACCATACAATGGTTAGCGTGATAGCTGACAGGTCCGAGATTGATCTTATCGTACGGATATTCGGACATGATCCTCTCCTCCTCTTCCGTCGGGTCCCTGTCGTCCCCGAGGATGTAGCACGGTTCCTCCGGGAAATCGTATTCCCTCACATCCTCTCCGTCCTCTCTGAGATAGACGAATCTGCATTTGTCGGAGAGCTCCTTCATGACATCCTCGAACGATCTCCTCGAGATGTACACTCCGGGTGACGATCTCACCTCGTTCTTGTCCTTCAGCTTCTTGAGGAGTGCGTTCCTTATCAGCGATGCGGTGCTCCTCTCATCGGGATTGAGGTATTTCATATCGGGTCCGTAGAATCTGACCGTCTTCGGTGCATCCGATCCTCCCTCGAGGATGAGATAGATCTCAGAATCCTTCCTGAGGTCGTGACTGAGGAAGAATGCCGAATTCACACATCTACAGAGGACATCCAATCTTCCGGCTCCGCCGCAGATATCATCGAGCTTGAAATCGCCTGTGGTGAATGCACGGTGTCCGAGAACGATGAATCTGATCATGATCATTCCTCATTGAGTTCATTCTCGAACTCCGAGAGGTCTGACATGCCCATCTGTTTCATCATCTGTTTTCTCATCTTACGGTTGCTCATGACACCCTTGATGGCCTTCTTGGATGTGTTGTATTGCTTCAAAAGCTCCCTGACATCGTGGATCGATGTTCCCGATCCCTTGGCAATCCTCTGTACACGGGATGCCTTGATGACCGACGGATCGTCCTTCTCCTCACTGGTCATGGAGTCCATGATGTACCTGTACTTCTGCAACTTGGCCTGTGTGGCCTCGTAATCCATCTTGTCCTCGAACTTGGACATTCCGGGTATGAGTGACATGACCTTCTGAAGGGGGCCCATCTTGCTCATGGCCTTCAGCTGGTGATACATATCATTGAGTGTGAACTTACCGGACATGATGTTCTTTCCGGCATCCATCACATCCTGGTCCTCTCCGATCTCCGTCTTAGCGATATCGACCAATGCGGTGATGTCGCCCATTCCCAGGAGACGGGAGATGAATTTGTTGGCGTTGAACGGCTCAAGATCGCGGATGTGCTCTCCGGTACCGAGACAGACGATCCTCGCGTGAGTCTTGGCCACGGCACTCAATGCGCCTCCTCCCTTTGCCGTACCATCCATCTTGGTGAGTATGACACCGGTGACACCGACCGCGTTATGGAAGGCCTCGGCCTGAGGTCCTGCCTGCTGTCCTACCTGTGAATCGAGGACGAGGAACCTCTCGTCGGGTTTTGCAACGGCGGAGATGTCCTTGAGTTCTTGGATGAGGTCGTCCTCGAGGGCATGACGTCCCGATGTATCGATGATGACGACCTTCTTGTCCTTGAATTTGGCCATACCGTCCTTGACGATCTTGGCGGCGTTCTTCTCTCCGGGTTCTCCGTAGACCTCGACACCGATCTTCTCTCCCAACTGTTTGAGCTGATCCAATGCTGCAGGCCTGTATACGTCGGCTCCGATGAGTCCGACGGTGAAACCCTTCTTGTTGAAGATGTTGGCGAGCTTACCTGTGGTCGTGGTCTTACCCTGACCGTAGAGACCGACCATCATGATGGTCTGAGGTGCGATCTTCAATCCTTCGCCGTTGTCCACGAGATTGACGAGCTCCTCGTAGATGATGTTGATGACATGGTCTTTAGGGGTCTTGTTCGCTGCCGGTTTCTCCTCCAATGCCCTGGACTCTATCCTTTTGGTGAGTTCGAGTACGAGTTGGACATTGACATCAGCCTGTAACAATGCACGCTGGAGATCCTTGACAACATCCTTGATGAGTGCTTCATCGATAGAGGTGGCTCCTGTGATACGGTTTATTGCACCTCTGAGAGATTTTCCCAATCCATCTAAGACCATTGCCCACCTTGACAGTATTACTTGTTATAAAGATTATCACTTAGAAAAACGACCAAGATCGGAAGTTTATAGGAAAAGGTTAGCCAGTCAGAAGGGATGGGATGCACTCTACAAAGCTAACCTTTTTCCCACAATTCCTCATGAATCTCAACGATATATAAAACTTGTGTAGAAAAATCGGTCAAAACCGACTAAAATCGTTTGTTTGTCCACGGTTTCCCGTGGACAAACGATTTGAGATCAGAGATATCCTGATTTCTGGAGGGCCATAAGGTCCTCGGTGCTGAGCTTCTCACCATTCTTGAATCTGGCGAAGATATCATCAGCGGCCTTCTTGGACTCAGCATCGGTCTTCTTCTTGCGAATGGTCTTCTGCTTGTTCTTGATGGCTGCGACAGCACCGTCGGTCTCGTGGAAGGTCTTGATCTGCTCGATGTGCTTCTTGTGCTCTTCATCTGCTGCTTTCTTGCACTCGATGAATTTGGCCTGAGCCTCATCTGCCTGCTTCCTCAATGCATCCGCCTGCTCGTAGAGTCCGATCATCTTGTCGTGCTCTGCCTGAGCCTTCTCTGCATATTCCGAGACGAGCTTGTGGCATTTCTCTGCTTCGGATTTCGCTTCCTTGAGTTCAGTGTATTTCTCGTGAAGGTCACCGGACTGATCCTGTGTCTTCTTGATCTCAGAGATCTTCTGGTCGAGCTCTCTGAGCCTCTTGACGATCGCCTCTTCCTCTTTCTTCTTGAGGGTCTCTGTCTGCTGTTTGTTCTCAAGGTCGGAGAATTCCTTCATCAACTGTTTGATCGAGGGAGCATCCTTGTCGTGCGCCGGCATCTCTTTCTTGATTGCATGGAACTCTTCGGTGAGCTTCGAGACCTTCTGGTTCGCCTCGTCCCTCAATGCTTTCGACTCCCTAACCTTCTGGTTAAGTGCGTCACGCTCTTCCCTGTGCTTACCTGCCTCCTCGACAAGTTCGCGGACCTGTGCGTTCAATGCATCTCTCTTTGCAACCCACTCTTTGGTCTGTTTGTTCAGATCATCTCTGAGGCGCTTGTGCTCCTCAGCATCTGCGTTGATTGCATTTCTCTTCTTTTCCAGTTCTGCCAGATTAGCACGATCCTGTTGGACTTCCGCTGCGGGAGCCTCGACAGTCTCTGCTACGACTTCCTCGGATCCATCCGTCTGTTGAATCTGTTCCTCCAAATCCGTCATAATAAATCACTCATATGTTCTAGGCTTGCACCGTGTCAGAGTCACGGCCTACTCAATAAAGCGCATACGGGTGTGAGATATAAAGCTTTCCTATATAGTATTAATATGAGTATTCGGAGGCCTGTACTGCCCGCTTTTTCGTTCACATAACGTGCCTGCCGGATGACCGTGTTGTCGTCACAGAGTATCGGATGCCTGCAACACTAAGATAAAATAACGTGATGGCTTGCATGATAGCATGAGCGATCTTTGCCCACTTGATTACAGATACGGCAGGAAAGAGATGAAGGAGATCTGGTACGAGGAGAGCCGTCTCCAATACCAGATGGATGTCGAAGCAGCATTGGCAAGGGCACACGCATCACTGGGCACCATATCCAAAGAGGATGCCGAGGAGATCACGCGCGTAGCCGACCTTTCCGTGACCAAGATCGAGAGGGTGAAGGAGATCGAGGCCGAGACGAGACATGATGTCATGGCGATGGTCAAGGCGATGACCGAGCAGTGCAAGGGCGATGCGGGCAAGTTCGTCCACTACGGTTCGACATCGAACGATATCGTCGATACGGCGACAGCGTTGCAGATCAAGGCGGCGACGGAGCTCATACAGAAGGACGTGGATTCCTTCATCGTCACACTCGCTAGGCTTGCCAAGCAGGAGCGCGACACCATCGAGGTAGGGAGGACGCACGCACAGTTCGCCATACCGATCACATTCGGATTCAAGATCGCTGGCTATGTTGCAGAGATGCTCAGGCACAAGGAGAGGTTGGAGCAGGTCAAGGCAAGGGCATGCGCAGGTAAGATGGCGGGTGCCGTCGGTACCGGTGCCGCATTGGGCAAGAACTTCTTCAAGGTACAGGAGGCCGTCATGTCGGACCTCGGACTGACATATGAGCCAGCAGCTACACAGGTCGTCGGAAGGGACAGGTATACGGAGCTTGTCTGCCTCCTGGCGAACATCGCCACGTCACTCGAGAGATACGGTACCGAGATCAGGAATCTCCAGAGGTCGGAGATCGCCGAGGCCGCGGAACCCTTCGACAGGAAGAAGCAGGTCGGCAGTTCCACGATGGCGCAGAAACGCAACCCCATGATGTCGGAGAACGTCTGCGGACTCGCAAGGATCGTCAGGTCCATGGTAACACCCATGTTCGAGTCGCAGGTCCTTTGGCACGAGAGGGATCTCTCCAACTCGAGTGCGGAGAGATTCATCCTTCCCCACGCATTCGCACTCCTTGACGAGATGTTCAAGAAGATGGAGATCGTGTTCGGCGGACTCGAGGTGCACAGGGACAACATGATCAGGAACATCGAATCCTCGCACGGATTGATCATGGCGGAGTCGCTGATGATGAAGATGACCGAGAAAGGAATCGGTAGGCAGGATGCGCACGAGATAGTGCGCTCATCATCCATGATCGCAGAGGACGAGGGAAGACAGCTTAGGGACGTGCTCCTTGAGAGGGATGACCTCAGATCGATGATGACCAAGGAGGATATCATGGCGGCGATGGACCCCAACAACTACACGGGCGGGGCCAAGGAGATCGTCGACAGGATGGTCGCCGAGGTCGAAGAGAAGTTAAAGGTGAGGATTTGAATCTCTCGGAGTCTAAGAAGAGGAGATTGAAGACGGGACTGTTCATCGGTGCATTACTTGGTGTGCTGATGACCGTCGGTGTGTTCGTGATGACGAATCACAATCCGTGGTCGATCATACTGTTGCCGATATTCATCATAATGGCCGGTCTGCAGGCCGTCACCGGACCTGCAGACGATGAATGATTCATCCCATTATGAGGTCGCCGGCACCGGGTCCGGGTTTGACCTGATAGATCTCAGTGAATCTGAGCTTGACGAGTCCCTTCGCAGGGAGGTCTGCCCTCTTCTCGTGCATCAGATCGCGTGCCTTCTCGTAATCCGCACCGCTGTCCTCGACCTTCGCTTCGCATTTGATCTGCCATGACATATCTCCATCGGGAGTCCATACGCAGAATGATGCGACCGGGTTCTCCTTCAGATTCGCGAGTGTCTTCTTCATGAAGTTGTCGACGACCCAAAGGTTCTCGTCGTCCTGGAGGAACAATGCCCCCAGAGGTACGACGTTCGGCATACCGTCCTTGGATGCAGTCGCAAGGTAGATGATCTTCATCTTCTGGAATTCTGACTTGATCTTATCGTCGATCTTTACCATCCTTATCACTGTGGGCTTTGATGCATATGTACGTATTTGATTGTGACCACTTGGGAGACCTAAGGTTTATATCGGATATGCGAATGTAGTGGTATCCAATGGGCAAGTAGATCAGCCCGGTTAGATCGCTTCGTTCGCAACGAAGAGGCCGCGAGTCCGAATCTCGCCTTGTCCACCACTCATTTTCCTATTGGATCGCTCGGGAACGGGCGATTTTATTCATCTCTCGGTGTCGTCGTTTGCTCGATCGATCTCCGTTATGCTAACTTTGCATAACTTTGCATTTGTGTGTAAAGTGTAAAGTTAATATCCTCGCAACCGGTTGGTATCAACATGAAGAGGCCGGAACAGGCACCTTATCTGAAGGATCTCTTGAACAGATACTCACATGATTGGCCCACCGAGACCATGGAATTGGCCAAGGAGTACAACGACAGATATCTCCACTGGTCCGAGTTGGAGTACAGGGACATCGGGCCCGATTCCAGGGAATCTCTCTGGACCCTCATGAAGATCCTCAGAGAGGGAACGATCAGGACCATCGAATTCCATGACCTGGTGATCAGGTACAACATCACTGACGATGCCCTGCGCATCCTCCACGATCTGGATGTGCGTCTATCGTCCGGTCTTATCTCGGATAGTAGGTTGGATGAGAAGAGGCGTCTGACTGTGAGTTCCGTTATGGAAGAATCCATAGCATCGAGTCAGCTCGAAGGGGCATCCACTACCACCAAGGCCGCGAAGAGGATGCTCCGTGAGGGGATGATGCCAAAGAACAGGTCCGAGCGCATGATCTTCAACAACTACAACGCCATGCGGTTCATCAAAGAGCACTCCGGTGACGACCTTTCTCCGGATATGATCAAGGGGATCCATTCCATCATCTCCAACGATACTCTCGATGATGCGAGTTATGAAGGGAGGTTCAGGGATGACAACTCCATCGCCGTACGTGATGCGTTCAGTGGCGAGACATATCATGATCCGCCTGACTTCGGCAAGATCCCCGATCTGATGAAGGCGTTATGCGATTTTGCCAATGATGACAGTGTATTCATCCATCCTATCGTGAAAGGGATCGTTCTGCACTTCATTCTCGCTTACATCCATCCGTTCGTGGATGGTAATGGGCGTGTGGCGAGATCCCTGTTCTATTGGTTCATGATACGTAAAGGGTATGCATCGGTGGAGTATCTCTCGATCTCCAAGGTGATGAAGGGTCACCGCAGTAGGTATGACAATGCATATCTGCTCTCAGAGACCGACGGGAACGATATCACATACTTCATCAACTTCAATTTGGACATGGTCTCCGAGGCCACCGATACGTTCTTGGATTACGTCAAGCGTAAGACGGAGGAGAATGACAGGGTGTTGGAAGATTCCCGTACATCTGACCTGACCTTGCGTCAGAGGAACATCCTCTCCGACATCATGAACAGTACGGAACCCATTGATGTCTATCAACTGGCCGCGAAGCATATGATCCAGCCATACAGCATACGTAGGGATATGTCAAGGTTAGAAGAACTTGGGTTTGTGAGGGTGGTACGTATCGGACACAGGAATGCATACCTTTACAATCATCAGGCATCCATCAAACGGACTTATTGACACCATCTGACAGGTAGGAAGAGGCCCGAAGGCCTCGTTTTAAGATATACGGATCCGTAGGCGGGATATCACTTCAGTCTGATCTGTATTGCCCCACCTTTGTTGTCGTATTGCGTTATCATCTCGCCCTTCTCTACGAAATTAGATACGAACGACAATCCCGCCAACTCGATCGTGTTGTTCATGCATATCACGTTACCCTTGTCGGACGGACGGATGACGATCATCCTTTGATCAGGGCTCATGTGAACGAAATACCTCGATTTCGTGAACAGATCGGATTGGATGGCATCGGGACTGATCCTCACGACCGTGTGCTCCTGTGGAGGATGCTCCTCCACGGGCTGTTCCGGTTGTTTCACGATCTCCTTCTTTATCTTCACGCCCGCTTCGATCAGTACCTTGTTCTCCTTCTTGAGCTCCTCGATCTGTGTCTGCAGGGATTCGATAATCACGTCGTTCTCGATGAGCTTCGTGTTCAGTTCCGCATTCACATCCTTGAGGTCATCGATCGTCTGCCTATCCTCCTTGACGATCTTCTCCTCCGCCGTCTTGACACGTTCCTCGATGACATCCTTGAACTTCTCCTCGAGCATGGGCATCATCTCTTCCCTGTGGGCGTCCCAAATGGAATCCACGATGACCTCCCTCTGTTCCTCCATGAGCGAGAAGACGAAGGATGCATCCACCCTCTCCAACGGTTTTGCGAAGTAGTTGACCTTGAATCCCGGGTTGCGTTTCAGGGAACAGATCCACGTGTCTCCGGGAAGTATGGTGGATTCGTAACTGCTGTCGCGATATACGATGACGCCCTTGTATTCCCCGGATACACATCCTTTGCTGTCGTAATCGAACCTTACCACGGCGCATTTGCTGTAAGGGCCCCAATCGTCCTCATCCATGCCGTACTTCTCACGGGTCTTCAGGATGAACTCGTTGAAACTCATCTTCTGATTCATTCTGTCACCTCCTCGGTATCCGTCATGAGGTTCGTCGTGAGATCCTCGGGTTTGTTGTACATCGAGAGTATCGGTAACGATTCCAATTCGATGTATTTGTCCGCAGTGCGTCTGAGCTCTTCCGAAGCGGATGTCCTGAATGCGGCCAATTCCACGATCTTACCTGCGGCCTGTACGTGTTGCAATGCGGGTACGAAGTCCCTGTCACCACTTATCACGATGGCTACATCGTAATTATCCTTCAGCGCATGGACCACCATCTCGCATGCCATGGCGACATCCACCTCCTTCTGTTCCCTACCTTCTATGGAATTCCTCTCTATGACACGGAATCCGTTGTATCTGAGATAGTCATGGAACTTCCTCGTACGTGCGGCGGAATCCTCGTCATCACCCATGGTCCCGTCGAATACGTATGCGGCGAGGACGTTACGTTGGCCTGCGAGGAGCCTCGCCAACGAATAGAAATCGATCTTGAAGGGGAAGGATTGCATCGTGGCGACGGAAGAGAGTATGTTCCTCAGATCGATGAAGATCATGACCCTACTCTCTTTGTTATTCGATATTATACTCATGATATCATCTCTTGAACTTGCTGATCTTCGATGAGTTCTCCTTGTCGATGAACTTCTCGCCGTCGGCATCGGTCTCCATCCTGTTCACGGTATAGAACAGGTATGGGCTGTAGATGATATCGTCGATCATGAAGAAATCCTTGCCTTTGACGGTATCGTACGTTCCGATCGTCTTGTATTCGTTACCGAATTTGGTCATAAGGGACAATACGTGCTCACAACCGTCGGAATCGGGATCGTTGAATGCGATCATGAACGTACCTTTCTCGTACATGCATCTGGTGTCTATCGCGTACGTATCGTCGTCCGCTTCCTCTGCACGATCTTCGGACTCTATAGTTTTGAATGATCTGTTGAGTTCTGCCCTCTTCTCATTCAATCTCCTTAGATTATGACTTAGTTGATCGATTCTCGATTCGATATCTCTGTATTCATCGTTTAACATTCTCGCTTCATCCGAATCGAGATGCTGACGTCCCTCATACCTGTTACGGAGTTTTTCCCTCTCGCATATTAGGTTGTCGATCATCATTTTGGTTTCTTCAATCTCTCTTTTATCTTTGATCAGTTCATTTTCCATCTTCTTCTTCAGCATGACCTTATTCTCCTCATCCGAGGTCACATCGTTGAAGAGAGTGAGGATCTCCTCAGGTATCTGATCGGTCTCTCCCATATCGTACATCTCCATGTACTTGTAGAGGGTCGGGCGTGATATCCCGCATCTTTCTGCGATTTCCGAGAGGTTGCCTGTCATCTTGAGCATCTTTGATACCTTCATGTTATCGATTTCTTCATCGACGACCATGGTATTTAATGGTTTTTACATTTTACATTTACAGAACAAAAATGTAAATCAGAATTTGGAAATGATGTCGAATATGTGCATTAACGGGAAGAATTTGACTATAAATGAGTAGAAATCGAATGTAATCGGAAAGAATCTTGCAGATTATCACTTTACAATCATTCTGAGTGTAAAGTCCTATGGTCTCCAGACGAGCATGCCCATCCTCATGTCACGGGACAGGTCGACCTGCCCTTCCACGGCATGGGAATGCACCACGGATCCGATGACGGATCTCTCGCGATCCGTGATCGCACGGTATTTACCGATCAGTCTGAGGTATCTCTCGACACAATCCTTCTCACAGATTGTGGAATGGTTATGCTGTGTGAAGAACTCCAAAGATGCATCCTTCCCGAGGGAGGTCAGATAATCGAACGGATATGTCGTATCATATCCGGAGTACGAATAATCGCATCCTAGTCCTTTCCATATCTCTCCTTCGATCCCGTGTCCGATGTTCGCCGATGATACGTATACGCAATATCCATCCGAATGGGATTCCATTGAAAGCAAGGCATCGGGATCGTTCATAGGGGGACAGAGTGATGTGAACACCACATCGCATCTTATGTCGGATGGTATGGAGAGACAATCGGATAGTAGGGGTTCGATGTTATCCATCTTCATCTTAGAAACAGTATCCATCATCCTTTCGAGCATCTTCGGACTGCTGTCGGTGCCGATTATCTTCTTCACATGGGGCGAGAAGCGTGACGCGAAGGAGCCCGTACCGCATCCGATATCCAATATGGAAGAATCCTTGTCAATTATCCCTTTATCCAATAATGATGATACGATATCATCACATATCCGGGAATATTGGGAGTCGCTGTACGTCGATGCGGCATCATCCCACATCCTCTGCACATCATCATGTCCCTTCCTCTCCCCGAACGAAGGGTGCTTGGAGCGTTCTGTCTCCCATCTCGAACGGATGGTATCGGTGTCTGCCATCGAGATGCCATTATTATCGGGGATAAAATAACTGCCGTTGTCAGTAATACTAATTGTAAAATAGTATTAATATCAAGAATCATATCGACATCCATGAAGTTCAGATCGATCTTTGCTGTTCTGATCGTGGCGATGTTCGTCTCGATGGCAGCGATCCCCGTAATGACGCTGAGCGATGAGGACTCATCCGGTGCATCCGTGATAACGAAGGTCGATACCGATGCGGTCGGTAACGACATATCTGACATATCAGCAGATGGTGGGTTGATCACCGTCGGTGCGGGTGCTCTCAGATGGGTGTCGTATGTCGGTATGTTACATGCGGTCATGTGTGTCGACTACGGTGATATCAATTCGGCCTCACTGAACGGGAAGGCATACAGGACGTTGTTCGACCTCGGGGATGTTATCAAGGTCGATTCCGCAGGCATCGTGGCCAAATACGGGAGTCAGCCGAACAATCCTCCGCTGGAGAGCGATCTGAACGAATTCGGTCTCGCGATACACACCCATAACGATTTCACCACATCGGATCTCGAGGCACTGGGTAAGTGGTCCAGTATACCGAAGACCATGGTGGTCGTGAAGACGATATATGATGAGTTCACACCAGAACTCGTGGAAGGGATCCAATTGTTGGGGATCAAATTGGTGGTCATCAGGGACTGTGTCAACTTCCTCAATGATGATCTCACGATACACGAGGATTTCGTCGCCAATCTTTCCATCATGGGTTCGGCATTCGATCGCATCGATGTAGCCAACGAGCTCGTCGATGGAATCAACGGACATGTAGTCACCATCAAGGGATTGATCGATGGTAAGAAGAGCAAATTCGGTTCCGCATACATCGGAGCGGCATCCAACGCGGGTGCGAAGTCACTGACATGGACCGTAGGCGATTATCTTCCGTTCAAATTGGCCGGTGTGAAGAACGCATACTCCGGAAGCAGCACACAATCCGTGGATGCGGGTTCGGAGGTCATGTCATCTACGAATCCCGATGTGATCTTCATGGACCTCTCGGGGACCACCAAATTCACCGGCGGTGACGAAGGGAGCAATTCGGTACTCAAGTATGCGGAGATCGGGAACGTACCCATCTACACCATACTGCCATACTTCTGGTTCGGATACAACTTCGATAACGCTATCGCCAACGCATACTATCTGGTCTACGCATGTTATGATGATGTCATCACATACGATGAGACCGTGAGATACATCGGATCCGTCTACAGCACGTTCTATCCCGAACTGAAGGGACAGACAATGACCATCGGAGACAGGACATACACCGCAGGCGAGATGATCATGCCCCACATGATGTCCGATTACTATTCGCAGAAGGGTTCCAAACTGACGGTCGACGGCAACTGTCTGAAGGTCACCGTCGGAGATGGGAGCAACACGTTCGAGATAACCGACAGACCCGACGGAGGGGACAGCGGGGGCAACGGATCGAATGACAATTCGATGGTGATAATATCCATCGCCATAATCGTCCTTGTCGTCTTAGGTATACTCGGATACGCATTATCGAAGAGAAGATGATTCCTAAACAACTTATAAGTCATCCCCATACGGGAGCATATTGACGATGAACGGAGGCATTCAGGAATACAAACATACGAACCGTCTCAGATGGGGACTTGTCCTATTCCTGATCCTCTCGATCTTCGTACTTTTCATCATCTCCCTGTATGTCGGTTCCACCAAGGTCACCCTGGAGATGATATTCAACAACATCTTCTCGATGGATGACACCTGGGAAGGTTACGTGATACACGAGATAAGGCTGAAGAGGTCCGTGGCGGCCATATTGGCCGGTATGGGATTGGGTGTATCCGGTGCCGTGATGCAGTGCGTGCTCAAGAACCCGTTGGGTTCCCCGTACACGTTGGGGATCTCCAATTCGGCAGCATTCGGTGCGGCCTTGGGAATAGTGGTGTTGGGCGGAGGTATCATCACGGGACAGTCCGTCCCCAGCTATCTGATAGAGAATCCGTACATCGTGACGATATCCGCATTCGTGTTCTCCTTGTTGGCGACAGGCATTATTGTGCTGTCCATGAGGATATTCAGTGCGAGTCCGGAGACGATGTTGCTCACAGGTATGGCGTTGAGTGCGATATTCTCCGCAGGGATAGCATTCCTGCAGTATCAGGCCAACGAGTTGGCGTTGAGTGCCATAGTGTTCTGGCAGTTCGGTGACCTGGAGAAGGTGTCATGGGACAACATGTGGTTCATCGTCGCGATAGTGGCGATAGCACTTGCGTATCTGTACATGAAACGTTGGGATCTGAATGCGATGGATCTCGGTGACGATATCGCCCACGGTCTCGGGATAAACGTGTCCCGTGTACGTATCGTGGTGTTGGTGTTATCGGCGATCACGACATCGATCATCGTCTCTTTCGTCGGGATCATTGGGTTCATAGGCCTCTTGGCACCCCACCTATCTAGGAAATTGGTCAGTAACGACAAGTGTCTGCTCATACCTACATCCGCGATAGTCGGTGCGTTGGTATTGCTGATAGCGATGATGCTGTCGGAGAACGCATTCGGCTTCACCGTGCCCGTTGGTATCGTGACATCCTTCATCGGCGGTCCGTTGTTCCTTTGGATACTCTACGGCAGATACTCCAAGAAGGGAGGTATCGCATGAGACTGTTGGATGTCCGTGATGTGAGATACTCCTACGGTGAGAAGGAGATATTGAAAGGTATAACATTCGATACGGAGGAGAATTCGGTCGTTTCCATCCTTGGACCGAACGGAGTTGGGAAGACCACCCTCCTGAAATGCATATGTGATATCATCAAGCCCTCCTCAGGGAATGTGACGATAGGGGGACATGATGTCGGGGGTATGAAGAAGAGGGAGTTGGCGAAGCATATCGCCTACGTCCCGCAATATGTCGACAGGACCAATGTGAGGGTGTTCGATTCCGTACTCATCGGAAGACGTCCGTACATCGAATGGGGTACGAGCGAGAGGGATCTGGAGATCACATGGTCCGCTTTGGAATCCTTGAAGATAGAGGACCTGGCATCCAGGTATGTGGAAGAGATAAGCGGAGGGGAATATCAGAAGGTTCAGATCGCGAGGGCGATAGTACAGGAGCCGGAGTTGCTGATATTGGACGAACCCACTAACAATCTCGATCTATCCAATCAGCACATCACCATGCACACGATCATCAATGCGGTACGTTCGAAGGGGATGTGCACGCTGATGACCATGCATGACATCAACCTCGCGGTGCACTATTCAGATAAATTCATCTTCGTGAAGGACGGAAGGGTGATATCGCAGGGCGGTACCGAGATCATAACCGAGGAATTGATCGAGGATGTGTATGGTGTCAGGTCAGATGTGATCTATCACAAAGGGAAACCGTTCGTCATACCCCATCCGTTACCGTCCGATATGATGCACATACACCATCAGCACGGCGGTATGATGCACAGTCACGATATCGATGAGGAGCATCATCACTGACCGTTGAGTTCGGACAGTCTGATCCTTATCCTCGACAAGGCATCTTCAGCTGTACGAGAATCCTTGACGGCATCCTCCATCGGGCACATGCCGTTCCCTTGGCGGTTGATGATCATATCGACCTCGTCATCATGATATTCCTTGATATCGTGTTCCGAGAGGACGTTGACCGCACCCGTGCTCATGATCGGTGCGTACACCTCATCTACACCCAACAGAACATACAGCATCGCGGATGCCCTGCCGACCACCTTGTCTGCCGCAGAGTATCCTTTCAGCGATTTACCTGAATCCAACAGGGATAGGAGGGGTTTGACACCTCTCTCAGTGAACGTCATCACCTCGTCATCCTTGCAGATGACGCATGTGTACCCATGGTCCAAAAGTATGGATCTGGCTCTCGTCGTGTTGTCGTTCATGTCATCACAGTGTGTTCATCTCGTCCATGGCATCCTTCATACCGGGTACGCCGAGGTTTATCGCCCTCATGAGGTGCTTCTCGGCCCTCTCGATCCTTCCGGAATCCATCATCGATGATGCGAGGGATTGGTGCAGTTTGACCAACAGGTCGGTGTCGCCCAATCTGTTGTTGCTGTTCAGATCTTCCAGAATCTCCAAAGCGCATTCGTGATCCCTCCACATGGCCTCCACGTCCTTCTTGGATTCCATGATATCCCCTCTGTAGATGTATGAGAAGACCAACTCCATCGGATCGTCGATGCGCGATATCTCGTAGAGACGTTTGCCGTAGGCTATGGATTCGGAGTATGCATCCGCAGCATTATCGTCGAGACCCATCCCGGAATCCGCCTGTCCGATCAGGTTCAAAGTCTCCAACTTCCTGTTCGTGGACCAGTTATCCGTGTTGTTGCCGATGAGTTCCATCGCCTTGGTCGTGAACGGGACCGAGGATTCGAAGAATCCCAGATCGATGAGGTCCTCCGCACAGCCGTCGCACATCATGATGAGGTCCTTCCAACCGTAGTGACGTACATCCCCGTGTATCTCGTCCAATCTCGAGATTATCTTGGTGTAGTCGGATAACATCATCTCCTCATCCTCGTCGAAGAGCATCTGTCCGCGGTTCTCGTACATCTTGACGAAGGTACCGACATCGATGTCATCCATCTCCTCCGATAATTCGATCGCTTCCTCCACATCGGTCATGGATGATGTGTATGAGCCTAAGAGCATGAGGATGGTGCTCCTGTTGACGAGGGCCTCCAACAACTCTTCCTTTGTGCCAGATATCTCCAATTCTGACACCTTGTCGTTGTATTCCCTCAAAGCCTGTTCCAAATGTTCGTCGGAAGCTCTCATCGGTCCGACCTATCCGTTCGATATATGATAATCTTTCCGTCCTCCTTTTTAAGCGGACGGACACACACCAACAACCCAGATACGGATGGAATAGCAGTTAAATACGATAGTATGGGTTAGCATCGCCGATGATAAGACAAAAACGCGTTCTGGCGATTCATGACATATCATGTTTCGGGAGGTGTTCACTGACAGTTGCATTGCCGATAATCTCGGCCACAGGTATCGAGTGTACCGTGATCCCCACAGCGGTATTGTCCACACACACCGGAGGATTCACAGGATTCACATACCGCGACCTCACCGACGATATCGTGCCGATCGTGGATCACTGGAAGACGTTGGATCTGAGATTCGATGCGATATACACAGGATTCCTGGGTTCGTTCGAACAGATCGATATCATCTCCGATACCTTCGACAGGGTCGATGGCATAAGGATAGTGGATCCCGTCATGGCCGATGAGGGTAAATTGTATTCGATATTCGATCCCACATTCCCCAAGGGTATGCGCAAGTTGTGCGAGAAGGCGGACATCATCATGCCTAACATCACGGAGGCATCCCTTCTGCTCGGTGAGGAGTACAAGGATGGGCCGTACACACCGGAGTTCATCGAGGGACTCATGGACCGTCTGTCGAAGATGGGTGCGAAGAAGGTCGTGCTCACCGGCGTGTACTTCGACGATAAGAAGTTGGGAGCGGCAACGTACGACTCCGAGACGGGAGAGAGGTCGTTCTACTTCTCCGACAGGATACCCGGTTACTATCACGGTACGGGCGATGTGTTCGGTTCCGCATTCGTCGCATCGTACATGAACGGACGTACATTGGCGGATTCCATGAGGATCGCCGTGGATTACACCGTGGGGAGCATAAAGAGGACGTATGCCGCGAAGACCGACATCAGGTTCGGTGTGAACTTCGAACAGGGCATCCCCATGCTGATCAAGGACATATCCGGAGAGGATGAGATCGCCGATACCGTATCCGAATTGGCATCCGAGATATGGAACGAATGCTACGACGGTGTGCTATCCCAAGAACAGATCGACTATATGCTCAACACCTACCACTCGAACGAGAGCATAAGGAAGGAGATCGAAGAGGGATACAGATTCGTCATACTGAAGGATGGGAGCAGGCCCATCGGTTACACCTCGTTCAAGGATGAGGGGGATAAGGTGTACATCAGCAAGATCTACCTGCTGAAGGAGTTCCGCGGTAAGGGATACGGCAGGAAGATCATCGATATCATCGATGATTTCACCAGGGAGTGCTCGTTGAACAAACAGTATCTCAGGGTCAACAAGCTCAACCCCACCGTAGGATTCTACAAGAAGTCCGGATTCTCGATCGCCGATGAATGCAGGTCGGATATCGGTAACGGTTACTTCATGGACGATTACATCATGGAAAGGGAAATTTGATGTTCATACCGACGACCCCGAAGGAGATGAGGGAACTCGGTTGGGATTCGCTCGACGTGATCATAGTATCGGGCGATACCTACATCGACTCATCCTACAACGGGGCCGCAGTGATAGGACATTGGTTGATCAAGAACGGATTCAAGGTAGGGATCATAGCCCAGCCCTCCATGGACTCGGACGAGGACATAGGGAGGTTGGGCGAACCCGACCTCTTCTGGTCGGTGACGGCCGGATGCGTGGATTCGATGGTCGCCAACTATACCCCTACCAACAAGTTCCGTAAGGATGACGATTTCACACCGGGAGGGGTGAACGACAGGCGTCCCGACAGGGCATGTATCGCATACACCAATCTCATCAAGAGATATCATAAGGGGAAACCGATAGTCCTCGGGGGAGTGGAAGCGAGCCTCAGACGGTTCGTTCATTATGATTTCTGGTCGGATAAGTTGAGGAGATCCATATTGTTGGATTCCAAGGCGGACATCATCACCTACGGTATGGCGGAACTCTCCAACCTACGTCTCGCACAGCGTATGAGGGATGGAGAGGATTGGAAGGATGTCCGTGGTCTGTGCTATATGTCATCCGAGATACCGAAGGGATCCATCAGGGCACCGTCCTACGAGGAATGCGTGGATTCCAACGATGCGTTCATCATGGCATTCAAACTGTTCTACCGTAACAACGATCCGATAACAGCGAGATGTGTCGTACAGGGTCACGGTAACCGTTTCCTGATACAGACACCACCTTCTGAGACGTTATCCTCCGAAGAGTTGGATGAGATATACGAGATGGATTTCGAGGATGCCGTGCATCCGTATTATCTGAAGGACGGTCCGGTCAAGGCCATGGAGACCATCAAGAATTCCGTCACCATATTGAGGGGATGTTACGGAGAATGCAACTTCTGCGCGATAGCGTTGATGCAGGGAAGGACCGTGACATCGAGGAGCGAGGACTCCATACTCCGTGAGGTGAGGAAGATATCCTCAAGGAAGGGTTTCAACGGTCATATCAACGATGTGGGCGGACCGACGGCCAATATGTACGGTATGGAGTGTGAGAAGAAATTGAAATATGGGGCTTGTCAGAACAAGAGATGCCTCTATCCGTCACCCTGTAAACAGCTACCCATCGACCACACCAGATACATGTCATTGCTCAAGAGCATAAGGGAGGTACCCGGTGTCAGGAAGGTATCCATCGCATCGGGCATACGTTACGATATGATCGTTGCCGACAAATCACATGGCGACGATTTCCTGAGGGATGTGTGTCAACACCACATCTCCGGTCAGATGAAGATCGCCCCCGAACATGTGTGCGATGAGGTGTTGAGATACATGGGGAAGCCGGGAAGGGATGTACTGTTGGATTTCAAGAAGAGATTCGACAGGATCAATAACGAGTTGGGCAAGGACCAATTCCTCACCTATTATCTGATAGCGGCACACCCCGGTTGTCACGAGAGGCATATGGAGGAATTGTCATCATTCTGCAGGAATTACCTCAAGACCAATCCCGAACAGGTGCAGATATTCACTCCCACACCTTCCACGATATCCACTCTGATGTATCACACCAGAAGGAATTGGGAGAATACGAACAATATAAAAGCCGAACATTCCATGCAGATGAAGCAGAAGCAGAAGGACATAGTCCTGAACCCTCCGCGTAACAGAAGGTGAATCCATGATCTACAAGGACATAGAGGAGATGAAGGCCAAGGCCAAGGAAGGGGATATCGGTGCACAGGTCGAATTGGGTGTATCCTATCTCTACGGATATGGTGTGGACATAGATTATGTCGAGGCGTTCATCTATCTGCAGGATGCATCGATAAAGAACGATGGGGAGGCCCAGTTGCATCTGGGTAGGATGTACGAGAACGGATGGGGGATAAAGCAGGACCTTTGGACCGCATACAGTCTCTACAGACGTTCCTACAAGGTGCACACCGAGGGTTCGAGGAAGGCACTCTCAAATGTCGTCGATAAGCTTGCGGATGCGATACCGATCACCGGACGTCTCACGATATCCGATGATTTCACCATCACCGCATGTTGCGAGAGATTGCGCGAATACATCAGGATGGGTAGGATAGTACCTTTCGAGGATGATGAGGAATCCAATCTCTATATCTCCAACACCAACAGGACATCGCTCCTGAAGGAATGTCCGTTCTGTGGGGAATGTGTGCAACACCTGCATTGAGGATTTTAAAATAATATTCCTGTGGGGTGATCCCCCACAGTTATTGTGTTCACGGGAGGAGTCTCTGCATATCCCTGGGGAACAGGATGCCCTCTCTCACATTGGGCAGATCGAGCATCTTCGTGATCAGTCTGTCGATACCGATACCCCAACCGCCGTGCGGAGGCATACCGTACTTGAATGCATCCGTGTAGAACGTGAAGTCATCCGGGTTGAGACCGAGCTTCTCGATCCTTGCGATCAACCTGTCGTATCTGTGCTCCCTCTGTCCTCCGGACGATATCTCCTGACCCTTGTAGTCGAGATCGAAGGAGTATGAGTACGGGGTGCCATCCTTCTCCATGATGTAGAACGGTTTGGCCGCTTCGGGATATTCCGCGATGAAGTAGAGGTCCTTACCCTTCTCCGCCATGTACTCTCCGACGATCTTCTCTCCCTCGGTACCGAGGTCGTCCCCGTCCTTGAGTCCGAGACCTGCATCGTTGACGATCTTGAGACACTCCTCGTATGTGAGTATCGGGTACGGTGTGGGCTGGATGTTGATCTCCTTACCGAGTATCTCCAACTGTCTCGCACCCCTCTCCTTGAGTCCCTTGAGGACGTAATCGATGACCTTCTCGATCATGCGCATGACATCCTCCTGGTTGTCGATCCATGTGAACTCCCCGTCGAATGATATGAATTCGGTCACATGACGGTTGGTGTTGGATTTCTCCGCACGGAATGCGGGACCGAGCTCGAACACCCTGTCCAATCCAGTGGACATGAGCATCTGTTTGTAGAGCTGAGGTGATTGTGCGAGGTATGCCTTCTTCTCGAAGTATTCGATCTGGAAGAGTGTGGCCCCACCCTCCGCACCGGAACCGACGATCTTGGGTGTGTACACCTGGATGAAATCGTTATCCTCCATGGCCTCGACGATCAATCTAACCATCAGTGATTTCAGTTCGAATATCGCCCTTATCTCGGGTTTCCTGAGGTCCATGAACCTGTTGTTGAGACGTGTGTCCATCTCTACGTTGACCTTGTCTATGACACCCATGGGAAGAGGTGTGGCCGCTTCCGAGTATACAACGACGGCAGAGGGGATGATCTCCAATCCCAATTCCGTCTGGTTGCTCTCCTTGACCTCACCTGTGACCGCGACGACGGATTCTCTCGAGAGAGTGGTGAGCGTCTTGAACAGTTCGGGCTCGATCTTCTTCTTCGGGAGTGTGAGTTGGATCACTCCGTACCTGTCCCTGAGGGCCACGAAGGATATGCCTCCGAGGTTCCTGGTGTCCTGAATCCAACCTCTGACCGTGACCTCTCCGTCACCGACCTTCACTGTACTTGAGTCCCTTATGAGAGCTGCCATATTATCTGTACGCGCGATTGATGGATGGTGTATTAATATTATCGCAGAATCGATAAGCTGGGATGTCACCTGACACTCAGTATGGTGAGCGTATCACCATTCACGACGAATCTCACGTTGTATCCGGCGAATGACATTCCATATTCCCTCCCGTCATCCTGATAGGATGGTCTGGGGTCCTGTTGGAGACAACCTATCAACCCTCTCCTCTGTTCCTCGGTGAACACCGAGAGCATGGATTCATCATACACCACATCCAATGAATGATCGAACACGTCATCGGAGAATCCGGACACGGCATCGGCATGGGAATCGGTGAATCTCAGATACGGTTTGATGTCGAATATGGGTGTGCCGTCCATGAGGTCGGCACCTTCGACCATCAGAACATCACCGTATTGTTCGTCGTGTTCCACCGATACCAATCTCACCGATGACAATCCCAAGGGATTTGGTCTGAACGGTGATCTTGAGGCGAACACACCCATCCTTTTATTCCCTCCCAATCTCGGGGGACGTACGGTGGGTGACCACCCATCCCTGTGATTCTCGGAGAAATCGAATATCAACCACAGATGGGAGTAACCTTCGATACCTCTCAGGGATTCCGGATCCCTGTATCCCTTCTCGAAGACTATCATCCCTCTGTTGGCAACGAGATTGCTCTGACGGGGTATCCCGAACTTCTCATCAAAATCCGTCCTAATGTGGGCGATGGGTACTATCTCCATCGTATCACTCGACATCCATCGCGAACAGTTCATCGGTGGTCATGACGGTGACGGAACCGTCGGGCATGAGATTGACGGATTCCAATCTCTTGGAATGTATATCCCCGTCCCAAACGAAATGGTCGGATTCGGATGCCTTGCGTGTCAATCTCCCACCGTGATGCGTGACGAACTCGGCGATACGGAACCCTATCTCGATCCTCTGCCCCTCGAAGGATTCCGCCATGGAGAATACCATCCCCTCCAATCCCTTACCGTTGGTCGGCATCTTCCCGTCGTAATATCTCTGAAGACGTTCCTGTTTGAATTTCAGCAAAGTGGAATGGTATACGACCTCGGAATCCACGATCGCACCCTTACCGCACAGCTCCAACAATTGTTCGGGGGTCAGATTCTCCTCTTTGCAGAGATACTGCATTATGCGGATGCATGTCTTGGCATCCACGTTGGCCTCCTTCCAGTCATAGGGTATGCTGAACAGCTTCGCTATGCTGGATAGACCGTATGATGGTATATCCGCATAGTTCCTCACCATCGAGCGTATATCGAACACCTTGCATGGTATCGGGCCGAGGTTGTTCCTGCGGTCCATACAGCATAGGTATCTGAAGGTGATCTCCGGGGAGTATGATATGTAGATGGTATCCTCCTTCTGCAATGCGCTCTCGATCTGCGACCTAACGACCTTGTATCTGGGAGCGTTCTTGAACTTGGAATAATCGGTACGGCAGAACCTCTTCGATCTGCCGGTCGGTTTGGATGCGTTGATGAATATCTGCTTGGACAACTCGATATTGAACGATTCATCCGCTACGGCATAGCCGAACATGCACATCTCGCAATATGATCCGATGTCGCGGGAACATTCCGAATCGAAGGCAACGATCTTCATCTGGCTGCCTATCATATACATCCGTTAAATAGACTTTCATTAAATAGCCGTCCTTCCGTATGTGTCGATATGGTGGATTGCAGGATAACGGCGGTCAGGAGGACAGAGTACCGTGATCTCATGGAGATGTACGAGAATCCGATCGAACATGCGTGCGATATCGATGTAGGGGATGTGTGGATCACCGACGGATGTAACAGACCGGAGGGATTCTGCGAGAGCGCATGGGATACGCTGTACCCGTTCGTCAAGACATTGTCCGAAGGAGGAGGGAACTTCTACGACGGATGGATGAAGGATGAACATTCTGCGATGATATCCTGTAATGACGGATTCAGACCCGTCTCATTCTATATAGAAACGATAAAGGAGTGAATCGGAAGGGACGATGCCCTTCCGATGTGTTCAAGCGATCTTGGTACCTGCGGATGGTCCGGCACCCTCGTCCCAGACCTCTTTCACATCGAATGTCCAGGCTGCGAAGCAGGGGAGCTTGTGCTCTGCGAGCTTTCCCTTCATCACATCGAACACGGGACCGCTGTCCTCGCGTTTCGCGTTCTCGAGGATGAGTTCGTATGATTTCGGACCTGCTGTGATCAGGATCGACGCTTTGCCGTTGGCAGCAAGGTTCTCCTTCGTCCTCTTCATGAGGACCTCACCGACAGCGATCTTGGATTCTCCGATGATCGCGATGCTTCCGCATACGATCCCGTGGGGCTGTCCGGATGCTGAGACGGTCTCGATGATCTTGACTGCTTCCGGTGCGATGTCTACAACACACTTTGGAATTGCTACCATTTTTTTCACCTTGTATCATGAATCATCTACTGGATACTTAACCGATAAGGAACACGGATGTAACCGCATCCTCAGAATCGGTTATCTATCGTGTCATCCATCACGTATGCATGGATGAGAAGGTGACGATCATCGACCGCATGGGCGGGGAGCACACGGTACCGTCGAACGAGAGATTCTTGGATCCCTTGGATGGGTGCTGCCATATAACAGGCAGACCGTGTGATTACAAGAACTGCGATAAGTGCAAGCACGCCAAGAGGAGCGACAATTCCATCGACAGGATAATGAGATTCTGTCAGTGATCCAACAGATGATCGACTATCTCGATCACATCGACGCAGTACTTGGGGCAGTTCCTGTAGATGCCTGATGACCTGGTCATCATCAGTTCCTCCAGCGTATGTATCCTCTGTCCGAGGAGGTCGGGACAGTTTACATTACCGTTCCTTCTCTTGAATTCACTGACCAGTAAATCCCTCTTCTTGAACAACGCATCCTTCTTCGCCAGATCACCGGGTGAATCGTTACCGAATGCGAGACCGAGGGCCATCATCCCGCCGGACAATGCACCGCATACACCGTCCTGTGCCATACCGATCCCGAAACATCCCGCGATACGGTACGCATCCTCCTTCCTCATCCCGAACCTCTCGGCGAATTCACCAAGGACGATCTGCGAACAGTCGAAGCCCATATCGAACAGTCTGTCAACTTCCTTCTCACTCAGCATCAGGTATCACCCTCTCCTTCTTACCTTCATCCAACCAACGTGTCATCGTCGATTTAGCATTATCGTAATTCATATCGGTGAGTTCGTTGGTGGCCCAACCATCCTCCAATTCGGTGCATTGGAGATGATACTTGTCGGTGAACACCTTGATGTTATCGTCGAAGTGTTCCTGATCGCCGTTCCCGGTCTGTATGCGCATGACCGTGGTGTATCCCGCCATCTCTATGAGCATCCCCATCAGCTCATCGTTCTTGATGTCCATCCCGTTGAAGAGTTCCATGGACATGAGGAAACCCTCGAAGTTACTGGCCATGGCTGGTGTGAAGTAGAACCTCCCCGGATACTTCCTGAGGAGTCTGAGGTACCTGTCGGTACCTCCTATGGGTACACAGATGCAATCATCGCATATCGTACCGTCCCTGTTCCTGAATATGCAGACGGGTGTCGGTACCATATCGTAC
>CAVGUW010000002.1:0-14165 GCA_963632775.1 Bacteroides salyersiae | reverse complement strand
GTACCATCCCTGTTCCTGAATATGCAGATGGGTGTCGGTATCATATCGTACGCCCAATCGCAGATGGTATCCAATCCCCTCCCGCATCTTCCGTAGTACAACAGTATGGTGTCCACGGACCTGTGGACCTTGACGATCTGGTTCATCACCTCCATCTTGAGCATATCGATATCCTCATGGAGGCCCATGAACATGGTCCAGATGATCACGGTATAACCATCATGGTCGTAATCTCCCCTGAACACGGTGGATTCGTCGATCATGGTGAATTCCACATGATGCTGTCTGAGCTTGGGGATGATGGTGGTGTTGTATGCTCCCCTTACAAGATAGATGTTGTTCACTTCGGGATCGTTCTCGAGATTGTGTATCGCCTCGTCCTCGAGCATCGGACATACTATCATCCCGAGTCTACCCCTGGTCATGATACATCATCGACCTGATGGATTATTAACTGGGCAGTACCGTCGACGATACCGGGTTTTATATCCCGAACGGTAGGTTACCGATATATGGACAGGGAAGGTATCTGTGAGGTCATCGATGCGTATCTCGCATCCTTCGGTAACAGTTGGAACCTCCAGATAATGTATGAGCTCTATAACGGACCGAAGAGGTTCAACGAGTTGAAGAGATCGTTATCTCCCATAACACAGACCGTACTTTCCAGACACCTCAGGTCTTTGGAGGATTCGAGGCTGATAGTGCATACGTTCATGGATGATGTCGCATACTATGCGATCTCGAAGGAGGGGTACCTGGTGGTACCTTCGATGGTCTCCACGTATCAATGGTTGATGGAACATCATCCGGATCTTAAGGATAGGTGATGGATAAGTATCCGATCCCGGAACGGTCCGAGGGGTATCCATAGACAACGCTGTCATATTTATCTCGATACCAGTACTACCAAGGTCGTGGATTGTCGCGATGAATGGTCAGCCTTTACACCCATGTTGTCTTACGGCTTGGAACTCCTTACACCCATCGACCGAACCCTTTTTGCACCGATCGTCATTCACTTCTCCAAGGTACGACATGAGATATGACAACGTCATCCACGGCAGGTTCATCAGCCGCCCCAACAGATTCATCGCCATGTGCGAGGTCGATGGGAAGGTGGAGAGATGTCACGTCAAGAACACCGGACGTTGTAAGGAACTGCTCGTGGAAGGTTCCACCGTGATACTCCAGATATCCGATAATCCCGACCGTAGGACGAGATACGACCTCATCGCTGTGTACAAAGGGAATCTGTTGATCAACATGGACAGTCAGATACCAAATCCCGTCGTGGAGGAGGCGTTACCGTCACTTGGTATCATCCACGATATACATAACATCAGGAGGGAGGTCACCCACGGGGATTCCCGTTTCGACATCTATGCCGAAGGCGATAAGGGATGCTTCATCGAGGTGAAAGGTGTTACATTGGAGGATGACGGCATCGTACTGTTCCCCGACGCTCCCACAGAAAGAGGATTGAAGCATGTCGAAGGTCTGATCAAGTGTGTGGAGGATGGATATGATGCGTACATCATATTCGTCATACAGATGAAGGGTGTGAGGTACTTCACACCCAACTACGACACACATCCCGAGTTCGGATACGCCCTCGAGAGAGCACAGGAGAAGGGTGTGAACATCCTCGCCTACGACTGCATAGTGACCGAATCATCCATAATGTTGGATGAACCCGTGGAGATCAGATTTGATCCTTCTCGTAAGAGACGATCCTTCTGATGATCTCTTGCGTATCCTCTGCCTTCATCCTCGAGTTGATCATGTAGAGATTGCATCTTGAGAGATATTCCCTGAAGAACCGTGTCCTGAGGGCGATCTTCCTCTCGTCCCTTATCATCTGATGCGGGTTGCAGAAATCATTCTTCGACAGATAGTCCATCGCCTCATCCAACGTCAGTTTCCTGCCGATGGTCTCGTCGTTCGGATCCCTCTTGAGGAATATCACACATCTCATGAACGTGCTGTCGGTGACCGAGTCGTTACCGGTGGCCCACCTAACATTGGCTATCCCGCGTCCTTTGTTATCGAACTTCGTGGTACCGACGAGGGGTTTGAACTCCTCCCACACATCTCCTATATCTGCGTCGATGTAGCAGTTCTTCTCGGAACCCGTGACCTTCGGTCTGCCCTTCGTCAGTCTGACGAAGTACCAATCGTCCGTTATCAGGTGTGCATTGTCCATCCTCAGCAATCCCCACGACTGTGTGGTCTTCCCTGTCTTAGATGGTGCTATCAACGTCACACCGGCACCGTCGATGTCCAACGCAGCACCGTGCACCGAATATATCTTATGCGAATCCTCCAGGATGTCCGATGCCATCGCCAATGCTATGCTCTTGATCCAACCGTAATAATCGAAGTTGTACAGGAACGCGGTGGATGTGATCCTGTTATAGAGTACCCTGAGCTCACCGCTGTCATCCTTGAGACAGAAGATCCTAGCGTGGCTGCGTATATCATCGTTCATCGGACGGAAGTTATCCCTCCACATGTCGATGATGCCCTTCTCCTCGGAGTATATCTTCACGCATATCCCCGAGATGTCCGCCTTGGCCGTGTTGTATCTCAGGTCCTTGCAGGACCTGTATATCTCTCCGGCCTCTTCTATGTCTATAAGTGTGACCTTGTAGCCCATAGAGACTATATTGTCCGGGCAGGTTAATTAATTTAACGTTGTTTACTCATGTAGTTGTGTCTATCGTGACCATATTGGAGAACATGTTCTCGAGGCCCCATTCCGCTATGTTCTTCATCACGGGCATGAGACTCTCGCCCCTCTTGGTAAGTGAATATTCCACCTTCAACGAGGATTCCGTATCCACCTTCCTCTCTATGACGCCATCATTCTCTAATTCCCTGAGCTGTTTCGTGAGTATCCTTGCGGATATCCCGTCTATACCTTTCAACAATTGGTTGAAGCGCATGGGTCCGTTCATGGCGAGGAGGCACAGGATCACCGGCTTCCATCTTCCTTCGAACACCGACATCGCGGCATCGATCGCACAGTCGTATCTCGGCTTGTCCATGGTTACAGATATATACATAGATATAAAAATGTAACTTGGTAACCTAATGTAATTTATACTTACATCCATATGGGGTATCAGGTGTGTCACATGGCATCAACGGTAGTGATCCTCGGTTCACCGAGGAAAGGGAACTCTGAAGCGATCGCAGAGGCGATCGCCAACGAAGCCAAAGCGAAAGGTAACGAGATCAAGACATTCAAGATGAACCAGCTGAAAGCGAGGGGCTGTCAGGGATGTTTCGGATGTAAGAAGGCAGGCAAGTGTGTCGTCAAGGATGATATGCTCGAAGTGCTCGACGCCGTGAGGGAAGCGGATTCGATCGTTCTCGCCACAGCGGATTACTTCGGACAGCCCACGGCACAGTACAGGATGTTCGAGGACAGATGCTTCAGCTTCCTCGGTGGCGATTTCGTTCCAAACATCGCACCGGGAAAGAAGGTCGCGATCGTCGTTACCTGCGGATCCGGACTCGACGGTGCAAAGACCATGGCATCGGCGATCGAGGGCGTATGGGCCAACTTCTTCAAGGGAGAGGTCGTCGGTAAGATCGTCCGCGGCGGATTGATGGGGCCCAACGAGGCATCCGAGAACGCCGAGATCATGGAAGAGGCCAAGGCCTTGGGAAAGAAACTCTGAAAAAGGGGATACGGAGGACCGAACGGTCCTCCGATCTCAACGTTTATTCAAAGGATTCGTTCAATCCTTCATTCCAGCTCCGCCGCCGATAAGCATACCTGCGGAGAGGATAGCTGCTGCGATCATGCATGTCATCGTGTCGACCGCACCCGATCCGAAGATCAGTTCTCCTGCCCATTTCACCACGAATGCGATGATGAGGAAGAAGATCAGACCGATGATGATCATGATCACAAGGCTGATGAGTAACTTTACGATACCCACTACGAAGTCACTTGGTGACAAGTTTTTACACCTCGATTTATAAATTGTTTGATTTGATTTAAATAGTTAACTATGGAAATGCCCTTTTTTCGGTATTATTTGCGCTTTTGGGAATCGATTATTTATGATATGTCGACGTTATCGCACCCATGGCAAGCGTAGTGATCTATACTTCAAAGACAGGGGGCACCAAGAAGGTCGCGAACTACATCGCATCCAAGATCGGTGCCGAAGCGATACAGTTGACCGATGATGTCGATCCGTCGAAATATGACAGGATCATACTCGGTTCCGGTGTTTACGCCGGTAAGGTATCCAAGGCGATGATGGCATTCATCGATGCGCACAAGGATCAGTTGAAGGGTGCGAGTCTCTTCGTATGTTGCATGTTCGACGGTGACAAGGGTGCGAAGCAGTTGGAGAAGATATCCGAGGCCACAGGTATCTCGGATGTGATATTCTTCACCAAACCCAAGGCGCAGATCGAGAAGGAAGATTCGAAGCTCAACGAGTACATCAAGACCTTGTGATGGATATGGAGAGCTATCTTATCCCCGCCTTGATCATATACGTCGTATTGAACGTGGTATCGTTCATGCTGTACAACATTGATAAATTCAAGGCGAATCACAACAAGTGGAGGATCAGCGAGAACACGTTGATCGTATCCGGATTGATCGCACCGTTCGGTGCGGTGATCGGGATGCATGTGGCGCATCACAAGACGAAGAAGATCAAGTTCAAGTTGAACTATCTCTTCCTGATACTACACATTATCCTGATCGCATACCTCGTGTTGAGGTGAACATCAATCCCAGCCGTGCAGTCTCCTCACATCGGTCTCCATACCCGGGGTACCGAGGAGGACGACACGGCTGTCCGCCTTCTCCTTTATTATCTCCATGCCGACCTTGCTACCGAGTTCTGCGGAGAATCCCTTTATCTCATCGAACGATGGCATATTGTCCATGGACAGTCTCATCCTGGAGCCTCCGACGAACACGTATCCCTTCGGTTCGATCATATCCGGCTTCGCTATGGAATCTAGTTCAGCGTAATCGTCCACCCATCCGAAGTTGAGGTCCTTGACCAACGTGTGCCTTATGACCGTCCTGGTATCCAGTGAAGGGAGGATCTCCAAAGTTCTCATGATCCTCTCCCAACCGTCCTTGATCTTTGGTCTGCAGACCTTCTTGTAGATCTCCTCATTGGGTGCCGCGACCGTGATGTAGAGCTGCATCGGAAGTTCATCCAATTCCGCCAATCTCTCGGGATATGTCCCGTTGGTGACGAGGAAGGTGGTCATCCTGCGTTTGTGACATTCCTTGAGGAAATCCGAGAGGTAGGGGTATGTGATGGGTTCCCCTGCCAATGATATAGCGACCTGATTCGGTTCATTGGCCTCCTTGAACATCTGTTTCGATACCCTGGGGTCGCCGTTGAATCCCGATATGAGCAACCTCTGCTGTGCGATCAGGTTGTCGAGCATCTCCTTCGGTTCCGCCCAATCCTTCACCTCGAAGTCCTTCTCCTGTACCCTCCAGCAGAATTGGCACATGTGCGAGCATTCGTTGATGGCAGGTGTCATCTGAAGACACCTGTGGCTGTCGATACCGTAGAAATCGTGCTTGTAGCACGACCTCTGCCTTATCATCGATTCCTTCATCCAATGGCAGAGTTTCACTGCGGCATGATCCTTGTACAGTCTGTATTGTTGCTTGATCAGTAGATTGCGGTAACTCTCGTCCATGTGATCCCTCAGAAATCGAATAGGCTCTTCTGTCCTTTCTTAGGTTGTGGTTTGATCTCGACAGGCTCTTCCTTCGTCTCTTCCTTGATCTCTTCTACGACCTTCGGATGCACCTTGATCTCCCTCTTCACGGTGGCCTGTTCCAATGCCTCCTTCACTTCCTTGGAATCTACCTTGGAATTGAGGAGGAATGCAAGGTCCTCGGCATCAAGATCCGCTTCCCTGACGAGTGTCACCCTCAGTTCCGGATCCCTCTCCAGCATCAGTCTCAACGGAGGGAGGACATCCATCGATACCCTCCTGGTGGATGTGTGCAGATGGTCGGCGAGTTTCTGACATACGGTGGCCTTGGTCTGACGTACGCCCTTCGATCTTGACAGTTTGGTAAGGTATGCAGGATTCTTGAACCATTCCGTACTCTTCTTGTTGGTCATCCTCGCCACACATACGCCGGATGTCATCATGTCCGATGCGTACGACCACATCCCGTAGTATTGGCGTCTGTTGACCCTTCCGAGGAACACATCGGCTCTTGATAGTTTCCCGTATCCTCTGTAGAGATCGCCCTTATCCACATATTGACGGGGAAGATTCTCGTCGACCCACAGCATCACCATGCCCGGATCCTCGTCTATGTCACGGACCATCTCCCTGGACCTCTTGGCATCGGAGTTCCAGAAGATCGTCTTCATGAGGTCGTACATGTTCTTCTTCACGATACGTCCGGAGAGTTCCTCCGTATCCTGTACCGTCACCTTGTCCTTCCCCAATGCAAGGGATTCCAGGTCCCTCACCGCTGCACGTATGTCGCCGTTGGAGTTCTTCGCTATGCTCTCCAATGCTTCATCCGTTATGTCCACCTTCTCGGATACGCAGATCCTCCTCAGTGCCTTCACTATCGTGCTGGTCGGAGGGTTCTTGAACGTCAATTGCAACGTATCCGTCTTGATCGCGGATGATTTCCTGCTGAGGCCGTAGAAGTCGTTGACTATCAGTATCACGGGTTGTCTGGTCTGTTTGATGAGTTCCGCTATCACGGGTACGGCACCGCGGTCCGCGTTGCCGAAGAGGCTATCCGCTTCATCCAAGATGATGAGCTTCCTTCCTCCGTCCTTAGTGTTGAGATATTCACCCGAATCGGAGAACGTGTTGGAATACGCCCCCCTCAATGCAACGGATCTTATGGCATCCCCCGTACGTTGATCGGATGCGTTCATCTCGATGAGTCCCCATCCGTATTCGTTGGCCAATGCCTCGGCACAGGTGGTCTTACCGACACCAGGTGTACCGATGAGCACCACCGCTCTCTTCTTCGGTATGCCCTTGTCCCAAGATTCGGCCCATGCCTTCAGGTCGCTCACGGGACCCGGATTCCCGAGGACATCCTTCAGAGTCCTCGGCCTGTACTTCTCCGTCCAATCCTGTGACATATCCCTCACTCCAGACCGTTAAGTCTGCGTTCCAATGCGGCGATCTCGTTGTCCGCCTCCCAGTTCGCGCTGAGATTGAACATGGGGATGGATTTCTTATGCATCTTCGCCTCATCCAATCTCTTCTTCAGATCGGCGTATTCGTCCTCTCTTCCCTTCCACATCTCCGCTATCGCTTTGGATTGCATCTTGGAGAACTCCGATGACAGTTGCTCCTCGAGTCTAGCATACTTGTCCAACGTATCGGATAGTATATCCTTCACACCGTAGTCCTCGTACTCCGTGACGAAATCCTCGAACTGTCTCCATACGCGGTCCATGAGATTGTAACATGTCTCGCAGACACGTATCCTCCTGTCGAATTCCATGGTCCCCAACGAGATGTAGATGTCCGACATTATCTCGTTGAATACGAGGAGGTTGTCCATGATCCTCTCCACTTCGAAGTCGAATCCCTCTATATCGAAGTCATCCCTCGTAGGTATCTTCAATGAGGTACATGCATCGGCCCTGTCGTATGCCATGAGCAATGCATCATCGGTCTCCTTCTCCTTGTCGTATGTCCTGACGGAATTCCTGGTGTCGCGTTCTATGTTGGAGCCGCACTTGTTGCAATAGCCGAACACCTTCCCATCCTGGAACGAACATAGGTTCCCGCATTTCGGACACTTGACCGACACCTGAGACATGGTCGACCCTATGTGTGACATAGCTTATTAACCTCTGTCTCGGGGACGGTATCATCGACGGTACTGTCATTTTAATAGTTGGAAAATCATTCACTGGTGCATGAGGATTACACTTGTGCAGTCTAGGGGGCTCATGAATGATCCCACCGTCAATTTCTTCAAGGCCAGAATGAGGATAAACAACGTCGAGTCCGACATATTCGTCCTGCCGGAGATGTTCTGTTCCGGTTACACCGGAAAGAAGGACGAGATGACACTCGGTGCGTTGGATGCGAAGATAGTCTCCAAACTCTCCGAACTCTCTGTGAACAGGGGATGTGCGATAATAGTGGGTTGCCCGAGGGAGATAGATGGTAAGGTCTACGACTGTGCGTTGCACATAAGCGGGAAGGACATCAACGTGTACAGGAAGATGATCCTCAGCAGTGATGGGGCGTTCGATGAGAACGGATGCTTCGCAACAGGCAACCAACCCATGATAATAGATCACATGGGAACGAAGATCGGTGTATCCGTAGGATACGATCTCCTTTCACCTGAACTGTACAAGTACTATGCGGAGAACGATGTCGATCTCCTGATCTGTATATCCGCATTCACTGAATCGCAGATGAACAGGTTCGATAGCATCGTAAGATCGAGGGCCGCGGAGAATTCCTTACCTGTGATCATCTGCAACATGGTCGGTCCGGATTGCGGTGTGAACCTCATAGGTAGGAGCAAGTACATCGGACCCGATGGTAATGTGATCGAAGGATGCACCGAGAGCAGTGACGTGAGGGTATTGGAAGTGGACACCGAATCGCTGAAGGAGGCGAAGAGGAACAGGATGATCCTTCCCGATCTCGTGTTCGGAGAGTGCATCAGGGTCAACAGCGAATCCGGTAACGGGGAGAACAAGAAAGTCTGCCCGTACACGGGTGCGATCTTAGAATAAATATATATCATCCCTCCGAGTGAAGCCGCTCGGAGGGAAACATTGATAGACAATCTATTCGAGATGCTGATGTTGCTATGCTTCGCAACGGCATGGCCCTTCTCCATCATAAAACAGTTGAGGACCAAGAGGACCGAAGGCAAGAGTATCCTGTTCTCCTACATCGTCCTGTCAGGATACGTGTTCGGTTTCGTCAATAAGATAGTCATGGACGATATCAACTACGTGATATTCTTCTACGCCCTGGATTTCTTTTTGGTGCTTTTTGATATCATCCTGTATTACAGATACCGTCCGAAGAAAGATCCGTGTGTCACGGTATGACCGTTGGGCGGGTGTTGACCCGCCCTAAGGTCAGAACAGTTTGAAGATCAGGTCCGAATACCCTACGGCATCATCCAAGGGCAATCCTGCCATTATGGATGCCTGTGCGTACATGATATTCACGAGATCCTTCGCCTTCTCCTTGTCATTCTTGAAGGCATCATCCAACGCCTTGAATGCAGGGTGCGATGCGTTGAGTTCGAGGACACGCTGTGCCTTCATCCTCTCCTCGTCGTTTCCGGGCATCTCCGCGAAGTACTTCTCCATCTCGAGGGTTATGTGACCCTCGCTTGAGAGAAGGACGGCATGGTTCTTCAGTTTGTGGGATATCTTCACCGATGTAACCTTTCCGTCGAGCGTCTCCTTGGCGAAGTCGAGGAGTTCCTTGTATTCCTCCTCCTTCTTCTCGGCATCCTTCTTCTCGTCCTCGGTCTCGAGTCCGAGGTCGTCGGATGTGACGTTGCACATCTTCTTCTCCCTGTACTCGGAGATGGTCTTCATGACGAACTCGTCCACATCCTCGGTCAGTACGAGGATATCATACCCTTTGTCGCGTACCTGTTCGGTCTGGGGCATGTTCTTCGCCTGCTGTACGGATTCTCCCGTGACGTAGTAGATGTTGCTCTGTCCCTCGGGCATCGCATCCACGTATTGATCCAAGGAGATCACATCATCCTTCTCGGACGATGTGAACATCAACAGGTCCTGAAGGAATTCCCTGTTCCTTCCGTAGTCCTCCACCACACCGTATTTCAGCTGACGGCCGAAGCTCTTGTAGAACTCCTTATAGGTATCGGGTTCATCCTTCATTATGCGGAGCAGTTCCGCCTTGACCTTCTTCTTGAGGTTCTCCCCGATCGCTTTGAGTTGGGAATCATGCTGCAGCACCTCCCTCGATATGTTCAGAGAGAAGTCCTGCGAATCCACCACTCCCTTCACGAAACGGAAGCAGAACGGGAGGAGGTCGGCGCACTTGTCCATGATCAACACCCCGTTCGAATACAGCTGCAATCCGGGTTCGTAATCCCTGGAGTAGAAGTCGTACGGTGCCCTCTTGGGGATGAACAACATCGCTTTGTAGGATACCAATCCCTCCGCATTCACGCGTATCACTGATATGGGATCCTCATAGTCATGGAACTTGGTCTTGTAGAACTCCTTGCACTTCTCATCCGTGGCGGATTTCTTGCTCTTCTGCCAGATGGGGACCATGCTGTTGATCACCTTGTCGACATCCTTGGTGACGTACTCCCTCTTGGGATTGCCCTTCTCGTCCTTCTCCCCGGTCTCCTTCCATTCGCCTTCCTCCACCATCATGTGGATAGGCCAACGTACGTAGTCGGAGTATGTCGTGATAAGGTCCTGTATCCTGTATGTCTCGAGGAATTCTGAATATTCTTCATCCTCCGTATCGGGTTTGATGTGCATGATCACATCCGTACCGTATCCGTCCTTCTCGCATTCCGTGACGGAATAACCATCGGCACCGGAACTCTCCCACCTGTATGCTATGTCACTCCCTACGGGTTTCGAGATCACGGTCACCTTATCGGAGACCATGAATGCGCTGTAGAATCCGACACCGAACTGACCGATGATCGAATCTGCACCCTTCTTGTCCCCGTTCTCGTTCTTGAAATCCAAGGAACCGCTGTGGGCGATGACACCGAGATTCTTCTCCATCTCATCCTGTGTCATCCCGATACCGTTATCCTTGACTGTTATCGTCCTGTTCTCCTTGTCGATGGCGATATCGATCCTGAAATCCTTCTTCGAGAGTCCGAGGGATTCGTCCGTCATCGCCTTGAAGTTCATCTTGTCGATCGCATCGGATGCGTTCGAGATGATCTCACGGAGGAAGATCTCCTTGTGAGTGTAGATGGAATTCACCATCAGATCCAAAATACGCTTAGATTCCGTTTTGAATTGTTTCTTTGCCATATGGAATCACTCCTTTAGTCTGATGTTACGATGAGTGTTAAAACTTCTATATAATCATGACTATCAAAATTCAACGTATATTTGTTCTTGATATTACAAAGATTTCTAATAATGTATCAAATACGACAAAATGAGTATGTGACTTAGCCTCGATAAGGAATAATGTCTAGAATTTAACGAAATGTATGGTGTTTTGTCCGAAAAAACAACATTTATTAAATATGGTGTAATTTAAAAATCATCGAAAGGACGGACACATCCTGAAAACGGACAGGACATCCGCCCTCCGATCCGGACCTACGGCCGGATTGAGAAGTGATAAAATGAGCTGGTTGACAGACATACAGGAGACGATCGCGAACGCCCTAGAGCCGGTGGATACGTTCGTCAACAACTATCTCGATGTCTACATGTGGTACATCGGATTCGTCTTCATCATCGCAGGTGCACTATTGTTCCTATGGAAGTTCAAGGGGATACAGTTCACCACGATCAAGGATCAGGTGAAGTACATCAACCCCATGTCCAACATCGAGAAGGGCAAGAGGGACAAGAACAGTATGATCTCCTCGTTCCAGGCATTCTGTGTCGGAATGGGTGCACGTGTCGGTGTAGGTAACATCACCGGAGTGACATCCGCCATCATCATGGGTGGTGCCGGTGCCATCTTCTGGATGTGGATCTTCGCACTCCTCGGTGCGGCGACATCATTCGTAGAGTGTACTTTGGGACAGATCTTCAAGGAGAAGAAATCCGACGGTAACTTCCACGGAGGTCCCGCATATTATATCATGAAGGGACTGAAGAACCGTAAGTTCGCATTGTTCATCGCGTTCTGGATCATCATCACATACGGTGTGGGATTCATCGCGAACCAGGCCGCCAACTCCGCATCCGCATTCACAAGGATGGATGCCCTGGCGAGCATCGATGGTATCACCGTCATATTGGCGGCGATATTCGCACTATTGACCGCATATCTCATCTTCGGAGGAGTGAAGAAGATCGCGATGGCATCGGAGATCCTCGTCCCCGTGATGGTATTGGTCTGGTTGGTCATAGGATTCATAGCGATCATCATCGGTTGGAAACAGCTCGGTTGGGCTGTCACGCAGATCTTCGAGAACGCGTTCAACTTCAAGCAGATCTTCGCGGGATTCGCCGGAAGCTGTATCATGTGGGGTCTCAAGAGGGGTGTGTTCTCCAACGAGGCCGGTATCGGTTCCATTCCCAACGTCGCATCATCCGCGGACGTACCGCACCCGATCAGACAGGGTCTGATCCAATCCATCGGTGTGTACGTGGATACATTGGTGGTATGTTCGATCACCGCATTCATGGTGCTCTGCTGTCTTCCCACGGAACTCACCGTCAAGGGTATCAGCTTGGACGGAGGATGGGATACCATCTGGGGTAACGGCGACAGGAAGAGCGGATGGGCCATGGATACCGTTCAGGCAGCCATGACCAACGCATTCGGCGGGGATTGGATCCTTTGGGTGCTTGCGGTCTTCATGTTCGTCTTCGCATTCAGCAGTTTGATCGCATACTATTCGATGTCCGAAGCTAACTTGAGATTCATCAAGGACGATCAGAGACTGGTGCAGATCCTCCGTGTCGGTATCGTGCTGGTGGTGTTCTTCTCGTGCATCATCCCGATCGATCTGGTCTGGGATCTGTGTGATGTGTTCATGGCCATCATGGGTATCTGTAACATCACTGCGCTGTTCTTCCTCTACAAGTACGTCAAGGTCGCTTGGGACGATTGGAAGAAGCAGAAGGCTCAGGGTATCGAGGAACCTGTGTTCGATATAAACAACCTGGATCAACAGGGTCTCGATTTCAGTAACGTCACCGAATGGGGCGCAAAACAATGATGGTGAGGGGATCATCCCCTCCCTTCTTTTTTTATTCTTGATTCAGCGGTCGCCTATGCGCGCATCGCCCATCTCGGAAACGATGGAATCCAACATCCGGATGAGGGATTCACGACTGTCCGTCATAGTAGCTAGTTTAAGACGATGCTCACGGCATCTGTGGCAACCGGCTATGAACTTCGGGGCGTAGCACCTCATCTTTCTGATGAGAGTATCTTCATCCATGTGCTCTGAAAGTTCATTCATCAATGAGATGCACCATTCCGCCTGTTGTCTGACGGTAGGGTTCGGCAATTTTACTCCAGTTTTGAAGTATCTGTCGATCTGCGTTACGAGGAATGGATTTCCGACGCCTCCGCGTGCGATCATGACCGCTTCTGCACCGGTTATCTCCATGGCATGGATGGCATCATCGAGGGAATAGATGTTTCCGGAGATCGCCAAAGGAACGGACATCCTCTGACGCAATCCTTCGGCGAATTCATAGTGAGGTTCGCCTGCATATCCGTCCTTCTTCGTACGTACGTGTAAGGAGATCATATCTACATCCGCGGATTGGAGCTCATCGATCACCTGCATATAGTTGATCTCGGAAGGACCCCATCCCAAGCGTATCTTGGCGGTGACCGGGACGTCCACATCATGTTTTATCGCTCTGATGATGTCACCGCATCTCTTGGGTTCCCTCATCAATGACGATCCCGCACCGTTGCGTACGATCTTCGACACGGGGCAACCCATGTTCACATCTATCAACGCCACATCAGGTTTATTCTCGACGACGATCCTTGCCGCCTGTGCCAGATCATCGGGTTCGCTACCGAAGAGCTGTACGCCTGTCAGACCCTCGTCATCCAATTCGATGTATTCGGAAGTACGTCTGCCCCCGTGGATTATCCCCATATCGGATGCCATCTCCGTGAAGGAGAGCGATACGCCGAACGGATCCATGAAATCCCTGTATCCTTTCGATGTGAATCCCGACATCGGTGCCAATAATGCGGCACCGTCGATACTGAGGTCACCGATCTTCCAAACCACGGATGGGGGAATATGGTCCGATTATAATTATGCGACGTTACAGAAGATAGAGTCATGGGTGACGATCTTTAGGACAATTATGTGACGTGAGAATAAATCGGGTCGATATGAATCGCATGAGCCGGATGATGGAAGGCGAGTGATCCGGCGACTAATTTGTTTCCTATCTGTGACCCCCCAGTCTTGGGATTTCAGGCCATATCTATATTCTCTAGATAATACT
>CAVGUW010000001.1:66124-172991 GCA_963632775.1 Bacteroides salyersiae | reverse complement strand
CAACTTTGACATTTCTGGAAAAATTTTAGAAATGTCAAAGTTGATTCACGTCAGGAAGATGTCCTTCTTTCCTTCTAGGAAATCCAACAGATTGATGTGCGTTATCCCGTCACGCGACATGTCCAAACGGTCCATGGATATGACGAACTTCGGGGATGCATCACGTACGGAACGGAATGCACCGAACTCCCTCTCGACGGTGGCGCCGTCGGGCATCACGTATGCGACCTGGATGAAGCACTTCTTCCCTTCCGACACAACGACGAAATCTATCTCCCCGTTGTATTTCTTGCCGACGTATACCTCATATCCCCTCCCGATCAACTCGAGATACACGACGTTCTCAAGGAAGTACCCGTTCTGTATGTCGACGGTGTTGGTCATGATGTATCTGAGGCCGTTGTCGAGGGCGTAGTTCTTGGGCTTCGATGACAGAACGGCCTTCCCGGAGATATCGTATATGCTGACCCTCTTCAGAAGATACGCTTCCTCCATGAGATTCAGATAATTGTGCACCGACTGTATCGATATGTCGATGCTCTCCTTCTCCTTCAGGTATGAGGATATCGTCCTGGCAGAGAAATCGTTGCCGCAATTCGCAAGGACGAACGATGCGATCCTCTTGAACCTGTCCATATCGATATCGGGATGACGGCCCCTTATGTCCCTCTCCACGATGGACTGATACAGTTCGTCGAGGAATCTGTGGGACTGGTCGCCCATCTGGAACCTTTGCGGATATCCGCCCATCTTGATATAATCGTATATGAAATCATCCGGCACGGCCCCTTTCATCAAGCGAACGTACTCCTCCGCTTCCGAATATGAGAACGGGAGGATCTCGAACTGCATCGTCCTCCCTGTGATCGCTGATGCCAATTCTCCAGAGAGCATCTTACTGTTGCTCCCGGTCACGAATATGGAGCAATCGGTAGTCGCTTTGATGGATGCGAGGGCCTTCGGGAAATCCTTCACATATTGGACCTCGTCGAGGAATATGTAATATCTCCCGTCCTTCATCTGTTGACGTACGTACTCGTCAAGGTCCTTGGCATCCTTTATGAAATCAAATCTCAGATCCTCAAAATTGATCTGTATCTTGTGATCGTCATCCGCCTCTACCTCATCGGATATCATTGAAAGAAGCATGGATTTACCAGAACGTCTAGGTCCCATGATCACTTTGATTATGTCCACATCATACAGGGGACGGATCCTCTCGAGATATCTCTCTCTGGGGATCACATTATCTAATTTCATAGATGATGATTGGTCAGTTAGTAATTAAACTTTGACATAACTGAAATAATTCTTGAAATGTCAAAGTTAGTGATTCTGATAACAGATCACTTCTCTAAGACTTTCCTGTAGACGTTCTCGACGATATCCACGGTGGCGGACACGTTCTGTCTCTCTGCGACCGCACGTGCGTTCCTCCCCAATCCGTGACGGAGATCATCATTCGAGAGCACCTTGTTGATGGCTTCAGCCAATGCCGAAGGATCCTTCGGTCTGACGAATACACCTGCATCCTGTACCGTCATCGGGAGGCCATCCACATCCGTGCATACGACGGGCTTACCATATGACAGGATCTCCAACGCCGCGAGTCCGTAGGATTCATACAACGAAGGCATCACGAAGAGCTTGCAACGTCTCATGTAGGAATCCTTGTCCTCCTCGCTGACCCATCCCTTCAGTTCCACCTTGTCCGATACTCCAAGATGCTCCGCCTTCTTCTGCAGACGCTTCATATCCGGACCCTTACCGCAGATCACCAATCTGGTGTCCACGTGCTGCATCGCCTCTATGAGATAATCCAATCCCTTCGTGCGCACCAACCTTCCGACGAATAGGATATAATCTTCCTCCTCGCCCGTGATCTCCGGATATCTCTCCAGACATGGCGTGGCGGTGGTGACCATATCCTCGGGGATCCCTCTCCTGATGAGGTCGTTGCGTACGAAATCGCTCACCGATATTATGTGATCGAAGGTGTCCAACGTCTTCTTGAACATCCTGTCGGAGACTTCGGAAGCGTAGTGTTGCAATCCTATGCCCTCGCCCCACATGTTGTGGTATGTGAACACCTTCTTCCCGGTGTATCTCCTCATATCCTTGCTGTAGGACGGTGCCCATCTGTAGTTGAAATTGACTATATCCGCATCGATCGCATCCAACGTCTCCAACAATCCCTTGGATGTTATGTATGGGGGGTTGTACAGATTGATGAACTTCGACGGCAACCTTACGATCCTATAGCCATCCTCCGACATCTCCTCCGATGCCGTACCTTCCAACCGACCGGTCACGATGGTGACATCATGTCCTCTTGCGACCATCTCCTTGGCTATCAGGTGCATCCTGTGCTCTATCCCTCCGTAGAACGGATAGAAGAACGGGTTCACATCCACTACCTTCATTGCGGCATACCCTCCCTCTTCTTCTTGCGATAGGCCATGATCAGACTCACGGCCATCACCGTGATGATCATCGCTATTGATAATATCTCAGCCTGCGATCCCGAGAAGAACGCGTAGAAGAAGTTGGCGAACAACAGGATCACACCGTACTTCAGCACGTATCCTACGATGAGATAGATCCATGCCCTCTTGATGTCCCATGAATCGATGAGACTGATGAATGCTCCCGTGAACGGCATCACGGGTGCCACACGGTTCACCAGTATCATCCGTTCGTCGCTCAGTATCAGGAACTTGGAATACTTGTCGGCCACTATCCGTATCTTCTCCGGTACGCGTACGTGCTCCACGATCAGATACAGCGATGTCACCCCTGCGAACTCCGCTATCGCTCCTACGAGCAACAATATCGCTCCCCAATACGGGGTGGGATCGTACATGAAGCACAATATGAAGAATACTTCCGGCAATGTGGGGAATATCAGCGAATCGATGTAGAACAGGAGGAAGATGAAGATCAGGATACCGACGGAACCGTGCGGTCCGAAGATGCTGTACAGCCAATCACCTATCATCCTTCTCCCTCTTCTTCGCCGCTATGACATCGTCATAGAGCGACGATATGCTCTCCATGAACCTCGGGACGGAGAAATCCATCGCCGTCTCCTTGGCATTATGCCTCATGGCATCGTCCGCCTGGAGTCCCAGCCTCAGTTTCTCTATGCAATCGTCGACGTCATCGTCGAACAGGTATCCGTTCTTCCCATCCACGACATAATCGCCCAGTGCCCTGGCCCTCGCACCCACCACCGGGAGGCCGCATGACATCGCCTCCACGGCGGAGAGGCATTGTGTCTCGAATCTCGATGCCACTGCGAACACGTCCGACGCCACGTAATACAACGGGACCTCCTCGTCCGGAGCGAAACCTGCGAATATGACCCTGTCGGAGACCCCTATCTCCTCCGATAATTCCCTCAACGAATCCGTCGCGGGACCCTTACCTACGATCAACAGGACGACATCATCATCCAATCCCTTCATCGCACGTACCAACATGTCGATGTTCTTCTCGAAGGATACGCGACAGAGGCTCAGTACGATCCTCTTGTCCTGGAGACCGAACCTCTCCCTTATCATCGAACCGTCGAGATCCGGTCTGAACCTCTCGCCGTCTATGGGTGTGGGTATCACCCTGATATCGGATACGCTCACTCCCCTGTCGATCAATTCCTTCCTGATCGATTCGGATGGTGCCACGATGGCATCCACCCATCTCGTGAGATATCCGATGTACTTCCACACCAGCCTGTCGGCCGTCTTCGGCGACATCTTGACCGGTGAATAGTATTTGACGGTGTCACCGACCATCGTATGGAAGGTCATCACCACCGGGATACCGAGCTTGTGCGCGGCCACGATACCCTTCAATGCCATGACGGCCACACCCTGTATGTGCACCACATCAGGGGATATGTCCCTGATCACACGTTTCGCATGGGACGGGAAGATCGGTATGAAGTAACCCGGATAGCTCTTGAAGGATGTCGACTTGAAATAATGGACACCTTCCATACGATCCTCCTCCTTCCCGGGATCGGGTGCGACGATCTCCGTCTCCACACCATGGTCCCTCAGGATACCGTTCACGGTGTCTATGCTCGCGACGACACCGTCGCGGGTCGGGTGATAACTGTCCGTCACTATGGCTACCTTCATCGATATGTCCCCATCATGGTACGAAGAGCAACTCCTCTTCCACCTCTATGACCCTCACCGATTCCCCGATCTCCGCATCCTTCGGTATGCGGAGGTCCACGGTGGAGTAGTTCCTCGGGTGCAGCACCTGTATCTCGTCACCGGCCCTCGAGACCACCACGGCCTCGGACAGTTCCGATCTCTTGAACATCACCCTTATATCGGTGAGCTCGGACCTCTTTATCGGCATGTCACGGAACGTGGAGAGGTCCATGATCCTCCCTCCGGATTTGTTCAGTGCTATCAGTTTGTACGGCTTCCCGTTGTAATGCAATATGTCCCCTACGTGATATGCCGGCAATCTTACGAGGAATGTGACACGGTACATATCCTGTCCATCCGACGTCTGACCCACGAGGGATGACGATTCCTTGACCTCCGCACCGTATCTGTCCCCGAGGTCCTTGGTGATGGACTTGCCCATGGATGTGGACGATAGATAGAAGTCCACTCCCCCGACCGCCTTCTGTATCTTCGTTATGAAGAGGTCGCGGTTGTTCTTGGCGTAATCGTCGACGGTCCTCCTCACCCATCTGACGACCTCCTCCCTCAGATCGTCCGGAAGGTTCTTGTCCCCGCTGCGCAGCTGTATTATCGATTCGTAATAGCTCCCCAACTGTCTGGAGCATCTCTTGCAGACACCGTTCTTCAGACGGACGATGACACTGCTCTCGTCGGATACGGGTATCCCTCCCACATCCAGGTCGAATTGGACGTGGACGACGAACGTCCTCTCGTCCTGCCTCTCTATCATCGGTCCGAGGGAGACCAACTTGGCCTCGGGGATGATGGTGGCGGTCGACAATGCGATGTCGATTATCGCATCGTCCTGATTCTTCTTCACCCATTGGTCCGCGACCATGAACTCGTTGCAATTGGCACACTTTATCAGGTCCACATGATGGGGCATCATGACCAGCTTCCTGCCATCCAGGAAGCACTTGATGCAGAGACCGTCCACGGTCTCCACACCCTCCTCTCCGCATTTGACGCAGAAGCTCATCCCTTCACTACCTGTGCGTGCTTGGTCTCGCCTATCTGGAGGACGTTCGACCCATCCACATGACCGTTCTCTATTGCCAATGCGATGGTCCTCTCGCCTACGAGATTCATTATCGAGACCGACCTCATCCTCTCGACGAATGCCTCCTCGGGGATCAATTCGCCGTTGTAGAATTCCTCGGAAACGGTTATCTTCATCCCGTCACCCCTGAAGGTCCTACCGATGACCTCCTCATCGCATGCCGCGAGGATGATATCGTCGCGGCCCCTGTGCAGACGTACGTAGATCATACCCTCATCCACCTTCCTTTGCTCTCGATGATGAAATTGTTGTCGTGCATCTCCTCGATCACATGATCGACATCGAACATGCTCTCCTTGTTGAACATCACTATGATATCGTCCCTCGTCAGACCGCTGTCGCCGGCATCGTCCAACGCCTTCAGTATCTGATCGTACAGACTGCGCTTGGTATCCCTGTCGCGCTTACTGAAGCTGGAACCCATCCTGTCGAAGTCCCATGAACCGTCATCGGTCCTTGCGACCCCATCCATATAGAACTTGACCAGATTGATCGCCCTCGCCACGTCCCTCTCGTCCACGATCGGGCTCAGCCTCGTCTTCGCGGATGCCTCAGAGAGACGCACGTACGCCTCCAACTGCCTCGCGGTTATGGGTACGGATGCGTTATCCCCCTCACCCGTCTTACGGATGCTGAGATACTCCCCTTCGATGAGCTCCATGGCCTCGTCCGTCATCACGGGGAAACAGTTCTGTTTGGCGTAGGAGACGTATTTCCTTATTATCTCCATATCGTAGATCGGTCTGTGGTCCTCCGTATCCTTGAGGATCGCATCCTTGCTTACGCCCTCCACGACCTCCTCCTTCATCGCCCTGGCCTGACCTCTCCTGTGTCCCTTAAGGACGAATGTGGACAGTTTCCTGTCATAATCCTCCCTGGGCTTGTCGGTCAGCACGAATATCAGATCGAAACGCGACATCAATGCGGGAGGGAGGTCGATCTGTCCGACGATCTTCTCGGACATGTCGAACCTACCGTACTTGGGGTTGGCCGCCGCCAACAACGAGCATCTGCTCTGCAGCGTGGCGGTGATACCCGCCTTGGCGATGGATATCCTCTGGGATTCCATGGCCTCGTGCAGGGACGACCTGTCCTGAGCGGTCATCTTGTCCAACTCATCGATACATGCCAATCCCTTGTCGGCAAGGACCAGCGCACCTGCCTCCAACGTCCATCTGCCGTCACCGAAATCGTCCTTGACGGCGGCCGCTGTGTTGTGTATCACGAAACCGTTCCCGATGAAGGCATGCGACGGATCCACCGTGAGATCGTACACATATTCGGGAAGATCATCCGTGAGCAATTCTATCTCCGTTATCGGGAAGAAGCGCATGTTCTCCGTGACCATGGAGACCATGTCCCCTGCGTTCAGGTCCGAAGCGGCGACCCAATCGAATATCGGGCCCTTCATGGCCTGTATCTTCGTCTCGGGTGTGAGGGTCAGGGACATCCCTCCGGCGGTTATCCTGTAGAGCCTCTCGGGCGTCCTTATCCTCCATACATACGTTATCGGGAGGTATCTCACCGATCCGAGTTCGCCTATGGACTGCACCCTCCAATCGCTGACGGGTTGCCTCCATATCCCGGGACGGTATTCCTCGGGAGAGTCCATCCTCGCGTTGACATAATCGCCGATGGTGGTCCTCTCGCCCTTATCGTTTATCAACACCGTATCGGCACCGACGCACAGTCCTGCGGCCGATGCGGACTTTCCGGAGGCATATATCCCTCTCGGAGCGAGACGCGACATGTACGAAAGGATCTGCGATTTCGCCACACCGGGGTCTCCCATCATCAGGATGTGTATGTCACCCCTCGTCGTCGTACCGTCGTCCATCTCCTTGTGCGTACCGCCGAATAATTGTAACGCAACGGCTTGCTTGACCTCATCCAATCCGAAGATGGACGGGGCTATGGATTTCACGAGGTTGTTGAAGAACTCGGGGTCCTTGGACATCTCCAGGATCCTCTCCTCGTCCTCCTCCGTGATCTCTATCTCGTCGTACTCCTCCTGGGAGAACTCCACGGAGATTATCTCCATGTACGTATCGAACACCGTGGACCTGTCGCGGTCACTCTTCTCCACGGGCCTGATTATCCCGTTCAGCGTGACCCTGTTACCGGCCGTGACCTTACCGGATATGTCATCGTCTATGTAGCCGGACATCCTCTCGGGCTGTGCACCGCCCCTCAGTCCCTCCGGGTTCTCCTGGATCTCGATCTTCTGCGTATCCGAGAAGACGGATGATTCCTCATCCAACGTGAATCTCAATGCGCTCTTGTTACATGCCTCGTTGGGGCACATCAGGGGTTCGGTGGCGTACATCCCCTTCTGAGGCACCCATATCTCCGCGTTACATTTGGCGCATCTGTATAGGGCGTTGGTCATCTTGAGCTTCGGCACCGTGGCCTTCCTCACCAGACCGTCGACGGCGACGAGTCTGCCGAGATGCTTCGATCTGAGGTCGCGGACCTCCACATGGGCATCCTTCGGCAGGGTGTCTATCCTGAGATTGACATCGTTCGCGGGATCCCAGGTGGCCGGCAGCTTGGACCTTATGGCCTTCTCTCCCAACCTTATGCACCTGTCCGGTCTGTTGAGGAGATATATCGCGAAATCCGTGTTGTAATAATCGATATCCGTGTACGGGACGTACAGGCTCTTCTTGTCCTGATAGTTGTCCTGTATCTCAGCCAGCTTGAGACGATACGAATCGTTGCTCAGTATATCGTCCCAGAATTTCAGTATGTCCTCGTCTTGGAATGCCACCGTCATCTCACATTCACCTTCATCGGATCCTTGGACCTGCATTCGTCATCGACCCACCAGATCCATCCGCCCTTCTCCATCGATACCTCGCCTTTGACCAATCCCGATTGCTTCAGTTTGGTCATCGTCTTCGCAAAATCGTCGGGACAATGATAATCGAAGACATCCGCCAACCTGGATTCCACGTCCCTCGTGGACAATCTCTCATCGCCGAACACGGTCCATATCAAACGGACGACCTCTCCCATCATCATATGCAAGACCTATCCATATCGTCCTATAAAATAAAGTGGCGCATGATTCCGATGTCCGTACCGATCGGGGTCATCCCTTCCTTATGGATTCGATGTACTCGTTCTGGATGCGGACCACCTCACTGCTGTCCTTGGCCGATGAGTACGCATCCATCAGTTCACCGTTCAATCTCATGAACTCGGGTGCCCAGTTGAACCTTCCCATGAAGGTCTCCGCCTGCTCCCTCTCCCCGAGGATGTACAACGATGCCATCACAGCCTCTGCGGAATTGAGTTCCATCGGTCTGCCCCAGTTGATGGGGTTGGACGCCAACATGTATGGTAATGCACGGTCGTTGGTACCCTTGGGCCTCGGGAAATCGTCTATGTTCGTCCATGTGAGGTCCATCACCACCAATCCATGCCTGGCATATCTGATGTCATCCGGCGACAGGGCCTGTTCCGCGAAGGGCGATAACACTATCGCACCCTTCGGGATCGCATGCAGGCTCTTGGCCTCCTTGGCCAATCCGAACTTGAGCATACGCTTGGCGGTGCACTTCTTCGGATCGCATTGATTCTTGTCGTAGACGATCACTGGGATCATATGACCATCGTCTTGAGTCTCTCGGGATCGGCGAACGTCTCCTCGCACCAACCCCTGATGGTCTCTATGAACTGCTTGATGCATTCGTACAATTCCATATCGTCGGTGGCCTTGTCGAAGTTCTCCTTCCTTCCGAAGTCGTGGAGTATCTGCGGTGCATCGAATGGGATGTCGTCCTTCACCCTGTCGTATGTGGACCTCTCTAAGAAGATCACATAATCGTACTCCTTGGGAAGGTCCTCGTGACCGAAGTCCATCGATGTGTATGTCCTGATGTCATAACCGAGCTGATACATCACCGAGATGAGCTCGCAATCCACACAATCGGAACTCGGGCCTGCACTGCTCACCTCGTAGAGGTCACCGTACATCTCCCTGACGAAATACTCTGCGATATTGGACTGGAGATCGTTCTTCTCATCCACGAACAGCAATCTTGTCTTCTTGGGTACGGCTCTCTTCTTGAACATGTGATCGGTCCCGACGATGAACAGGATACTTTAATAAATGTTCGACCCGCTCTCCGGGATGCCGCGATGATGATCGTTTTTCGAGCTGAGGATGATGAGAGACGGGCGAGCTGAGCGGTATCATCCACACATATTCTGGAACGTTTGTCCGTCATACGACGTAGCAAACGTACTTACATGACCGAATCAATCGTGACAGCATGTGGCCCGTATTACAAGTCGCGTTGGATTTCATGCAGTTGAAGAGGAGCATAGGCATCTGCCAGGAGGCCGTCGATGGCGGTGCGGATTGGATAGAGGTCGGTACGCCCCTTCTGAAGAGCGAGGGTACCGAGGCGATCCGTACGTTCAGGAAACTCTACCCCGGAAGGAAGATCATCGCCGATACCAAGACCATGGATACGGGCGGTTTCGAGGTGGAGATCGCCGCCAAATCCGGTGCGGACATCATCACCATCCTCGGATTGGCGGATGATTCCACGATATCCGAGGCGGTCATGGCCGCAAGGAAGTACGGTGCAGAGGTGGAGATCGATATGATCAACGTCGCCGACAAGGTGAAGAGGTCGATCGAGGTGGAGAAGCTCGGCGTATCCTACATATGCCTCCACATGGGCATCGATCAACAGATGAAGGGCGACGAACCGCCGATCGATACCTTGAAGAAGGTCGTGGAGAGCACCAACATACCCATCGCCGTCGCCGGCGGCATAACCGCGGAGAATGCGGGAGAGTATGTCAAAGCGGGGGCATCCATCATCATCGTGGGCGGAGGGATAACCAAGGCCACGGACATAAGGGCATCCGCGAAGACATTGAAGGATGCGATGAGCGGTGTCGAGGTCAGGACGGACCTCGCCAAGAAGTACACCGAGGACGATCTCTTCGAGGCTTTCTCAAGGGTCTCCACATGCAACATATCGGACGCATTCCACAAACAGGGTGTGGTCATGGGACTCACACCGTACATCAAGCACAGACAGAAGATGATCGGACGTGCACTGACGGTACAGACCACCAACGGTGATTGGGCCAAACCCGTGGAGGCGATCGATCACGTGAAGAAAGGCGATGTGATCGTCGTGGACGTGGGCGGTGCACCCGTCGCCGTATGGGGGGAGTTGGCATCCAACTCCGCCATGGTCATGGGGGCCAACGGTATCGTCATAGACGGTGCCATCAGGGACATCGACGACATATTGGACCTCGGATTCCCCGCATTCGCCAGGTCATCCGTACCGAACGCCGGCGAACCCAAAGGATACGGTGGCATAGGCATCGAGATCAAGGTCGGCGGTCAGACCGTGAGGACGGGGGATTGGATCATCGGTGACGAGTGCGGACTCATAGTCGTTCCCAAGGAGAAGGCGGTCGAGGTTGCCAACAGGGCACTGGCCGTGCATGAGAACGAGAACAGGACGAGAGAGGAGATCCGCAGGGGATCCACCCTCTCGAAGGTCAATGAATTATGTAAATGGGAACCGGTGAAGTGAGTACTTCACTGGTTCAATTCCTTTGCAAGTGCCGTGAGCTTCTCGACCCTGCTCTCGGTGGAGGGGTGTGTGCTGAACATCGATTCGAGCACACCCTTCTTCTTGAGAGGGTTCGATATCCACATGTGGGCATAGTTGCGGTTGGTGCAGATGTTCATCGTCGCATCGGGCGAGTTCCTGTCCTTCCTCGCCATGTCCTCGAGCGTGTAGCTGTTGATGGTGGCATCGTTCTGTCTCTCGAGGTGCTGGAGGGCCCTTGCCAATGCCATGGGGTCGTTGATCAGCCTCGCACCCGATTCATCGGCGAGATACTCACGGTTCCTGGAGATACCCAACTGCACGAGGAGTGCCGCGAAGGGTACGAAGATCTGTGCGGCGATGGCCGCCAACATTATCGTTCCGCGGTTCTCGCTGTCCCTGCTGAATATCGCCGCATACCATGCCATCTGCGATACGTAGGATATCACGATGGAGATCGCCGATGCGATGCTCATGACCAGGATATCCCTGTTCTTCACGTGTGACATCTCGTGCGCCAATACGCCTCTCAGCTCATCGTCCGGGAGGATGTCGAGTATACCCGTCGTAGCGACGACCGCCGCATTCTGGGGATTCCTTCCCGTCGCGAACGCATTGGCGACCGAGGTGTACGAGATACCGACCTCGGGCATGGGCAGTCCGGACTTCTCCGCGAGTTCCGCTACCATGTCATAGAGACGGGGGTTGTCCTCCCTCTTTATTATCCTGACCTTGTTGGCCTTCAACGCCATCTGCTTCGAATTATAGTAGGAGAAGAAGCAGATGACGAGCGATATCGCGAGGAACGCTAAGCTCCAATAGATGTAGTTGGAGTGTAAGATGACCCCTACCAATGCCCCCACCGCCATGAGGAGGAGGGAGAGGTAGACGAACATCATCAATGTCCTGAACCACCAGATGACTTTCATTTTTCATACCTCATAAATCATAATTTATGGAATCGCCGACGAAGAGATCGTGGACGTTGTTGAGTCCGAAGTGTGTCCTGAGATACACTATGCCCTTCGGAGTCGCACAGTGATTGATGTGGAGGTCGGATACACCGTATGACGAGATGGTCTCGGAGACGGGATCCACCGTCTTCTTCTTCGCCTTCGGAAGATGGATGCCGCCGACCATACCGTACACCTGTCTGTTGTACCTCTCCTTCACGGCATCGAGGGGGACCTCCACACCGCAGTGGTAACAGGACGACATGATGACCGGACCGTTCCTCGTCCTCAGTACGAGGAAGAACTCTTGGACATCGCCGAACGGACCGATCACATCGAGATGGTCGCTCAACGTGGTATCACCATCCATACGGATGAGGTTCATCTTCGACGTTATCTCTTGAGGAACGGACGAACCGAGGAATCCCTTGAGTCCCTGGAAGTCCTCATTGACGTAGACGTCCAATGGTCCACTCCTTGCTGCGATGAGCGATTTGAGACCTCCGGTGTTCGACCTGTGGTTGTGCGATATCACGACCCTGTCGATATCGTCCGGTGACACCTTCATGTAACTGAGATTGTGCAACAGATACCTGCCGCGCATACCCGTGTCGAAGAGGGTCCTCTGACCATCCACGTCGACCAACATGGACAGACCGTGGGCTCCGATGAATGATGTGTTCACCTGTGCGCCGTTGTCGTAAACGCAGATGATCTTGGCTTTCATGGCAGGCCTATCGCACCATGTGAATTAAATATTCCCTACCGCCGCCTCTCATATAATGAACGGGGGATGTCCTCGCATATCCTGTGCACGTTCTCCTCCGTCAGTTCCCCCGATTGGAGGTAACCGTTCACCCTCTTCGGGACGGTGGTGACGGCCATGATCGAACCGGGCCTCTGGGGGTCGTCGATGTAATCCGTCTCCAACATGAACCTGTCGCTCTTGGATATGGCCTCCTTGATCAGGGATCTCGATGCGGGTATCGACGGCATTATCCCCAGGTTCTCATCGGCGGATGTCATGGGCGGGGACGAGTGCTTTATGACCATCCCTCTGTCCAACCCGGCCTCGTCGGCGATATGAGCCAGACTACTGAACGTATCACTCTCTGACTCACAATGTATCATGACCGGGCAATCCAATTCCCTGGCGAGTTCCATGCCCCTCAGGAGTATGCGGTCGGATGATTCCACGATCCTATGGTCATCGACGGGGAAGTGGGGTCTCCCTATCTCGCCCAACGCATTGGCCCTTCCCTCGGACACGAGCCTTGCCGCTATCTCCATGCCCTCGATCATCATGTCCTCCGCCCTCTCGAGACCGAAGCGTTCCGCCAACCACAGGATGGATACGGGATACGGTCCGACGGCGACGTTGACCTTCAGATCGGTGGACTCCCTCACCTTCTCCGCCAAGGAAAGGGTGATCTCGAATGTCTTGAGGAAATCCGAACCCTCGGATATCTGCACTATCTCGCTGAACGGTAACGTGACGAGCGTCATGCCCGTACCGCCGGCCTTCTGGAACTGTTTCGCGGCCTCGACGTTCAGACCCAAGGGTGACAGATGGAGGTGGTCGTCGTATATCGGGATCATCGTCACCTCATCGTTCAAAATCTAGTTATAACTATGTAGTGATTGGTACCCATGGACCAGAACTCGCGTTTCCTCCTCAAGATGTTCAGGAGATACTACAAGGAGAACGAGATGCCGATGCCTAGCAGGTTCGGCAGGAGGGAGTTCGGTTTCATGTACTTCGACAGGGACTTCATGCAGAGGCACATGTCCTTCTCGAACTCCGCGGAACTCCGCAAGTTCATGATCGCACAGGTCCCGAAGCACAGTTACTATTCCACCGCATACTACCGCAGGCCCAACGCCCCCACCATGGAGGAGAAGGGCTGGTTGGGTGCGGACCTGATATTCGATCTCGATGCCGATCACCTGGAAGGTGCGGAGGACATGTCGTACGGTCAGATGATGGATCAGATCAAGAAGGAGATGATCAATCTGCTCGATTCGTTCCTGTACAACGACCTCGGATTCGACGAGAAGGATGTCGGGATCTACTTCTCCGGAGGCAGAGGGTATCACGCGCACATCGAATTGAACAGCGTGACGGGATTGGGTTCCCACGAGAGGAGGGAGATCGTCGATTTCGTCACATCCAACGGATTGGATGTCGATAGGGTGTTCCATCAGGAGAACGTGGTGAAATCCGTATCGGTCGTCAAGGGTCAGGAGAGGCCCAACATCATATCCTTCCGTACGATACCGCCCGAGGATTCGGGCGGATGGTGGTTACGCCTGAGGAACGGTCTCAAGGATGTCGTGAACGATGTCTGCGACCAGGATACGAAGGAGTTGAAGAGGATGTACCCGTCCATCAAGACGATGGCCCCCAAGACTATCGACTCCTACAGGGAGGATCTGAGGAAGTCGAGGGACCTGATATTCGTCAACAACAGGATGGCCACCCTGAAGAAGGGTACGCAGGATATGCTCGTCAAGATCATGAAGGAGGATGTGGCATACCGTCTGTCCGGCGAGGTCGACGAACCGGTCACCGCGGACATCAAGAGATTGATACGTCTACCTGGCTCATTGCATGGGAAGACGGGTCTGAAGGTCATGGCCGTCACGAGGGACGAGCTGGATGACTTCGATCCCCTCTTGGATGCGCTACCCCTATCATACTCCTCGGAACCGGTCACCGTGAACGTGAAGAAGGCCACCGAGATCAGGATCAACGGCGAGATGTTCAATCTCGATGTAGGTGTGACGGAAGTGCCAGAATATGCGGCTGTCTTCCTGGTCGGAAGGAGGATCGCGGACATCGGCAACGGTGAGAAGAGGGATTCCTTCTTCTGAAATCGAGAGCTGTTGCGGACACCTATCACCAAAAGTCTTATTATAGGGTTGCAGTTCCCCAAGTAGGTAATTAAAATGAAAGGTTTCCGCGTAACAGGTTCCTTCGATGACGTAAGGCAGGGCAAACAGCCTTACTGTGTTGAGATCGCAGCAGAGGATGAGGCTGCAGCAAAAGAGCAGATCGTATCCACCTTCGGCAGCAAGCACAAGGTGAAGAGATGGCAGATCAGAATCGATGACATCAAAGAGCTCTCGAACGACGAGATCGTCAACCACGTCGTCAGATACAAAGTGACCGGTGAGTGAACATGAATGATGATGAGCTCCGCCAAGCACTCGCAACGCTCGAGACGATCAAGGTCCAACTCGACGCTATGGCGCAGCAGGCCAGGTTCTTCCAGCTCTCGCTCGAGGAGACCATGAGGGCACACGACACGTTGGATGCCTTCGCGAAGGCCAAGGAGGGTGACGAGATCCTCGTACCCGCAGGAGCATCATCATTCGTGATCGCAACGGTCACATCGAAAAGGAAGGCCGTCGTTGGGATCGGTAACAAGGTCTCCATCGACATGGACCTCGACGATGCCGCCAAATACATGGCGGACAGCGCGAACGAGGTCAGGGAGGCCATCCAGAAACTCAACGAGAACATGAAACAGGCTGATTCTCAGGCTAGGTCGCTCTCGATGACCATCCAACAAGAATATCAGAGAAGACAGCAGTGAGTGTTCTCATGTTCGATTCCTTGAAGACAAAGCTCAAAGGCATTTTCAAGAAGGCACCGGCGGAGATCGCAGAGGTGCCCGAAGAGGAACCTCCATCCTTACCTAGTGGACCCGAGAAGGTCCAGGCGACACCTTCGGTCGAGAAGACCGAGGTCCCTCAGCCTGAGAGGAAGGATGAAGCACCCGTTGTGGAGAAGGTCGCAGAACCCGTCAAGGAACAACCTCCTCAGAAGCCTCTCTCCAGAAAGGAGCAGATGAAGCTCGAGAAGGAATCCAAGAAGAAGGGTATCGTCGACGAGATGCTCACGGACAGTCTCCTCGGCAAGAAGATCAAGGACGAATCATTGGACGATTTCCTCTGGGAATTGGAGATCGCACTCCTCGAAGCGGATGTCGCACTTCCCGTCGTGGAGGAGATCAAGGAAGGCGTCAGGGCGAACCTCATAGGGAAGAAGTTCAGCCGTGACCATACACTCGAGGAGATCGTGGAACTCTCCATCAAGGATGCCGTCAGGAACGTATTGAAGCTCAACGAGTTCGATTTCGATGCATGGTTCAAGGAACAGTCGAGACCGACATCGATAATGTTCGTCGGTATCAACGGTACCGGTAAGACCACCGCGATCGCGAAGATCGCCAACCGCCTGATGAAGGATGGCTACACGGTCGTCCTTGCGGCAGGCGATACCTTCAGGGCAGGTGCCATCGAGCAACTCTCGATCCATGCGGACAAGCTCGGCTGTAAGATCGTCAAACATTCACAGGACGCGGATCCCGCAGCGGTCGCATTCGATGCCATCGAGCATGCGAAGGCGAAGAAGAGGGATGCGGTCCTCATCGATACCGCAGGTCGTATGCAGACCAACAACAATCTCGTCGATGAGATGAAGAAGATCGTCAGGGTCTCGAAACCCTCGTTGAAGATCTTCGTAGGCGACTCCCTCGCCGGTAACGATGCGGTAGAACAGGCGAAGGCATTCGATCAGGCGATCGGTGTCGATGCCGTGATCCTCACGAAGATCGATGCCGATTCGAAGGGCGGAGCGGCATTGTCGATCGCTCATACGATCGGGAAACCCATCGCATTCGTCTGCAACGGACAGGAATACGACGATATCGTCAAGTTCAACACCGATTGGATGATCGACCGTCTGTTCGAATGATACCTCGAGAGGGTATGATGTTCGTAGCTGTTGATGACACCGATTCGGTGAATGGGAATTGTACAACATTCTTGGCTACAGAGATAATCAGAGAACTATCTGATCTCGATCTCATCGGCAATCCCCGTTTGGTACGTCTCAATCCCGCAGTACCATGGAAGACCAGAGGTAACGGTTCATTGGTCATGCGGTTCGGTCATGGTATCGGTAAGAGGACACTGATCGGTGAACTCGACGGTGAGGATTTCTATTGTTACGAAGAGGCCGATGATTTCGAACCCGATCACAAAGAGATAATGGATAGGCTCATCCCATTGGTGGAGAGATATCATGAGGATGATGCCAACCCAGGGTTGTTCATCTCCTCGGTAAGACCCGATCCATCATTCTATCGTCGCGGTGTGACCACGATCATGGACCGCAAGGAGATCGATGAGGAATTGAAGAGGATAGGTGCTCTGACGTTCACCATCGGTAACGGCAGGGGATTGATCGGCAGCACATGCGGATTGGCATGGATCCCCGGCGATACCACATTCGAACTCCTAGCATATAGGAAGAGGGACAGATGGGGTACTCCCAGGACCTTCGATCCCATATCCATAAGGGATATGGAGCATAACTTCCCGACCACGTTCAACAGTTGGGAGGATAGGAAGGAGAAGGTCGCCATGGTCCCCGCCACACCCTGTCCGGTACTCTATGGTCTGAGGGGTGATGTGCTGGAGGATGTCATCGAGGCCGCGAACACGTTGAGGACGGAGGAACGTTACAGATGGTTCGTGTTCCTCACCAATCAGGGTACGGATGACCATCTGCTCAGGGAGTATGATACACTCGTACCGAATCAATCATATGTCATCGAAGGGACCGTGACCGCAAGAGCGGAGCACATCAAGGGCGGACATGTGTTCATCGATATCGATACCAAGTATGGAAGGATCACCTGTGGTGCATACGAACCCTCCAAGGAATTCAGATTGGCCTTCGATCAACTGATCCCCGGCGATGTCATCGAGGTCATGGGTGAGTACAGGGAATCCCCCAGGACACTGAACGTAGAGAAATTGCATGTGATCTCCGTCGCCGATGATTATGAGAAGGTATCCAATCCCATATGTCCCTCATGCGGAAAGAGGATGGATTCCATCGGTAAGGATGAAGGATACCGTTGTAAGAGATGTCATACCAAAGAGAAGGATCCCATAATGAGGAAGAACATCAGATGGATCGTTCCCGGTTGGTATGAACCACCCACCTGCGCACGCAGACACCTCTCCAAACCGTTGAAGAGGATGGGTATCGTCACTCCGGTCGAATTCGTTAATCGTCGTAACTAAAAATCGACAATATTATATATTCACATACCTAAAACCGTCTCAGATTATCATGGATGAGATCGTTATTCTTAGTGCGAACAGAACCCCTATCGGTAAATTCGGAAAGACCTTGTCTGGGATCAAAGCGACCGACCTCGGTGCCCTCGTCGTCAAAGAGGCTGTGAGGAGAGCAGGGATCGAACCGACCGATGTCGATGAATGTATCATGGGAAATGTCATCTCCGCCGGATTGGGACAGAACCCTGCAAGACAGGCTGCCGTCAACGGTGGACTTCCCGTCGAGATCGGTTCATTCACAGTGAATGCGGTCTGTGGATCGGGTATGAAATCCGTCATGCTCGCGGCAGACGCGATCAAAGCAGGCGAATACGATTGTATCGTCGCCGGCGGTATGGAGAGCATGTCACGTGCACCCTACCTCATGCCCGGTGCGAGATTCGGATACACGATGAACGATCAGATCGTGAAGGATTCGATGGTCAACGACGGTCTCTGGGACATATTCAACGACCAGCACATGGGAATGACCGGTGAGATAGTCGCCGACAGATTCAACGTCACGAGGGAGGATGCGGATCAGCTCTCCTATGAGAGTCATATGAAGGCCGCCGCAGCGGTGAAAGCAGGCGCATTCAAGGATGAGATCCTTCCGGTCACTGTCAAGCAAAAGAAACAAGAGATCATCTTCGATCATGACGAGGGTATCAGAGAGGACACGACATTGGAGGCACTCGCTAAGCTCAGACCCGTCTTCAAGGAGAACGGAAGGGTGACCGCAGGTAACTCCTCACAACTCAGTGACGGTGCATCCGCTCTTGTGATATCATCGATGTCCTGGGCCAAGGAACATGGTATCAAACCGCTTGCGACGATCGAAGCATATGGTGAGCGCGGTGTCCTTCCCGAATATATCATGGAAGCACCCATACCGACCACTAGACATGTCCTCAAGAAAGCAGGCATGACGATCGATGATATCGATCTCTTCGAACACAATGAGGCATTCGCGACCGCGTCATGCGCAGTGAAGAAGGAACTGAATGTTCCCGATGAGATATTCAATGTGAACGGAGGAGCCGTAGCACTCGGACACCCCATCGGATGCTCCGGAGCACGTGTGATCACGACACTCCTCTACGCATTGAAGAACCGTAACAAAGAGGTCGGTCTCGGTACATTGTGCCTCGGCGGCGGTAATGCTGTATCGATGATCATCCGTCGTTGCTAAATTCGGATCGAGGTCCATCCTCGATCCATCCTTCATTTTATCTCACTCACGAAGAATATGTTCCCGTCATCGGAATAGGAACCACTGAATTCGTGCAACATGTTATCGGGTCTGATCGAGGAGAACGATCTGATCCTCGAACCATCACCATCGTTTATGTAGAATGTGAATCCCGAATCACTATCCTTGATCTCATCCGCGAATCCTGTTATCATCTCTTCTTCCTCACCGATATCGAATGATACGAAGATCAGGATCAATGCGATGATGGAGATCGACAATATCGTGTATCTGTTCATGGATCATAGAAATCTGATCGGAATATTAGAAGGACCCATTACAGTTAATGGGTTAATATGGGATGATAGGGGGACACCCCTATATTTCCACTGGAAACGATTTTCAGCTGAGACCGATGACGTACAATGCAACGACACAAGCTGCGATGAGTGCAAGACTCAATCCGACTGTTGCCCAACCAGGATGTTTCATTTGAATAACTCCATTGAGATGAATCGATAACAGACTACTCTGATTAAAAAGTATTGAAATCCGTCCATCCTGAAATCTGAAAAATCGATAGCATACTAGTCATTATATACTGAATGAATCTTTATCGGAAGGGTAGGTTTTCCTACAAAATTTCCGGTGGAATAAGATGAGCGATGAAAATAATGAAGGACAGAAGGAATCGATCTTCGTTCAATATGTCAAGAAGAGAAAAGTATTGATCAAAGACAAGAAGGTCCTTCAAACGACATATCTACCGGACGATCTTCCACATAGGAAAGAACAGATCGATAAGATCGCATCGATCATCTCGACAGCGTTGAATGGTGAGAAACCATCCAACATCATGATATATGGAATGACAGGGACCGGAAAGACAGCTGTCATCAACTACATCGGAAAGGAACTGTACAAGATCGATCCTGATAAAGAATCATGTTATTATCTATATGTGAACTGTGAGATCATCGATACCGCATATGGTATCCTGTATGATATCGCGAAACAGTTCATGGAGAACATCAATCAAAGGATACCTTTCACCGGTTGGAGTTTTGAGAAACTATACAAAGAATTCTATGAAGAGATAGAATCGAGAGGACGTGTGTTCATCATCATCCTCGATGAGATAGATCATATGATCTCCAAGAAAGGAGATGACATATTCTATTATCTCGCAAAGATCAATGAACATCTTTCGAAATCGAAGGTCTCCATCATAGGTATATCCAATAATTCGAAATTCCAAGAGATGTTGGAACCGAAGGCGAAGAGTAGGTTCGGTGGAGAGAGTATAATCTTCCCTCCATATACGAAGATAGAATTGCAAGATATCCTATTCGATAGGATCAAGGATGTCTTCGAACCGAATGTTCTTGATGATTCTGTCGTTGAATATTGTGCTACGCTCGCTTCGAGAAGTGATGGTGATGCGAGGATGGCGATCGATCTTCTCAGGACAGCAACGGATATCGCTGAGAGGAACGGTGATTCCGAGATCACGATAGCTCATGTGAAATCGGCTAAGAGCAGCATCGAGATCGATGTCGTTGAAGAGAGTATCAAATCTTTGGCGACTCAATCGAAGATACTCCTTCTCAGTATCATCAAGATCTCCGAGAAGAGTGAGAATCTCATGACCACCGGTGATGTCTATAACGAATACAAGAATCTCGCGAGCATCATCGGAGTACCTATCCTGACGCAGAGGAGGATCGGTGACCTCATCCAAGAATTGGATATGATGGGTCTCATCAATGCAAGTGTCAAATCCTATGGAAAGGCAGGAAGGACGAAAGAGATCAAATTGGATATTCAAAAAGAAGTCATCGAACGTTTCAAGAAGGATCCGACCTTCAAGAAATTGGATGATTACAGACCTCCGAATCAGACCAAATTGATGTAAAGGGTTTCCAGTGGAAATATAGGGGTGGGGGACTCACTCCTTATTCTTCCTTTCATCCTTCCACATGTAGTAGTAGTTGACGACGACCATCAATGTCAAGAGTAGGAATATGATGTCTATCACCGCTACGATAAGACATGGTAGACTGTTGGAAGGTATCTTATCCACATTCTTATCATTGAGATAGAGTTTGATACAACCGAACCAAGGGATCTCGAATCCTGCGATCGCTTTGATGTTATCCTTCTCGATCAATCCACTTGTCGATATCCCTACTTCCTGGTCGAAATAGTAATTGTTGTCACCACTCGTGAGATATCCACTGTGCTTATCCAATCTATCGAGATCGATGGATGCGGTATAACCCTTCCAACCCAATCCTGTTATGGTCAACGTTCCTTTCAGATCGTTATAGTCCTTTTCGGAACCGTTGTCATCATACCATCTGCTCTCATCGAAATATTGCAATGACGGTGCGGACCATGTCTCTGTTTCAGCATTCCAGTCCAACCATAGTATCGCACGATGGATCACGGGATTCTTGTTGTCACGATAATAGATGATGACATCACCATATTCACCGAAGCTGCTGTATCCGCTGTGATATCCCTCAACGTATGATGTGATCGATCTCCTATCCGGATCGATCATCACGATGATATCGCCCGTATCGATGACACCTATCATCGATCTATCCTCGGAATGTTGCATACTGCCCGATTCCACGACCGTCAACGGTCTGCTCATCCCGGAATAAAGGAACAATCCACCGAAGAGCAATGCGAATGTGATGATGACCGCAATGACGACCTTCAGGATATCCGTGACATCTTCATCCATCGTTCGACTGGATTGTGCTAAAGATATATAGCGTAATTGCACATTCTTCACCATATGAATAGACCTTCCAATGACGAATATTTCATGGAGATGGCATTCCTCGTATCGAAGAGATCCACCTGTCTCAGGAGGAGGGTGGGAGCGGTCATAGTCCGTGACAAGCACGTCATATCCACAGGGTATAACGGTTCACCTAGAGGTACCATGCACTGTGAGGAACTGGGATGCATAAGACAACAGATGAATATACCATCTGGCACTAGGCATGAACTGTGCAGAGGGGTACATGCCGAACAGAATGCGATAGCTCAAGCGGCATACTTCGGTACCTCGGTCGCCGAGGCGACGATATACACCACGACGTTCCCGTGTTCCATGTGTGCCAAGATATTGATCAATGCCGGTATATCGGAAGTGGTGTACGCCGATGGTTATGTCGACGATCTCTCGAAGAAGCTCTTCGCCGAGACCAACATAAAAGTCAGGGAGTATAGGCCCGCCGCACTGGATTCTTAAAATTTTACCCTATAATAAGGGCCATATCCTTTAAGTAATGACTTCACATACACCTCACCAATTAAGGTCGGGGAGGTATATGGGCCGTACTGACATACTTGAGGAAATTAAGAATGCGGAGGTAGCAGCCAACGCTAAGGTCGAACAGGCCGAGGCGGACAAGAAGGCCGCGATAGCCGCAGCACGTAAAGAGTCCGTGCAGAAGATTCAAGATGCCGAAGCGCAAGCTCGCAGCAACTATGAATCCGCAATCGCGAAGGAGAAGGACGCACTCGTTGGAAAGCGTGACGAACTCCTATCTGGCGGAAGGAAAGCAGCAGCAGACATTGATGAAAACATCGATGCTAAGTTAGAGAAAGTGAAGAACTTCTTGAACGAAGAATTTGAGAGGACATTGAATGTTACTTCCTGAGTCGATGAGTAGGATTGTGATTGTGGGCAACAAATCACACTTGGACGATATGATCGACGTATTGTTCAAAATCGATGCTGTCCACCTGATCGATCATACCACCGGCCAGGATGAGGGATTCTCCATCGGTAAACCCCGTCCGTATTCATCCAAGGCATCCGAGAGGTTGCTGGCATTGAGGACTACGGAGAAGGATCTCGGCATCAAATTGAGAGGTGTCGAGATGGACCCCATATCCGTCAAGGATATCGAGGCGGAGATCTCATCGAACGGTGTCGAATCTGTTATGTCAGAGGTCATGACGGCCATTGACGAGAAGAACAGGATCGTTCAGAACATCGCGGATTTGAGAGCTCAGGAACTAAGTCTCCAGAAGCTTTCAAAACTAGAAATTAACTTAGAATTGTACAACGGATACGAGTCAATCGCAGTGTTCGTCGGTTCGGTCAAGGCCGATCCCACCGAGGCTGTGAAAGCACTTCCGGATGCCGAGAGCTTCGTCTCATACGGCAAAGAGGGAGGCGTCGTCGCCGTTTTCATCAAGAAATCCGAGAAGGATAAGGCCGCATCGGTCCTATCCGAGTGCGGATACTCTGAGATCCAGGTCCCGGACATCTCCGGTTCACCCGTGGACGCACTCAACACCACACAGGCAGCGATCACGGCCGCAGAGGCTGAGCTGGTCAAGGTGGAGGAGAGGTTGGCGGAACTCTCAGAGAAGAACAAATCGTTCATCGTCGCATCCGATGAACAGCTGACCTTGACGGTCAGGAAGGGAGAGACACCCATGAGGATCGCAACGAGCGAATATTCGTTCGTCATCGACGGATGGGTGCCCACCAATGATGTGGACAATGTCATTGCAACGATCAACGAAGCAATGAACGAGAACGTTTATATCGAAGTCGAGGAGAGATCCAGAGGCAGGTCGCTTCATGAGGAAGAGGAGAACGAACCCCGTTTCCAGAAAGCACCTACCAAGATGAAGAACGGAGCGGTCGGAAAGCGTTTCGAGTTCCCGACCAAGTTGATCTCGGTACCCAAATACCAGGAGATCGACCCGTCATCGATCATCGCGATCTTCTTCCCATTCTTCTTCGGATTCATGGTCGGAGATGTCGGTTACGCCATCCCGTTCATCTGTCTGGGAGCATATGGGTTGAGACACTCCAAGACCAGGGAATTCCAGGCGATCGGTACCGTCCTGTTCTACGGAGGTATCTGGGCGGCCATATTCGGATTCTTCTTCTTCGGAGAGTTGTTGGGTATGCACTTCATCACACCGCACCCGACAGCCGAGCAGATCGCCGCAATGATCGATTCTGGAATGATCGACCCGTCGATGGCAGACTTCCACAACTGGGGTACGGCACAGTACCTGGCGTTGATGGAGTACACCCACGAGGTATCATGGGAACAGTTGCTGATGAAATACAGTGGCAACCTGGTCCTCATGCCCGAGTGGTTCACCAACATCTTCATCGAGGGACACGGTATCAGCAAACTCGGTAAGGCAACGTTCTTACTCAAACTCAGCGTTTACATGGGAATAGTGCACCTCTTCATCGCATATCTCGTTGGATTCCTCAACGCATCAAGGATGCATGGATTCAAAGAGGGATATCTCGAGAAGGGTGGATGGATCTTCACCTTCATCGGAATGACGGTCTTCTGTTACGCATTGACGACTGTCATGTTCGGAGGAGATGGAGTGGATATGATGAAGCCTTCAACATGGCCTTCATCCACATTGCCTATCCTGGGAATCGGAGCATTGATCCTCGTGATCGGTGTCGCATCATGTTTCCCCAAGGAGAAGATGCAGGCGATCCTAGAACTTCCCGGAATCGTTGGAAACATCCTTTCATACACTCGTCTTGCCGCTATCGGTATGTCGAAAGCAGGTATGGCGTTGGCATTCAACTATATCGCCTTCATCATGTTGGGCGGTGGAGTCTTCGGAATCATCGTCTTTGTGATCGGTCACCTCATGATCTGGGTATTAGCCATCATCTCTGCAGGTCTGCACGGATTGAGGTTGCAGTATGTTGAAATGATGAACAAATTCTTTATCGGTGGCGGAGTCGAGTATACACCGCTCGCAGAGAAGCGTAAACACACCAAAAATACAGAAACAGAGGTATAAAAATGGCAGTTGAAAACGTTGGAGCAGGATTGGCAGTTATCGGAGCAGGAATTGCAGTCGGACTTACAGGTCTCGGTGCAGGTCTCGCTGAGAAAGATGTCGGTGCAGCAGCTGTCGGTGCAATCACCGAGAACGCAGATCTCTTCGGTAAATCAATGGTTCTCATGGTTCTGCCTGAGACAATCGTCATCTTCGGTCTTGTCATCGCTATCCTTGCAATCATGATGTAAATCAGGAATCAGGGGCCGTTTCATGGCATTGAATGAAGTGAAGATGGAAATCGGCAGGTCCGCCGAAGCGGCCGCAGCCAAGATCAAGGCTGAGGCTGATGCAGAGATCGCAAAGATCTTAGCGGACGCGGATGCGCAGATCTCCGTCATGAATGAAAAAGAGGAAAAGAGGCTCAAAGACGACATCGCGCGTCTGGAACGTCAGGAACTCTCCAGTGCAGATCTGGAGGGTAAGAAGATTGTTCTGGCCAAGAAGAAAGAGGTCCTCGCAAAAGCATTCGATGATGCTCTCTCATCACTTGAGAATGCGCCGGCTGAGAAGAAGCTGGCCCAGTACAAGATGATGGTCGCATCCGCATCGAAGCTCATCGCAAACCCCAAGGCTTACCTTGCGGAGTGCGACAAGTTCACAGCAAGTGACCTCGGCGTTTCTTCGGTGGCCGTTGACAGCAGGATGACCGGCGGAATCATCTTCGAATCCGAGGATGGCACCCTTGAGGTCGACATGCAGTACAGGACAATCCTCCAGACGATCTGGGACCGTGAGATCAAGAGCATTTCCGATATTCTCTTCGGGTGAAGAGTATGTTCGGGCGCAATAAAGGAAAGAAAGGCAACTATGCGTACGTCGTTGCACGTGTGAAAGCGAAGAAAGCGCAGCTCATGAGCGACGATGCATACCAGAAGATGCTCTTGATGAGCCTTCCTGAGATCTCGCGTTTCATCAGCGAATCGGGATATCAGAAGGAGATCACTGATCTCGCGGCGAAGTTCGACGGTATCAACCTCGTCGAGCACGCAACATATCAGAACATGGCAAGGATTTTCAAGGATATCCTCCACTCGGCAACAGGCGAACTCCACGATATACTCGCGACCGACCTGGAGAGATGGGATATCTGGAATCTCAAGGTCATCCTCCGCGGTAAATCCTTCGGAGTGGATGCTGACAGCATCAGAGAGGACCTTGTCCTGGCCGGAAAGCTGAATGAGGAAGATCTGGAAAAGCTCATTTCGCTCGAATCTCAAGAAGAGATCATATCACTTTATGGAAGGAAGACTGGAAGGTCCATACCCCAGTCCGTCATCGATGAAGTGAGGGAAAAGAAGAATCTCTCTATAATTGAGGATTTCCTCGACAAAAACCACTATGAAGCACTCCTCGCAAGCATCGATCCCAAGGACAGGCCATACCGTCTGTACCAGGATTACATAAGGATGGAGGTCGACATGAAGAATCTCGAGACCATCCTTAAACTGAAGCTCGAGGGGGTCACCGGAGAGACAGTGATGAATTACTACATCTCCGGAGGCAAAGAAATAGACAGAAAGCTGGCCACACAGCTTGCCAACGCAGAGTCGATATCCGCAGCGATCAACGACTTGGCTCAACTGAGCTTCTACGATGACATCAAGGAGGCGTTGGACGAAAACACCAATACGCTCAGAGAGGTCGTGGCCGGATTGAAGAAATGTAAGATGGAATCAGCAAGGAGCTTCTCCCACCTGTATCCTCTGTCGGTCATCCCGGTGATCGATTTCATGATCCACAAGGAGAATGAGGTCAACAACATCAGGATCGTCGCAAGGGGGATCGAGAGTGGCTTGGACACTGAGACCATCAAAGGTCTGCTGGTGATCTGATGGATATAGCAGTTATCGGAAATGAGGAATTCGTCCTGGGATTCAGGCTTGCTGGACTCAGGCGTGTATTCGTTGCCCACCCGGATGATTATCAGGAGAAGATCATCGAAGCGATGGAGGATCCCGAGGTCGGAATCCTTGCAGTCGACGGAGAGGATCTCAAGAACCTCACACCGCAGATGAGAGCGAAGGTGACTGATTCGATCAGTCCCGTCGTCGTCACAGTAGGCGGTGCTGGAATGGGCGATCTTCGTGAGAAGATCAAAAGAGCGATTGGCGTTGATTTATACAAAGAGGATGAGTAAATGAGTAATGAAGGAAAGATTTACAGAGTCGCAGGACCTGTAGTTACCGCCGTCGGTATCTCTCCCCGTATGTACGATGTCGTACACGTTGGAAACGAGATGCTGATGGGTGAAGTCATCAAGATCGTTGGTGACTACTCTATCATCCAGGTTTATGAGGATACGTCCGGTGTCAAACCGGGAGAACCGGTTACGAACACTGGCCGTCCGCTCGTTGCGGAACTCGGTCCCGGACTCTTGCACTCCGTTTATGACGGAATTCAGAGGCCGTTGGCAGTTCTTCAGGAGAAGATGGGAGATTTCATCCTTCGTGGAGTCTCCGCACCTGGATTGGACAGAGAGAAGAAATGGGATTTCAAACCCGTCGTCAGCGTTGGCGATGCAGTTGAACCCGGTCAGGTTATTGGAACAGTTATGGAAGGTACCATGGAGCACAAGATCCTGTGTCCTGTCGATGTACAGGGCAAGGTCGAGGACATCAAGGCCGGTGAGTTCACAGTCGAAGAGACCGTGGCGAAGATCGGTGGAAAGGATGTCATCATGATGCAGAAATGGCCCGTCCGTGTACCCAGGCCTGTCAAAGAGAAGCACCAGCCGAACACACCCCTCGTCACCGGTATGAGGGTCCTGGATTCGATGTTCCCCCTCGCAAAGGGAGGAGCGGCCGCAATCCCCGGAGGATTCGGAACTGGAAAGACAGTTACACAGCAGCAGCTCGCAAAGTGGTCCGATGCGGAGATCGTCGTCTACATCGGATGCGGTGAGCGTGGAAACGAGATGACAGAGGTCCTTACGGAGTTCCCTGAATTGGTCGATCCTAAGACAGGAAACCCCCTCATGAACAGGACAGTCCTCATCGCCAACACATCCAACATGCCTGTCGCAGCTAGGGAGGCCTCAGTCTACACTGGAATGACCATCGCCGAGTACTACAGGGATATGGGTTACAACGTCGCACTCATGGCCGACTCCACATCAAGGTGGGCAGAGGCTATGCGTGAGATCTCGTCAAGGCTTGAGGAGATGCCCGGAGAAGAGGGATACCCCGCATATCTCGCAGGTAGGCTCTCGGAGTTCTACGAGCGTGCATGTTACGCGACATCACTCTGCGGAAAGGAGGGATCCATCTCCGTCATCGGAGCCGTCTCGCCTCCTGGAGGAGATATCTCGGAGCCTGTCTCACAGAACACACTCCGTATCGTCCGTGTCTTCTGGGCACTCGATACCAAGTTGAGGGAGAGGCGTCACTTCCCGACCATCAACTGGCTCACATCATACACACTGTACGACAGCCAGCTCAAGGATTGGTATGTGAACAACGTCGATCCTTCGTTCCCTGCACTCAGGGAGTGGGCTATGCAGACCCTGCAGAGGGAGTCGGAGCTTCAGGAGATCGTTCAGTTGGTCGGATCGGACGCACTGCCCGATGACCAGAAGATCACACTCGAGGTCTCCAAGATGATCCGTGAGATCTTCCTGCAGCAGAACGCATACGATCCCGTCGATACATACTGTCCTATGTCAAGGCAGTTCATGATGCTCAAACTCATCAAGAAGTTCTCTGACTTGGCACAGAAGGCACTCCTTGCCGGAGCGACAGTCGACAAGATCGTCGGAATCCCTGCAAGGCAGAGATTCATCAGGTCCAAGTACGAAGAGACTATCGATGACGAACTCGCGGCTATCGACACTGACTTCGATGAGCAGTTCAAAGAGCTGGGGGCATAAACATGGCTGAAGTATCAAAAGAGTACAAGACAATCTCACAGATCGCAGGTCCTCTCGTCTTCGTCAAGAAGACAGAGCCCATCGCATACGGTGAGTTGGTCAGTGTCAGGCTTTCTGACGGTTCAATGAAGAGAGGAGAGGTCCTCGATACATCTGACGACATCGTCGTCGTCCAGATCTACGAGGGAACCACCGGTATCGACAGAGATGCATCAGTCCGTTTCCTCGGTGAGACGATGAAGATGCCTGTCTCCAAGGACATGCTCGGAAGGATCCTCACAGGTGCAGGAGAACCCCTCGACGGAGGACCCGCTATCACACCTGAGAAGAAGCTCGACATCGTCGGTGCAGCTATCAACCCCTGGGCAAGGGACAACCCGTCGGATTTCATCCAGACAGGTATCTCGACCATCGACTGTATGAACACACTCGTCAGGGGACAGAAGCTTCCTATCTTCTCCGGATCAGGATTGCCCCACAACGATCTGGCTCTCCAGATCGCAAGGCAGGCCAAGGTCAGGGGAGAGAACGAGGAGTTCGCTGTCGTGTTCATCGCCATGGGTATCACGAACGAGGAGAAGCAGACCTTCATGAAGGAGTTCGAGAGAACCGGTGCATTGAAGAACGCTGTGGTCTTCCTCAACCTCGCAGATGACCCTGCAGCAGAGCGTATCATCACACCCAGGCTCGGTCTCACGACCGCTGAGTACATGGCATTCGACCTCGGAATGCAGGTCCTTGTCATCATGACCGATGTTACGAACTACTGTGAGGCACTCCGTCAGATCGGTGCAGCTCGTGAAGAGGTGCCCGGAAGGCGTGGTTACCCCGGTTACATGTACACCAACCTCGCACAGCTCTACGAGCGTGCCGGAAGGATCAAGGGCAAGAAGGGATCGGTCACACAGATCCCCATCCTTTCGATGCCCGGTGACGATATCACTCACCCGATCCCCGATCTCTCAGGATACATCACCGAGGGTCAGATCGTCATGTCGAGGGAGCTTCACCGTGCAGGTATCTACCCGCCGGTCAACGTCTCATCATCGCTGTCAAGGCTGATGGGTGGAGGAACCGGAGAAGGTAAGACACGTGAGGACCACAAGGGAGTCTCGGACCAGCTCTATGCAGCATATGCAGAGGGTAAGGATCTCCGTGGACTCGTGGCCATCGTCGGTGAGGAGTCACTGTCAGAGAAGGACAGGAAACTGTTGCACTTTGCAGATCTGTTCGAGGACAAGTTCGTCCGCCAGGGACACGACGAGGATCGTTCGATCGAGGATTCACTCACGATCGCATGGGACCTCATCGCGACACTTGATGCAGACCAGATCACAAGGATCAGCAGGAAGTACATCGAGAAGTACCTCCCTAAGAAAGAGTGAGTCCCATGCCTAGCCATGATATCACCCCAACACGCTCAGTACTCATTGAGCTGAAGAACAAGATCAAGACGACCAAGAATGGTTACAAGATCATGAAGATGAAGAGAGACGGTCTCATCATCGAGTTCTTCGACATAATGGAGAAAGCGAAGGAAATGAGGGGATCCGTAGCATCCGACTACAAGGCCGCGATGCTGAAGATCTCCATCGCCAGAGCAGTTGAAGGTGAGATTGCGGTCAAGAGCGCGGCATATGCCCTCAAGACGGAACCCAAGGTCAAGGTCGGAAGCAAGAGCATCATGGGAATGATGGTCCCTAAGGTCGAGGCCGATGTGACACACGTGGATATCCTCAACAAAGGATACGGTGTCATATCCACCTCCCCTTACATCGAGGAGGCCTCTGTGGCCTTCGAGAAGCTGTTGGACACCATCATCCGTGCTGCCGAGATCGAGACCACGATGAAGAGGCTCCTCGATGAGATCGAGAAGACCAAGAGAAGGGTAAATGCAATGGAGTTCAAACTCATCCCCGAGTTGGAAGAGGCGATGAAATTCGTCAAGTTCCGTCTCGAGGAGATGGACAGGGAGAACACCATCCGTCTCAAGTTCCTTAAAGGAAAAGGCGAGGCTGCCGAATGAGATCGATAGAGGACATCTACTTCGATATCAAGAACGACCCGGTCAAACTGGCCAGGGCGTTCAAGATCATCTGGATAGTGTCCTATTCGATGCTCATACTAGGCTTCATACTCATCATCTGGGCACTGGTGGACCAAAGGTTCATGTAAACCATGATGGCGGTTCTACCGCCATCATAAACCGTTTAATCCAACGATCTTCTGTATTCTTCGAACTTCCTGTTGATCGCATCCGATGATTCCGATATAGGGAGTTGGTGCTCCTCACGGTCGTCCATGAGGCTGATCGCGTACAACGGAAGATGGAGGATACCGTTCTCATCATACTCGATGTTGGTGTCCATTATCTTGTAGCCCACTCTGTTCCTGTTCTTCTCCGACATCAACGTGTTGAGGGACTTCGAACGCTTATTGCGGCCTGATTTGACATCTATCAAGGATACGATACCATCGATGTTGGTGACGGAATTGTTACCAGAAAAATGAGGGAACTTGGAACACAAATTACCAGAAAAATGAGGGAACTTTGATAGCTAGTTACCAGAAAAATGAGGGAACATTCCCGATCGACGGTTACATGATGAAAAATCGTCCAACTACATGTTCAGAATGACATCCAGACGTCGCTATTCCATGTAAGGGGTTATTATAACAATAGCGTATCAGTTATCGAAGGAACCACGAATGGGAAGTACTGGATGCTGTCGTTTGAAGTCCATTGACATGATGAAGGGCCTGGCCATATTCGGCCTGGTCATAATCCACTTCGTGTTCAATACGGGTGGTACTGGGGATACCGATTCACCACCGATCTTCGAATTCATCTATTCCTTCCTTTTCATGTTCTTCCTGGTCTCGGGTTATTTCTACAGACCCGAGAGAGGTTTCTGGAACAATACGAAGAAACGTCTATCCCAGTTGTTGGTGGCGTATGTCGTGTGTACCGTGGTGCTCACGACAGTCATGTATGTGTATCTGGTGTTGACCGGTTATTCCATCGATCCCTCCGAATTACCGTACGTGATCGGAAGATGCCTCATCGGAAAGACGGCATTCCAGGCATTCGGTGACGAGGTACCCATCTTCGGTGTGTTCGAGATCATCCAGGGTTATTATTTCATAGAGATAATGATCGTAGCATTCGTCATATTCTACGCCGTGGCCGATTGGGCATTGAAGGATGTCAGGAGAACGCTCCTCACATTGTTCATCCTCGCTTCGATCACATGCTTCATCGTGGAGGTCGTCAAGGTCAAGTTGCCCTTCTATGCCGAGAGCGCACCGCTCGCAGCCGCATTGATGTTGGTAGGAGCAGTGATGGGTAAGCACAACGTGGCGACATACATCGAGGACAAGTGGCGTACGAAGCGCTATTGGATGATCGTGCTCGTACTCTTCGTCATAGGTGCGTTGATGGTGACATTCTTCCCTACGGGATTGAGATTCAACACATCGCGTTACGGTGAGTACGGCGGTTGGTCCGCATATCCGTTCCTCGTATTGGCGGTCTCATGCGGATGCGTGATATTGGTATTGTCATCATTCCTCGCGAGGATCCCGATATTCTCCCACGTGTTCATCTTCATGGGAGAACATACGCTGACGATCCTGTTGCTCCACACATTCTATGCGAAGCTGCTCATATCGCCGTTCTGTACCTTCGATCTCATAAATTACACACCAACGCTCGATTTCCTACCGGGATTCGCATTGGGTGTCGGATCGATAATATTGAGCATAATCACGGGATATGCGGTGGCATGGGTGAAGGGTCACCTTCGTCCCAAGGATGTCAATCCTTCATGAAGTTCTTCATCGTCACGCTGCCGGTACCGAGGTGTACCAACGGCATGATGCCGGGGATGGGATTGAAGTTGTGCTGTTTCTGATAATCGGTCTGATCCTGCCACGTGGAGGCATTGATCATCCTGATCCCTTTGTATTCCATGTATCCGTATCCGTGCACATGGCCCGATACGAAGATATCGGGGAGTATGTCCATCGCGAGATAATCCCTCCTCTCGGGTGCGAGAGCAGTCTTCTGACCGTATATGGGTGCGAGATGACGTGCATCGGTCATCTCCTTCATGACCATCAACGGATCGTTGTACGTCAGCTGCTGTACGCCGGATACCCAATCGTCTATGCTCCTTCCGTGATATGTGAGGACGGTCCTGTCCTCCACCTTCACGTAGACGGGATTCCCTGACATCATCACATTGGAATCGAAGGAGTTGATGAACACCTTGTTCAGAGCGGGTTGCGGTTCCGCCGGTCTGCACGCATCGTGGTTACCGGGATGGATGACCATCTGTATGTGGTCCGGGATATCCTTCAGGTACTCCGCCAGTTTGTTGTATTGGTCATAGATGTCCAGGACATCCAATTCCTCCTCCTGTCCGGGGAATATACCTATGCCGTCCACGACGTCACCAGGGAAGATGATGTAGTTGATCTGCATCCTCTCGCTGTTCTCCTTCAGGTACCTGATCATCTTCTGCCACACGCTCTCGAGGAACGTCTTGCTGCCGATGTGCACATCCGACAGGAATGCGACCACCGACTGGGAGTCGGACTTCTTCCATTGATGCGATTGGGGTACACCGGGTTTGATGACCTCCTCGGGTATGAACAGGCCTTTCTTGGAATTGCTGCCATCCCTAGGTTTGGTGAACCTTCCCTTGAATCCCAACACCATATCGTTGGTTATGATCTCGTTGAAGTAAGGACTGTCCTTGGAGATGAAGACCATGCAGTTGCTCTCCCTGTCCCCTCCGTCATCCTCTATGCTGAGCATCATGTGACCGTTGGCGGTGATCCTCTTCTCGCTCACGATACCGACGATCCTGACATCCCTGTCATAGAGGGAGTACGCATCCTTGATCCTCTTCGACGGACCGAAATCGTTCCTTCTCTCGATGATCTTCCTGAGGATCTGATACCTGCTCTGGAAATATCTGGTGAAATCCTCCACATTCCCGACGCATAACGAGTTGCCGGTGATGTCGGTCCCCTCGATGATCTTCATGTCGAGATTCTTCTTATTATGGGGATCGAACGTCTTCGGGGATTCGGAGATGTTCTTGTCACCCTGTAGGAATGACATGACGTCCTCCTTCGTGACGAAGATGGGGTTGTTAGAGAGAGCGGATAATACGGTGTTGGTGAAGCCTACGGGGTCCGTATTGGACATGATTATGTCCAACGCTTCCGGTGACAGGAACATATTCCTCCTGGCCGCTGCCGACAACACCTCCGTTCTGCTCATGGTGATTCACCTACATGTGTTCCTGTCATAATTGGTTTTGGTATGTAGATGGATGGGTGCCGTACGCATATCGCGTACGACACTCTTGTGTCCTATCACTGGTACGGGAAGTACCTTGCGAAGTCATCGATGGTGCCGACCTCGTATCCCGAGTCCTCGATGAGCTTCTTCGCTTCTTCGGGGGAGAACGGGAACCAACGGAGATTCGTCATATCCTCATCCCTCGGATTCGGACCTATCTCCACCGAGATGTGGTTGGCACCGTATCTGAATGCATCCGCACTGAGCGGGTGTACGGGTATGATGCATCTGGAGCCGTTGACGAGGCGGTTCACTGCAAGGATCTGCATATGTCTCTCGTGCGTTATCTCCCCGACATCATACATCGGTGTACCGGGGACAGCTATGCGCTTCATGGTGCATATGGTCACAGGCTTGACCACATCCCTGTACAATTCCAAACGATCGACGATCTCCTCGTTCGTCTGATCGGGACCCAAGGGATCGAGACCGCATGAGGCGATGAGCCCCGCTTCCTTCGATACCATGATCGAGTTCAGACGTTCCTCGGCCGTGAATGCGGTGTCCCTACCTTCTCCGAGCCTTACGGCATGGTAGACTGCATCGAACCCCGCTGCCTTCAGTCTCTTCGCGGACTTCGGTGTCTGTTCTCCCGTGTTCGCGACCAGGATGTACTTTCCGGGAACGTTCTCCCTGATGTGCTTGGCATATCCGCACAACGTCTCATTGGGGAAGAACTCTGTCGTCCTGAGGACGAATTGGAAGTAACCTCTTCCGACATACTCGCGTATGGTCTCCGTTATGGTGTCCAACGGGACCATCCTCTCTCCTTTGACGATGCCCCATTTCTCACCTAGCGAACAGAACTTGCAGTTCATGCTGCACGGTGCGAAATCCACACCTATCGAGATACCCACTCTGATCTTGTTGCCGCTGACCGCTTTGGTCACCTCCTCGGCGGCCTGTCTAAGGTATTCGCAGTCATCCGACTTCGGGTCGATGCTCAACATCGCGATGATGTCCTCACGGGGAATGATCCCGTTATCCAACGATGTCTTCTTGGCCCTATCTATTATCGATCTTATCTCTGTGGACATTCATCCTCACCTAGCGATCCTCTATCAGTAAAGAAGTGAGTGTCCGCCGTCCGTTTCGATGGACGGCGGATGGTTCTTTAAAATGTTTTATCGATTTAAGCGATCGTCACGACCACATCGCCGTAGACAGGGCATTTCAGTATGATGGACGAGGTCAACTCGACGTAATCATAGAGTGCGGGGTCCACAACGGTTCCGCCAATCGTTATCGAGGATATCGTCGCTTCACCGTATCTCTGTCCGACGGAGTTGAGCAGGGTCATGATCCAGTAGCCATCTACAACGGTCCAGGAGAGTTTGTAGGTATCCGCTGCGGTCTTGAACGTGAAGCCGTCATGGTACAATGTGTAGAAGTAGATCGAGCTGTCTCTGTACCAGCCTGCGCTGTCCCATGAGGAGACTCCATTCTCATCCTTCATCGCATCGTAGAGAGCACGTCCATCGAAGTATCCCATGTAGTCGATACCATCGAGAACACGGAACGATGATGTACCTGTGCTGCTCGCGTTGTATGTGGCCTCGATGATCTGCATGTCGACGAGTTCGAACTCGAGACCCCAGACGTACTTGTCATACGACAGTTTCTGGACATCCACTGTGAAGGGTGCACCGAAGAAATCAGCGATCCTCTGACAGGCATCGAGTCTGTAATAGTATCCGTTGAGGGATTTGACGGCATTCTCTCCGAAGAGTGCTGCCTTCTCGCTGTCGGTCATATTCGCCTGTGCCGCCTTGATGGTCGTCTCGTCGAGGTAGATTCCGGCCTCGTACTCGATTCCGTAGATGTAGCAGCATGCCTTCTGAAGCGCTTTGAGGACACCCACGATCTGATCGTATTTCTCGGCGTACGCCTCTTTCGAAGCAACGAGTACGCATGTCGCCTCACTGACGAGTGACGGGAACTTCTCCGAGCTCGGGGATGAGAGGACGGATTTCTTGATCGTAGCGTATGCGGCGAGATCGTAGCTTCCACCCATGATCGCATCCACATCGTTCTGATCGAGAGCAGCCACCTGGTTTCCGAATTCCACGTGCTTGACCTTGATGTCAGCCTCGCTGTATCCTGATTCGCCTTCGAACTTCACCGACAATCCGGCCGCGGTCGCATATTTTATGATGGCCGCTTTGTAACCGGTGGTGGTGTCCATTCCGATGGTCATGCCCTTCATGGTCTTGAAGGTGACCTCCTCGGTCGTACCGTCGTAGTATGTGACGGTGTGTTTGACAGTGTCTCCCTCGGGGTATGAGAAGTCGTAGGTCGCTCCGTCGATGACTGTAGTGGCCATCTCAGCATATGATTCTCCTCCCATCCATCTTGCGAGGACCACGAACTGATCCGCATCGTTGGTGTTGAGACAGTTGGCGAGAGGTGTCGAACCGAATCCTGCGATGTCGGCCTTACCTGCACGGAGTGCTTCCAGTGCCTTACCTCCTCCGGACACCGTGAGCATCTCAACATCGGCACCGAACTCGGAGTAGTATCCGAGTTCATCGGCGAGCCATGTGGGCTCATAACAGTCCTTGTTGCCGTTAGCGAATACAAGGCCGTTGTTGCTCTTGGTATTGCTACCATTGTTCAAGACTACAACAGCGATAGCGGCGATCACCACTATGGCTACGACCGCGATCGCGATCATCTGATTTCTTTTGATGTTCATATCATTCCTCCATTCCTTTGTTGTTCACTGGTGGATTCTAGTAATTCTGATATCTCGTTCCTGATCTCCGAAAGTCTCTCGGAGTCGGCGTTCTTGTCTATGTCGTCGAATCTCCATTCTCCGACTATCCTCCCTGGCGAGGAGGATATCATTATGATCCTGGTGGCAAGGAGCATTGCCTCGTTGATGTTGTGGGTGATGAAGACGATGGTCCTCTTGTTGTTCTTCCAGATCTCCAACATCTCGTGGTCCAGATTCTTCCTGGTGAGCTCGTCCAATGCTGAGAACGGTTCGTCCATGAGCATCATCTCAGGTTCCATGGCGAGCTCAGGTTCCATGGCGAGTGTCCTAGCTATGGCGACACGCTGTTTCATACCGCCAGAGAGGTTGTTCGGACGTTGGTCCTTGAATTCGGAGAGCCCTACAAGATCGATGTATTTGCTCGCGATCGTCTCTTTCTCGGATGAACTGAGTCTGTCATCGATGGAGAATTTGACGTTGTTGATGACATTCATCCAGGGCATGAGGCTGAATTCCTGGAACACCACGGCCCTGTCCCTGGACGTACCGGTTATCTCCTCGCCCTTGAAGTATAGGTTACCGACATCCGGCCTTTCGAATCCCGCCATGAGGTTCAACATGGTGGTCTTCCCGCAACCTGACGGCCCTACAATGCACAGGAATTCGTTCTCCTCTATCTTCAGATCGATGTTCCTGAGGACGACACGGGCCTCATCTCCCTTCCTGTTCTGATAGGCTTTGGAGACGTTCTTAAGCTCCAAGATCGTCAATTGGATCCCTCCAGTCCCATCTTGTTACGTGCGATCGATTCTATGTTGGCGAAGATCAATTTGTCTATCACCAATCCGACGATGCAGATCACGATAATCCCTGCGAAGGCCGCCGGATAGTTGGCGAGATTCGCTGTCTGATTGATCGTATAACCAAGACCTACCGCCACACCGACGACCATCTCGGCCGCTATGAGCATCCTCCATGAGTTGGCCATACCGATCCTGAATCCGCCGATTATATCGAGTATCGCGAACGGCAGGAGGACCTCCAACAGTATGTCCCATCTGGATTTACCTGACATCTTGGCGACCCTCAGGTTGACCTCGGGTACACGTCTCAGACCTGCCGAGATGTTGAAGGCTATCGGGGAGATGACGGTGATCGCGATGATGAATATCGCAGAGTTGTCCCCGAATCCGAAGAGCAGGATCGTCACAGGGAACCATGCGAGACCGGGGATCATCTGCAGGATGTTCACCGGTACCGATGCGAATTTGTAGAATGTGTCGTTCATACCCATCAGTATCCCGAGTACCATTCCTATGACGATAGCGATACCGAATCCCTTGATCCATCTGCCCATACTCGCAAGGACGTGGTCCGCAAGCGAATATCTCAGGATGAGGTGCGTCTCATCTAGAAGGTAGATCAGCATATCGAAGCTGTCCGCAGGGTTAGGGAATTTCAGACTGCGCATGAGATTCGCGTTGTAGTAGTCTGCGACCAATTGCCATACCAAAAGGACGAATAGGACACCGATGACGAATATTCCTAGGCTGATGAGCATCTTCCTTGGTTTCTGATTACCTAGATTGATGCTGTTACCTTGAAAGTCATCAGATTCCAAGGTATCCGAGATTATCCTCCCAGGTGATTTGAGAAGGGACATGGTCGGTTATAGTCCTAAGCTGTATATTTGATTTTATACTATAACAATGGTGGGTTGGTAGTAGTATCGCAAGCCCCCTGAGAGGGGATCATATGTATGTGCGAACCACTTGAATCTGAACATCTGGCTATAGGTCTACTTTCAAGGTATGCCCTATCCGATCGTCCTGAACGGATCGAGGAAGACATAACGCATCGAACGTGTCCTCCCTTCTTTCCCGATGATGCCCATCTCTACGAGTTCCTTCAACCTATCCCTTCTCACGGATTCGCTGAGATGTATCCATCCTGCGGTATCACCGAGCGTGAATTCCTTGCATCTCTTGGCCATGATCGCCATATGACGTGTGTTCTCATCCATGTCCTTCAGACGATCCTTCTTCGAGAAGATATCGACCGCCTCTCTGTATGATGATAATAGGGATTCCGTGACATATCTCACCAGCGGGGTGTAGTTGCCCGTCTGATCCGTATATGCCAGTAGGTCGTAATAGGCGGTGGTGTCCCTAAGCATCCTCTCCTCGAATTTACACAGGTGACAATTGCTCAGCCCTAACGATCCAAGGAGTGTTTGGAACAACACACGACCTGTACGACCGTTCCCATCCTCGAACGGATGGATGCTCTCGAATTCATGGAAGAACAGTGTTGCTGTCACGATATCCCCGAACGGTGAGTTGTTCACCCAATCCACCAACGATTCGAGTTCTTCGGGAACGGAGTCTTTGGGGCATGCTATGAAGTACTCAGTACCATCCGAACCTCTGACCGACACATCCACATCCCTCAGGACACCGGGTGTCGTCTCACCGACACCTTTCATCAACGCATGGTGTACTGATAGGACGGTATCCATCGTCCATGGTAAGGTGAGGATATCCTGGAAAAGGAACACAAGGTGGTTGAGTATCTCTTGTTTGGAACTATTCGGTCTCTCTTCCACCTTCTTGGTCGTGTATTCGGTCGTTAGGGTCTGTACATCCTCCAAGGTCAACCTATTCCCTTCGATCTTCGTTGACCAATGGACGTTGGAGGAGTATGCATCTATGACGAGATCGTTGTAGTCCTTCTCAGACAGTATGTATCCTTCAAGGGCCATGTCGAGTCTGTGTATCTCACGTATCTTTTCTCTTACCTTGAGATCCAATGATAACATGGGATAGAATGGGACTTTTTTCCTGTGTCTGACAGGGAATCCCATAGGCCTGTAGTCAGAATAATCGCCTTTTTCTGTATAATCCAAGCCCATATTGTAAAAATTATGCGATTTACTACATATTTATTTTTATTTTAGGTATGTTAATTATATAGAATTAACATACCTAAATTAACGTTGTTAATCAATAGACGACAGGATCCGTTCGATCCAGCACCATATCCATCCATATCATCGGACCTTAAGACCAATGTTTATTACCTCACCACAGATTACGGAAGGGACGATGATGAAGGTCGAGATCACATGTCCAGTCTACCCGAGCGAGGATCCAGAGAAGGTCAGGACGGCCATCGAGAGGATATTCCCCGGAGCTGAGATAGTCGAGGATGAGAAGGGACTCAAAGGGACCACGGACAATCTCGATCATTTCAGCAGACAGATCCGTAAGCAGAAGATATTGGATACCACGCGCAGCGTACTGTTCAGAGGGAAGAGGGGTAACGTCACCAGATTCTTCCTCAACAAACAGGTCGCATTCGTAGGGAAGATCTCGTTCTGCGAGGAGAGGACGATCCTCGGTACCATGAGAGTCGTGGTGGAGGACGAAGGATTGGATGCGGTCATCGAGGATGTCGCACCGGAGACGGTGGACGGAGAGGAGGTTTTGATTTGATCGGGATATCATGTACGGAGTTCAGCGCATACGATTTCAAGGAGGTCCTTCCCGAGGTGGCGAAGGAGTTCAAGCACTGGGAGATATTCGCAGAGGCGGAACATCACCTCAGAGGGGTCGAGGGTCTGTTCAAGACCATGAAGGACGCCTACAGTATGACATATTCCATCCATGCACCCATCAGTGATATCAATCTCGCATCGTTGAACGAGAGGATCAGGGAGGATTCCGTGATCGAGATGCTCGCAACGTTGGAATCCGCAGCGAATCTCGATATCGGATTGGTCACCGTACACCCGGGATTGACGTCCATGTCCGTTCCGTACATGGAGGAGAAGGCGGTCATGAAGGCGAAGAAGTCCCTCGGTGCGTTGGACAGATTATCCGATGAGTACGGTGTCGCTGTCGCAGTGGAGAACATGCCCGCATTCCCGTTCATGCTCGGTCAGACGGCCGAGGAGATGAAGGACCTCCTCGACGGTACCAATCTGAGGATGTGCTTCGACATAGGACATGCGAACACGACCGGACAGATCGACGAGTTCATCTCGCAGTTCAAGGACAGGTTCATCAACATCCATATCCACGACAACAACGGTAAGATGGATGAGCACCTCACTCTCGGTGAGGGCAACATCGATTTCAAGAAGGTCCTGAGCGACCTTGGTAATTACAAGGGCAACTTCATCATCGAATCGAGATCGTATCAGTCCGGTGTGGAGTCCCGTGACATCCTCTCAAGCCTGCTTGGCTGAGAAGAACTGATCCTTGATCCAGAGGTATGCCCTGTTCGCATACGATATCGCCAAGGGTATGCCTCCGACGATCGATACCAACATCAAGGCAGCCATCATGAGCGTCGGTACGCCACCGCCCAACCATGTGGATGATGACAGGTAATCCGTGAGGAAGTGGAGCGAGACCGTCGCATACAATCCGTATTTACAGTAGAGGTAACCTGCTATCACTCCGAACAGGAATGTCGGTATTATCTTCCACCATCCCCATCCACCGAGATGTCCGAATCCGAACATCAGTGATGAGAACAATATGAACACGAGCGCCATCTTGCTCATGCCGAAGCCTCCGAGGAGATACTTGTACCACGCATGCTCCTTCCTCTTGAGGATCAGGGCGATGACCATCATAGGGAGGCCCAGATACAATACCCTGCAGATCAGTTCCTCGTATATGGCCGCATTCAGGAGTTCGAACATCTGTTCCCACTGATCCTCGTCCAACGGTGAAGTGGTGTCGACGCCTGCGAGATGTAGGATGAAGAGTAACACGCATTCGACGAAGAACAATGCTGCGAAGAGGGCGAACGTCTCATACAATGAGGTATTCTTGAGACCTTCAAGACCTTCCTCCTTCGTCGGACGGTATGATGTCCTGAACAATTGATACACACAGGCCAACACGCCGACGAGTATCAACAGATAGTAGATCTGAACGGCAGGTCCGCTGAATTTGAAGAACGACACCACCTTCGGAATCACCACGAACAGGTGGTGGGTGTATGTCGGGAGGTGATCCCAGACGATCGGTATGCCCCAGACCGCCGTGATGGCCTCGATCAGGATGTAGCATGCCGACACCGATGCCACGATCAATCCGAAGATCTCCGTGACCCTCTGGAAGCTGCTCTTCTTGGGTTTCGGATCCAGTTCCTGTCCGCAATCGGGACAGAACCTCATTCCTTCCTCGCGATGGATGTCGCACGACGGGCATTGATAATTGGAAAGGTCCTCTCCGCATTTCGCACAGAACAGGTTCCCCTTGGCCTTGTCGATCGGACATCTGTCGCATACCATATCATTCACCGAGCAGTTCCCTGACGCCGTCCACACGTTCGAGCTCTATGAGCAACAGTACATTCTTCCTGTAGTTCGCGATGTCCTTTATCTGTTTGGACATGTACTCCTCTCTGTATCTGCTCATCTTGGCATATCCGCCCAGATGGTTCACGAGGGCATCCCATTCCATCACGAAGCTCTCCGGCGATGACATGTCGAACTTCTTCTTCAGGGCCTTCTTTATCAGATGTTTCTCTTTGAGGAACTCGACCGTGGACACGGTCTCGCAGTATAGTTGCGTATATTCCTCATCGGTCATATCCAACGGGATTACGGGGATGTTCTTCTCCTTGCAGATATCTATCAATGTCGTCGATGCGGGGTCGGGCATGTCTATGGCCCCGAACTGCGTCAACAATCCACTGTATACGGTATCTAGGTCGCTGGATTCGAACTCCCCTTCGATCTCGTCCCTCTTGCTTATGGCGACGATGTCCTCGGCACCGAGTGCCACTGCCGTAGCGTCATAATCCTTGGAATCCAATGCCTGTATGACCTTGTCCTTCTCGGACACCAGACCTTTTATGAACGGTACCAGATCGAAATCGCAGTCCCCTATCTTGAATGAGATCACTGTTTCCCTCCTCTGGAGAGGACGACATCCGTCAATTCGTTCTTGTCATCCATCTTCCTAAGCTCTTCTTTGGAGACGATAGCCGTTGATTCTACATTATCTCTACCGTGCTTCTTCTCGACGATGATGACGGAATGTCTTCCCGATATCCTGGAGATGTCGGATGCTATCATCGCCTTCTGGATGAGCTTCTCGTCCTGATTGTCCATACCGGTGAGGATGACGACATCCTTGTTACGGGACAACGCATCGAAGGGACTCCTTGTCACGGGTGTGACGGCGAAACCTATGTCGATAAGATGATCGAGGATCAGGGATCCGGTCTTCACGCTCCCTTTCAGTTCACGGCTTATCGGGGGTGATTCCGATTTGTATTCGAAGGGATCGACGGTCTCGATGATCGGTCTATCGAGATATTCCTCCAATCTGAGTGCCGCATCTATCATGGCACCCATACCGGATTCGTACATCTGTATGGTGCGTCTCGATACCCCTGCGACGTCGGCCAACGTTCCGAGGCTGATGCCTTCCTTCTCCCTCACGCTCTTGAGGAGTTCGTTGTTGAGTCTGACGTACAACCCGCCGGGTGCGGCGAAGATGAACGGCGGGGCGTTCTCCAATACGTGATCGGCCAACGTATCGTTCGATATTATCTGTATATTGAATCTGGAATAGACTATCCCGGGTTCCAAAGGTCCCGAACTGGACCTCTCGCCTATGACCAGGGGGGAAGCGTGCAATACATCGGCGAGGACCTTCATCTCCTCCGCATTCTCTCTGGAGAATGCATCGATGTTGCTGAGCACCTTGATTATGAGCAGGGTGTCTTCTCTCCTTCCGACGACATCGAAACATACACTACGCAGCGACATCAACGGGGAGATATCGAATCCTCCCTTGGCCAATATGGCTCTTGTCGTGTTTATGAGGTCATCTCTGCTCATATTCTATTGAATGATTGCTCTTCTATAAGAAAGTTAGTTTTCTTCGGTCGTCACAGTGGATTGAATAAGAAATCCATTCGAATGGATTTATTTGCCAGATTCACAATAAAAATCCATTCAAATGGAAATATTCTTAGAAACCAATGAAAAAATCCATTTGAATGGATTTTTTTATATTTGGCATCGGATGGTATTATGATCCGCAGAGACGACTATATGGAGCTTCTTTATGCAGGCAAGGATGACAATGACGTCGTCAAGGTCGTCACAGGGGATGCGCTGTTGTGGAAAATCCACGCTTATAGAGATGTTCATGGACGAGCCGATTGAGAGTGGAATCGATCGGAATGATGTTTTCCATCTGGAGCTGGAGTCTGAATGTGGAGGTCATCAATCTCATCGATTGGTTGCTTGGGAAGGAATGATCCTTCATCAGTGGACTTATTCCAATTTTACTGTATTATTACAATTTATTTGGAATAATATGGATCAAGATCATGGGCCCAACACAGTTGGTGGTATCACATACACCCCATCATCCCTGCGGTATGCCGCATCCGTCATCCCGCAGATCACGCACATGAAGGTAGGCGGCCTGCCATTCTCCTGATTGCGGATCTTCCTATCCATCTTCAATAGTGACCTGGCTCCGTCCTCGATCTCACCGGCACCCGTCTTGATCTCGAAAGCACCCCATCTTTCATCAGGCAGTTCCACTATCGCATCGATCTCGTTGTCGTCTCCGTCGCGATAGTGTAACACCTTCCCATCTGACATCATCGCATAGACCTTCAGATCATGAACACACAGGGATTCGAACAGGAATCCGAATGTCTTGAGGTCGTTGAGGTATGATTCGGTGCTCATGCCCATCGCGGCCGCGACCAAGGAAGGGTCGGCAAGATGTCTGACGGGGGCCTTTCCAACTCTGACGGAGGATCTCATATTCGGATCGAAAGAGAGTTGATCATCAGTGAAGTGAAGCCTTTCGAGAACGGAGAGATAGTCGCTCAGAGTGTTGTCCGAGATCGGTGCATCATCCATGTTCTCCAACATGTCTCTTTTCAGTGCCTTCTTGGATGCTGTAGTGCTCTCATTGAGTGCAAGAGAGCGGATCAGACGTCCCATTTTTCCAGGATTCCGTTTGATACCGTCGGACGAGATATCGTTGTTCAATAATGTCTCGATATAACCTTTGGCGACCTCCAACGAATCATCTGCACTCATTTCTACGGTCTCAGGCCATCCTCCGTGGACGGTGTATTCTATAACTGCTTTCAGATTCGTCTCACCTATACGGAATGAGAGATCAGGGCGATTGAAGAGCCCTGCTAATGATATGCGTCCGTCGGAGATGTTCCTTTCCAAGAGCGTCATCGTGCTCATGTGAAGATCCCTTATGCGACCTGTACCGGAATGAATAAAATTCTTCCTGTTGGGTGTAGCAGAACCTGTCAGAACGAACATTCCTTTCTTTCCGACGTCATCGACCCTATACCTCACAGCATCCCAGATCGAGGGGACGTCCTGCCATTCATCGATCAGTTGTGGCATATCCTCATTGAAGATCAGCGTTGGATCCATCATCGCTAGCCTGCGGTTCTGATAGTCCCCCTTGGGATCGGCCATCAGTATGACACTGTTGCAACAGTTGTATGCGGCCCAGGTCTTCCCACACCATTTTGGGCCTGTAAGATTCACGGCACCGAATATCGACAGGTATCTCGACAGTTTATCATCGATAAGTCTTGGTAGATACCCGTTCTTCTTAAGTGTCATGAATCATCATTGCTTCATCCAGCATATATCATTGATGATTTTTCGGAAATATTTTTGACGACTTTTCGGAAATCAGATGACGGTCTCATCGAGAAGGAATCTGATCACCCCTACGGTCATGATGCCGTTCTCATCAACCCACGGGAGATCGTTGCCATTCACGACGATGATCTTCCTGAACGAATCGTTGGTGCTCAGGAACGGTCTGATCTCCTGGTGATGTTTCTCTGCATCGGGGACGGAGAATGCGGACTGGATGTAGATGCGCTCATAGCCCTTGTTAGCAATGAAATCGATCTCCAATTGAGTATATTCCAGCTTATCTCCGTTCTTCTTGCGGACGGGAACGACACCGACATCCACGTTGAATCCTCTGGTCCTGAGTTCGTTGTAGAGGATATTCTCCATCATGTGAGTCGGTTCCTGTTGCCTGTAGCCCAACCACGCGTTCCTCAACCCTATGTCCGCTATGTAGTATTTGCAGATAGAATCGAAATAACGCTTTCCTTTGACATCATATCTTTGACTTCTTTCGAAAAGGAACGAATTCTGGAAGATCTCCAGATATCTCGAGACGGTTTTATGGTCTATCTTCTTATGATCCGTCGTTGACATGGTGTTCATGATCTTCGAGGTGTTCGTGAGCGAACCAACGGATGAGCACAACGCACTCATCAGGGATTCGAGAGAATCTGGTTCGCGAACGTCATTCTTCTCAGTTATGTCTGGCAGATAGACGGATCTCACAAGATCGATCAGATAGCTCTCTTTGTGTTCGGCTGTGAAACCGATGGATTCCGGCATCCCGCCATAACGCATGTACTCGTCCCATGCCTCCCCACTCGAACCCTCGAACGTCGGTAGGAATTCCGAGAATGACAGAGGACGGACACGGATCTCCTCGCCCCTCCCCCTAAATTCGGTCAGTATGTCCGAGGAGAGGAATTTAGAGTTGCTGCCCGTGATGTAGACATCGGTCTCTGGGAGATGCGTAAGACCGTTGACAACGTCCACGAAACCATCTACATGCTGGATCTCATCGATGAGGATGTAGAATCTTCCGCCCTTCCCCAGGATGGAGGATCTGACATGCTCATAGAGCCTGTTCCTGTCACGAAGGTGGATGTTGGAGAGATCTTCGAGATCCACAGCGATGATATGATCTTCTGGAACTCCCTCTTCTAAGAGATGATCCTTGAAGAGATTGAATAACAGGTATGACTTGCCACATCTTCTGATGCCGGTGATTACCTTCACAAGCCCATCGAATTCTTTATCGATCAGTTTCTTCAGATATCTGTCACGCTTGATCTCTTTCATCCTATAATCCAAATCTATTGTAATTGAACAATGAATTTGGAATATAAGAGATTCTTCAACGACGGAGGCCAATCAGAATCATTATCGTGACGATCGTCATTCAATGTCCATCGAATGGGATAACATGGATAGGTCGGAGATCTTGCAATATCTGAAAGAACGCGGTGTGGACCACGAATTGATCGAGCATCCGGCCGCATTCACGATAGACGACCTCGACGGCTTCGGTCTACCTCATGGAGAATATGTCGTGAAGAATCTCTTCTTGAGGGATGACAAGAAGAGAGAGTATTATCTCGTGGTCACCAGGAAGGATCGCGTCTCCGACCTTAAGGAATTGAGGAGGATCATATGTTCGCGTCCCCTCAGCTTCGCATCAGAGGATGATCTCTCCAAGTACATGGGATTGACGAAAGGAGCTGTGACACCTTTCGGGATATTGAATGATTCAGAACGCAGGATCCATGTGATATTCGATGCCGACATCATGGGGTTCCCTGTGATAGGGGTGCACCCGAACGAGAACACATCCACGGTCATGATCGCACCGGACGATCTCAGAAGGATCGTCGAGGATCATGGGAATGATGTGATGGTCGTGGAGATGTGACGTTCCATCCCATCCAGTAAAGATCAATCCGTGGGTTATGAATAGGGGGACAGGGAAGATCCCCATCCCCCATATGGAGGTATTCAGTGGTTGTATTCCTTCAGCTTCTCCCTCGCCTTCGGACCGAACTTCCCGATGGCCTTCTCGAAGTCGCTCATGTGCACCTTGCACTGGTCGGCGGATACTGCGTTGGGATCGGTACTGTTCCTCACCAGCTCCCTAACCGCTGACATGACCGCTTCGTTGCATATGGCCGAGATATCGGCACCTGTGCACCCCTCGGTCGCCTCTGCGAGCTTATCGAGATCGACATCCGCATCCAACGGCTTCTTCGCCGTGTGTATGCCGAAGATCTTCTTCCTGGATTCCTTGTCCGGCGGTCCGATGTAGATGCTCTTGTCGAATCTTCCGGGTCTGAGCAGTGCGGGATCCATGATATCCGGTCTGTTGGTGGCCGCGATCACGACCACGTTGTTCAGTGCCTCGAGACCATCCATCTCCGTGAGCATCTGCGAGATCACCCTTTCGGTGACGTTGCTGTCGCTTCCCGTTCCCCTCTCGGGTGTGATGGAATCGATCTCGTCCATGAAGATCACACAGGGTGATGCCTGTCTCGCCTTACGGAAGGTCTCCCTCACCGCTTTCTCGGATTCTCCGACCCATTTGTTGAGGAACTCCGGTCCTTTCACAGCGATGAAGTTGGCCTCGGATTCGGTCGCGACGGCCTTCGCGAGCATGGTCTTACCCGTACCCGGAGGACCGTAGAGCAAGATCCCCTTCGGCGGTTTGGCGTTCATGTTCTGGAAGATCTTGGAGTACTTGAGAGGCCATTCCACAGCCTCCTTCAGCTCCTGCTTCGCATCCTCCAATGCACCTACGTCATCCCACTTCACGTTGGGCTTCTCGATCAGCACCTCCCTCATGGTGGAGGGTTGCATATCCTTCAGAGCACTGAAGAAATCGTCCCTGTTGACCTGTATGGTGTTCAGCGTCTCCATGGGGATGACATCCGTCTCAAGGTCCATGTCGGGCAAGACCCTCCTGATGGCCGCCATAGCGGCCTCCTTCGCCAATGCGGAGATATCCGCACCCGCATATCCGTGGGTCCTGTCGGCGAGTTCCTCGAGGTTCACATCATCTGCGAGAGGCATCCCTCTCGTGTGGATCTGGAGGATCTCCAACCTTCCGTTCCTGTCGGGGATGTTGATCTCGATCTCACGATCGAACCTTCCCGGTCTCCTCAACGCCTCATCGATGGAGTTGGGCCTGTTGGTGGCACCTATGACCACGACCTTACCTCTGGACTTGAGACCGTCCATCAGTGCCAGGAGCTGAGCGACTATCCTCCTCTCCTCCTCACCGGACACCTCGTCACGCTTCGGAGCGATCGAATCGATCTCATCGATGAATATGATGCTCGGAGCGTTCTCCTCGGCCTCCTTGAAGATCTCCCTCAGCTTACCCTCGGATTCACCGTAGAACTTACTGACGATCTCCGGACCTCCGATGTATGTGAAGTTACTGCTGGTCTCGCCTGCCACAGCCTTCGCGAGCATGGTCTTACCGGTACCCGGCGGACCGTGGAGCAATACGCCCTTCGGTGCGTCGACACCCAACCTCTTGAACAGTTCGGGGTGCCTGAGCGGGAGTTCGACCATCTCCCTGATCTTCTTCACCTCGTCGCCAAGACCACCGATATCATCGTATGTGACCGTAGGGATCTCACCATTACTGCCTGCGGGTTTGTCACTGATCTTGACCTGTGTGTTGGATGTAATCGTCGCGGCATCCGCGGATGGCGTGAACGATGTGACGATCATATCGAACTTGTTACCCATGACGCTGAGCGTGATCGTATCTCCCTTGGCGAACGAACGTCCGTTGAACGTGTCCCTCAGGAAATCCTCTCCGCCCTGGAGCCTGAGCTCCTGACTCGGAGCGAACGTGATCTTGGTGGCGTCCTTGGCCTCCACCTTCTTGATACCGACACGTTCGTCGATACCCGTACCAGCGTTCCTCCTCGTCGAACCATCGATCCTTATGATGCCTCTGTTGGCGTCCTCGGGTCCGCCCATGAGGGCCTTCGCGACGGTCTTCCTCGTACCGTTGATCTGTACTATGTCACCTACATTGATGCCGAGGATGCCCATGAGCTCAGGATCGATCCTCGCCACGCCTTTACCGGATTCTCCCGGTTTGAGTTCCGCTACCTTCAGCGGTTTATCATTGCTCATCATTCTCACCTTCCTTATCGATCTTCAATGTCCTTTCGATACCATCCGTCATCTCCTCGATGACGTCCAGACGCGCGTTGAGGTCCTTGGAGAGTTCCTCCATGGATCTTCTCGGCTCGTTCAATATCTCGTATGCGAGACTCTTCTGTGCATATCCTTCCTGTTTGGAGATCACCGATGCTATGATCGATTCCCTCTCCCTCATGAGTTCGGAGTATCTCCTTTCCAACTGTTCGAGTTCCTTATCGATGTCCTCCACCTTGGACCTCATATCCTTGAGGCCTTCGATGTCGACATCCTTCCTCTCGCCCTTGGGCTCGATCATCCTGGCGGAGAACATCCCGTTCCTCATGTCCACGATGAGCGTGAACTCGGAACTAGGCTCGTAGACGATCCTGTCCGGACCGATCGAACTGCTCTCACGGTAGCTGACGACCATGCCGTTCTTCTCCAATACGGATAGATTCTTCATCACCGCCTGCTGACTGATGCCGAGTTCCTTGGAGAGCTGCAGAGGGTAATGGGGCATCTTCACTAGGGATCCCAGTATCTTGCGCCTTGTCGGGTTCTCGATCATCGAGAGGAGGACATCCAAATCCATCATTGTATCACTTGGTTGTTAACTCATGGTTAACTACTACGTATTAGTCTGTTCTTCTATAAAAAGTTATTCTTTTGACCACATTCGGAATCGGTTCGGATTCGCATTACAGACTGTCGGGATTTACCTCCAAGTACTAGCAGAAAAGACCTCCAAGTACTAGCAGAAAAGACCTCCAAGTACTAGCAGAAAAGACCTCCAAGTACTAGCAGAAAAGACCTCCAAGTACTAGCAGAAAAGACCTCCAAGTACTAGCAGAAAAGACCTCCAAGTACTAGCAGAAAAAAAGATCTGGCAAACAATGGACCCTCACTAAAAGAATGGGGACAACCGTCAGTGAAAAATCGGTACCCTCAGCGATATGTTTGGAAGAGATCGAAAGAGCCTTGAATTAGTCATATAGAACGGCTCACACGGGCACCGAATTGGCGTATGCGACGGATGACGGTGTGAACGTAGTCCCCATCGGTTGTTTGGGACCATGAGCATTCCGTACCTAACCGATAAATAGAATATTCCTGTAATATGGGCGATGCCCGGAGAATTGAGAGAGGACGTCGTCGTCATAAAGGACCAGGCCGAGGGTAGCAGACTCTACAACAGAGGGAACTATGGTTATCCGATGAGAGGGGGCGGTCTCGAGCTCGATCTGATGGAGGCGGCATATCTCCTGGAGAGCAAGAGGCTCGAGGTGACATACCGCAAGGACAGGATGGAGTTCGAGGAATTGTTCGACCATGCATCCAACGTACTCTCCGATTTCGATATCAAGTACATGGTATACCGCGACATAAGGTCCAGAGGATTCGTCGTGAAGGTGGAATCCGGTACATTCGACATGTCCGTGTTCCCGAGGGGTATGACCATGAGCAACTCCCGTCCGGTGTACATGGTGAGAGCGGTATCCGAACGTACCGCATTCGACATCAGTAGTTTTTCCGGAGAGGTATCCGAGACCGAAGGTAAGGGGAAGACGCTCCTCTACGGTGTCGTCGACGAGGAAGGGGACATCGTGTACTACAAGATGATGCACCACGACCCAACGGGCGGGGTACCGCCGAAGGACGATGTCCTGAAGGTCACCGGCCGTTTGGTAAGGGACAGGGTATTCATATTCGATCCGTCGGATTCCTCGATCGTACGCGATTCGGGATTCTACGGTAAGATGGTGGACAATGTCATGCAACTCTCACTGATCGAATCGTGCTATCTGATGGAGAGGAGACAGTTGGATGTCATCTCGTCATCGACCAAGAAGAAGATGACATTGGATGAGCTGAAGGGATTCGGAAGGAGCACGCAGGACGAGTTCGATCTTAGATTGAAAGCATATTCGGACGCGAGATCCCGGGGATTGGTCGTGAAGACCGGGTTCAAGTATGGAACGCACTTCAGGGCGTATGAGGGCTCACCGGATGATTGTCACGCAAGATATCTGATGCATGCCGTGGACGCCTCCAACAGGACAATGTGGCCGGAGATATCCCGTGCTGTCAGACTCTCGGGCGGTGTGAAGAAGGAATTCCTCTTCGCCAGGGTCGGGGATGATGTGGAATATCTGGAATTCAAGTGGTTCAGACCTTGAATCATGGTCTGAGTGATGTTATCGGTACCACATATACCCCATCGTCTCTGCGATATGCATGATCCATCAACCCGCAGATCACACAGAGTACGCTGGGCCCGTTCCCTTCGGCATTCATCTTCTCGCCGATACGAAGGAGGTTCCTTGCGGCATCATCCACCTGATTACCACCTAATTTGATCTCGAACGCACCCCATCTTCCGTCCGGCATCTCTATGACGGCATCGATCTCCTCCCCACGACTGTCACGGTAGTGGAAGAGTTCACCACCAATGGCCCTAGAATAGATCTGTAGGTCCCTTTCACAGAGTGATTCGAACAGGAATCCGAACGTCTTGAGATCGTTCTTGAGACGTTCCTTGTCGATCCTTAGGGCGGCAACGGCCAGGGACGGATCCGTAAGGTGCCTCTTCACCGCCTTTCCCACTCTGGAGCTGGATCTGATGTTGGGATCGAATGCGGGTTGGTTCTCTATCAGGTGGAGTCTGTCGAAAACGTCCAGATAATCCATGACTGTGTTGTATGATACCAACGGGACGAATCCATCATCCGTATCCGCATCACCGATCGGGATCCCCGTATCCTTGTGTATCCTGTCATTCGTCGCCAATGTGCTCTCATTGCGGGCAAGTGATCTGATGACCGACCACAATCCTTCCTTCTTCCTACGGACACCATCCATGGAAGATGCATCTTCGATGATGGAATCCAGATAACCGTTGACCCTTCTTTTCTTGACATCTATGGACAGGCCGATATTCCCCGGCCATCCTCCGCCTATAATCGATTCGATGAGTATGTTCAGATCCGCCTTGTTCTCTGAGATGCCTATGTCCTTGTTGTTCATGATATCCGATAGCGATACGGTACCTACGGAATCACCCGATTCATACAGTGACATCGTACGTATGCCCATGTGTCTTATGCGCCCTGTACCGCTGTGGACCGCCTTCCTCTCTTTAGGCGTCGATGAACCCGTCAGTAGGAACCGTCCCATCGTCCCGTTCCTGTCGATCTCGGATCTTATGACATCCCATATCCTCGGTATCTCTTGCCATTCGTCTATGAGGTGTGGGGTCGAACCTTCCAGAGCGACCCTTATATTCGTCTCTGCGAGGTCCTTATTGCTCGTTCCGTATTCGTTCGTGTCACCCATCATGTATGCACTGTTGGAGAGATTCAACCCGACCCATGTCTTCCCACACCATTTGGGGCCCTCGATACTGACCGCACCAAATGCTTCCAGTGAATCCATGATTTCCTTCTCGATCAATCTTGGTCTGTATCCGTTGGGTCTGAGTGACATAGCTATGTGATCACAATACTGGTACATATACTTTTGATACTTTTTCACAACTTTCATTGATACTTTTTCACATAATTAATTGATACTTTTTCACAACTTTCATTGATACTTTTTCCAAAATCGTCGTATCTTCAGTCACGAAAATGATGTTTCAAAATTTGCAAAATTTGTAGTTCTACCCTCAAAAAAGATTGCAGAGTTTGTATTTTCCGAGTAAAAATACTTTGCAGAATTTGTAGTTTTTACGTTCAGGTTTAATACTCGTACGATGTTGTATCCATCGTGTCCGTCGTATTCGAGAGGAAGATTCTGAAGAAGATGCAATATTGGAAGGACGAGCTCAGCGATGACTATGCACTCCTTGTGGAAGGTGCGAGACGTGTGGGTAAGACAACGGTCGTCAAGGAGTTCGTGAAAGACAACTATGGAACATCGATATTCATCGACTTCTCCAAACCGAAGGACGGTCTGCTCGATCTGTTCTCCGAGGGTGCATCGGATCTCGATCGTTTCTTCCTCAACCTTCAGAGGATAACGAAGGTCGATCTGACGGAGCATGATAGTGTCATCGTATTCGACGAGGTGCAACTGTGCCCTCAGGCAAGACAGATGATCAAGCATCTCGTTGCGGACGGAAGATATCACTACATCGAGACAGGATCCCTGATCTCGATAAAGCAGAACGTCAAGGACATACTGATCCCTTCGGAGGAGTATCGTATCCAGATGTACCCTATGGATTTCGAGGAGTTCCTCTGGGCCAATGGCGATAGGTATACGATGGAACTCGCGAGAACATGTTTCAGGACACGCACTCCGATGGGCAGATATCCTCACAAGGAGGCGATGTATATGTTCAGATTGTACATGCTCGTCGGAGGTATGCCGAAGATAGTGTCCACGTATCTTGAGAAGAACAACTTCAAGATGGTAGAGATAGGGAAGAGGAGCATCCTTGAACTGTATGCGGACGATCTCAGGAAGATCGGTGGGGTCTCATCAGGCAGATGTAGTAGCATCTTCGGCATGGTCCCGTCACTCCTATCAAGGCACGATAAGACATTCAAGGCGAATGCCGTGAAGGAAGGTTCCCGGATGAGTGATTACCTTGAGGCCATACGTTCCCTCGAGGATTCCAAGACCGTGTTGGTCTGTAACAAATGCGATGACACCGACCCCGCAGCTGAGGTATACGTCGATTTCTACGGTATCAAACTGTACATGGCGGATACGGGTCTGCTCTTCACATCTGCATTCGGTTCCAATGTCGCCGATATCGACGAGACCTACGATCTCATCCTCGGGGACAGGTTGGGTATGAATCAGGGGATGTTCCTGGAGAATGCCGTGGCACAGGAACTGAAGGCATCAGGGCACAGATTGTTGTACAGTAGGTTCAGAGCGGACGATACGGTGAACACACAGGAGGTGAATTTCATCCTCTTCGATGGCAGGAAGGTCTGTCCCGTGGAGGTGAAATCGGGGAACTCATCGGCACACGTGTCATTGGATCGTTATATCAAGAAGTACAAGAAGGATATCGATCAGGCATACGTCATCCATACCAAGGATCTCAGGGAAGGAGAGGATGGGATACTGTATGTCCCTGCCTATATGGTATCGCTGTTATGTCCTGTGGACGGGATCGATGGGTAGAATCGAAAAATAGGGTTTGGATGAGTGCCTTTCGGCACTCATTCAGAGCTGTATCTCGATACCGAGCTTCTCTGTGAGCTCTTTGTATCTGTTCCTGATCGTGACCTCTGTCACGCCGGCGACATCCGCCACCTCTCTCTGTGTCCTCCTCTCGTTGCAGAGGATGGATGAGATATAGATCGCTGCAGCGGCGACACCCGTCGGACCGCGCCCGGATGTCAGTTCCTTCTCGGATGCATCCTTGAGTATCTCCGCAGCCTTGCTCTGTACCTCTCCGGTGAGCCTGAGCTCCGAGCAGAACCTCTGTACGTAGTCCTGCGGTTTGGTGGGCATGAGCTTCAGTTTGAGTTCACGGGTCATGAAACGGTAGGTCCTTCCGATCTCCTTCCTTCCGACACGGCTGGAGTTGGCTACCTCATCTAACGTCCTCGGGACACCGCACTGCCTGCATGCCGCGTAGAGCGATGCGGCGACGACACCTTCGATCGAACGTCCTCTGATCAGGTTCTTGTTGACCGCTTTCCTGTAGATCATGGCGGCCGTCTCCCTGACGTTCCTCGGGAGACCCATGGCGGATGCCATCCTGTCCAATTCGGACAATGCGAATGCGAGGTTCCTCTCCGTAGCGTTGGAGACACGGATCCTTCTCTGCCATTTCCTGAGCCTGTAGAGCTGTGCCCTGTTCCTGGTGGGGATACTCTTACCGTAACTGTCCTTGTTCTTCCACGAGATCTCGGTGGACAATCCTTTGTCGTGGATGGTGTACGTCATAGGTGCACCGGTACGTGCCCTCTTCTCACCCTGTTCCACATCGAATGCCCTCCATTCGGGACCTTGATCGATGAACTGGTCGTCGAGAACCAATCCACAATCCTCACATGTGAGCTCACCTCTTTCGTAATCACGAACTAAGTGTTTGCTTCCGCACTCAGGGCACTTCTCGACCTCTTCAGTGCCTTCTCTTGTCTTTACCATGTTTATTCTCTCCCCTAAAGAACACTTTCTTCCCGATCAGATCCCCCGGTACGGCACCGTTCTGGGAGGAAACGGTTACGTAGGGTCCATCGACCGGACCGAAGATGCGTTTGACGATTCCAATGGTCGAACCCCTCTCGTTGAACACCTGATCATTGACGTTGGGCGTGGACTCGGCCTTGACGACGAATCTACCTTCGCCAGACACCGTTTCGACTATGCCCAGGTATTCCACAAAAATCACCAACCAGTAAGGTTCGATATTGTAATCTAATTGGCCACCTATACTTGTATTTCATATATATTTATTACGGAGAATTTTATATTCTATCCCTTTGTCGTATATAATTATGAGCCATTTACATCCAGTCCTTTCCGCCATCATGTGATATTTAAAACACGATGCTCAGGAACCGACTGGAACATACAGCCAGCACAACTCTCGCGACATATACGACAGTTTATAATCCACGATACCATCCTCACATCCGATGCCAGAAGTCCTGATGATAATGGGAAGCAAGAGCGATCTTCCGATCGCCGAGAAAGCCGTCGACATTTTCAAGAGATTCGATATCGACTACAAGGTCGTCATCGCATCAGCGCACAGGACTCCAAGTAGGGTCGAGGAGCTAGTCACATCATCGGATGCGAAGGTATTCATCGCCATAGCAGGTCTCGCGGCGGCATTGCCCGGGGTCGTAGCATCCTTCACGACGAAGCCCGTCATCGGTGTGCCGGTGAGCGGTAAGATGAATCTCGACTCGTTGCTCTCCATCGTGCAGATGCCTCCAGGGATACCGGTCGCGACCGTCGGTCTCGACAGAGGGGACAATGCGGCCGTTCTTGCGGTCGAGATGATGAGCATCTCCGACAAGGGATTGGTGGAGAAGTTGGCATCATACAGGAAAGAGATGGCGGACAAGGTCATCAAGGATTCAGAGGGTGTAGCCGATGTTTAAAGCTGACAGATTCGTTGAAGAGCAGATAGAAGCCGTTTCCAACCAGATCAAAGGTAAGGCGATCATAGCCTGTTCCGGAGGAGTGGACAGTATGGTGGCCGCGGTCATCGCAAGCAAGGCCATAGGGGACAGGTTGCTCGCGGTCTATGTCGATACGGGTATGATGAGGAAGGGCGAGACCGACGAGGTCCGCGGGATGCTCGAGGACATGGGCGTCAACTACAGGATCATAGATGCGAGCGAGGAGTACTTCGCCGCATTGAAGGGTGTCACCGACCCCGAGGCCAAGAGGAAGGTCATCGGTGAGAAGTTCATACGCGTGTTCGAGAGGGAGGCCAAGGAATTCGGTGCCGAGTACCTCGTACAGGGAACGATCGCCCCAGATTGGATCGAATCCGGCGATGGCGTACGTGACACGATCAAATCGCACCACAACGTGGGTGGATTGCCGAAGGACATGGGGATGGAGCTGTGCGAGCCCCTCCGCGACCTCTACAAGGATGAGGTCAGGGCCGTCGCGAGGCTCCTAGGTGTCAAGGCATCCGAGAGGCAGCCGTTCCCGGGACCCGGACTCGCCGTCAGGTGTCTCGGCGAGGTCACGCCGGAGAACATCGCGATCGTCCGCGAGGCATGTTTCATCGTGGAGGACGAGATACAGAAGGCCGTCGCGGAAGGGAAGATGGAGATGCCGTGGCAATACTTCGCCGCATTGCTCCCGTCCAAATCCGTGGGTGTGCAGGGCGACAGGAGGGCATACGGAAGGACGATCGTCGTCCGTGCCGTGTCATCGTTGGATGCCATGACCGCGGAGTTCTCGATGATACCCTTGAACATCCTGGACAAGATCTCCAGGCGCATCACCAACACGATGAAGGATCAGGTCAACCGTGTCGTCTACGACATAACGAACAAGCCCCCGGCGACCATAGAGTGGGAATGAGACACCGTCCTATCCACAGGTGAGCGGATGTACGAGTTGGTACAGGTCTCTGATAATGATTATTACATCAAGAGCCCGACGAACGTCGGGTTGGTGAGGTTGAACGAGAAGGATGTCTGCATCATAGACAGCGGCAACGACAAGGAGGCCGGTCGTAAGATCAGACAGATCCTGGATGCGAACGGATGGAATCTGGTCGCGATATACAACACGCACTCCCATGCCGATCACATCGGCGGGAACAAGTATCTCCAATCGCAGACCAACTGTAAGGTCTATGCATCGGGTATCGAATGCGATTTCACCAATCACACGTTGTTGGAACCCATATGCCTCTATGGCGGATATCCCATGGATGAGCTGTGCCACAAGTTCCTGATGGCACAGGAGAGCGACTGTCTCCCACTCACGGATTCGGATGTTCCGGAAGGGTTCGAGATCATACCTCTGCCCGGACATTCGTTCGATATGGTCGGCTTCCGTACGAAGGACGATGTGGTATTCCTGGCGGATTGTCTCTCCAGCAAGGCCACCCTCGACAAATACCGTATCAGTTTCATCCACAACGTGGGAAGATGCATCGAGACCTTGGAGAGGGTCAAGGGCATGAAGGCTAGACTCTTCATCCCGGCACATGTCGAAGCGACGGAGGACATCTCCGAGTTGGCGCAGTACAACATCGACAGCATACTGAGTGTCGGGGATCATATCGTGGAGATGTGCGATACTCCGATGACTGTGGAGGGTATAGTGAAGAGACTGTTCGACGACTATGGTCTCAAGATGACTATGGCCGAATACGTCCTCATCTCAAGTACGGTGCGCTCGTATCTGTCATGGTTGAAGGACAACGGAAGATTGGGATACCGCTTCGTCGACAACATACTCTATTGGGAACGCGCATAGACGATTTCCCAACATCACACGTCCCTGCGATGGGCACCTTCGATGATGATTTATTTATATGAATCCTCAGATTGGCCGTATGATGAAGATCTACGTAGTGGATAATGGCGGTCAATGGACACACCGTGAGTGGCGCGTATTGAGGTACCTCGATGTGGATACCAAGATAATCCCGAACACTACACCGTTCGACGAGATCAAGGACGAGGTCGACGGACTGATCCTCTCCGGCGGTTCGCCTTCCGTCGCTACGGAGGCGGATGCCATGGGTAACAACGGCGAATATCTCGATAAGGCCGATTTCCCGATCTTCGGTATCTGTGCAGGTATGCAGTTCACATGCGAGCATTTCGGTTCGAAGCTCGGTCCGGCGGAGAATCCCGAGTTCAGCAAGGTGGATCTGAGGATCCTGGACGACAGTGACATCTTCAGGGGCATCCCTTCGCAGATAACCGCTTGGGCATCGCACAACGATGAGGTCAAAGGTGTACCCGAGAACTTCGAGTTGATCGCGACATCCCCCACATGTCCCGTGGAGGCGGTCCGTTGCAAGGACAGGCCGATCTACGCCGTACAGTTCCACCCCGAGGTGGAGCATACCGAGTACGGGGAACAGATGTTCCAGAACTTCTTGGATATCTGTGCGGAATGGAAGAACTCTCACTGAGTCTTCGTCGCCACATAGATGTTCACGGCACCCATGGATTTGACGTAGAACCTGGCGTCCTCGAACCCCGCATTCTTGAATATCCTGACCATGTCGTTACCGTGGGGGAATCCTTCGAGCGATGATGTGAGCCAATCGTATGCGGGTTGTTTGCCGTCGATCTTCTTCCCTTTGTCGTATCTCCTTCCGAACCAGGGCACTATGTGGAAGACGTAGATGTTGTATCCGAAGAGCAGGAGCTTGTTCTTCGGTTTCGAGAGCTCGGCAACGATGCATTTCCCGTTGGGCTTGAGTATCCTGTACATCTCGTTGACGGCCTGTTGGATGTTGGTGACGTTCCTGAGCATGTATCCGGATGTGACGAGGTCGAACGTATCGTCCTCGAACTGCATGTCGAGAGCATCTCCTACGCGGAAATCGACATCCTTGGGCAGATCGAGGGTCTCCATCTTCTTCCTTGCCATCGCGAGCATACCTGGTGTGATGTCCACTCCGATGACCTCTCCGTCCTTTCCTACCCTCTCGGCGGCCATGAAGGAGATCTCACCCGTACCGCAACCGACATCGCAGACCTTCTTCCCGCTGATGTTCCCTGCCTTCTTGAACATGAATCTGTGCCATCCCTTCACCATGCCGATGGACATTATCCCGTTCATCTTGTCGTAGTACTCTGCGATCTCTTCGAACACGTCCACGACGTATTCGCCCTTTCCCTCGAATTGGTTGCCTTTGAGTTCCTCTGCCATGCTGTCACCCGAATCACGGAATGAGTATCCATATCAAATAACCTGCGACCATCAGTACACCGAACTGCCAGTTCAGTTTGAAGCACAGGGGCACCAACATGAAGCTCGAATGCTTGTCCTCCGGTGCCCTCTTGGAGTTGACATACAACAGGTACGCATCGTATAATGTCAGAAGTGCGATGAGACATGTCACCGGTGCGGCCCCTGCGACGACCAAACCTATCAGTATGGGGAATGAGACCAGGGATTCGAAGAGGTACAATCTCATCCCATTCTCGTATGACATGTGGCCTATGAGCGTACCCACATCGGACTCCTTGTCATCGTAATAATCGCGCATCTCGTTCCCTGCCAGGACGGCCGTGATCATGAATGCGTTGGGGAGACTGAGAAGAAGTACCTCCGTCGAGAAGAAATCGCCCGTGAGGACGTAATACGTACCCATCGGCATCAGTATGCCGAAGTTGATGAACACGGAGACCTGTCCCAATCCGTGATATTTGTACGATGCACCCATGGTGTACATGGTCACACCGAATATACCTAACAGACCGTAGACCATCAGACCTATGCCCACATGCATCATCAGCACTATTCCGATGATACAGATGATGGCCAGGCACAACAACCCCATCCTGAGGACATCCTTGGGCTTCAGGACGCCTGTAACGAGTTCCGGGGACCTGGTCTCGTTCTCCACGGTATCCGTCCCTTTGACGAAATCGCCGTATGTGTTCAGTATGTTCGCGACACATTGGAAGAGGCACGCCCCCAACAGGATCAATGCGAACACTATCGCATCCGTCCATGTCGGTTCGATCGCCTTCAACGCGACCGCTCCACCGATCAGTACCGGCACCACGGCACCGTGGAGTGTCCATGGCCTTAGCACATTCCACCACCCAGCCTTCACCGGTCTTACCGTCGGTATATCCATATCCTTTGGATTAATAACACGATATAAATAAATTATTTATCGATAAACGATAAATACGGCTCCGATATATCATACCATCCATGAATGTGAAGAGTCTATTGAAGAGTAGCGCCTTCATGATGATGTTCGCGATGGTCGTCGCATTGGTGACGAATCTCGCCGGATGGTTCCCCGATTCGTTGACGGCGAACATACGCTCGGAGCTCACCATATGGACGTTGGTGGTGATGCTCACACTATCGCTGTCGAGGATACCGTACAAGAACCTGAATCCCCTGGCCCACGGTCGGTCGGTCATCAGGGCGGTGATGCTCGGTCTAGTCATCTCCGCGATCATACCGTTGATCGGTTATTACCTGTTGAAGGATACCGAGTTCGGCAATCAGGCGACGGGACTGATATTCATCGCCGCCGCACCGTTCGCGGGATCCGTCGTCCCGTTATCATACATCCTGAGAGGGGACATGGAACATGCCGCGAGGGGTACCATCGTGACATATGTCGTATCGTTGGTCTGGATCCCCGCGATCATATGGCTGACGCTCGGCGAGAGCGTCGATATGACCGATGTCCTCATCACAGTGCTCAAGCTCCTCGGTATCCCGTTGGTCGTGTCCAGGCTGTTCACCAAGGTGAGGATCGACAAGGATCTGATGGCGGTGTTCCTGAACCTGTGCATATTCTTCATGGTCTGGCTCTCGGTGGGTGCCACGAACTTCTCCGGTATCCCTGCATGGATATTCGTGGTCTTCGCACTGATCGCATTCCTCAGATCGTTCGGTCTCGGATTCGCTGTGGAGACGACGGAGAAGAGGATGGGCATCGGTTGGTCACAGAGGGTGACGGACATACTCATGGCATCCTACAAGAACAAGGGTATAGCCATCGCGTTATGCACGTCGGGCATACTCGGTCCGATCACCGGTGATGCGATGGTCGCCATAGCCACTTCGATATTGATCGAGATCACATGGGTGGCGTTCATGGATTCCGTCCTCTTCAGCAGGAAGAGGATGGAGCGTGAGCTGGCATCGGAGGCATGATCGTCGCCCTACGGGGCGACACTCATTCCTCGTCATCCACGTATTCGAGGATGTCCCCGGGTTGACATTTCAGGGCCTTACAGATACCGTTCAGCGTGGAGAACCTTATCGCGCTTATCTTGCCCGTCTTTATCTTGGACAGATTCACGTTCGATATGCCGACGAGCTCGGTGAGTTGGTTCAGTGACATCTTCCTGTCGGCCATCACACGGTCCAGTCTGAGGATTATCGCCATTCTCCCACCTCAAAGCGTCTCATCCGATTCCTTCTGAAGTATCGCACCGTAGTGACACATCAGGGCGAGACAGTACATCACGACGGACACCAACAGGGATCCGAGGAACAGGAACACGGATTCGGTGATCCTCCTTTCGACCATACAGCTAAGGATGAGCAGAAGGAACGATGATATCAGATATATGACGGATATGGAGGCCATCCTGTCCGCATTCAGTTCCGTGAACGGGCTGTCCTCCTTCGCTATGGAACCCATGACGTTACCGATGGTCACGACCGTTATCGCTCCCATCGAGAGTATGAGGATATTTTCCAACGTTCCGGCGACGATGATGCTCGTTCCCACGTCATCGGTCTGACCTATCCAAGTGAGCAGTATGTCGGATACATCGCCCGTCACGAGCGATACGATACCGAGACCTATCGTCACGATGGCCAATGCTGCGAGTACGATCCCGGCGACCTTCATGACATTCGACGCATATCTGCAGATCTTCCTCAGTCTAGATAGACCATGCTTCATGCATCCCCGATTGTCATCCGTTCGGAATAATACTTTCTAGATATGCGGATCCGTTCGAGAGCGTTATCTCTCTTCCTCGTAGTCGATCCTCTCGATCTTGAATATGACCGGTCTCGTCCCGTCCGAACAACAGGCGATCATCTCATTCTCGTTCCTCATCCAGCTCTTCATGATGGAACCGCCTTCAAGACCGGTGTAGATGTAACGCGAGATGGCATCCCAAGCCTCGGAACAGAACGGCAGCTTCGGGCCGCCAGCTACCTTATCCGCATCACCGTCCGTCCTCACCAATGTGTTCAGACCCATATGCCAGAAGTCATCCCTCTCATCATCGCGATAGAAGACGAACTCGTCACCCACGTTGTAGCAGGGACATGCTCCCGATACGGGATTGCTGCAATACTGCTGTTGCAGTTCCGGATACAGCTTCTTGTCTATGACGGTGACCTTCACCTTATGTCTCATACCTTCAACTCCTTCCTGCGACGGGGCATCTTCCCCATAGCATATCGCTTACGCTTTCTTAGTCTATAAGGATTGGAATGACACCGCATATGCGGTGTCGATGATAGGACACGGAGAATATCGTATGTGTGATATGGATAAGTGGTTTGGTGAGGTGATATCGCTTATGCGATATCCTTCAACATGATCTCGAGATCGGATAGGATCTGCATGATCGCACTCCAGGATTCCATGGGTATGTTGGGATCGTTGGAGAGGTCTGCGAGGATGTTGATTGCGCTGGAGATACGAAGGTCCATTGCCTTCTTGTTGTCCTGGAGAAGTGCGACAGCGTCCGTTGCGCCTTTCCTGATGTTTCTGGGAACTCCGTTATCGTTGGCAAGGCGTCCCTCTAGTTCATTCGTAATCTGTTTCAGTTTAGCGTCGATTGCTGCCATCTCGTCTCCTCCTTCACATCGATTCGAACTCTTCCTGGAGATCCATGACGAACTGGTCGAGGACATCTTCGAAAAGCTGGGACCTGTATTCCCTGTTTCCACCGAGATCGCTCTGGATCTTGGCTACGAAATCGTTGTTTTCTTTGATAATCTCAATGCTACAAAGAACTTCTTCCATACAATCACCTGCTGTGTGGTCACGCCTCAATCTGCGTTTTATATTTAAGACTATTTGCCTATCCCTCGTCCTGGTCGTTCGCGACACGCAGTGCACATGCACATATCGATTTTAGTACGATTTCGCGTAATAAGGAGAGTACCGAAAACTTTAAGATAGGAATGTAGAGTTAGGGATATCTCTATCGTTACCATGTCAGTGGCAACGAGGAAGGTAAAATCGGCCCGTTATCGGGTAACAGAGGGAAGATAATATGGACACAGAGACATCAAAGGCCTCAGAATACCAGAAGAGGGTGGAATCGAAATTCCGCAACCTCGGAAAGGGAAAATATGGAAGGATCATGAAGATGGCCCGCACGCCCACCCACGAGGAATACAAGAAGACCGTTGCGATCACAGGCATCGGTATCGTGGTGCTCGGTGCACTCGGTTTCTTCATCATGTGGTTGATGACATACTTCCCCAAGCTCTTCTGAAGTGTTAACATGTTGTCGATTATCGGAGAGAACGATCCAAAGGATGTCCATGCGGGTTCACCTGTGAAGTGGCCGTTCAGCATATCATCCGATGCTTCCAAACTGACATTTACCTTCGTTATAACCACTGGTCCGGATGGTGCGGATGCTCCCGAGTGGACGGTCGAATTGAACGATGCGTCGCACGAGGAGATCTGGAGCAATTACGGAAACAAGACCGAAGTGAAGACCGACGGCCCCGCCAACGGGAAGAAGGATTTCTCACTCGAGGTCATCTGCCCCAAGGGTGCAAGATACGGTGACACTGTGTCCGTCTCCGTGAACGTATCCGCAGAGGGCGAGAAGGCCAGCATGACGTTCAACGCACGCGCCTCACAGTCGATCATGGTCCTCAAGACGCAGATCGATCAGGAGAAGGTCGTCCTTGACAGTCTCGCGGCCAAAGCGAACATCGGAGAGAAGGACATCTATGCGATATTGAGTCCCGCTTCGCTCAGAGGTTACGTGTTCGTCGAAGGTATGAACACCGACCGTATGCACGAGAAGACGAGGGACATCAAGAAGGCCAGGTCCTTCGTCGATGGAGAGACAACAATCGAGGAGATCAGTCCGTACCTCGTACCGCTCTCGACAGTCGTAGGAATAGTCGAGGGTGACCTGGTGGAACTCGTCAGCGGTCCGTTCAAGGGCGAGAAGGCGAGGGTCCAGCAGATAGATCAGACTAAAGAGGAGATCACCGTAGAGCTCATCGAAGCGATGGTCCCGATACCTGTCACTGTCAAGGGAGACAGTGTCAGAGTCATTGAAAAGGAGAAGTGAAACAATGGTAGATACTGTTGAGGCATTGGTAGATGGAGGCAGAGCCTCCGCAGGTCCACCCCTCGGTCCCGCACTCGGACCTAAAGGGGTCAACATCGGTCAGATTATTGCAGCGATCAACGAGAAGACGAAAGCCTACTCGGGAATGAAGGTCCCTGTCAAGATCCTGATCAAAGACGACAAATCATTCGATATCAAGGTCGGTACACCGCCCATGTCGGCTCTCATCAAGGGAGAGCTCGGAGTCTCGAGCGGAGCACACAACTCGAAGACCGAGAAGGTAGGGAACCTCACCATCGAGCAGGCGAAGAAGATCGTCGAGATGAAAGGCGACGACCTCTTGGGTGCGACGATCGAGGCACGTCTCCTCGAGGTCGCCGGTAACTGTGTGTCTGTCGGTGTCACGATCGACGGAAAGGACCCCAGGGTCTTCTCCAAGGACATCAAGGCAGGCGTCTACGCAGGCAAACTCTGATCCGGTATGGTGGCGTATGCCACCTACCCTATCAAATTAACACTTCTGATATCATTATCATCCGTTACACGTTTGATATAGTACATAGCTCATGTATCTTCGATGAATCCGCTGTCGAAGAGGATCGATTCTTATCGTGACATGTCCGATCATGACCAGTTCAGACTATTCGCGATCATCCTTGGGATAGTGCTCACGATAGATGTCCTTGCGGTGGGTGTGGTGAGCTTCTTCGAACCGATGTTCGATCTCACCAACTACTACGGGAACATCAGCGACGTGGTCGACGGTCATCTCATGCCGTACAGCGAATTCAGGTTCGAATACCCGCCGGCGGCATTGTTGGTGTTCCTGGTCCCGAAGATATTCTCCTGGGATCTGGTCTCGTTCCATTTCTCGTATGCGATATTCGCCGCATTGGCATACGTCCTATTCGCCAAGTATCTCCTGAAGATCACGGACCATTATGGTATCCAGCGTGCCAATGTGTACATCTCCCTGATCGTGCTGGCGATCGTCGGCAACCAGTTCATAACGGCCAGGAACGACATATTCGCGGTACTGATGGTGACCTTGGCATTCTATTGCTTCGCGGTCAAGAGGTACGATCTATCAGCGGTATTCTTGGCCATAGGTGCGATGATCAAGATCTATCCGGTGATCCTGGTGCCGATGTTCATGATCCTCTTCCTATCGAGGAAGGATTGGAAGGGCATGTTCAGATATGCCATCATCAGCGGTATCGCGTGCGTATTGATGGAATTACCATTCATCATAGCTGACCCTAGTACGGCATTCGCGTATCTGACGTATCATTCGGACCGTGGATTGCAGGTGGAGGGCGTGGTCAGCAGCGTGTTGACATTCGTCAACCTGTTCGTACCGATCATCGACGAGATCGGGATCTACTACGGATCGAACACCATAGTCGGGGACATACCGGACATGTGCGCCCACATATTGGACAAGGCACTGTATGTACTTCTCATAATCTCGGCACTATGGATGCTGTACAGGTGTTGCAGGACGACGTTCGACGATGACAGGAAGGAGTTCCGCATCCTGATCACGATATCGATCATCATCCTGTTCGTGTTCATCACATTCAGCAAGGTGTATTCGGCACAGTACATGCTGTGGTTCCTGTCGTTGCTACCATTGTTACTGCTGTCCCCGGGGGACGGATGTTATGACAGGATGGTGAGGCTCACCGCATACTATGTGATATTCGCCATACCGAGCTCCGCATTGGCGTTCACGATAGGCGGCCTATATCCCGATGACAATGTCATCCCGATCCTGTTGGTCCTGTTGAAGAACGTGTTCCATGTGGTCCTGTTCATATTCATCATAAGGATGTTCGTGATGTGGACATCCGATGCGGATCGGTGCACGGAACGTATCGACCCATAAGGGACGACACCCCAGACCATACCCTACCTTTATATACAGGTCATTGTTTAGCGTCTTCTACTTGTAGGAGAGTCCTAGGACTCGCATGCACTACGAGGAGGAATTGAATTGGCAGAAAAACCAACCGTAATGGCTGTGCAGAAGGCACTCGAAAGTGCAAAGAAGCGCAATTTTACTGAAACGGTTGAGTTGGCCATCAATCTCAAAGATGTGGATTTGTCAATGCCTAAGAACCGTATCACAGATGATATCATCCTGCCATACGGCCGCGGCAAATCGATCCGTATCTGTGTGATTGGTGGTGGCGAACTTGTCCAGAAAGCCAAAGACGTTGCCGACGTCGTGGTCACAGCTGATGAACTTCAGGCGATCGCAGACGACAAGAAACAGGCAAAGAAGCTCGCGAACAGTGTCGATTACTTCATCGCTGAGGCACCCATGATGGGAGTCGTCGGTAAGAGGCTCGGTACCGTTCTCGGTCCTCGCGGTAAGATGCCTAAGCCCATTCCCCCGGGACAGGATCCCACTGGAATGATCGAGGCACTTCGCAAGACTGTTTCTGTTAGGACGAAAGACAGAATCACCTTCCACGCACCCGTTGGAACGGCCAACATGTCACCCGAAGAGATTGCAGAGAACATCGACACGATCCTTAAGCGTGTCGAGCTCAAACTCGAGAAGGGAAGGATGAACATCGCTTCATCCTACGTGAAGACCACCATGGGTCCGTCCGAGAGGTTAATCTGAGGAGGTTCGAAATATGGCACACGTCGCAACATGGAAGAAGGATCTCGTCAAGGAACTTGTCGATGAGATGACCGCAAAGCCCATCGTCGCAGTTGTCGACATGGCGGGCATTGCAGGTCAGCAGATTCAATCCATGAGAGCAGGACTTAGGCAGCACGCAACACTCAAGATGACCAAGAACAACCTTATGTTCCTGGCCATCGACGAGGCAGCGAAGCAGAAGCCTGGACTCGAGGGATTGAAGGATGCAATCCACGGACAGTGTGCAATCATCGCTACCGACCTTAACCCTTTCAAGCTCTTCAAACAGCTTGAGAGCACGAAGACGGCAGCACCTGCGAAAGCAGGACAGATTGCTCCCATGGACATCGTTGTCCACCAGGGACCTACACCGTTCGGACCGGGACCTATAATCGGAGAACTTCAGAAACTGGGTCTTCCCGCATCTATCGATGGCGGAAAGATTGTTGTCAAAAAGGATACCACACTCGTCAAGGCAGGAGAGCCTGTCCCGGCGAACGTGGCGGCAATGCTCCCCAAGTTGGAGATCTTGCCCATGATCGTAGGACTTGACCTTAGGGCAGCCTATGAGGATGGAACGATCTACCACAGGGACGTACTGAACATCCCGGAAGACTACTATGCAACAATGTTCGCTACGGCTGCAAGGAATGCCATCGGACTCGGTGTAGCAATCGGATTCCCGACGAAGGATACGATCGTACCGCTGATCACGAAGGCTTTCAGGGAGGCAATGGGTCTCTCAATATCAGCCGCGATCCCAACCAAAGACAACATAAAGATGCTCCTTGCGAAAGCAGATTCACAGATGCTTTCGGTCGCTTCAGCAGCGAACTACACGGATGGCAGCATCGGTGCAAGGCTTAGTGCCGCAGCATCAGCAGCTCCCGCAGCGGTCGCAGAGGAAGCACAGGCAAGTGCAGCACCCGTTGAAGAAGAAGAAGAGGTCAGCGAAGAAGAAGCAGCAGCTGGCCTTAGTGCATTATTCGGCTAAAATTGGAGGTTGAATACAATGGAGTACATCTACAGTGCAATGGTGCTTTACGCAGCAGGCAAAGACATTACCGAGGACGGTGTCACAGCTATCCTCAAAGCCGCTGGTGTAGACGCTGACGCAGCCAAAGTCAAGGCACTGATCGCATCACTCGATGGAGTTGACATCAAAGAAGCAATCGAATCCGCTTCAGTCATGGCAGCTCCCGCAGCAGCACCCGCAGCAGCACCTGCAGCAGGCGCAGCAGCAGCTCCCGCAGCAGAGGAGCCCGAAGAGGAAGCAGTCAGTGAGGAAGAGGCTGCCGCTGGTCTGAGCGCATTGTTCGGATAAGCGAACGGTTGTCTAACTGACACTTTCAAACCTTTTACTTACATTCCTTTTATCAACAATTAAGTACGATGTCGATATCTGATTTGTATGGGATACAAAGCATCGGATTCCAGACTCTATGCGATGTGTGGAATATTGGCGGTCATCATCATGAGCGTCGAGGTCATCATCGGCATACAGCTGGACCCGTCCTGGGACAGCAAGACCAGTGTCATATGTGATCTGGGAGTCTCCGACGATAAGGCCATCGCGACGTCGTTCGTGGTGTCATGCTGTATCTCCGGATTGTTATTCGTCGCCTCCTCAGGGATGTGGTTCCTGAAGGATTCCAAACTGCTGAAGCTGACGGGTGTGTTCGTGATCCTCGCAGGCATATCGCTCATGGGTGTCGGCATCGTGGACAAGACCACGGATAGCATACACCAGCTCGTGGTGGCGATCTACGCCGCCCTGTTCATAATCGGCATATTGTTCGCATGCATCAAGGACATCATCGATCATCATTGGCCATTGGTCATCGGTTTCGGTATTCTCGCGGTCTACAGTGTGATCAGTTTCTCCGACATGTTCCCGTATCTGTTGACGCAGTTCCTGCTCATGGGCTATGTGTTCATATGGTATCTGCTGAAATGCATCGGTGAGTTCGATCCGAGTTCAGAGCCGCTCAGGAAGATCATAGGTATCGACTGATCTGTCCAAGATCCACCTGAATGCGTCGAGTGTCCTCTTCTTCACATCCTTGAAATGCCCGCCTTCGTTCCAGACCAGGATACAATGTTCCTTGCCGATGCGATCCGATATGGTATCGTGTGTCCTCTCTATGGAATCGGCCGTACGCGAGAGGTATTGGTTCCTTGTCTTGGATTCGGTATTCCCGAGGCTCAGGTACACGTATCCGATGTTGGGGGTGTTGTCATCCATGAACTCCGACCACCCGTCGAACCACACCGAGGGTGACGCTGCGGCCACGGCGTAGAACCTGTCCGTTCTGAAACAGGCCCATAACGAGAACAGTGCGGCGAGCGAGTATCCGCCGATGACGAATCTCGTATCATCGTTCAATGATAGCTCTTCCATCGCTGCGGGGATCGCACGATCGAGGATGAATCTCAACGTATCCTTGCCTCCATCCCCGAAGTCCTCCTTCCCGAATGCGGCGGACATATGCCATGGGGACAGTTCCTTATTCCAATCATCGATCCTCAATGCGATCGAAGGACAGTCGATGTCGGAGAGCAGACCATCTATAGAATCGACATCGAAATCGGCATAGAATGTAACAACACAGTTACGTTTGTCCGGGTGGTCCCTGAATCTCAGTTCCTTGCCGTCGATGTAGGTGGTCAGGATCATCGAAGGGATGAGGTGATGGGGATTATTTCCATCTATTCATCGATAGGCATGAGCCTTGCGTATCTGAGCCTGTCGATGGCCTGGGTGATCCACCAACCGATCGCACATATTATGCCGGAGAGTTCGCTCAATGCACCTGAGAACAACGGCCATTGGACCAATGCGACTATCATCACGGCGATACTGCTCTTCATGATGAAGTGGTTGCGTTCGGAGAAGTAATGCAGAGTCACCAGAACGATGCCTATGATCAACGGGATGCAGAACAGTCCCGATGCGATGTTGTGCAACGTGACATTGGATACGGTCATGACACCTACGAGGAACAATCCGCACCCTCCCAACATGATGGAGGCACCGCCGATCCTCTCCAATGAATCCTTGCCGAGGATGGAGAGTCCGAGTCCGAATACGGCCACACATGTCCCTGCGACGTAACATGAGATGTTGAACGAGGACGATGTCAACGAATTGTCGCTCACTCCGAGATCGGACAGGTTATTGATCCATGGGTCCCAGCCTCCGGCGTTGAATGCGGCTATGACGACCCCGATCAGGAAGCACGATATGCCTACGAGGGAGATCAGGATGTACGGATACACCCCATATTTCTTCAGATCCATCGGAAGCGCATTTGGTGCGATGATAGATAATGGTATCGTCGATCTCATTCTTTTTTCTGACTGGGATAGCTGAGTTTACCGGTTATGAGTCTGGATGAATCACCGAACACGCCCATGAGCGTATTGTACTCATATTTGGTGAGCACGGCACGTCCGATCATCCTCCTGAACATGGCGGAGGTGTACTCCTTCCTCTGTTCGGGGTAGTCTATGTTATCCAGAAGATCATCGAAGAACGAGAACAGCCTCTCCTTCTCGATGTGATCGGCCGGTTCGGGGGCATCGATCGTCTTTCCGAACAGTTCGTACATGACGATGGTCGCGGCATGCGAGAGGTTCAGTATGGGGTATATGTCGCTCGTAGGGACATGTACCAGTATGTCACATCTCGCAAGCTCGTCCTGTAACAATCCTATATCCTCCCTTCCGAAGATCAATGCGATCTTCTCCGGATAGTCCCTCACCTTCTCGGCGAAATCATGTGCCGATACAGGTATCCTGACGTAGTTGTTCTCCCCTTTGGATGCCACACCGGATGTCCCGGCAACGAGGAAACATCCTTCCAGGGCCTCCTCTATGCTGTCGACGATCTTCGCATTATCGAGGATGTCGGCACCGTGCTTGGCCCTCCTATAGGCATCGTCACCGATGGGACAGGGGTGGACCAGATACAGTTCACTGATGTCGAAATTGGCCATGGATCTTGCTATGGCCCCGATGTTCCCTTCGAATTTCGGTGCAACGAGGATTATACGAACGTCCGTCATCATCCGTCGATAGATACAGCTTGGATATATTCCCGTCGATTGCCATCGTTCGAAAATCGATCATCATGCGATGATGTACCGGCACATCTGCGGATGTACGATGGATAGTGATTTAGGATAGTTCATGTTACACAGGAACGTGAGCATTCCAAAGGATCATCCAAGATACAGATCGTTGATGGTTAGAGAGCAGTTGGCCGAGGCCGTGAAGGAGGGTCTGGTCAATCCCACGGGCCTTATATCCCACGGTAGAGGGGAGGCCTTCGACTATCTCATGGGTGAGAGATCATTACCACCGTCGTTGGAGGCGGAGAAGGTCGCTGCGGCATACCTCCTCAGGGCCAAGAGGCCGTTGGTATGCGTCAACGGTAACGCGGCCGCTTTGGATGCCAAGAACCTGATCAGATTGTCCGAGACGATACCCGCCCCGTTGGAGATCAACATATTCCACCGCAGCGAGGAGCGTATGGAACTGTTGATAAGCTACATGGAATCGCAGGGATGCAAAGAGGTGTTGGGAAGGGTCCCCGAGGAGAGGATCCCGGGGTTGAACCACGACCGTGCGCTATGTTCGAGGACGTTGTACGATTGTGATACCATCATCGTCCCGATAGAGGACGGGGACAGGGCCGAGGCATTGGTGGGGATGGGCAAGGTGGTGATATCCATAGATATCAATCCGATATCGAGGACATCCAAGACCGCTACGGTACCTATATCGGACGAGCTCACGCGTGCCTTGGAGAACATCATACGTTACATCGATGAGCTCAGGGGCGACGAGGACGAGATCGACAGGGTCATCTCGTCATATGACAGCAACAGGAACAGGAAGGAGCTCTTGAAGGAGATCTCCTCATATCTCGAGAACAGTTGCTGAGAACAATTAACTATCTGCAGTCGTTCATGAGGGATATCATGATCGACAACGAACTTCTCGAGAAAGGCATCCTTAGGCTCCACTGGGCCGAGATGCATACGCCCGTGCTCCAGCAGATCAGGGAACGTTTCAGAAGGGAACAGCCACTGAAGGGACTCAAGGTGTCCATGGCCCTCCATACAGAGGCCAAGACAGGCATATTGGCCATAACCTTGGCAGAGGCGGGCGCACATGTCCGTCTCGCAAGCTGCAACCCCCTGTCAACGGACGATTCCGTCGCATTGGCACTCCGTGAGAAGTACGGATTGGAGGTCTATGCTAAGAAGGGTGAGTCGCAGGAGGAGTACTACGAGCACCTGAACGCAGTGCTCGATATGGGCCCGGATTACATCATCGATGATGGTGCGGACCTCATAGCCATGGTGCACACCACGAGGAAGGAGCTGTTGCCCAACATAAAGGGTGCCAACGAGGAGACCACCACAGGTATCGTACGTCTCAGAGCGATGGCGAACGACGGGGAGTTGAAGTTCCCGGTGATGGCGGTCAACGATGCCAAGATGAAGTTCCTCTTCGACAACAGATACGGTACGGGACAGTCCGCATTCGACGGATGGATGAACGCCACCAATCTGATGGTATCCGGTAAGCGTTTGGTCGTGGCAGGATACGGTTGGTGCGGTAAAGGCGTCGCGATGAGGGCCAAGGGTCTCGGAGCATCCGTCATCGTCACGGAGGTCGATCCCGTGAGGGCCATAGAGGCCAAGATGGACGGTTTCGAGGTCATGCCGATGATCGAGGCCGTGAAGGTGGCGGACATGATCATGACCGTGACCGGGTGTAAGGATATCGTCACAGGGAAGCACTTCAAGGTCATGAAGGACGGTTGCATCATGGGTAACGTCGGTCACTTCGATAACGAGATCAACAAGAGGGACCTCGAATCCATGGCCAAGAGCGTCACGAGGGTACGTGAGTTCGTCGACGAGTACGATGTCGACGGGAAGAAGCTGTTCCTGATCGGAGAGGGCCGCCTCATGAACCTCGCCGCAGGTCAGGGACATCCCGCGGAGATAATGGATATGAGCTTCGCCGTGCAGGCACTCTCGTTGGAGTATCTGGTGAAGAACCACGACAGGATGGACGACAGTGTGCACACCGTGCCGTCGGAGATCGATACGAGGATCGCGGAGCACAAGCTCCAGGCCATGGGTGTGACCATAGACACCCTCTCGGATGAGCAGAGGAGCTACATCACAGGGTGGCAGGAAGGTACATGATCCCATTCCTCACGGTATACGGTCACATATCCCTCGATCAGATAGTCTCGGTGGATGAGTTCCCGCGTGCCAACACATCGGTCGACGTGGTGACCAAACAGACGAGTCTGGGCGGAACGGCGGCCAATGTGGCCGTCACCGCTGCAAGATTGGGTGTACCCACTGCGATATGCGCATTCGTCGGTAACGATTTCCCGAAGGTGTACGAGGATCAGATGGCATCGAGCGGTCTCATCATGGATGAGGTCGTGAAGGTAGATGGTTATGACACGTCCACCGCGATCGTCGTCAACGATCATAATTTGGATCAGAAGGTATTGTTCTTCCAGGGCCCTCACGGATACGCATCACGGTTGGGCATGGATCTGTTGAAGAACGGGAGACAATCGAAGTTCATCCATTTCTGTACCGGCGAGCCGGAGTACCATATACGCCTGATGAGGGAGCTGAGATCGGACGGTCGTATCGTCGCCATCGATCCCGCACAGGAGATCCACAGACTGTGGGACGGAAGGTTGCTGAGGGATGCCATGTCCGTATCGGACATGATGTTCTGCAACAGGTTCGAAGCGGAATCCATCAAGAGGTATCTCGGAACGGATTCCTTCGAGGATGTGAACTATCCGTTCATCCTATGCACGAGAGGTGTCGACGGTTGTGACCTGTATCTTGATGGTGTCGCTTTACATTTCCCGATCGTCGAGACCGATAAGGTCGTGGATGCCACGGGCGCAGGGGATTCGTTCAGAGCCGGATTCTATGCCGGGCAGTATCACGGGATGTCCATAGAGGAATCCGTCATAGTGGCCGCGACGGTATCGTCGTTCATCGTGGAGAAGGTGGGCACGCTCACCAATACGCCGACATGGGACCAGGTCATGGAACGTGCGGACAAGTATCTCTCGAGGTTGTGAACATGCTCGTAGCGATAACAGGTACGCCGGGCGTGGGCAAGAGCACCGTATCATCCATACTGAGGAATGATCACCATGTGATAGACATCCATTCCTATGCGGAGGAGCATGGTCTCTTCGAGGAATTCGACGACGAGGCCGGCTCATATGATGTGGATGTGGAGAGGCTCAACGATTCCATCATGGCAGAGGATATCACGGACACCACATTCATCGACGGACACCTGTCCCATTTCATCGATGTGGACATGATAATCGTCCTGAGATGCGATCCCAAGGTCATACATGAGAGGCTCAAGGCCAGGGGATATGATGACAGGAAGATATCGGAGAACGTCCAGACGGAGGTGTTGGATGTCATCCTCTACGAATCCGTCGAATCGGGTATACCCACCTATGAGATCGACTGTACGCACATGACCCCGCAGGACGTGGCATCGAGGATAACATCGATCGTAAATGGAGATACCGCAGGTTCCGAGCCCGGTTCTGTCAATTGGAGCGACGAGATGGACGAATGGTTCCGATCATCCTGACAATCTCTTCACGAGCTCGAACACGAATCTCTCCATCCTTCTCAGCGAATCTATGTCGAGGGTCTCGTCCGGCGTGTGCATACCGACCATATCGGGACCTACGGCGATGGCTTGGATGCTGGGGCATCTGTTCCTTATGATGCCGCATTCCAACCCTCCGTGCGTTATCTCGATCACAGGCATGCGACCGAACATCTCCTTGTACGTCTCGGTCGATATCCTCTGAAGGTCCGAATCCTCCGGCTCGTGCCATGGAGGGAACATACGGTCGATGGTGACATCCGCACCGTTCTTCCTGAATGTGGATGCGATCTCATTGGAATACCTATCGATCAGTTCGTCGGTGGCACCCCTCATCATGGATGTGACCTCTATGCACTCACCCGTTCTGACGATCCCGAGGTTGGATGAGGCCAATGTTCCCGCATCCCCCTTCTCGAAGAGGTCGTTCGGGCATCCGTTCAGCGATGAGATGATGCCATTCGTAGTCACCGTGCCGAGCGCACGTCTCGACCCATCCACAGGTCTCAATTCCATGGTGATCCCGGGATCGGTGTCATGATACCTCTCGGCGATCTCCTCCTTGTACATCTCGAGCTTACTGTATTGGAATGTGTCCGTCGTCGAGAATATGACATCGCATTCCATCGGGATGACGTTGTTGAACGTCCCCCCGTCGATGGATGACAGTTTCACGTTACTCAATCTGCTCAGGAATCCGGATGCCAATCTTATCGCATTCGCTCTCCCGAAACCGGCCATCGATGAATGGCCCGAGAGCAGACCGGTGACCTTCAGCTCCCACCACGGACCGTCGGAGACGATACCGTCGTTGTTGAACCTCGCGACGATGTTGGCCGCACCCGCACACCCGATCGTGATCTTGTTCTCGTTCTCCATGTCGAGGTTGATCAGGTATCTCGAGGAGAGCACATCCTCCTTCAGTCCCTTGGCACCCAACAGACCTATCTCCTCATCTGTCGTGAACAGACATTCCAACGATACATCCTTCAGATCATCGGATTCCAAGGCGTTGAGCATCATCGCGATACCGACACCGTTGTCGGCCCCGAGCGTGGTACCGTCCGCAGTGATCCTGTTCCCTTCGATCAGTACGTCTATCGGCTGTTCGGTGAAATCGAATACCTTACCAGGGACCTTCGAGGCAACCATGTCCTGATGTCCCTGCAACGCCACATATCCCGTGTTCCCGGGACGTCTCATGAGTATGTTGCCATGGTCGTCCACCATGCATTCGATATCATGTTCCTTGGCGAAACCGACGAGGAAATCCTGTATCTTGTCAAGGTGTCCCGATGGTCTCGGTACCTTCGTGATGCTGATGAAGCGTTCCAATATGTCCATGGTCATTCCTTCTTCTGTTCTGGCATGGGGGCCTTCGTCTTTATCCTGTAATATGTGAGCGGATGGTTCATCTTCCCGCTGTTGCACAGGTTGTCGGGATCGTAGCACAATCCGTTGGACTTCATCGTGTGGCATTCCGGCGGCGTATATCCGTCGGTACCGTTAAGTTCCCCGGTTATGTGCTTGATCTGATAGATGGACTTCGACTCGTCGAAATCCGGTGATTGTGAGAATAGCGTCAGTATCTGATCCGAGTTCATACCGATGGTATGCAGGAACGATACCAATGCGAACCTCCCGCTGTGCGGAAGGTTCACCGCATGCAGGGCGTTGGCCAACAGTGTCCTGATGCATGGCGGCAGTTGATCGTTCACGAGTTCGCCCGAGAACTTGGGTTCGAACTTGCTCTTGATGGCCTCCATGGACCTCTTCACCTTGGCGACATCCTTGGATATGGCGGATAGTATCTCATCGGTCAGCGGAAGCGGGAGTTCGGACTCTATCTTGTCCTGCAACGCATTCTGCAGGACACGGTCGAACTTCTCGTGGGGAAGGAGCACATATCCCTTGTATGTCTCGTGATTCACCAGTTTCCAATCCGGACTCTTGATCCTGGTCGAGAACCTGAGATAGTCCGAGAAATGCATCTTCAGCTTATCATCTTCGAGGACGGAGTTCACACCGAGCCCCTTCGCGATCTCCAATACCGCGTGTTGGGTCTCCTCTCCCAACAGCTTGTTCATCCTCACCGCTTCCGCCAACGCATATCTCTTGGTCAGGAAGCGGTCATCGATGGCCGATACGATCATCCTGGCGTACGGGTACGACATGATCTCCGACAATCTCTCGAAATCAGTGGTCATCGGGACATATCTGACCTCGGAGTTCTCGAGTGCACCTTCCAGCCTCTCCACGCCTCTCTTCCTAGCTCCTTCGAACATGGAGTTGGAGATCAGATTGTCGATATCCACGCCATGTCCCGATGCAAATTCGGAAACACCTTCGAGGAATGGGTATCTGGAGGCCTGTATCAGATCCATGTGCCTCCATACCGCCTATTCATCTAAAATAACTATCTTATTCGAAGGACAACAACCCTCTGAGCCCTTCGATCACCGTCTTATCATCTATCGCTCTCGACAGATCCTCGTATGATGTGTACGGTCTGTATCTCACGATGGTGGCCGACCTCTTCTTGCCGATGGACGGTAACGATGCGATCGCACCCATGGATTCATGGTTTATGTCGAAGGGGTATGTCAGACCGGTGACGGATCTGTAGCCCCAGTCGGTTATGATCACATCGTACGATCTTCCGCATTCCAACTTGTATGGTATGCCTATGAGCAGAGGATACGAACCGATCTGTCTCCCGAACGTTATGTTCCCGTCATGTATCTCCATGAACACATCCTTCAGGACGGTGCCCTTGGGTACCATACGTTGCAACATGACATGGTCGATGGATTGTCTGATGTCCTGTTTGTATCTCTTGAACCTGTTCGGGTCCACCCTGACATCGAACTCCCTCCTGACCGGGAGCACCTGCCTTATGTTGATCCTCCTTACCATCAGGCCCTCGTCGACGAGTCTCTGGAGGAATCCCTTGTTGATGTCGTACGTATCATTGGATTCTCCGTCGAGACCGGCTATGATGTTCAGCCCCGGTAACAGACATGGCATACCGTTGTCCCCACGGTGTCCGCCTATGCGGTTGATCATCCTGATCGCGTCGAGCACCTGTCCGGGTGTACTGTTCAGATTGTTCCTGTTTATGACGTTGATGTCCGCGGATTCCATCCCGAGTGCCAGTACGTTGCCGGGTGTGCAACATTCCACCAGGATCCCGAGTATCTCCTCGGATTCCTTGGGGTACTCGGATATGACCGCAGGGTTGGCATTGTCCACGTGTATGGTATCGAATCCCATATCCTTCAGACCGTGGAATAATTCCGAGACGGCATCGGGATTCGGTCTCGGCGTACCGGAATCATCCTCCGAGCCATACGATACGATGCAGGTCTGTCCGCCTATGCGGATGTTCCTCACACCCAACTCCCTCAGTCTCTTTGCCTCTTCGAGTATGTCCTTCGGGGAACGCATCAACGGTTTCCCCTTCAAAGGTTCGATGCAATAGGAGCATCCTCCGGAGGCGTATCTGTGACACCCTCTGTACGATTCTATCTCCGCCACCAACGGGTAGGGGAAGTCCTGATGTTGCTCCACGATGCTGGCACCCAACAACATCCATCTGTTCCACTCGTCGAGGTCACGGTATCTCTCCCCGACCTCCTTACCCATCATCCCGTCATACAACGATGCTGCGAGATCCTTCTCTATGGCGAAATCGAATCTCTTCGCGATCTCGCTCGATGCCGCCGATCCGCCAATCAGCTTCCATCCTTTGAGAGATGGTAACAGTCTCTCGATCTCCTTGAGGGACATCGGCATCGAACGGATGTACTTCCCGGGTACGGTGTTCCCCGAGATCAGTACAGTGACCTTGGCATCGGGGATACGTCTTCCCTTACGGATCATATCTATCGTGATGTACTCGACATCCCCGCCCGCATCCATCGCGGCACCTGCCACCGCCCTTGCGATCGGTGAGATGTACGGGGGGACGCCCAGCGCGGCCGGGTCATCGATGTATCCGTCGATAAGTACGACCTTGATGCCCATCGGATCACTGTTTCGCTGGTTTAGCCCTCGATCCGACCAATCTCTTCAGGAACGCCCACCAGAGGTAGGCCAGGCCAATGTCCAACGCCATCGAGCATATGATACCGATGAAGTCGAGTACAGCCTGATTGTCGATGGGTATCGCAGGCATTATGAACGTCCTCGTGACGAGGATGGCGGCCATATAGAATCCGTACATCCACGGTAGCAGTTCCCTGCCCATGAACTCCATCGGTCTGTTCCTGAGCTGATCCTTCTTGAATCTGAACGATCCGAGGAAGAGCGGGAATGCGAGGAAGAACGATCCGAACGTGAGGTTCGCACTTCCAACACCGCCCCTGTAGTGGGGGTAGAGGTATGCGAACTCGAAGATCGAGAGCAGGAATCCCGCTATGAACAGCAGGATGAGGGCCTCGTTGCTGAACTTCGAATCCAACTCGTCCTTGTACTTGTGTATGTAGTAACCCATGGAGAAGAACAGCATCCCGATGAAGGGGTATGCTATCTCACCGATCTGCACGGTGCTCACACCGAGGAAGGTCGTGATGTTGAAGAATGGGAGTACCTCGCAGAACATGAGGTCGATGGCCACGAACACAAGTCCGATGTACATCCCGTATTTGAAACTGATATTCTTCTTGTAGAGGATCCAGTGGAACGCATATACCAGTGCCAGACAGTATGCGAACCATACAGGCATGGTGTTCCATTCCGCCGTCAGGGTGTCGTTCAGCACATATGCCCAGTCCACGACACCGTCATGCCAATGCTCTATGCCGCAACCAAGCCAGATCAGGTCTATGATGAGATACAGGACCTTTATGAACACGACGAGGATGACGATGTGCAACAGTTTCCTGGCGAGTCTCCTCTCGGAATGTCCGTCCTTCGAGAACAGGAAATAACCCGATATCATGAAGAATGCGGGTATGGCGAATCTCCCCACGCTCTCGATCAGGTGGTAGAATCTGATATCGCCGATCATCCACGACGGTTCGAAGTGGACGAACGTTATGCACATGATGATGAATGTACAGAACGATCTTAGGAAGTAGTTCTCGTATTTCTCTTGGACATTTGCACTGTCTTCGCCGGACATGGTAACGGTGGCCAATCGTCTTCCATGATAAAAGCCATGCGCTCACTTTTTAATATCTGCCATACATATTACGACCCCGATATCTAACGGGGGCCATCCCGATATGGCCCTCATTTGGAGGTCAGAACAATGGTTGATTACAAAGATATGACAGAGGAGGAGCGCCTTGCTAAGGCCCAGAAGCCCGGTAAAGATGCCATGAAGATGCATCCTTTCTACGGCGGTAAAGTGGAAGTCGTGCCGAAGGCATGTGTGAGGTCATTCGATGATTTCGCCATCTGGTACTCGCCTGGAGTCGCAGAGCCCTGTAAGGACATCGCGAAGAACCCGGATATGGTCTACGAACACACATGGAAATGGAACACGGTCGCCGTCGTCTCGGACGGAACACGTGTCCTTGGACTCGGGGACATCGGACCGGAAGCCGCGATGCCTGTCATGGAGGGTAAATCGATGCTCTTCAAATACCTGGGAGGAGTGGACTGTGTCCCGATATGCCTCGATACGAAGGACCCGGAGAAGATCATCGAGACGGTCAGACTCATCGCACCTTCATTCGGAGGTATCAACCTCGAGGACATATCGAACCCCAAGTGCTTCGATATCCTGGACGAGCTTAGGAAGGACTGTAAGATCCCGGTATGGCATGACGATCAGCAGGGTACGGCCACGATCGAGGTCGCCGGTGCGATCAACGCCATGAAGATCGTCGGAAAGAAACTCGAGGATGCACAGATCACGGTCGTAGGTGCCGGAGCGGCATCCATCGCGATCTCGAGACTCCTTCTCGCGACAGGATTCAAAGCGAAGAACATGTGCGTCTGCGACTCGAAAGGTATCCTCAACGGAGAGAGGACGGATGTCGGAGAGAACAACTTCAAACAGAAGTGGGATATCTGTAAGAAGACGGACGGTGCAGGAAAGAGGGGCGGTCTGAAAGAGGCGATGGTCGGTGCGGATATCGTCATCGCGGCATCGAAGCCCGGACCCGGAACGATCCCTGCAGAGTACGTCGATCTGATGGCGGACGATCCGGTCATCTTCGCGACAGCGAACCCCGTGCCGGAGATCTGGCCCTGGGAAGCTAAGGAGCATGGCTGTAAGGTCTTCGCGACAGGCCGTTCGGACTTCCCCAACCAGGTCAACAACTCGATGGGATTCCCCGCGATCTTCCGTGGTGTCCTCGATGTCAGGGCCAAGACGATCACGGATGAGATGTGCATCGCAGCGGCAAGGGAACTCGCAAGGTACGCAGAGGAAGAGCACGAGGGCGGAATCTCTGCCGAGTACATCGTCCCGACGATGTCCGAGACGGACGCATTCATCACCGAGGCTGTCGTCGTAGGTTCGAAGGCCATCGAGCAGGGAGTCGCAAGGCTCAAGCTCAGCAGGCAGGAGCTTCACGACAAGGCAGAGTTCATGATCAAGAGATCCAGAGCTCTCACGGCCAAGATGATGGACGACGGTTTCATCAGACCCTACGTAGAATAAACACAGGAAGGGGGTAGAACCCCCTATCCTGTTCTTTAAGATCCGTTAAGGATCGTTTCTCACTTCTCTTTGATCATATCACGGTTGTGATAGATGTAATCGAAGCAACTGATCATCGCTATCGCAGCTGTGATCCAGAGCAACACGTTCGCGATGAGTGTGACGTTGAGGTCCGCATCGACGAAGTATTCCAGGCTGAGCAGGAACAATATGACGGTTATGGACAGCATCTGACTGAGGGTCTTGAGCTTTCCGGATTTACCTGCGGCTATGACCACGTTCTGTGACGCGGCGATCAGACGCAACGAGCTCACGATGAACTCACGGAATATGACCACGATCACGATGAGCGGGTGACAGTATCCGTCGGGGATGAGACAGATCATCGCACTTATGACGAGGATCTTATCCGCTATCGGATCCAGGAATTTACCGAAATCCGTGATCAGATTCCTTGCGCGTGCTATCTTCCCGTCGAGCATATCTGTCAACGAGGCAACGACGAATATGATGAGCGCCCAGACGTATGCATATGGTATGTCATGAACGAGCATGAACAACACCATGAATGGAACGAGGATTATCCTCATCATCGTCAAACGATTTGGTAGGTTCATGATGCACCCCATTAATATCTCGAAAAATCAGTTAGTTGTTGATTAAGATATCGATGGCCCAGCATGTCATTTGGGCTTAGGTGGTGGAGAAGACGTATCCCGATAAGGGATGTGTTGGGCGGGGATCGGACCCTTACACAGGTCCGACACCGACCCGATCAATGGTTTCAGAGAACTGTGGAGTCGACGTTGCTGACTTCGCCGATTCCGGGGATCGACTGGAGTGCCTCTTCGAGCTTTCCGCCGATCTCTTCATCAGTGTCATCGATCACAAGGAAAACGACGACCTTCTCGAGTCCGAATGCGACGGGCTTGATGCTGGTCTCCTTGATCTCGACACCTGCGGGAATGACCTTGCCGAGTGTTTCGATTACACCGTTGAGGTCGATCTCTGTGCTCTCGGGCATGAGGTCGTATGTTGATGCGATCTGTCCCATGGGATCACCATTCACGGTCCGACGAATCCGCATTTTTTACATTCGTATTTTACACCCTGGTCACGGCACTTGGCGCACCTTCCGATCTCTTCTTCGCCGCAGTTGGGGCATTTGAAGAAGGTGTTGCCTGTACCCTGGAGCCTGATGCCGCAAGAGGAACAAACTTTGTCTGCCATAAGTGTGCGATTATATTCCACCTATATAAAAAGGCGTTGTCACCGATCGTTCGGATGCGGATGGACATCATCCGTCGATGAATCCTTCGATCAGTGTGCGGTAGTGTTCCGACCGTTCCCTCATGAGCCTCTCATCGGATGATTCCGAGTAGATCCTGAACTTCGGCTCTGTACCAGACGCCCTTATGAGCACCCACCCGTCGTCATAGTCTATCCTGATCCCGTCGGTGGTCGTCACATCGCCTTCGGCGACCTGTGCGACCTTCTCCGCGACAATGGCCTTCTTCGCATCGGGACACTTCACGGTGATCTTGAGCGAGTGATACTTCGGTATCCTCGACACCAGGTCATCGAGGTCGCCTTCCTTGGCGATGATCTCCAGGATGGATGCCATACCCATGGCACCGTCGCGACAGTATTGGTGCTCGGGGAAGATCAGTCCTCCGTTGTCCTCCCCTCCGAATATCCCGCCGTTCTCCATCATGGCCCTCGCCACTATCGGGGATCCCACGGCGGTGTAGTGGAACTCCCCGCCGGACGATTCGACGACGTCCTTCACGGCAGATGATGTGCTGACGGGCGCATAGACCTTGCCGCCCCTGTTGGATGACACCTTATGTTGTGCGATAAGAGCCAGACTCAGATCGCCCGGGAGATATCTCCCCGATCCGGTCACGAATACGCAACGGTCGGCATCCCCGTCATGGGCCATCCCGACGACGGCATCCGTCCTGCCGGTGACCTCTATGAGCTCGGTGAGATTCGACTCCACGGGTTCGCTCTCGTGTCCGGGGAACATCCCGTCCATCACGCAGTTGAGCGGTACGACCTCCACTCCGAGCTTCCTCATCATCAAAGGGGTGGTCTCGCATGCCGCACCGTTGGAGCAGTCCAAGGCGACCTTGAGCTTCGCTCTCCTTATGGCATCGGCATCGACATGGGATATCACCGCATCGATGTACGCCTCGCCGGCCCCGTCGACGGATGTCATGCTCCCGATCCCGTCCCATGGGGCGCATTGTATCTTCCTGTCGTACGCATCCTCGACCATGGATTCCTGTTCCTTGGTGAACTCCGTCCCGTCACCGGCTATGCATTTGATCCCGTTGTACTGTGGCGGATTGTGGGATGCCGTGATCATGACGCCTCCTATGATGTCCGCATGGGTCTTCACATGATACTGCAATGCGGGTGTCGGTATGATGCCGAGATCGACGATGTCCACGCCGGTCGCCATCAGCCCTGAGCACACGGAACATTTGATCATCTGCGATGATGTCCTCGGATCCGTCGCTATCGCTATGGTGCCCTTCCCGAGCACGGAACCTATCGCCTTACCGACCTGTGTCGCAAGTTCGGGGTTCATATCCTCGTTGGCGACACCGCGTATACCGTTCGTACCGAACATCCTCATACGATCACCTATCGTTCATCCTCTCGCCGAGGAGCTTCTTCAATTTCATTATGGGCCACACGTCCCTCGGATCGGCACCCCTGTCGTCGGCCATCCTGACCGATGTGTAGTCGCCGAGCATCATCATCGACAATATGTTGTAGATCGTGGAATCCGACGGTACCTTCAGAACGTCGTATCCTATGGCCTTGGAGTCCAACAGTTGTATCGCCCTGTCCGCGAACGATCCCTCCGCAACATCCTTGGCGAATATCACGGCATGCAATCCGTTATGTGCGAAATCGTTACAATCATTCAACTCAGAGAGGTCCGACAGCGGTTTCGTCATCGCTATGTACTTCCCGTTCTCGGTGAGTTCGGATTTCCATCTGAGTGCCACGGATTTCATCCCTCCGTCGAAGAGGAGCATCGTCACCTTGTCCTTCAGGGACGATGACAGTTCCAGGGCACGGCTGTCCTCCTTCTCGAGTTCGTCGCGATACCTCTTCAATTCAGGTATCGTCCTCTTGAACTCGTCGGTGAGGTCCGTCCCGGTATGCTTCATGATGCATGCGAGATAGCCTATCATGAACCCGATGGAATGTCTCGGATCCATCCCGTTCTTGATCGTCATCAGGAGTACCCCATCCCTCTCCGCCATCTCCTTCAGCTTCCCTCCGGCCGTGATGACTATCAACTTACAGCCTTGGGACCTTGCGCGTTCGTACATGCGTATGGTCTCCAGGGTATTGCCGGAATATGACGAGATCACCGCCAGCGTACGTCCGTTCATCCATTCGGGGATGATCGGGTTCCTGAGCGTGTGTATGTATATCTTGGAGTGGGCGTTGAATATATCGGCGGTCACGCTCCCGCTTATGGCCGACCCACCCATCCCGCAGAGGACGATGTTGTCGCAGTCGAAGTCGGGAAGGGGGATGTCCAACGACGATTCCAGATCGTCCAGGAAACCGTGGAGCTGTTCGAATGCCGTCAGCTCCTTCATATGTGTCCCTCCAGGCGCTGTGCGATGTGATAGCTCATCATGATGCCGTAGAGGTTCCTCTCGATGGCGTTGGAACCGTCCACGCGTATGGTGAGGATGTTCCTGCCGCTGTCCGCGATGACATCCGTTGCGGATTCCACGATCACATCGAGGAGATGGATGCTGTAGTTGTAGATGACGACGGCCAACATGTTGTCGGCATCGACGTTCTCGTTGCACCATCCCACGATCTCGTTATGGTCGAACTCCGGGAGTTCCGTATTGAACACGGGCTCGCCGAGGATCGTGCTCAGGTATGTCTTCCACACCGCCGACGATCCCCTGAGGTCGGAGAGACTTATCAGGAGGACGTTGTTGCCCTTGATGTTCCTGACGATCGATGACAGTTCGTTCCTCGTCCTCCTCGGTAACGGCAGATGTTCCTTCAGGAACCTGATGGATCCGACCATCGGCCCTTCGGATTCACATACGCCCGAACCTTGGAGTATGTGTGATATGATCGTCACGATGCTCCCCACCGCCTCCTGGAGCGTGAGGCCATCCTGGAGCTCTATGAAATGTATGTCCTCATCGTCGCACAACATGGATGCCTCTCCGCTTCTGGCTATGCAGACGATCCTGGAACCTCTCTTGACCAGTTCCTCTATGCATCTCACCGTCTGTGCATCATCATAGTAGGATGCGACTATCGCGCATGTGCGGTCATCCACCCATGCGGGTATGTTGGATCCCTTGATCAGGGGTACGGGCATCCTGCCGCAATCGTTCGCGAATTCGCTCAGGATCATGGCGGCGGACGAGGTCACGTCGGGGTCCACGATGCATATCCTCTCCACATCCGTGAAGCGAGGATAGTCCATCGACAGGAGGTTCTCCAAAGTCCTTATGAAACGTTCGGATGCCACAATCGCCTTGTCATCCGTTGTGTTAGGCACCGCAGACATGTGTTCCAGACAAGGCCCTGTCCCAATATTATTGTTCCCATCATCGTGAGTCTTATTATCGGGGCGGTCATACGGAATCGTATGAAGGTCACACCTGATTGCGTGCCATGCTTGATGAAGAGGGTGCTCTTCCAGGCCAGATTATTGGATAACGGTTGCGAGTCGGAGGCCGTGGGCGCGGCCCTGAGGACATATGCCAAGGAATACGTGGAGGGAAGGAACTCCGCCGAGGTGGCCACGGAGGTGCACAGGTCCGCCTATGAGGTCATGGGCGCCGACCCCTATGTCAGGATAAAGTTGGACGCGGACCGTATCGCAGGCGAGTATCTCGATCAGGTGACGGAGTATGTGGATTCCTCCGATGACAGGCTGTCCGCGGCCGTCAGGGTGGCGGTCGTTGGCAACATAATGGATTTCGGCGTCTCCCTGACATCCCCCGAGGAGTTCCGTACGGTGTTCGAGGGACTCTTGGAACAGGGGATAGGCTCGGATGACACGGAGAGGATGAGGGTATTGCTCTCACAATCGAGATCGGTCCTGTACTTCTTCGATAATTGCGGTGAATCACAATTCGACAAGCTCCTGATAAGGGAGATACAGAGGATGGGTGTCCGTGTCGTGGGCGTCGTGAGGGGTGAGAGGATCCTGAACGATGTGACCATGGAGGATGCGGAACGCATAGGTCTCGATGGCATATTGGATCGTATCGTGTCCACGGGTACGTTCGCGATAGGTGCGGTACTCTCCAAGGCCAAGGACGATCTCAAGGAGGAGCTCGACAGGGCGGATATGATGATCTGCAAGGGGATGGCCAATTACGAATCACTTTCCGACCAGGATGCGGGGATGCCGAAGGTCTTCATCCTCAGGACCAAATGCGGTCCGGTGGCGAGATCCTTGGGCGTACCGGAGAACATCAATGTTGTGAGGGTGACGGAATGACACCGAAGGTACGTCAAGCGGTGATAATGGTCGGAGGTAAGGGGACCAGGCTGAGACCGCTCACGGACAACTGTCCCAAACCCATACTCCCGGTGCTGGACAGGCCGTGTCTGGAGTATTTCATCGATTCCATAGCCAAGGAGGGTATAACGGACGTCATACTCGCATGCGGATACAAGTCCGAATACATGGCATCGGCCATCGGTGACGGCAGTAAGCAGGGGATAAGGATCACCTATTCGTACGAGGACCAACCGATGGGCACGGCAGGTGCCGTCAAGCTCTTGGAGGACAGGTTGGATGATGTGTTCATCGCCGTCAACGGCGATGTGTTCATCGACATAGATGTGGGGAAGGAGATAAAGGACCATTTCGAGCATGACGCATCGGTCACGATAGCATTGACGACCGTGAGCGACCCTACGCAGTTCGGTATCGTGGGATTGGATGACGACGGCAAGGTCACCAGATTCAAGGAGAAGCCGAGGAAGGAGGAGGCGTTCTCCAACCTGATCAACGCCGGCGTATACATCATCGACAAGGATGTGCTGAGCTTCATACCCAAGGGACAACCGTTCGACATATCCAAGGAACTGTTCCCGATACTCCTGGAGAAGGGTTACAGGTTACAGGGGCACAGGATAGATGGTCACTGGAGGGACGTCGGGAGACCGTACGACCTGTTCCATGCCAATCTGGAGACCGCGGCGAGGAAGACGAGCCCGGAGGATTCCAAGGTGGTATCATGCGACATATCCGGTACGTTCTACGCAGGTTCCGGGTCCGAGGTGTCCGATTGTAACATCAAGGATTCCGTGGTGCACGGTGATTGTTCGATCGATGGGTCGAGGATCACCGATTCACTGATCATGTCCCACTGCTCGGTCCATGGTGCCGAGTTGGAGGGGACCATCCTCGGGAAGGGATGCATCGTGGGAGATGGTGCGGTATTGAAGGATACGGTCATAGGCGACGGTGCGGTCATACCCGCGGGGATGAGGATCGAGGGTGCGGTCGACCGTAGCGCATACAAGAGGAAGGCGGTGTTCTTGGATAGGGATGACACGATCAACGATGATGTGGGTCACTGTTCCAGACCTGAGGACATAAAGCTGTTCCCCGGGGTCTCGGATGCCATCGCACGGTTGAACAGGGCGGGATATCTCGTGATAATGGTGACCAACCAATCCGTGATCGGAAGGGGCATGGTCGACGAGAAGGGACTGGAGGCCATCCACGACAAGATGCGTTCCGACCTCCTATCCACCGGAGGGGGCGTGATCGACGACATCTACTACTGCCCGCACCTTCCGGATGCCGGCTGCGATTGTCGCAAACCCAAGCCATCGTTGGGATTGAAGGCCATAGAGAAGTACAACATCGATCCCGCATACTCATTCATGATCGGGGACTCCGACAAGGATGTGGAGTTCGGCAACAACATAGGCGTAAGATCGATCAAGGTCGATAGCAACTATACATTTGTCGATGCGGTCAGGGATATCATAGATGATTGAAACCCCGTCTACGGATAGAACATATATACAACTATCAAAATCCGTATTCCATAGGCATCAACGTGCTGAACGGAAGATGGTGAAAAATGGACAAGACGGACAAGATTTGGCTTAACGGAAAGATGGTCAATTGGGCGGACGCGAAGGTTCATGTCCTTGCGCATGCACTCAACTACGGTACAGGTGTGTTCGAGGGGATCCGTGTATACGATACACCGAAGGGTCCCGCCATCTTCAGGCTCAAGGATCACGTCAAGAGACTCATGGACGGATGCAAGGTCATCGGTATCGAGCTCGTCTTCGACGGCAAGGAATACGGATTCGATGACATCATGGAGGCCATCAAGCAGACGGTCAGGGAGAACAAGAACGTGGATTACGTCAAACCCTGTATCTTCCTCTCGGGAGAGGAGGTCGGTATCAACCCCACAGGCGTTCCCGTATCCATGGCGATCACAGCCGTCCACATGGGCAACTACCTCGGAAAGGGTGCGGACAAGGGTGCGAAGATCGTCACATCCTCATGGCAGAGGCCTGACAACTTCTGTTCACCCGCAGGTGCGAAGGTCAACGGAGCATACATCACATCATGTCTCGCCAAGAAGGAGGCACTCGCACACGGAGCATCGGAGGCCGTCATGCTCAACTCCAACGGATATGTCGCCGAGTGTACCGGAGAGAACATCTTCATCTACAGGCAGGGAAAGATCCAGACTCCCGACCCATCCAACAGTATCCTCCAGGGTATCACGAGGAACTCGATCATCCAGGTCGCCAGGGACCTCGGTTACGAGGTGGAGGAGACCAACATCAGCAGGATCGAGCTCATCACCTCCGACGAGGTATGGATGACCGGAACGGCCGCAGAGGTCGCACCCGTCACATCCGTCGACGAGAGGGAGATCGGTACCGGTGTGATCGGACCCGTCGCAACGAAGATCCGTGAGAAGTTCGCGGACATCGCCCGCGGAAAGGATCCCAAGTACGAGGCTTGGCTCGACTACGTGAACTGATCGGGTCGGGGTCCATCCCCACCCTATCTCCTTTACCATAATTCTTCATAATAAGAAAGATAAGGCCCGTTGGGGCCTTGTTTAACTCTTCAATATCGCTACGAGGAAGATACCTACAGCGATGAGTGCACCGATCAGGATACCGACCAGGTTGACGAACCCATTCCAGAACACGTTCCAGACATCGACATCGAAGACGGGTTCGACAATGTTGCCGTTGCCGCTGAGGAGCACCCACACACCACCGACGACGATACCGAGGATGAGCATGATCACTCCAGCTACCCTGCTCCTTCCGTATCCGAATCCAGTGGTGAAGAGACCTGCCAGGACCATGACTACGGCGAATGCCAGGATCACGATCGTAAGGAATTCAAGTCCAGTCATCTTTGAATCTCTCCTTTGTGTCAGAGATGACCTGACACACGTGCTTCGCTCATGTTGTTCCCTATTATTAACGCTTTCTTACCTTGGATATCCCGTCGGTGCATGTCATGTCTGTTAAATATGGTAGGGATGATACGGTCGTGTGCATCCGACGGAACAATGCATCAGACTGTATAGGCAACACAAGGAGATAATCCTCTATCTGGTGTTCGGCGTATTGACGACAGTGGTGAACTGGCTGGCCTATGCGGTGTTCGTGTGGATCGGTCTCGACATAAACGTCGCGAACATCCTGTCATGGATCGTCGGTGTGTCCTTCGCATTCGTAGTGAACAAATGGTACGTGTTCGAATCGAGGTCGTTGGATGGGACCAAGGTCATCAAGGAGTTCGGTTCATTCGTGGGCGCCAGGATATTCACCGGTGTGATCGCGATAGTCCTGTTCCCGATCCTGTACAATCTGGGATTGGATCAGAGCCTCTTCGGAACGGATGGTTTCCTGGCGAAGATCGTCACGAGTGCCATCGAGATCGTGCTGAATTGGGTGCTCAGCAAGTACGTCGTGTTCAGGAAAGGATGATCCCGTCCTTGGCTCAACCTTATAATAGTGCATCATCATAGGATGACCGAAGGTAAGCAGATGGCAGGGACGTGCTCAGTTATCATTCCGACCTATAACGAAGAGAAGAACATAGTGAATATGGCGAAGGCCATCAGGGAGCTCTATCCCGATTTCTACATCTTCTTCATGGATGACAACTCGACCGACAGGTCCAAGGAGCTCATAGAGGAGCTTGGCGATCCCAAGACCAAGTTGGTCACCAGGGATCCCAATGACAGAGGTCTCGCCATAAGTTGTTTCCAGGGTATCGTGGAATGCGGTACCGATTATTTCATGACCATAGATTGCGACTTCCAGCATCCGCCGTCGGCATTGGGTGATATGTATGCGAAGATGGAGGAGGGTTACGACCTATGCGTGGGTACCAGGAACGACAGGTTCGCACTCGGTCTCAAGCGTTGGGCAGGATCCTGGGCATTCAACATCATGGCCGACCTGTACCTGTTCAGGCTGAGGAAGAGCATCACCACGGATGTCATGTCCGGACTCTACGCAGGAAGGTGCGATGTGTTCGTACCCGTGATCAAGGAACATTGGAACGATGTCGAGAGGAAAGGGTGGAAGGTGCTGATGGACCTTCTGAAATACGGCCCCAGGGACCTCAAGATAGCCACCATCAAATACGATTTCGGGAAGAGGGCGGCCGGTGAGTCGCACATAAGCCCCAAGGTCGTGGTCACTACATTCCATCAGATGGGAAGACTCGGTAAACTCTGCGCAAGGGTCTATGACAAGCTCATGTGCGGAGGGGACGGGAAGGTCTGAACCCTCAGAGACCGAACATCTCTTTCTCCACTATGCCGCACATGGTGTGGCACGCGACGAGATATCCTTCTTGGATGTGAGGCGTCTCCTTCGACGGTATGACGACGGCGTGATCGGCGATCTCCCTCATCTTGCCACCGTCGCCTGTGAACGACAACGTCTTGGCGCCTCTCTCTTTGGCGGCCTCCATGGCGAGGATGACATTCTTGGAATTACCGGAGGTGCTCAGTCCTACGACCACATCCCCCTTCCTGCAGATGGCCTCGACCTGTCTCTTGAACACGAGGTCGTATGAGTAATCGTTACCGATGGCCGTGACCGGTGCTATGTTGGAGAGGCATACGCCTGCCATCGCAGGTCTGTCGAAGAGATATTTCCCGGAGAACTCCGCAGCTATGTGCTGTGCGTCGGCTGACGATCCGCCGTTGCCCATGAAGATCACCTGTCCACCGTTCCTCAGTGATTCCAAGATGATGTCCGCTGCCTTCCTTATCTCCATGGGATCTATCCTGGAGATGGTCTCGGAGCTCTTCTTCAGTTCATTCTCGATATAATCATTCATTCTTGAACCTCCATGTCTTCACACCATTGGGCTCGAACATGAAATCCGTGACCTCTGCGCCATGTTTCTTGAGTTCCTGAGCCACTATCGCTTTCTTATCGTATTCGCAGATGAAATACATGAAGCCTCCCCCGCCCGCACCGGAGACCTTACCCCCGATCGCACCCTGTGACTTGGCTATGTTGTAGAGGGAGTTTATGTTACGGTTGGTGACGTTGTTGGAGAACTGTTTCTTGTACTGCCAGGATTCATCGAGGAGCGTTCCTGCCTCGTCGAGCTTCCCTTTCTTTATCGATTCGCAGATATCCTTCGCCAGTCTCTTGGATTGGTCCAGAGCATCGGTGTTCTGGTTGTTCTTGAATGCCTTGACCTGTGAGTCTATGATCTTCGCGGACTCTCTTGACATGCCTGTGAAGCACATGACCGAACGGCATTGGAGCTCATCTATGATCCGTTCGTCGATCTCCACGGGGTTGACCTTGACATCCTCTTTGAAATCTATGAGATTGAATCCTCCGAAGACCGCGGCATATTGGTCCTGCTTACCGCCCTTGAGACCTATGTCCTCCCTCTCCAGTCTGTATGCGAGGTCGGCCATCTCGTAGTTGGTCATGTTCACGCCCTTCCATTCGGCAACGGCGGCTATGATCGCGACTATCATGGTGGACGAACCCCCCAGTCCGGAACCGGACGGGACGTCGGAGTGTATGTCTATGGTGAATCCCTGATCCAACTCGAAATGGTTGGCGACGGCCTTCGCCAGGTCCATGTTCCCGTCGAATTTCAACGGTACGTGGTTCAGGCGGGCCTTGTATCTGCCGAAATAGCGTGATTTGACCTTCATGAGATCGTCGTCACGCGGCACCAGGGTGCAGTATGCATACTTGTTTATCGTGGTGTTGAATACACATCCGCCGTTGGTAGATGCGTACGGATCCACATCCGTACCGCCCCCGGCGATACCAATTCTCAGAGGAGCCCTAGCTCTGATGTACTCGGTCAATCTATAACCTCACTCTGCGATTGAGAAGAGTTCCATCAACCGATAGGACCTTTTCCCGATAGCCAATGCCTATTCTGGTTTAGTATTATATAAGTTAGGGTGAAGGAACAATCATTTGCGTATGTTTTGGAGCCTTTTTCATCGATTCGTGCATTCGTTCCGATCGTGCATCATCCTTTTTATCGGACCACGGTGATGTGGGTGTGATGTTCCGGCAGATGACCACCAAGGGAAAATTGATGACCATCATAGTGGCATCCTTCGTGATACATCTGTTGGCAACGTTGTTCCTATCACATCTCGGGGATCCGGAGTGTTGGCCGAGGATCATGCAGACGATCAATTCCGGGAACGGGATATACGGTCTGGACGCTAACTATTACACACCGATATGGGGTTATCTGCTGTCGTTCGTGGACATGGTGGTGGAGACCTTGGGTGCGATCCCCATGTTCGGGGACGTCTTCGAATCGTTGCTACCGTTGGAGACCACGGCCATGAGGGCATGGATCGTCACTCCCGCTATCGCTCTTGCCACGAAGATGCCGATGGCGATCTGCGATCTGATAGTGGGATACGTCCTGTTCAAGATCGTGACCGATTTCACCAAGAATGAGAGGAAGGGACTCATCGCAGCGGCCATGTGGTGCTTCTGTCCCATCGTCATCTACATGTCATCCGTCCAAGGACAGTTCGATAGCGTCTCCACATTACTGTTCCTGTTGACCATACAGCTGTTGCGCGAGGACAGGGCGTTCATGGCAGGTGCCGCATTCGGTCTGGCGGTCTGGTTGAAACTGTTCCCCAGCGTATGTCTCCTCCTGTTCGTGGCATATCTGTTCGCGAGACACGGAAGGGACGGAGGGATCAGGAGGACCGTCATGGCGGCCGTCGCCGCATTGATCGTCACGGTCATCATATTGGTGCCCCAGTTCCTCAACGGGGAGTTGGACATCGCATTCGGATTCTTCACAGGTAGGATGGACACCGTCACCGAATACGCATGGTACAACACATTGGTCTCGGTGAGACTCATCCTGATGCTGCTATTGACCGTGGTGCTGATGGTGTGGTCATGCATCGGCATGGGCAGGAGGAGGGAGGACCTCGACAGATATCTCTATCTGTATGGGGGCGTCCTTCTGGCGGTAGCGACCATAATCAGTAGGGGATACCAATACGCACCATCGTTCATGGTGCCCATAATCCTGTTCGCCATGATATCAGATGACAGGAGGTCGTACGGCAGGATGTTCTCCTGGATGTCGATACTGTTGATAGTGGATGCATTCTTCTCCGTCGGTCCGTCATTGTTGGCCATGGCATCCGTGTACTACGGGATCGTCGATCCCGTCTGGCTCAGTGACATCTCCGTCGCATTCCTCACCACCATAGGGCATTCCGGCTCCATGCCGATCGGCGTGGTGACGGCCGTCATATGGGCCATAATGCTATGGCTGTTCGTCCTGTATGCGGTTGCAGATCTGTTCGGCGACAGATATCCGAGGTTCACATCGATGGTGGAGAGGATGCGTATATTGAAAGGAGGGTCGAGATGAGGAAGATATCCCTTTCGGTCATCGCTGTCATAGTCATCCTGGCGATCATAATAGCGGGAGAGGCATATGCATACCTCCCATCAGATCGCGGATTCTCATCCGATGTGACGATCTCCGGGGATTCGGTGGATTATTCGGTGAATGCCAAGGGTGCGTATGTGCATCAGGCGATACTGATGGACAACGGTGGTATGGAGGGCGTGAAGAGCCTTCGCATCTACTACGACACATCATATGCCTCCAACGTCAACGAGAAGAACATAACCGCCGTAGGTTCGCAGTTCTTCACACAATCATATTACATCGATCAGCTGACGAAGAATCTGAAGTTCAGGGGCGTGACGGACGTCTCCGTCGTCGATACGGTCCAACTGAGGGACTCCCTCAAGGAGGACATATCCTCGGGAGCGATAGCAGGTAAGGGACTTGTCATGATCTCCGGTGCGATACCGGATGTCCTCATCGAGGATGATATCCTCATGAAATGGATCGAGGGCGGAGGATATCTCTACTGGGCCGGGAATGTAATAGGGGCATATTCCTCATCGCCGGACGGTATCACTGAGATCGATATGGGTCAGGCCATGATCGGCACGACGGACTTCTCGTCATCGTCCGAGAGTGCCACCTCCAGTTCGAAGTTACGTGAGGAGTTCTCCTTCCAATCGATGATAAGCAAGTATTCCCCGAACGCTGACAAGATCGCGGACAGGATGTACCTCGGCGTCGGATACCGTAATGGGAGTTACAACTCGGTCACACTCGTCGAGTGCGGCAAGGGACAGATCGCAGTGTTCGGAGGGGAGTTCGCCACGAGACAGATACAGGACATGGCCATCACCATAGCATCCGGACTCACATACAGGACGACGGTCGTGGATTATCACGAGTCGGAGTTCAACAGGAGCGTATCGGACAGCTTCACGATGACCGGTGATGGTATGTCGTTGTACATCTCCGTCGGTAAGTATCACTGCGCATATGCCCAGAGATACGATCTCTGAGATGGACACGGTTTTATCCGTGTATCTGCATGGCGACCACATCATGATAATATTGCCAGAGACAGTAGAGGAGGTGGTCGTCAAACTCCTCCGCCTTTCGAACACCAGATTGTCACATGATATCGGATGGGCCCTCGAGGCCGCAGCGGGATGGGAGACGAACGAGATCGCCTATTCCCAATTGGGTTGCATAATGGACAATGTGAAGAAGGCGGAGTTCCTCGGTAAGCCGATGTGTCAGGACACAGGCATACCGGTGTTCTATGTCTCCGGAAGGTTCGATTCGTCCGTTCGCGAAGAGATCGCCAACGGTGTGAGGAGGGCGACCAAGGAGGTCCCCCTCAGACCGAATGCGGTGGATCCCTTGACGAGAGAGGGTACGGGAGACAACCTCGGAGAGGGGATGCCCATAATCCACTACCTTCCCACGGATGACGATTTCATGCAGATCACCGTGCTGCCGAAGGGTGCAGGTTCGGAGAACATGACCAAGTTGGCCATGTTGAATCCGTCCGAGGGTGTGGAGGGCGTGAAGAGATTCATAATCGACACCGTCCTCAATGCGGGAGGACGTCCGTGTCCCCCGTCCATCGTCGGTGTCGGCATCGGAGGTATGTCGGACACATGCGTGGAGATGGCGAAGGAGGCGTTGCTCATGCCCATCGATAAGAGGAATCCCGATCCCGCATTGGATGCTCTGGAGGAGGAGCTGTTCATGAGGCTCAACGAGAGCGGTCTCGGACCCATGGGTCTCGGAGGCAACTCGACCGTCCTCGCCGTCAGGATCAAGAAGGCATACTGTCACACCGCAAGTCTCCCCGTCGCGGTCAACATAGGTTGTTGGGCCACCAGAAGAGCTACCGCAAGGATCATGCCCAACGGTACCGTGGAATACATACAGGAGGGAGAATGATGAGATCCATACAGAGTCCCATGGATGAAGCGACCGTGCGTTCCTTGAAGGTCGGAGAGGTCATCAACATCACCGGTAAGGTCATAACCGCCAGGGACGAGGCCCACATCCGTGCGATGGAGTATCTCGACGAGGGGAAGGATGTCCCCGACTGTCTGTTCGGTTGCACATTGTATCACTGCGGCCCGATAATAGTCGAGAACGAGGGCGGATACGAACTGATAGCGGCCGGACCCACCACGAGTGCGAGGATGAACTCGTTGGAACCGAGATTCATCAAGGAGTTCGGTGTACGTGCGATAATCGGCAAGGGCGGGATGTCATCCGAGGTCGCCGAGGCCATGAAGGAATGCGGTTGTGTGTACCTTGCGGCCACAGGCGGTGCCGCGGTGACATTGGCGGAAGGACTGTCGAGGGTCGAGGGCGTGGAATGGAAGGACCTTGGTATGGCGGAGGCCGTCTGGAGATTCGATTCCAATCATCTCGGCCCGTTGGTGGTCGCGATGGATTGCCACGGGAACAGTCTCTACGAGGATGTGAGGAAGTCGCTGAAGAGATGAACCCCATCAGTTCCTTCTGGAACGGATTATGTGGTACGTCGTGACGATGATGATCGAAGCGGTGATGACGGCCGCGAGGATCATCAGCACATGTCCTAGATCCATCCCGAACAGACCGCTGTTATTGGTCATGCGGATCTCACCGAGGCCCGTGGTGCTCCCTTGCTCTATCGTGATGCCACTGGTGTATGTCTCGTAACCGTTCATCTTGACGGTGATGACGTACGTCCCCGTGGAACATCTCTCGATCTCGAAGTATCCGCCGTTCGATGTGGTCGTCGTAGCCACGGTGCTGCCACTCTGTGTCTCGATGATTATCGATGCGCTGTTCAGTCCGACGGGCACGGTCGTGTTAGTCACGACCCTTCCGGTCACTGATCCGTATGAGCTGGTCATAGCGATGGAGTACAGGTCGTTGTCCCCGAGCGTGTATGTGGTGTTCGCCACAAGTGTACCGATGGATGGTGACAGGTAGTAGCACAACTGACCGCCCATGACCTCGGTCGTACTCTGTATCTGCGACGGGAGGTTGCTGACGGAATAACCGTTCAGGATGAACGATATCAGGCAGGACGATGCCACCGTACCGCTCGGTATCCCGTCGATCTTGAAATGACCGAAGGAATCCAATCCCGTGGTGCTCTTGGTCGCATATTCCGATGAGGATGCTATGGGGTAGTGGATGACTATCCTTATCGAATCGTTGTTCGTGAGGACACCGTTGATCTTGACATACCCTTCTATCGATGCGGACTGGCTATCGCCCGATGACGATTCACAGAATAACGGGGCCGCGATCAATACGACCACGGTCAGTGCCAATGCGATCTTGGATATGTCCCTCATCGGAACGTCATCCGTCTGCGGGTTTATATTATCTACCGCCCTCCACAGTTAAAATATCAGTATGGCGATGGCACGTCGATGTCGAAACGCGTGGACGTGTTCTTGGTGATAGGAGTCATCCTGTGCTCGATCATAGTGATCGGTGAGTACAGCATCTACGCCGTCGACATATACGATTTCGATGTGGATGCAACATCCGATGATGACGGCGTACATTATTCCGTCAGATCATCGGGTTCGTCCAGGTTCGATGCGATATTATTCTCCAATTCCAGCGTGGTGAAGGACGTGTTCATATTCGTCGACGAGAGGTATGACGAACATCACGGGGACATAGAGGACAGGGGTCCGCATTATGTCTACGATCAGTCGTACGTCGCGGATCAATACTCCAAACAATTGAAGGCGAGAGGTGTCGACACATCATCCTCGGATTCCAAGGGGTTGTATGATTACATCATGGGCACGATGGATGCGCCTAGCGGGCACGCGATATTGGTGTCGTCATATGCGCTACCGTCGTCGGTGTATACCGGGGATGGGGATGATATCCTATTGCAATGGATATCCGGCGGAGGACGTCTCTATTGGGTAGGTTCGGAGGTCGGGAGATACTATCATTCCGATGATGGTCTCGTGACCGTATCGGACAATCAGATGTTGCTGTTCGGATCCGATGGTTCCATCAACATCGGCGAGACGTTCGTCGCAGAGCACGAGATAAAGAACGGTTTCAGGGAGGCGTTGTCACTGCAGAACAGTCGTGTCACGTACGGTCTGAAGGTATCCTCGTCGGATCTCAGCATCGGGTACGAGCAGGACGGTTATGCATCGATCGCATTCGTGGGATACGGTCTCGGGGATATCTGCGTCATCGCAGGCGAATCATCCATAGAACAGATGGTCGACATAGGGCAGGTCATCGCCTCGGGAATATGTCACGATACGACGATCGTGGAGCACATCTCAGGCAATGTGTGTAGAGGGACGGTGAAAGGGACATTCGACGGTACCGGGGACACCGTATACCTGTACATAGGTGGCATATACACCGTTCACGGAGGTGCGTTCGATGTCTGAATCCTCAAGGTTGAAGGATAGGATCCTCGGCATAAGGCATCCGATCCTCGTGACGATCGTGATCGGTGTCATCATCAACATCCTCATGATGACGCTCGCATTCCTATACGATACCAACTACTGGGCGGTCGTCGTGAAGAACATCCAGATGGGTGAAGGGCTCTACGGCCTCAGAGGATATTACTACACCCCGGTCTGGGGATACATCCTGGGATTCGTGTCTATGTTCGATTCGTTCTTCTTCGATATCGGGGAGATGGGCGTCAGATTGATGGAACTCCTCGGTTACGAGAACGGTAACTACATGGATTTCAGTGCGAACGTGACATCCATCGGGTTCATGATGTCCTACAAACTGGTCATCATGGTATTCGATGTGGTGTTGGCATACCTGATGTACTGGTTGGTCAAGGATGTCACGAAGGATGAGCGCAAGGCCCAACTCGCATTCGTATTGACATTCCTCTGTCCCACGATACTCGCATCGTATACCGTGTTGGGCATGCCGGACGTGGTCTCCGCGACCATGTTGGTATTGTCGATAGTCCTCCTTCGCAGGGACCATCCCATGTCGGCGGGAGCATGTTTCGCCGTTGCGGTGCTCAACAAGTTCTTCCCGGCGTTGGTATTCTTCCCGATCGTGGCCTATGCCTTCTCCAGGGGCGCTGATAAGAGGGAAGGCGTGGAGAACGTGGTGAAGGCATTCGCCGGTGCACTCCTCATGTCGGTCATAATCATGTTGCCGCATTTACTTGATGGCAACATCATGTCCGCATTCAGTTTCCTGACGGACCGTGCGGAGGTATCGTCGGAGGAAGGGATATTGGACCATCTGATCAGTTACAGTGCGGTCATCGTCACACTCGTGTCGATAGCGGTGTCGTTGTTCCTGGGCATGAGATTGATCAGGGATCGTTCGGAGGGCGACGATATCAACAGATTCATGTGGTACTCGTTGGTCTCTCTCACGGTGATGTTCATCTACCCTCCGAACCCGCAGTACACCATGTCATTGTTCCCGTTCCTGGTGTATTGTATCGTGATGTTGCCGAAGGGACTGATGGGATCCTGGATATCGATGTCCGTAGGTGGTTTCATGCAGTCGACGAGTGCATTGTCCACACTGCTCCTGCCGTTGGCGGTCTTCACAGGCATAATCTCTGTGGATGCGGTCATGGCGGCGACCGAGATGCTGTGTGGTGATCTGCCGTTGACATACATGGAGATATTCGCGATGATAGGGAACGTGATACAGTATGTCGGTATCCTGTTGATACTGTACTACATCTACACCCATCGTTCGTTCCTGAAAGGGCCGATCCATGTCGATCCTACGGGATGTGTGACCGCCGATGGTGCGGATGGACCACACGCCGACGAAAGCGCCTAAATAAATCTACGTCATCGACCTGACCATGGATGAGGATCTGGCGTTCACGATCGGTATCTGCGCATACAACGAAGCGGGAGCGATAGAGAGGTCCATAAGATCCATTTTCGAACAGGAACTATCCGGTTTCATCCTGGACAAGGTGATCGTCGTATCGAGCGCCAGTACCGACGGTACCGACGATATCGTCACATCGCTCTCCGAAGAATATCCTGAGGTCGTATTGATCAGACAGGAGAAGAGGGAGGGTAAGAACTCCGCCGTGAACTGTTATCTGAAGGCCAAGGATACGGAATTGATCGTGATGCTGAACGCCGATAATGCATTCGCATCGAAGGACAGTCTACAGAGACTGTTGGAACCGTTCAGGGATGCGAAGGTGGGGTTGGTCGGAGGTCATCCGATACCGCTCAACACCAAGAGGACGTTGGCAGGGTTCGCATCGAACATGGTGTGGTCATTGCACCATAACATAGCGATGAGGTGTCCGAAGATAGGCGAACTGATCGCATACCGTGATGTGGGCATAGAATTACCGATCCAATACCAGTCGGACGAGGATTTCATCAGGGTCGCCGTCGAATCCGCCGGATATGTGTCCGTGTACGCCCCCGAGGCCACCGTGTTCAACAGGGGCCCGGAGACCGTGTCCGACTTCGTGAAACAGAGGCTGCGCGTGAACATCGGTCAATCGATAATGGTCGAGAAGAGCAATTTCTACAACCCGTCGAGGGACCCGAAGATGTTGGTCGAAGCGATCTTCGACACCATACGCGATCTCGGATTCCATCCTTTCAAGATGTTCGCATCCGTGATGATGGAGCTGTACTGCCGTATCAAGGCCAAGAAGTACGTGAAGGACGGTAACTGCGACCTGAACGCATGGGAGCCTGTCGCAAGCACGAAGAAGCTGTGATCAGGGATATGCCCGGAACTCATTCGGCCGTATGCCGTTTCCTTTGTTCCATGATGTAATCCTTGTATGCTCCGCACGGGAATCCGCTTGCACCTTGGCGATCCTCCTCGGGCGGGGGCGTCATATAATCGCCATATATCGATGAGAGTAACTCGTCATACCCTTCCGGGAGTGGGGCATGGGTGGTCTCGAAGACATGATCCATCGGTTCCCCATACAATTCCCCTCTGAAGATGTATTTTTTGAATTCCGTCGCATAGATGACGGTGAGGTCGGAGTCCCTGTTCACGGTGAAGTCGGCCAGACGTTTGAAGACATTCGGGATCCATGAGAGCATCTTGTGGATACGGATGGAATCGATGTGATCTATCGCCCAGATGGAGCATGTGTTGCCCCATATGAACGTATCACACAGCACTTGTCTAACCCTCTTGGATGGATATCTCGATATGACGAAGATGTCTATGAACGGGCATCTCTTCTCTTTCAGGTCATTCTCGAAGTCATCCGTCTTCGCGATGACATGTGGATGCGCATCTGCGGATGGGATATGATAGTAGTAGCGATTCTCATCCAATTGTTTGGATAAGACATCATTCACCTTATCGAGATCCTCCTCCCATACTGCAAGGTCTATGTCATCGTCCCAAGGGATGAATCCATTGTGTCTGAGAGCACCGATGGCGGTCCCGAAGTGTATGTAGAATGTGATGTTGTTGGATTCCAGAATCTTTCTGATGTCATCATACATCGTAAACAAAATGGCCTGTACATCATTCATCTAATACCATATCCTATGAAACCGATCCTCTCCTACCGGGCGAGGTTAGGTGTCAACACAGTACATAGTGGCTACTTTATATATCTTACAATCTTGTTGGTATCTAGAGGTATGATTACGGTCAGCTGGCGGTCCGATACATGATATCATCATGGTGGACCGGGATGATCGAGAAGGATCCCCACATCCAATGCCGAATGACATCCGGTCACCGTGCTGGATTTGGGACAATCATCATGTAGGACCTTGGGCGGGATGTGATGGAAGAATACTATGATTCATTCTCCAGCAGGGTCTCGATCAATGTGGCGATCAATATCATACGTACGATCGTGATAGCCCTGGCCGGATTCCTGATGGTCCCTTATTACATAGGGACCTTGGGGATGGCGACATATGCCATCATCCCGCTGATAACGGCCGTCACGACGTATTTTCTGGCGATGTCCGATTCTCTAGCGGAAGCGTTCGCCCGTTACACCGCGATATCGGTACAGAATGGTGATTCCGATGCCGTGAACAGGACATACACATCATCGGTCATCGGTATGGCCAGATGCATAGCCATCCTGATGCCGTTCGTATTGGTGCTGTCGTTCATCGCACCGTACATCTTCAACGTGGGCGATACGTCCGATCTCAGCGTTCAATTGACATTCCTGATGATCATATCCTCCACCCTGTTGCTGTCGTTCAGCGCATGCATGGGTAGCGTCTTCATGGCGTACAACAAGATGTACATAACATACATCGGGAGGATAATCCAGTGCATTCTGCAGGTCGCCCTCGTGGTGGTCCTGTTCTACGTGGATACCCCTTCGCTGGTCATAGTCGGTATCTCGTACGTCGTCACCATCGTACTCTTCTTGGTGATGATGATCGTCTGTCTCAAGAAGGTGTGCCCGACGGTCGTCTTCTCCCCCAGATATTATGATCGTAAGCTATTGGGCGAGATGGGCAAGCTTGGACTATGGGCGACCATAGCCGAGTTGGGATCGTTACTGTTCATCCAGACATCGATGGTCGTCGTCAACATAATGATAGGTAGCGAGGCACAGGGCTCCTTCTCCGTGGCCGCGAACATATTGTCGATGATCAACACCGCATGCACGGCCGTTTCCGCATCCGTGGTCCCATTGATATACAGATATTATGCGAACGGTGACACCGACAGTATGATACTGACATTGAGGGTATTCTCGAAGTTCATAGGGCTCCTGGCCGCATTCCCGATAGCCTATCTGATTCTCTTCACACCACAGGTGATAGGGATATGGATCGGCAGTGGATATGAGGACATATACTCGATGCTCTACCTGATGTTGCCGGTAGAGGTATGCGTGTGCGTGTCCAGCCCCATGATATGCATACCGATCGTCTATGCACGTCTGCGCCATACGGCCATGGTGACCGTGGCCTTGGGTACGTTCAATGTGATATTGGCGACAATATTCGTCGGTATGGGGTGGGGTACGTTGGGAGCATGTGCGGCATGGGTGATCGCAATGGTCGCGTTGAAGATGGTGTACTACCCCGCATACGCATCGAAACTCACATCCGGTACGTACGACAGATATGTACGTTCGCTGTTGGTGGCATATGCCGTGTTCATAGCGACGATGGCGATCGGCCTATGCATAACGCATTTCTACACACTCCCGACCACATGGACCGCAGTATTGGTATCCGGTGCGGTGAGCTTCGCCGTGTATCTTGTCATCATGTTCAAATTCATGTTCACTGATGAAGAGAAGAGGATGATGGACACATTCCTCCCGGGATTCATGCAGAGGTTCTGAACAATGTGCGAAGATACGCCAGACACCGACGGTCACGCGAACATATGCGATCTCCTACGTAGCAGGATCGGCAGGGATCTGCTGATAGTGACGGTCATCGGCCTGGTGATAAGGTATGTCGTCGGGATCTTCTTCACATATCCTACTGACGTGAACTATTGGGTGATAGTGTCGGAGAATCTGTTCTCGAACGAAGGTCTGTATGGATTGCCCGGGTATTACTACACCCCGGTCTGGGGATACATACTGTCCGCAGTCACATCCGTCATAGGTATGATCGGCATACCGTTAGGAGAGTACGTCCCGGAGTTGGTCACGCAGAACATGATCCTGGATTGGACGAACACGTTGCCGTCCATGTGGTATGCGATGGCCATCAAGACCGTGCTGTTCATATTCGATCTGCTGGTCGCGGTGACATTATACAAGATAGGGAAGGAGCTGTACAGTGAGAGGCATGCGTTCTGGATGTTCACGATATGGTTCCTGTGCCCGTTCACCATAGTGATCTCATCGATCCGTATGATGTTCGAGAATCTGGAGATACTGTTGTTCCTGCTGTCGTTCCTGTGCATGATCACGAAACGTCCGGCATGGGCCGGTGTGATGATGGCCTTGTCGCTCATGACGAAACCATATGGGATATTCCTCGCCATCCTGATGGTCGGGTACTCCCATGCACAGTCGCAATCGGTGGGGTATACGATGCGGTATGTCGTCGCGGGATGCGTCACGGCGATGGTCCTGTTCCTCCCGGTGATCCTGAACGGTCAGTTGAGTGAAGCGATGATATGGCTCACGAACCGTGCCGGCAGTACCGGCTCCGGATACAACTCCGTTCTGAATATCACACCGTTCATCGTTCTCGGCTCATTGATCGCATCTGCGATAATCTTCTTCAAAGGCAAGGGTTCGACGAGTGCACTCATCGCTTTGAGCGCGATATTCACGTCGATGATGTTGCTGAGTCCCGGTAACATCCAGTACTATCTCGTCCTGTTGCCGTTCGCATTGCTGTTACCGTATAGGTCGAAGGTCATAGCTATCGTAGCATTCCTCATCCTGTCGGTGTTCGCATTCACATCCTACTCGACATGGAGCAGTGTCCTGTACATCCATGGGGGGTATGTGTTCTCGGATCTACTGCAATCGTTCGTAGCCGCGCTCTATCCCATCGATTCGACGCTCTCATACAATTGGTTCAAGAGTATCGTCGCATACGTTGTCCTGGCGATCCCCGTATTGGAGTATGCGAGGAGGTGGTATGTTGAGAGGTAAGGATATCCCACTGATGCCATTGCTCATCGTGATCGTCGTCGTATTGGGTATGGCGATATCGTTCGCACCCGAACCGTATCATCACGACATCACCTTCGAGAGGGACGGGGATGTCGTGCATTACTCCCACCATTCCACCACGGGATCGCCCACGAGGACCGTCGCATTCACCGTCACGGGCGATTTCTTCATCGAGAAGGTGGTGCTGTACTTCGACGAATCGTACGCTTCACTGACATCGATACCTCTGCAGAAGGAGGTGATCCGCGATATGCCGGATCAACTGAGGATACGTGGGATAGACTCCGTATGTTGCAATGCAAAGGAGATGTTGGAGGTCATGAGGACGTACGATCCCGGTACCACCGCATTGCTCTTCGCTTCGGGAGCACTTCCCGACATACTGTACGACGGTACGGCAGGATGTCCGATCGTGGATTGGTTGGATAGAGGGGGCGTATTGATCAACGAATCCGGTTGTCTCGGCAAATACGTCTCGCATGGTCCCGATAAGGATGATATCGAGCAGGTCATCGGATATGGCGGTCTGTTCGCAGGTGTCGATGATGCTTCGTTCAACGATTCCAAGGTCAGGATGTATGCGACGGGCGGATGTGATGAGGCGATAAGGGATTCCCTCAATTTCTACATGAACGAGTACACGTTCGGAATCGATATCACGGGATTCTCCGATGCTAAGAACCTGGGTTACGTATCCGATGATGGGTATTCGTCCGCTGTCATGTTCAAATCCAGAGGCGGTATGGTCATCAACTTCGGCGTATCGATCACGAACCATTCCCACTTCGACCATTTCGTGGCACAGATGATAGCGTCCGGCATGGATTATTCGTCTGAGATGTTCTATTCGCATGCAGGGGATACCAGGGGCGATAACAGCGGTGACATAGACCTGATCGGCGGATCTTGCGTGATATACGGATACATCGGATCCCCGCGTGCGGTCTACGGGGAACGCATACTGATCACTTCTTGACGACTCCCGGCACCATCCTGTAGAGCATGACGTATCTCGCGAATGCCGCCATGGGATAGAATATGCCGTAGAATATCACGAACACATTCATGAGATCCAACACCGCGAATATCGGCAACAGGATCTTCATATTGGTGAACGTGAGGGGGTTGA
>CAVGUW010000001.1:0-65795 GCA_963632775.1 Bacteroides salyersiae | reverse complement strand
CCGTCGGTGTAGTCCAGCGCATAGGCGATGATCCAGCCTATCCCACCGATGGTGCTGAGTATCCGATCCCCGGACATCAACAGGAGGGATGAGGCGATCATCAGGAGTCCCCAGAATATGGTGACCTGATTGGGCGTGACAGGCAGTCTTACGATGAAGAGAGACAGTGCTCTGCTCAATGGTGTGAATATGTATTTCGCAGAGGCATTATCGTATTCGGATGTCTTGCGGACACCGTAGAGCCTCTCCCTATCTATCTTCTGCACCTTCGATGCAGATGTCTGCGTGTATAATAAGATTGGGACATCGTTATGATGCGCACAGATGAGAACGGTCGCCAGAGTGTACTTCGACATCCGCAAACATAGAAATATCCGGGGAATGGTTGGGATACATCATGACGGACTCACCCGTCGTACATTTCTTAGGAGGTTGAGGGATGATGATCACGAGAAGGCTGTTCGATGCCCTGTCAGCTCTGGCGACGATGGATGATACGGATCAAGATGCGGGCCATCGTAACGACCCTTCCGGAGTGACGGATGATGTCATGATGGAGCTTCAGACGATGGGCTTCGTCCGTGATGGAAGGATAACTGCCGATGGTCTCAAGGCCCTTGAACCATATAGGGTGAGGAGAGCGATCTTCATCGCAGCAGGATTCGGGAGTCGTCTCGTCCCGATAACGATCAATACGCCTAAGCCACTCGTGCGTGTCAATGGAGAGCGTATCATCGATACGTTGATCGACGCCTGTCTGGGCGCCGGCATCGACGAGATCTACATCGTCAGAGGATATCTCGGTGAACAGTTCGACCAACTCTTGTACAAATATCCGATGATCAGATTCATCGATAATGTCGCATACGATCGGTCGAACAACATCTCATCGGCCCTATGTGCCAAATCCCTGTTGGGGAACTCGTATGTGCTGGAGTCCGATCTCCTCATCAAGAATCCGAAGATCATCACAAGATACCACTATTCTTCCGATGTACTCGGGATCTATAAGGAGCATTCCGATGATTGGGTGTTGACGGTGGATGATGAGGGTTATGTGGATGAAGAGAAGATCGGCGGTACGGATTGCTATCAGATGGTGGGGATATACTATCTGAATGCTGTGGATGGTGCAAGGCTCGCGGATGATCTGGAGGAAGCATTCCATTCCCCTGGCGGGAAGGACAGATATTGGGAGACGGTACCCAATCAGATCCATAAGGGGGAGTACAGGATCTATGTCAGAGGGTGTGAAGAAAAGGATATTATCGAAATAGATACATTCCGCGAATTAAAGGCGATAGACAAAGCCTACGACTTATGAGGGGACACAAGATGGAACCTATCAAAAGGAATGTATTGTTGAATCCTGGCCCGTCCACGACAACGGATACGGTGAAGTACGCACAGGTCGTACCGGACATCTGTCCCCGTGAGAAGGATTTCGCCGGGTTGATGAAAGGTCTGAGGGAGGATCTCGTGAGGATCGTCCATGGCGATCCAGAGAAATACACCAGTGTGCTCTTCTGCGGTTCAGGTACGATCAACATCGATGTGTGCATCAACAGTCTCCTACCCGAGGGGAAGAAGATCCTGGTCGTGAACAATGGTGCGTACAGCACAAGGGCGGTCGAGATATGTCAATGCTATGGGTTACCATATATCGATCTGAGATTCCCGATCGATCAGAGGCCGGATCTCACGAAGATCGAGGAGGTGTTGGGTTCGGATCCCGACATCGCATTGGTCTATGCGACCCACAATGAGACGGGAACGGGCATCATGAATCCGATCCGTGAGATCGGTGCATTGGCGCACAGGTATGGTGCCGTGTTCATAGTGGATACCACGAGTAGTTATGCCATGCGCCCCATCAACATCGAAGAGGATAACATCGATTTCTGCATGGCATCGGCACAGAAAGGACTGATGTCGTTCACGGGGCTGAGTTTCGTCATAGGTGACAGGTCGATCATCGAGGCGAGCAAGGACTATCCGAAGAGGAGTTACTATTGCAACCTGTACAGACAGTACGATCATTTCGAACGGACGGGCGAGATGCATTTCACTCCTCCGGTACAGACCATATATGCGACGATCCAGGCCCTCAAGGAATATTTCGCCGAGGGAGAGGAGGCGAAGTGGGCGCGTCACACCCGCGTATTCGATGCGATAAACGAAGGGTTGGACGAGCTTGGTTTCAGACAGGTGATCAGACCGGAGTGGAGGATAGGGCTCGTATCATCCGCCATATATCCGGATGATCCGAATTGGAGCTTCGATGCCATACATGATTATTGTTATGAGCGCGGTTTCACGATATATCCTGGGAAGATAAGTACGACGAACACCTTCCGCCTGTGTGCCCTCGGTGCTATCGACGTGAAGGACATAGAAGATTTCTTCGTCGTATTCAAGGAAGCACTCATAAGGACCGGGGTGAGCATCCCGGTCACATACAGGGATTGAGAGGAGGATAATATGAGTACCGTGTATGCATGTTTTTGTACCGACGTCATCCACGAGGGACACCTCAGGATAGTCGAGGAGGCCCGCAAGATGGGCAGGGTCGTCATAGGATGTCTCTCGGATGCTGCGTTGATACGATATAACAGATTCCCGACCGTCGGTCAAGAGGAGAGGTTCCGTCTGTACAAGGCGATCGATGGTGTGGATGAGGTAATCATCCAGAATGATATGCTCTACAACGATGTGATCCCACGCATCAGACCGGATTATGTGATCCACGGCGATAATTGGAAGGAGGGGCCTGAGGAGGCCATCCGTAAACATGTCGTGGGATTGTTGAAGGAATATGGTGGCGAATTGGTCGACGTCCCATATACATACAACGAGAACGTCAGGAAGATCGATCTCCAGCTCCGTGAGAGATTGGCCATGCCGGAGTACAGGAGGAAACGTCTTCGTCAGTTGATATCAATGACCCCGGTCGTCAAGGTGATGGAGGCACACGATGGATTGACGGGATTGATCGTCGAGAAGACCGTCGTTGAACATGATGGGGTGTTGGATCAATTCGATGCCATATGGTCGTCGAGCCTGTGCGACAGCACTGCGAAAGGGAAGCCCGATATCGAGCTCGTGGATCTGACGTCGCGTTTTCAGATCATCGACGACATCATGGAAGTGACGACGAAACCCATCATATTCGACGGGGATACCGGCGGATTGACCGAGCATTTCGTCTATGCGGTGCGCAGTCTCGAACGTATGGGCGTCAGCGCCGTCATAATAGAGGACAAGAAGGGATTGAAGAAGAACAGTCTCTTCGGCACGGACGTCGAACAGACACAGGCGACGATAGAGGAATTCGCCGAGAAGATCGCAGCAGGGAAGAAGGCCCAATTGACCGATGATTTCATGATCATCGCAAGGATCGAGAGTCTGATCCTGGAGAAGGGCATGGATGATGCGCTCGAAAGGGCCAGGGCCTTCGTCAAGGCAGGTGCGGACGGCATCATGATCCATAGCCGTAAGAAGGATCCCGCCGAGATCCTGGAGTTCTGCGACAGATTCAGAGAGGAGGATGAGGACACACCGATCATCGTGGTACCATCCAGTTTCAACACCATCACCGAGGAGGAGTTGGCAGAACACGGTGTGAGGATCGTCATCTATGCGAATCAACTAATAAGGTCGGCATTCCCGGCCATGAAGCAGACTGCAGAGGATATCCTCAAGAACCATCGTGCAAAAGAGGTCGATGACAGGTTGATGCCTATCAAGGACATCATCACGATGTTCGACGAATTATGATCGGTGGGTATCATGGAAGTGCGGACGTTAATCGGGATCATAGGGTCTGATTTCTACACGGGTGTACCGGACAGTCAGCTGAATGCACTGTGCAATTACTTGATGGATGAGTACGGTATCGATCCGGAGCACCATATAATCGCTGCGAACGAAGGTAACTCCGTAGCGTTGGCCGCAGGATATCATCTCGCGACTGGTAAGGTCCCTGTGGTGTATATGCAGAACAGCGGGGAGGGGAACATCATCAATCCGGTGGCATCGCTGCTCAATGACAGGGTCTATGCCATACCCGTCATATTCGTGATCGGGTGGCGTGGTGAGCCCGGTGTCCATGATGAACCACAGCACATCTATCAGGGGCAGGTCACCGTCAGATTGTTGGATGATATGGGCATCGACAGCTTCATCATCGGGCCGGATACAACGGACGATGAGGTGATGGATAAGATGTCCGAGTTCAGGACCACCCTGGATCAGGGCAAGGATGTGGCCTTCATCATCCGTAAGGGTGCCTTGACCTACGACTCGAGGACCAAGTATCACAATGACAACACGATGGCCAGAGAGGACGTCATCAGACACATAACCGAAGTCAGCGGAGAGGATCCGATCATAATCACTACCGGTAAGGCCAGTCGTGAGCTGTTCGAGATGAGGGTGGCGAATGGACAAAGCCATAAGTATGACCTGTTGACCGTCGGTTCCATGGGACACAGCAGTTCCATCGCTCTCGGTGTGGCGATCAACAAACCGAACCAGAGGGTCTGGTGCGTAGATGGTGACGGAGCCGTCCTCATGCATATGGGTTCATTGGCCGTCATAGGTGCGAACAGACCAAAGAATCTGATCCACGTCGTCATCAACAATTCTGCGCACGAATCGGTCGGCGGTATGCCCACGGTCGCAGGCAGTATCGATCTGGTGAGGATCGCTCTTGCATGCGGTTATCCGAATGCGGTATGTGTGGACACGTTCGATGAATTGGATGGGGCGCTGAAGGCAGCGAGGGACAAGGGTGAACTGAGCTTCATCGAGGTGAGGTGTTCGATCGGGTCAAGGGCCGACCTGGGTAGGCCTACGACCACGGCATTGGAGAACAAGCAGAGCTTCATGGAGTATCTCGACACGCTCAAGTGATCGATATATGTGGGGTTACACGTCGACGTCTTAGGATGGCGATGGGACGACATGATATCTGACAAATAGCAATATGTCCATCAGGTACCGATGATGAGGACGGACGGATACAGGAAGGATCTCGAGCGTATACTTGGGAGGGAATACCCGTGGGAGAGGCTCTCCGGAAGGGATGTGCTCGTCACAGGTGCTTCCGGGATGATCGGTTCCGTATTGACGGATGTGCTGGTGTACAAAGCATCGGAATACGATTTCCACGTCACCGCCATGTCCAGGGACATGGGTAGGTTGAAGGATACGTTCCTGCATCGTTCCGATCGTCTGAGGCTCGTATCACATGATGTCAATCTGCCGATGGGTGACATCTCCTGCGATACCGTGTTCCATTGTGCCAGCAATACGCACCCTAGGGCATATTCCACAGATCCGATCGGGACCATCGCGACGAACGTCATCGGGCTCAAGAACCTCTTGGACATGGCATCGGAGGCCGGTGACGGCAGATTCGTGTTCGCTTCATCCGTGGAGATATACGGGGAGAACAGAGGGGACGTGGAAGCATTCGACGAATCGTACTGCGGATACATCGACTGCAGTTCCACGCGTTCGGGATACAACGAATCAAAGCGCGTGGGCGAGGCATTGTGTCATGCGTACGGGTCACAGAAGGGATTGGACTTCGTCATACCCCGTCTCAGTCGCGTATACGGGCCATCGGTACGCCCTGATGATTCGAAGGCGATGTCGCAGTTCCTATTCAAGGCTGTGTCCGGACAGGACATTGTGCTGAAGAGCAAGGGGACACAGCTGTTCTCGTATTGTTACGTGATGGATGCGGTGGATGCGATGTTGCATCTGTTCTTCAACGGGGGATCGGGAGAGGCGTACAACGTCTCCGGCAAGGATTCCGACATAACACTACTGTCCTTAGCGGAGAGGATATCGAGGATCGCCGGAGTGGATGTGGTGTTCGATCTGCCGGACGAGGTGGAGTCGCGCGGTTACTCGAAGGCTACGAAGGCCATCTTGGATACAACGAAGATAAGGTCCACGGGTTGGGAGCCCTCATACACATTGGATGAGGGGCTCGCCAGGACGATCAGCGACCTCTCTTCGAGATGAAGTAATTGAGAAGGATGTTGAACAGATTGATATCATCGATCACCGTGATCTTGATGTTGACCACGGATCCTTTCGACAGGTAGATCGGATGTCCTAGTTGCATCATCAGGGTGTTGGTATAGGTGGAGTCGTGGATACCCATCTCGTACGCATCCTTGTACAGTTTGTTGACGATATCATATCTGTACGCCTGAGGGGTCTGTACCCTCATGATTTCGGAACGGTCTATGTTGACGTTGCTGGAGATATGATCCTCGGTCTTCACTATGGTCTCCTGGATCGGGACGGATGCACAGCCGTTCCCATACTTCTTGCACACCTCGATGCAGTCCGTGATGGTCTCCTCGTCGACGAGCGGACGTACGGAGTCATGTATGATCACTATGTCATCCGGGGATGATGTGCTCTCTATCCCGAAGATGCCGTTCGAGATGCTCTCCATACTGTTCTTCCCGCCCGGTTTGATGCAACAGATCTTGCTCAGGCCATATCTCTCCTTGATATTCCTGACCTTATCCTCCCAACCGGATACGCAGACGACGACTATCCTATCGATCATCTCATGATCCTGGAATGCTTGGATGGTGTACGCTAATATCGGTTCACCGTCCACTTCGAGGAATTGTTTCGGAATGTCATTCCCGATCCTCTTCCCGACGCCTCCAGCCAGGATGATCGCTGTGTTCATCGGCATACTGGTAGGTGTCGCATTATATAACGTTTAACGAGCCCGAACGCTGGACATACCCATGGGAAATCCGTCGACGGGACGCGACCACTTCCGAAACATAAATAAGCGGATATGCTTAGGGGCATCGGATTATCGAGTGATGTTATATGCAACGCGTGGATAGGACATACACCAAGGAAGAGGTAATGGGCCTCATGGAACCGTTGGTCTCCACATGGTTCGATGAGAGGTTCGATTCCCTTACCGAGCCACAGGCACGTGCCATACCGATCATCCATCAGAGGAAGGACGTGCTCGTGTCGTCACCGACCGGTTCAGGTAAGACGCTGACCGCATTCATGAGCATAATCAACGAACTGACACGCTATGCTTCGGAGGGGAGACTGGAGGAGCGCGTCTATTGCATATACATATCACCGCTCAAAGCGCTCGCGAACGATGTCAACAGGAACCTCAACACGCCTCTGGCGGAGATGAGGGAGGTCGCCGAGGCGCATGGCATGAACATCCCCAACATACGCGTCGCGGTGAGGTCGGGGGACACGTCACAGTACGATAGGCAGAAGATGGTGAAGCATCCGCCGCACATCCTCATAACCACCCCGGAATCATTGGCGTTGATATTGGAGGCACCCAAGTTCAAGGAGAGCTTCCAGAACATAGAGTGGGTGATCCTGGATGAGATCCACGACATCTGCGATTCGAAGAGAGGGGCGTTCCTCTCACTGACCATGGAACGTCTCAGGGAATACTGTACGACGGATTTCACGAGGATAGGACTGTCGGCGACCATGGCTCCCATGGAGGCCATCGCAGGCTACCTGGTGGGGTGTGATGAGAACGGGGAGACGAGGGATGTCACGTTCATAGAATCCAGCATGAAGAAGGTCCTGGACCTGAAGGTGATCTGTCCCACGGACGATGTCACCACCCATTCGTCCGATATCGTCAACTCGATGATGTACGACACGCTCAGGGAGCTGGTCGATCAGCACGACACCACATTGGTGTTCACGAACACCAGGTCGGGTGCGGAGAGCGTCGTCTACAAGCTGAAGGAGCGCGGATTGGACAATGTGGAGGTGCACCACAGCTCCCTATCCAAGGAGGCCAGGCTGGATGTGGAGGAGAGACTGAAGCGCGGGGAGATCAAGTGCGTCGTATCGTCCACATCATTGGAACTGGGGATAGACATAGGTTCGGTGGACCTGGTATGTCAGATAGGCTCACCCAAATCCGTGGCGAAGGGATTGCAGAGGATAGGACGTTCCGGTCACAGCTTCGGGAAGGTCGCCAAGGGAAGATTGTTGGTATTCGATCCCGACGATCTCGTGGAATGCGCCGTGATGTGCCGTGCGGCACACCGTAACGACATCGATCGCGTGGGCATACCTGAGAACTGTCTCGATGTCCTCTCGCAGGCGGTCGTGGGGATGAGCCTGAGCGCCCGTTGGGACGTGGATGATGCATACAGGGTCATCAAGGGTTCGTATTGTTATCGCAACCTCCCCAAGGAGAAGTTCATCGGTGTGCTCAGATACCTCGGGAGCAAGGACGAGTACGAGGGCGTCTACTCCAAGATATGGTATGACGAGGCCGAGAACGTCTTCGGTAGGAAGAAGGGTTCCAGGATGATCTACTTCATGAATCTCGGTACGATCCCGGAGGAGGCCAACTATCGTGTGATAACCAACCACGGTTCCATGGTCGGTGAGCTGTCGGAGAAGTTCGTCGAGAGGTTATCTGCGAGGGATATATTCGTCCTCGGAGGGAGATCGTTCGAGTTCGTACGTTCCAAAGGGATGACGGCCTATGTCAAGGAGGCCACCGGAAGGAAGCCCACCGTCCCGTCATGGGCGGGAGAGATGCTCCCGAGGAGCTTCGACCTGTCCATGGATGTCGCAAGGTTCAGAGGGGAGATGGTCGAGAACCTCGACAGGGACGAGGACGATCTCAAGGACGAGCTGATCAACGATTTCGACATAGATGATGGTTGTGCGAGGTCCATCATCTCATATTTCAGGGAACAGAAGGCCGTGGCCGGCCGTATACCCGATGACAAGGACCTCGTGATCGAGGAATACATCGACCCGTCCGACAATCAGAGGCTGATATTCCACTTCCCCTTCGGCAGGAGGGTGAACGATGCCCTGTCGAGAGGGTATGCATACAGGATATCCAACGCCATAGGCGTCAACGTATCCGTCACCATGTCCGATGACAACTTCATGATCGGGATGTCCAGGAGGATAGACATAACCAAGGTCCCGTCGATGCTGTCATCGGATGATATCGAGACCATACTCAGGAAGGCGATCAAGGATTCGGAGATCTTCAAACTGAGGTTCAGGCACACCGCATCCAGGAGCTTCATGATCCTCAGGAACTACATGGGACGTCCGATATCCGTCAACAGGCAGCAGACGAGATCGTCGTACCTCCTGGAGGCATTGTCCGATATGGAGAACATGCCGGTGATCGAGGAGACCTACAGGGAGGTGCTCGAGGATGATATGGACATAAAGAACGCGGAGCACGTCCTGAGGATGATCGAGAGCGGCGAGATGCATCTCACGACCGTCGCATACAACGGTACGCCGTCCCCGTTCGCACACTCAGTCATATTGTCGGGATTCTCGGACATCGTGCTGATGGAGGACCGTTCCGCATTGCTGAGGGAGCTCCACAGGAAGGTGCTGTACCGCGCGATGGGCGACAGCATCAGGGAGTTCGAGTTCGACGAGGACCAGGTGGTCCCGTACTTCAGGGAGAAGGTCGGACGCATAACGGATAAGTCGGATGTCCTGACGGTGTTGTCGCGTACCGGACCGTTGCAGGCCATGAGGGAGAGGGGCAGGAACATCTACTCCTACTCCGACGTCGACAAGAGGACGGTGGACGGATGGGTCAGGGAACTGTTCAGGGAAGGGAGCATAGGTACGGTGTTCCTGGACGATCCGCACATAATGCTGTCGGAGGAGATCCCGTACTATGCGGCGGCCACGAGGAAGCAGAAGGACCTGACCGATGATGACAATAAGGTATTGGATGCCGTGACCGATGAGGCATCCACATTGAGCGAGATATCCGTGAGATCGGGTATCGACGAGGATGTGGCGTTCAGATGCATGAGGAAGCTGGAATCGATGTACCTGGTCACCAGGGTCGATGTATCCGGCAACAACAAATGGGAGTATGCGAGGTATCTCGACGGTCTCGCCGATGAGGACGAGTCGGTGGACCGCATAATAGTGAGGTTCCTGGATTGCTTCGCACCCGCCACGATGCAGGAGATCGCATACGCACTCTCTCTGGCCGAGCCTCAGGTCAAGAGATCGTTGGAGGCATTGGTCGCAGAGGAGGAGGTGGTGTGCGGCAGGTTCCTGATCTCCGAGAACGACCAGTACATGAGGAAGATCGACCACATGAGGTTGAAGGCGGGTAAGAACAACGTCTACGACTACGAGACGGTCGAGAGATACAGATTCTACAAATGTCCGAGATTCAAGAACATATCCGAGTTCTTCGACTACTACGATTCCGCCGGCAGCGAGATCGACGTCTTCAACAGAGTGGACGGATTCGATCTCAAGGAATGGTACAGGATGCGTATGGACGGGGACATCCTCCTCGGAAGATTCCTGAGAGGGAGGGTCAGGTACGTCAAGGCGGAGACCGGCGATATGATGGCGAGCCTCAACCATGATGCCATACTCCCTGAGGACGAGCAGTTGCTGAAGGTCATATCGGGTATGGGGTCCGCCACGCTCCGTCAGTTGGTCAGCGAGACCGGTCAGGACAAGGAGATGGTCAAGGCATCGATCCTCCGTCTCGACAAGGCACTCAAGGTCATACGTGCGTTCGGCGAGAAGGAGGATTGGGGTACCGAGAACGATTACGAGGTCTACACTCCCAATGAGGTGGATTCTGATCCGATACCCAAACTGATGATGCAGGCCGTCCGTGCGTACGGTCCGATACCGGCCACCGCACTCAGGTACATAATCGGTGTATCGGCGGATGAGGCTATATCCATGGCCACATCCATGGGCGCCAGTACGATATTGGTGGGTGACGGGCAGACACCCATGTTGGTCATGTCCGACGAGATCCCCAAGATAAACGAACAGATACCGGTGGATGACAGCATACGCGTATACTCGCTCTTCGATCCCGATCTTGCATCCAAATGGGCGGAGATATCGTCCCGTTACGGTGACAAATGGATCTATCCCCTCGTGAGGGACAGCCGTGTCGTGGGAGCACTGGAGGTCTGGGAGATGTCCGGATGCATAGAGGTCAGATCCATGGACATGGACGACCCGTCGATGTTACCTGCGGTGCTGAAGGGGATAGACAACTTCATGAGATTCTATAACATGAAGGGCACGGAGATAATCCGTATCAGGGAGATCCTCTCCAAGGATGCCGCCGATCTCGACAGGGATATGGTCAACATCCTCAAGGAGAACGGATACCACTTCGTCAACGGTTTCTATGCGAAGGGTAGGTTCGAGGATCTCACGCTGAGCGAGGCCCAGTTCCTGAGCTACGTGTTCAGGAAACAGCATGTGATACAGGATGAGAGGTATGCGACGGTATCATCCGCCATACAGGCACGCGGATACATCAGGAACGATGCCGAGATCCTTACGAGGGTCAAGGACAGGACGTCCATGAAGAAGCAGATGGAGTGCGGCAACATCGTGAGGACGTTCATAATCCCGTCGTACAGCGGATACACCACACCCGAGTTCATGGCCATGTACCGTTCGGCGAAGGACAGTCCGGTGGACGAGACCATGAGGGCGGTACTGACGATCATAAAGGACCGTCAGCCCGTATCCAGGAAGGAGATCGTGAACAACTCGCCGTTCTCCGAGGAGAGGACGGTGGAGGCGATCAATTCGTTGGTGCACGCATCCGTGGTCTATCAGGACGCATCATCCGCATACAACGCACTGAATGCACCGAGGATGGACAAGAACGAGGCCATGATGGGCATAGTCAGACTGATGTTCTCGGATTTCGGTATATTCAGCGCAGAACAGTTGGCATCCATGCTTGGGTTCAGGATGTCCGTGGTGAGGGACCTGTTAAGGAGATTGGAGGACGAGGGATTCCTTGTCAAGGGATTCTTCATGCGCGACAGTCCCACCGTGTACTGGATGCTGAAGGAGGACTGCGGGAAGCCCATAGACATGGTGCGTAACGAGATGTTCCTGCTCAACACGCAGGATAGTCTCCACGTCTATCTGAGGGACATGATCAAGAACGATGTCCGTTCCAGCAGCAACATCATATTCAGGGGCACGAGGGTGATCGGTTCGTTCAAGGGCAAGATGACCATATCCGGTGCCAAGGTCGAGGAGTTCGAAGGGTCCCCGGAGGCGAGGCGTTACCTCAAGGAGGTGGCGATATCGTTGGGCGTGAGGATGGACAAGGACCAGAGGGTCCAAGAGGATAAGGATTGGGACGTCTCCGAGTTCTTCATAAAGACGAACCCTGGTGCTGTATGAGCACGGGCCACACCAATCATTATTATAATCTCGCACGCGTACACTGAAACGATGGCCCAAATCGAGATCAGAATCGAATTGAAGAAAGGGGTCGCCGACCCCGAAGGTAAGAACACGATGAAGACCTTGGAATCCCTAGGTTTCGAGGGAGTGCAGTCCGTTAAGTCGGTCAAGGTCTTCGACATCGAGCTTGATATGCCTCCAGAGAAGGCGGTCGAGGCCGGCGAGGAGATGTGCAGGAGACTCCTTGCGAACCCTGTCATTCAGAACTACAAAGTCATTTTGAGATGATCAGATGTCCGTTGAGAGATTGATGACCAAACGCGACGTCCCGTTCTCCCTCTTCGATGTCGACATACTCGGTGCGACGGACGAGGAGTTGCAAGAGATATCCTCCACCATGGGATTGGCCCTTTCGGTGGACGAGATGAGGACGATCGTGGATTATTTCAGGAAGGAAGGCAGGAATCCCACGGATGTGGAGCTCCAATCGCTGGGACAGGCATGGAGCGAACACTGCTGTTACAAGAGTTCCAAACCGATTTTGAAGGAATTCATCTTCTCCATAGACCGTCCGGACATCCTCTCCAGAGGGGATGCGGGAGTGATGGTCTTCGATGACGATTACGGTTATGCGCTGAGGATAGAGAGTCACAACCACCCCTCGGCGATAGAACCCTACGGAGGTGCCGCCACAGGTATCGGCGGTATCCTGAGGGATGTCGTCTGCATGGGAGCACAGCCGATAGGTCTCGTGGACCCGCTGTGCTTCGGGCCGATCGATACGAAGAAGGAGATCCCGAAGGGGATGAAGCATCCCCGTTATCTCGTCAACGGTGTGGTCTCCGGTATCAGGGACTACGGTAACCGTGTCGGTGTACCGACGATCTCGGGCGGTTTCTTCTTCGATGACAGATACGCCGGGAACTGTCTAGTCAACGTGGCATGCCTCGGTATCGTCAGGAGGGACGAGCTCGGTGTGAACTACGCCTCCGGACCGGGGGATGTCATGATCCTCCTCGGAGGACGTACCGGAAGGGACGGTATCCACGGTGTGACCTTCGCCTCGGCGGACCTCACATCCACATCGGACGAGGATTCGAGGGGTGCGGTGCAGTTGGGCGATCCGATCACGAAGGAACCGACGATACACGCATGTCTCGAGGTGAACAAGAGGGGATTGATCACAGGTATGAAGGACCTCGGAGGAGGCGGATTGAGCTGTGTCGTGGGAGAGATGTCATTGGACGCAGGAGGATGCGGAGCGGACGTCGATCTCGACAAGGTGCCTCTGAAGGAGGACGGTCTCGCACCATGGGAGATTTGGGTCTCGGAATCCCAGGAGCGTATGATGGTCACCTGCAAGCCCGAGAATGTGGACAAGGTCCTCGAGATATTCGACATGTGGGATGTGCTCGCCACGCCGATCGCCAGGACCACCGACACGAAGCACACGCGTCTGTTCTGGAACGGACAGATGATCTTCGATATGGATCTGGAGTTCCTCACGGGCGGACCGGTGTACAACAGGCCGTACACGATCCCCAAGGTCTCCACGAAGGCCGACGAGAGGTTCCCGACGGCGAAGGCGGACAACGGTACGATGCTATCCATGTTATCGGATCTCAACATCGCATCCAAGGAATGGGCGATACGCCAATACGACCATGAGGTCAGGGCATCCACGGTCATCCATCCGATGGTCGGGAAGCTCAACAGGACGGGTCCCGGTGACGCGACCGTCCTCATGCCCGTCCCCGGAAGGTACAAGGGGTTGGCGGCGGCCGTCGGTTGCAACCCATGGTTCACGGCAGAGGATCCATACAACGGCGGAAGGTCATCCGTCGATGAGGCATGCCGTAACATAGTGGCGGTGGGAGCGAGGCCCAATGCGCTCACGGATTGTCTCAACTTCGGTAATCCGGAGAAACCCGAGAGATTGGGTGAGTTCAGGGAAGCTGTCAGAGGCCTCGGAGAACTGTGCAGGGACCTCAACCTCCCGATACCTTCGGGTAACGTCAGTCTCTACAACGAGGCACCCGGAGGGGTCGGTATACTGCCCACACCCATGATATTGGGATGCGGATTGATCGATGATGTCAGAAAAGCGGTCACCGCGGATATGAAATCCGAGGGCGACAGACTCTACATCGTGGGAAGCACGAAGGACGAGATGGGCGCATCCCTCTTCTTCCGTAAGTTCGGAGGCAGTGGCGGTGACGTACCCGGCGTGGACCCCGAGAACCTGAAGAGGCTGATGGACAAGATGCTCGCATCCATGGACTCCAGGCTCGTCAAGGCATGTCACGACTGTTCCGACGGAGGATTGGCCGTGGCCGCAGCGGAGATGTGCATCTCCGGAGGCATCGGTTCGGTCCTTGATCTGGGATCCATGGAGGATATGTGCATGGAGAGGAGACTGTTCTCGGAGAGTAACACACGTTGGTTGGCAGAGGTGTCGGAGAAGGATGCCGCAGAGTTCGAGAGGATCATGGGCAAGGATGCCGTATGCATCGGAAGGACCGGAGGCGACAGATTCGTCGTCGAAGGTACGGATATCGATCTCTCGCTGGATGAGATCACGAAGGCATGGAACGAACCGATGTGGAACCTCATGGGAGGTGGACGCCAATGAGGCCAGAGGACGTCAAGGTATGTGTCCTCAGGATCGAGGGTACGAACTGCGAGGACGAGATGTACGAGGCCTTCAAGATGGTCGGCGCATCGCCCGAGAAGGTCCATCTCAAACAACTGACCGGGCAATCCCCGTCGGATCTCAAGAGGGACATCGAGGATTACGACATACTCGCATTCCCCGGAGGATTCTCCGCAGGAGACTACGTCAGAGCGGGTGCGATATTCGCTGCCAGGATAAGGTCCGCGATCGGACCCCAGATAAGGAGGTTCGTGGAATCGGAGAAGCCCGTGCTGGGCGTATGCAACGGATTCCAGATCCTGGTGGAGCTGGGATTGTTGCCCGGGTTGGACGATGTCATGTCACCGGAACCCACCGCCGCGTTGTACACCAACGATTCGGCCAGGTTCGAGTGCCGTCCGACACTGTTGAGGAACGATAACCGTGGCAAATGCATCTTCACATCGGACATACCGAAGAAGAAGGTGCTCATGATACCCTCCGCACACGCCGAGGGTAAGCTGCTGAGCATGGATCCCAGATTCGTGGACAGGCTGGAGGAGAACGATCAGATCGTCTTCAGGTACGTCGGCGAGAACGGGGAGGATGCGAAGTATCCGTGGAATCCCAATGGGTCTCCGTCCGACATCGCAGGTATATGCAACCCCGCCGGTAACGTGTTGGGTATGATGCCGCACCCGGAACGTGTGCTCACAAGGTTCACTCATCCCGATTGGACCAGAGGATACGATTCGGAAGAAGGCGACGGACTCTGCGTGTTCAGATCCGTCATGAAGAAACTTGTTTGATCATGGATGGGGTGTGATACACCCCATTCACAATTCCACTCTGAGATCCACGCGGTCGTTGTCCACGAGGCTCAGGGTCCTTCTGAGATGGTACTGACAGACGATCTCGATGACCTCTTTGTAATGGGATCTCTCCGGTACGACCACGGCGCATTCGATGTTCTTGATCCTCGCCTTGTAAGCGATCACATCGCCGAAGGTCCTGCCGTCATCGGTGAATCCGTGGATGGTGAATCCCGACGTGCTGCGTATGAGGTCGAGCTTGCCGATGTCCTCCTTGTCGATGGTGAGGTTCAGCGTCCCTTCGTAGGGTCTGAATCCGAGGACGTTCTCGAACTGTCTCATGTACCCTTCCTGGCAGATGTAGTATCCGCCCTCGCCCATACCGGATGTGACGGCACCGTGGATCACTATGTGGTCCTCCAGTTCGAAGATGCGACGATATTCGTTGTACTCCTCTTTGAGTGCCTCGACACCTCTCTCGGTGATCTTTATGCGTTGTTTCCTGGCGCCCAGGTCACGCGTGATGAGCTTCTCATCCAACAGTTCCAAGATCCTCTTCGATGCGGATTGTTGACTCATGTTCAATGCGTCGCCCAATTCACGTGAGGATATCGCGATTAAGTCGTCGATACCGCCGAGAAGGGCGATCTTTCTTAATGCGAATGTGTATTTCTCATCCATCGGGGTTGGGATTGGGCAACCCCAATAAAACAGTTACGCATTTTCTATGTTCGTACAATAATAATAGTTAGAAATAGGATTTATCGATCCCACCGTATGATGTGGTGGAATCGATGAATGGGTTTCAGATCCTGTCGAGTGTCATCCATTTCTCGGTGACCTTTCCGGATCCGAGGAGGATGGTGAGGATGGCCAACACAACGAGTGCGATACCGAATCCGAGATTGATGATCTCGAAGTAGATGCCTGCAATGATGACGATAGCGTTGACGAAGCTCATGAACAGGAACGAGTTGTGGTTCCCCTTACCATCTGAATACAGATATCCTGCCTCAGCGAAGAAGAGGACCGTTATCAGAAGTCCGACACCCATACTTCCGAACAGGTTGTCGGTGTGGTCATAGAAACCGCAAACAAATGATGCGATCGCAACGATACCGCCGATGATGGCAAGTGCCGACGCTGCGATGACAATATTTGGTCTGCCGTCGTTCATATAGATTACCTGCCCACAGGATTGACTTTCTTTTTATAATAGTTTTGTAAATCCGTGCGCTCCATCGGAAGGCTGGGGCGGTGTTTTCGTGATACCCTCATCTGCGGAGTTCCTTTCTCATGACGATGGATTGTTCTGTGAACCCGCAACCATCGTAGAGGGATCTGGCCACGGGATTCGCGACACTCACGTTGAGGCTCAGGGACAGGAGACCGTTCTCCTTGCACCATCCCTCTGCGGACGACATCATCTCCTTGCCCAATCCCTTCCCTCTGTATCCGTCCTTGACGAATATCCCGAGGACATATCCTATCGGTTCGCATGTGAACTGGTCGTTGGACCTTCCCAACCACAGCATCCCTACCTTCTCACCGTCATGGATGAGCGCGAAGGCCTCGTTCCTGGGATCGTTCAGATTCGATGCGACGACCATCATCGTATCGTGGATCCATAGATCATAAAACTCCCTCTCGATGCCCGTGACGGATGACAGTATCGTCTCCTTCATGCAATCGAGGACGTATCCTTTGTCGTCCGTCCTCTCCAAGGTGAATCCTTCCTTCCGGAATGGGATGGAATCCATGTCCCCATTATCATATGTTAATAATAAAGAATGAGCGGTCCCCGAGGGCCCGGTGCGGAGTGTCCATTCTATCATCATATGTGAAAAACTCACAAGTAATCTTTATATAGAAGAACAAACTTTAACCACATTAGTAATCCAGGATATGGAGGCAAACAATCATGGGAATGGGTAACACACCTATCGTGATCCTCAAGGAAGGAACCAAGAGGGACAAAGGAAAAGACGCTCAGTTCAACAATATCGCGGCAGCTAGGACAATCTCCGATGCAGTCAGGAGCAGCTTGGGCCCCAGGGGTATGGACAAGATGCTCGTCGACTCAATGGGTGACGTAGTCATCACGAACGACGGAGTGACGATCCTGAAAGAGATCGATGTCCAGCACCCTGCAGCAAAGATGCTCGTAGAGGTCGCGAAGACACAGGACCAGGAAGTCGGAGACGGAACCACCACATCGGTCATCCTTGCAGGAGAACTCCTCAAGAAGGCCGTCGACATGGTGGATGCGAACGTCCACCCGACGATCATCGCAAGCGGATACAGGCTCGCGAACGCAGAGGCACAGAAGATCCTGATCGACATCTCGAAGAAGGTCTCATACGACGACAACAAGCTGCTCAAGCAGATCGCAGAGGTCTCGATGAACAGCAAGCAGGTCAACGCATCGAAGGACTTCTTCTCCGATCTCGTCGTCGACGCAGTCAAGACGATCGCAGAGAAGACCAAGGATGGATACAAGGTCGACCTCAACAACATCCAGACCGTCAAGAAGACCGGTTCCTCGATGGATGAGACAGAGCTCGTGAAGGGACTCATCATCGACAAGGAGCCTGTGCACTCCGCTATGCCCAAGTGCATCAAGAACCCGAAGATCGCTCTCATCGATGCGGCATTCGAGGTCAAGAAGACCGAGATCGACGCTAAGATCCAGATCACGGACCCCTCCAAGCTCAACGACTTCCTCCTCGAGGAAGAGAACATGCTCAGGAGAATGGTCGAGAAGATCAAAGAGGTCGGAGCCAACGTCGTCTTCTGCCAGAAAGGTATCGACGACCTCGCACAGCACTTCCTCGCAAAAGAGGGAATCTATGCGGCAAGGCGTGTCAAGAAGAGCGATATGGAGAAGCTCGCAGCATCCACCGGTGCCAACATCATCAACAAGATCTCGGAGCTCGACAAATCCGATCTCGGATCCGCAGGACTCGTCGAGGTCAAGAAGGTCGGCGACAACGACATGACGTACGTCAGCGACCTCAAGGATGCGAAATCCGTTACGATCCTGATCAGGGGAGGAACCAAGCACGTCGTTGACGAGATCGAGAGGTCACTCATCGATGCATGGTCCGTCGTCAAGGTCGCTATCGAGGACGGAATGATGGTCACAGGCGGAGGTTCGACAGCAGTCGAGATCGCAATGCAGCTCAGGAGCTACGCCCAGTCCGTCGGTGGAAGGGAGCAGATCGCAATCGACGCATTCGCATCGGCGATGGAGTCCATCCCGACGACACTCGCAGAGAACGCAGGTCTCGACCCGATCGACATACTCATCGAGATGAGGAAGCAGCACAAGGCAGGCAACAAGTATGCAGGACTCAACCCCTTCACCGGAAAGGTGGAGGACATGTTCGAGCTCAACGTCATCGAACCCTACAGGATCGGAAAACAGGCCATCAACTCTGCAACCGACGCAGCGGTCATGATCCTCAGGATCGACGATGTCATCGCATCACGCAGCATGCCCGCACCTGCAGGTCCCCCGGGAGCAGCAGGTTCGATGCCCACGATGGAAGACGATTAAACAAGTTCCATAGGGGGCATCGAGCCCCCTGTCTCATTATCTCAACATTGAAAGGTGAATGGATGACTGTGAAGGAGGACAAGAAAAAGGAGAAGGAAGAGCCTGTTGACGAGGTCGAAGAGCTGAAGAAGAAGCTGGAGGAGGCAGAGAGCAAATCCGGCGAGTATCTACAGATGGCTCAGAGACTACAGGCGGACTACGACAACTTCCGTAAGAGGACTCAGCGTGAGAATGAGGAGTTCAAGACCTTCGCCACGGCCGGCCTCATCTCGGACATGTTGTCGATAGTGGACGATCTGGACCGCGCACTCGAACACGCGGACGGAGAAAACGATTTCGTGATAGGTGTCAAAGGGATACGCCAGAATCTGATGAAGGCCCTCGAATCGAAGGGACTCACAGAGATTCCGACAGACGGGAAATTCGATCCCAATTGCCACGAGGCGCTCTGCGTCGTCGATGGCGACGAGGACGGGGATATCGCCGAGGTATTCCAGAGAGGGTACCGCCTTGGGAACAAGGTACTCAGGTACTCAAAGGTCAAAGTGACCAAGAAAAAACAAGAAGAAGAAAAAATAGAAGGTGAGTAAGATGTCAAGAATAATCGGAATCGATTTGGGAACAAGCAACTCTGCTGCCTCTGTTATGGAAGGCGGAAGGCCGAGCATGATCCCAAGCGCAGAAGGAGCAAGCGTTGGAGGGAAGGCTTTCCCCTCATATGTAGCATTCACAAAGGATGGTCAGCTTCTTGTCGGAGAGCCCGCAAGGAGACAGGCTGTAACGAACCCTGACGGCACGATCAAGAATGTCAAGAGGAAGATGGGTACATCTGAGAAGGTGACCGCACTCGGTAAAGAGTACACACCGCAACAGATCTCCGCATTCATCCTCCAGAAGATCAAGAGGGATGCGGAGGCATACCTCGGTGAGACCGTGGACAAGGCGGTCATCACGGTACCTGCATACTTCGACGACAACCAGAGGCAGGCAACGAAGGATGCCGGTGCGATCGCAGGATTGGAGGTCGTACGTATCATCAACGAGCCTACGGCCGCAGCACTCGCATACGGTCTCGATAAGGGTAACACATCACAGAAGATCCTCGTGTTCGATCTCGGAGGAGGAACGCTCGATGTGACGATCATGGACTTCAGCGACGGTGTCTTCGAGGTCATGTCCACATCCGGTGATACCAAACTCGGTGGATCGGATATGGATGAGGCACTCACAGAGTACGTCATCAACGAGTTCCAGAAGCAGACGGGTGTCGACCTCAGGAAGGACAACATGGCATTCTGGAGGGTACGTGAGGCATGTGAGAAGGCCAAGATCGAACTGTCCACCACGATGCAGACGGAGGTCAACCTTCCGTTCATCGCATCCGATGCCAGCGGACCGAAGCACCTGATCCAGACGATCACACGTGCGAAGCTCGAGGAGATCGTCACACCGATCGTATCACGCTGTAAGGGCCCGATCATGCAGGCATTGAAGGATGCCTCGCTCACGGTCGAGGGTGTAGACAAGATCATCATGGTGGGCGGACCTACGAGGATGCCCATCGTGCAGAACTTCGTCGAGAACATCGTCGGTCCGAAGATCCAGCGCGGTATCGACCCGATGGAATGTGTCAGCATGGGTGCTGCGATCCAGGGAGCTGTCCTCTCCGGAGACGTGAAGGATGTCCTCCTTCTCGATGTCACGCCGTTGTCACTCGGTATCGAGACCCTCGGTGGTATCGCTACCAAGCTCATCGACAGGAACACGACGATCCCCACCAAGAAGTCACAGGTCTTCTCGACCGCACAGGACAACCAGCCCTCCGTCGAGATCCATGTGGTACAGGGTGAGAGGGAGATGGCGGCCGACAACACATCGCTCGGCAGATTCACCCTCGACGGAATACCCCCGGCACCCCGCGGAGTACCTCAGATCGAGGTCACGTTCGATATCGATGCGAACGGTATCATCAACGTCTCGGCGAAGGACAAGGGAACCGGCAAGGAGCAGAAGATCACGATCGCTTCATCCAACAAGCTCTCCAAGGAGGAGATCGACGATATGGTCAAGCAGGCCGAACAGTTCGCCGACGCCGACAAGAAGAAGCGTGAGGAGATCGAGGTCAAGAACCAGGCAGAGACGGCGATCTATTCCGTCAAGAAGACGCTCGACGAGCTCGGTGACAAGGTCACGAACGACGAGAGGTCCAAGGTCGAGGCAGCCATCAGCGATCTCGAGAACGCCGACAAATCCGGTAGCGCAGAGGAGATCAAGAAGAAGCTCGATGACCTCTACAAGGCCATGGAACCCATCTCGAAGAGGGTCTACCAGGAGGCTGGAGCACAGCAACAGCAGGGCGGATGCGGATGCGGCGGTGCACAGCAACAGCAACAGAGCCAAGAGAGCGACGCTAAGAAGACCGATGGGGACTTCGTAGACGCCGACTACAAGATAGTGGACGACCAGTGAAGAATATGCCAAGAGACTACTACGAAGTATTGGGTGTCGAGAAGACCGCAACGCCAGATGAGATAAAGAGTGCCTACCGCAAGCTGGCACGTCAGTATCACCCGGACGTATCCAAGGAGCCGAAGGAGGTCGCTGAAGAGAAGTTCAAGGAGATATCGGAGGCGTACGAGGTCCTGATGGACTCCGAGAAACGTAAGATGTATGATCAATACGGTCATGCAGGTGTCAACGGGCAGTTCGGACAAGGCGGATTCAGCTGGGGAGACTTCACTCACCAGGATGATATCAACGATATCTTCGGCGATATCTTCGGATCCATCTTCGGCGGGGGCTTCGGTAGGCAGCAACAGCGTACCGGCCCCCGCTCCGGGGATTCACTCAGGTACGACATCGAGATATCCCTCGAGGATGCGTACAAAGGCAAGGAGGTCGAGATCACCGTACCCCACACCGTCAACTGTACCGAATGTAACGGTACGGGTGCCAAGGGTGGCGTGACCGAGACCTGTGGCAAATGCGGCGGAAGGGGTCAGGTCCAAACGATCAAGAGGACGCCCTTCGGTCAGATGTCCTCGATATCGGAGTGTCCGGAGTGTAACGGTACGGGCAGGTCCGCCAAGGAGAAATGTACCTCATGTCGCGGACAGGGTCGCATATCCAAGAAATCGAAGATCTCCGTCAAGATACCCGCAGGTATCGACGACGATCAGAGGATACGTGTGCCCGGGGCCGGTGACGCAGGATACCTCGGCGGAAGGCCGGGAGACCTGTTCGTGGTCGTGCATCTGAAGGAGAACGGCATGTTCCAGCGTGACGGTGCCAACCTCTGGACCGGTGTGACCACGACATATCCGAAGCTCGTCCTCGGCGGAGAGGTGCAGATAAAGACCATCGACGGCGAGTCGGTGATGCTGAAGATCCCCGCCGGTACACAGGTGAACTCCGTCCTCAGGATGGCCGGATTGGGTATGCCAAAGCTCAACAGCAGCGTCCGTGGCGATATGTTCGTCCGTGTCAGGATCGATGTGCCCAAGAAGGTGTCCGAGATGGAGAAGGAACTCCTCAAGAAGCTCGACGACTCCGCGGGTACCACCGAGAAGAAACCCGGAAGGAAGAAGAAGATCTTCGGATGAAACCATCCGCTGCCCGTTCGGGCAGCGGTCCTTTCGACCGTCTGGATGGGCGGTCTGTGATAACTATTAATGTTCTGTTGCGATACTGGGACCGATGAGCGGACAAGAGGTTGATTTTACATGTCCCAAGTGCGGGAAGGTCGCGGAACTGAGATCCGGCTACGAGACATCCGTCATATGCGATGACTGCGGTGAGACGAGGATCGTCATGAACTTCCTGTCGAACGGTGACATAGAGACGGTCACCGCCGATACGGGCGAATACTATGAGCTGGAGCCATCCGTCAGGAGTGCCCTGAAGGCCGTGGATGAGGCCTCGGACGACATCGCCAAGGTGGATGCCCTCTCGTCCCTCTCGGACAGATACAGCGAGACGGGTAGGGAGGTCAAGGCCGAGAACCTCGCGAAGGAGGTGCTCACGCTCATGCGCAGACTCGCCGACGGAGGCGATGAACGTATGCGTGCCAGGTACTTCGATCAGGTACCGATCTGTGCGGCGTTCGCCATAGCACGCGGTGACAACAAGGAAGCGATGAGGATCTACGCCGAGGGCCTGGAACAGGTCGGCGACAGCGAGACCATAGAGGTCGCATCGATGAAGGTGAACTATGGATTCATCTGCATGATGAGGAAGGATTTCGTCAATTCCGAGAAGGCGTTCAAGGAGGCGTTGGACCTCACCAAGAGATGCTTCGACAGAGGCGAGATCGGTGACGATCCGTATCTTCTCGCTACCATCTACGACTCGCTCAGGATGATAACGTCCAAGAGCGGAAGGATGGACGAGGCCGAGGGATACATGACATTAGCATTGGAGGAGAGGAGAAGACTCCTCGATACAGCACCCATAACATCGGCAAGGCTCATCGAATTGGCCGATTCATTGGGATTCATGGCAGAGTCGGAGGAGAGGAAGAACCACCCCGACAAGGCATCCGCACTCATGGACGAGGCGATAGAGATCACCAAGAGGCATGAGGGGCACAGGGATGCATACGCATACGCACTCCTCAACCGTGCGAAATACCGCCAGACGAAGAACCCCGAGATCCCGGAGGGTTTCCTGGACGAGATGAACGAGATCATCCCCGCTCTAGAGGACATACAGCTCAAGGACAAGAGGACACGCGAGAATCTGGCACAGGCATATATGTTCAGGTCGATGACCCGCGATCCCGATGATTACGACGATCTGTTGGAGGACCTCAGGGGTGCATACGACAACCTCTACGTCGTGGCGCAGATGGGGGATGTCAACGAGATGTTCCTGATGTCCGTCGCACACTCGTATCTGGTGCTGTTGAACATGAAGGACCATGACAGGGCCAAGGAGGTCCGCGAGGAACTGATGGAGTTGGGGATATCGCAGAGCGATCTCGACAGGGCGTCGAGGGGCACGATCGGTAACGTCAATTCCAAGAAGACGAAGGTTGACCTGCTGTCGTCACAGGCCGCCAAGCCCATACCGGGAAGAAGGTTGAAGAGACAGATCAGACACAAGGAGTGATCGCATGAGATTCGTTTATTTCGTAGGTACGGCAGGGAGCGGGAAGAGCACATTGGTGAGAGCGTACAGGGATTGGCTCGGCAACAACGGTGTCGACTGCATGACCATCAATCTCGATCCCGGAGTGGATATGTTGCCATACGAGGCGGACATAGACATCAGGGAATGGGTGGCATTGGACGAGGTCATGAGCGAATACAACCTCGGACCGAACGGTGCACAGATCGTCGCAGCGGATCTGATGGCGGTCAACATCAAGAAGATCACGGACCTGTTGGACGGTGTCAGGACAGAGTACGTCCTCGTGGACACACCGGGTCAGTTGGAACTTTTCGCATTCAGGGAATCATCCAACGTCATCGTGGAATCATTCGGTAAGGACAAGTCGATGGTCGTCTACCTCTCCGATCCCATGCTCTGCAAGACATCGAACGGTTTCGTATCCAACATGGTGCTCTCGTCACTCGTCGAGTTCAGGCTCCAGTTGCCTGTGCTGAATGTGCTCACCAAGGCAGACCTGGTGAAGGACGAGGATAAGGAGAGGATGATCTCATGGTTCGAGAACTCGGATTCCCTCTACGACGATCTCCTCGACAACGATGCGAACCCTCAGACGGTCGTAGGCATGGAGCTGTTCAAAGCTGTCGAGAGTGTCGGCGTATTCGGACAGATATGTGCCGTATCGGCGACTGAGAACACAGGATTGGAGGACATCTACACCGCGACACAGTTGGAATTCTTCGGTGGAGAGGACCTCGATCCGGAAGACAACGATTGATCCTTTTAGAAAATATGATGGGGTCGAGGATATGATCCTCGTACCTCATCCAATGATGTTCATCCGAACATGTAGGCGGGGACCTGCTTCACTTTGTTCCTTCCGACCTCTGTGACCTTCTCCTTGGCCTTCGTGAAATCGGACATCGTGACGCAGTCGCGACCGTCCCTGATCGTGAGCATACCGGCTTCGGTACAGATCGATTTGATCTCCGCACCCGACATGCCCTCCGTGGCATCCGCGAGGTCCCTCGCCGAGATGTCGCCGTCGATGTTCATGTGTGCGATGTGGATCTTGAAGATCTGTTCCCTTCCATCGATATCGGGGAGACCGATCTCCACGATACGGTCGAACCTTCCCGGCCTCAGCAACGCATCGTCGAGGATATCGGGTCTGTTCGTGGCACCGATGATCTTCACGTTGCTCATGGGTGTGAATCCGTCAAGTTCAGAGAGGAGCTGCATGAGCGTTCTCTGTACCTCCCTGTCACCGGATGTGGCGGAATCGAGCCTCTTCGCACCGACGGAATCCAATTCGTCGATGAACACGATGCTCGGAGCCTTCTCCTTCGCGAGTTCGAACAGTTCGCGGACGAGCCTTGCACCCTCACCGATGTACTTCTGTACGAGTTCCGAACCGACGAGCCTGATGAACGTGGCCTGTGTGGCGTTCGCGACGGCCTTCGCCATCAGGGTCTTACCGGTACCCGGCGGACCTACGAGCAATACGCCCTTGGGAGGTTCGATACCGACCTTGGCATAGAGTTCGGGTCTGAGCAACGGATCCTCAACGGCCTCACGCAACTCGAGGAGCTGCTTGTTGAGACCTCCGATGTCAGAGTACGAGATGTTCGGTTTGTCGATGATCTCCGCACCGGTGACGACGGGATCCAATGCCTGCGGGAGAACGTTCATCACCGCGAGCGATTGCTTGTTGAGCGATACCCTGGCACCTACGACGAGATCCTCCTGTGAGCAGTATGTGGATACGCCTACCACGAAATCCGGGCCCGTGGAGCTCTTCACGACCACACGGTTGTCCGGGAGCACATCCTTCAAGGTACCGATGATCAGGGGAGGGGTCTTCATCCTCTCGAGTTCCGTCCTGACCTTGGACAGTTCCTTCTGCGTCCTGAACAGTTCACTCTCTGCGTAGCGCTTATCGTTCTCCGCATTCTGAAGGTCCTCCATAAGTCTGACATTCTTCTCCTCGAGAGTCATTATCTTAGACTTCAACTCGGACGTAAATTCATCGGTCTGAAGATCACCCATGATATCACCGTGCTAACAACGGTCTATCCGTAAGCCATTATAATAGTATTGCTAAATCGAAGATACATGTGACCGTAGTATTAAATTACAAGTTGGCACATAGGCGAGAATATGATTTGTGAAATGTGCGGCAAGGAAGTGCCGGTCACAAAACCGGTCTTCATCGAAGGTACGAAGCTCGAGGTCTGCCCGAACTGCTCGAAGTTCGGTGATGAACGCAGGGGATCACCCACGAGGGGATCAGCACCCGCTCCAAGCGCACAGGTCATCGAACAGAGGCTTCAGAGACGCGAACAGCGTATGCAGGTCAAGGATGTCTACCGCGGTTCGGAGACGGTCGAACTGATCGATGACTACGGTGGCGAGATAAGGAAGGCCCGTATGGCCAAGGGAATGGATCTCGAACAGTTCGCGGCATCCATCCTCGAGAAGAAGGGTACGCTCGCCAAGATCGAATCCAACGACCTCATCCCGGATGACAAGATGGTCAAGAAGCTCGAGAAGGCACTGGATATCAAACTCACAGAGTCAGTCTCGGCAGGCGGAAGGATCGGTGGCGGTCAGAACACGAAGATGACGCTCAACGATTTCATCAAGAAGAAGTGAGTCACACTCACTTCTTCGAGACCGCTTCGTACACACGATCGGTCAGATGACCTATATCGACACCGGCATCCCTGAGCACGATGAGTCCTGCTGCGAGGATGTCGATGTTGAGCCCTTTCTGAAGCGCATTGGCGGAGGACATGAAGTCCCTCTTGTCCATGTTCGCATCGATCGCCTCGGATATCAGGACCGGGAGCAGATTCTCCGGTGCGGGTCCCTTCGCATCATCCTTCTTCGGGACTGCAACGGGTTTCGGGGACCTGATGCTGTTGATCAATGATTCGGACGGACGATATGCCACAGGCACATCCACATCCGACAGTTCGAACGTCGCTTTGACGTATTCCCCGTTCTTCTTGACGATACCGGCCGCGATGAGCGCATTCAACAATTTCTTCGCATCACCGTACGGCATCCAATGGTAGTCCATGGACATCCCCATCAGGAATTCGTTCTCCGTGACCACTGTCTTCCCCTTATTCCTCAGGAATGCGGCCGCGCAGACGGTGAGTTCGTTCGTCATCGGACATGCAGTGTCTCATGGGATAATAATCCGTCGCACGGGCGATACGGTTTTATCGGAGATCCTATTAGCTATTCTTTAGAGTATGAAGGTATGGGGCGCCTGTATTTGCAGTAAGCTTTATAAGTAAGACCCTAATATCTGACTTACTCCGGTATGGTGAACTATGAAGTACACTAGGTTTGAGAAGGCTAGGATCATCGGTGCAAGAGCGCTCCAGATTTCGTTCGGTGCACCCGTTCTCGTAGATGTTCCAGCAAGTATGCTGGATCCTATCGACATCGCCATGCTGGAATTCGATAAGGACATGGTCCCTATCACAGTCATTAGAGAATGAGGTTTACACATGAGTGAAGCGGAGAACACCGACTTATTGGTCGCAGAGGATATCTATCTGACATCCGGCGTACACATCGGCACACAGCAGAAAAGCGCTGACATGAAGGATTTCATCTACAAGGTCAGGCAAGACGGACTTTATGTCCTTGATGTCAAGAAAACAGACGACAGGATCAGGGCAACGGCAAAGTTCCTTGCACGTTTCGACCCCAAGAGGATCCTCGTCGTATCAGCAAGGCAGTACGGTCAGAGGCCCGCCAGAGAGTTCTCGAAGGCGATCGGTGCACCCGCATTCGCAGGTCGTTTCGTTCCTGGAACACTCACCAACCCTATGAATGCCGGATTCGTCGAGCCCGAGGTCATCCTTTGTACAGACCCCGCAGCGGACAAGCAGGCACTCAAAGAGGCAATCGACATCGGAATCCCGATCATCGCAATGTGCGATGCCAACAACGAGACAAGGAATGTCGATCTCGTCATCCCCACGAACAACAAGGGAAGGCGCGCACTCGCATGCATCTACTGGGTCCTCACGAGGGAAGTCCTTCTCGCAAGGGGAGATCTCAAGGATCCCGCTGACTTCACGATGGAAATCGAAGATTTCGAATCCAAGCTTTGAAGTCAAAGCTACAAAACTTTTTCCTTCTCAAACCATATTTGCGATTCTATGAGATATCCTGCAGTTGCTGGAAAATTCTATCCGGCAGACAGATCGGCATTAGAGGACAGTATCCTCGGATGTTTCCAACACAGATTGGGTCCCGGGATGTTCGGCGATCCCAACGGGAAGAGGTCGATAAGGGGTGCGCTCGTCCCGCATGCAGGATATTCGTGTTCGGGCATGAATGCGGCCCACGTCTACAAGCAGATAGCAGAGGATGGGCTGCCGGATGTGTATGTCATCATCGGTCCGGATCACTACGGCATACCTTTCGATGCCGCATTATGTGATGAATCGTATCTCACCCCATTCGGGGAGTGCAAGGTGGATCTGGAGATCATCGACAGATTATCGGAGGACATCCCTGTCGTGGCCGGTGCGCATAGGTTCGAACATTCCATCGAGGTCGAGGTGCCGTTCATACAATACATCGATCCGGATCCTAGGATCGTCCCGTTGATCATGAGCGATCAGAGCATAGGGTCGGCGAAACGTATAGGGGGACTCATACGCGAAGCCTGTAAGGACAAGGATGTGATCGTGATCGCATCGAGCGACATGTCGCATTACGTCCCGAAGCACATCGCCTCCGCCAACGACCATGCTCTGATCGATCGGATATGTTCGTCGGACATCGACGGCATATACGCTACGATCAGAAGTGGTGTCTCTGCATGTGGTTACGGGCCGATATCCGCAATGATCGAGGCCTTATCTCCAACGAACGGTAGATTGTTGTGCTATTCCGATTCATTCGACGCATTGGATTATCAGAAGGAATCCGTCGTCGGTTATGCGTCGGCGATATTCTATTGATTGCCAGAATGTGGTAAACTATATTTCTGAGCAGCCACATAGCTTTCACTATGACGGATAACAGCGATCTAAAATTCTGCGTCCATTGTGGTGCCGAATTAGATAGCGGCGCTATGTTCTGTAGGAGCTGTGGTGCTCAGGTCGAGACCGCAGAGACTCAGCAGGCAGTAGCAAATCAGTACGCCTCCGCTAGGGAGAGTTCTATGAACACCCGTTTGACCATCATCGGTATCTTCTGTGTATTCTACGCAGTCATGATGATCATCTGTGGAATCTATTTAGTAGCTTTCGGCGACTCATTTATGAACAAGATAGTATCGGATCCGAATTGGCCCGATATTGCGCAGGCGATCATCGACGCCGGTAAGGCATCAACCGTTGCAGGTGCGGAACAGTGGATGAGAGACAGCCTCAAGTATCCTGGATTCCTCGCTCTGTTCATCGGAATCGTATCTGCATTCCCGGCATACTCGTGCTTCACGAAGAAGGCCTACCTTCTCGGACTCGTGACCTTGGTCATCTCTACGATCATCTCCGCACTGTCTATCATCGGATTGATCATAGGCATAATCTTCGTCATATTCTACTGCACGTGTAAGCCTGTGTTCGAGAAACAAACCGCTTGAAGGGGTCTCCCCTTCCACCTTTTATTTTTCATCTTTTAGACGTGTCGTTTGTCCAGACAATATTTATCCAATAAGTGTTCTAGCAATGGTATGGACGACGACGATGGCACACACATCTTTTGTTCGAATTGTGGGAAGTTGCTATCGAAATATTACAAATATTGTCCTGAATGTGGTATCAGGATAGTGTATGATACCAACATCGAAGACTTCAGGCCGTTGTTCCATACATCATCCGAGATAAGGCTGAATTGGTCGACGGTGCTTCTGGGGATATTCGGGGCGTTCCTGATCCTGGTATCCATTCCGGAGATCTTCTTCTCCAACAGCGTCACGGATGCATTCATCTCCGTGATTGGTCAGGACAGTTGGAACGATTATCTGAAGACGTACGGAATAACCAGATTGGACTTCACGTTGTCGTTGCAGAATGTGGGTGCATGTCAGTTGATCACAGGGATATTCTCCCTGATGTCCATGTACCTATGTCTTCACCGCACATATTTCGTATGGGCGTTCTCCTTCGCTCTCGCATCATCCTTCACGATATTGGTCGGTCTTCTCTTCATCCCGAGACTTCTCAATGTGTTCTGGATATTCATCTCCGTCACACAGTTCCTGATAGGCGTGGCGATATCCGCCATAGTATATTCTTCGCGCAATCAGTTCCTGGACTATGAATGATGGGGGCTGACGCCCCGCACCGATTCATATGATCTTGAGATAGTTGAGATTCGGCTCGTACACCAATCCCTTATCCATGAGTGCACTGGAGAGTTCCTCGACCTCCGCATCGGTGATGCCTTCCATCTCCGCGCGCCTCTTGATCTCCTCCACGGGTACACCGCGCGAGTCGTTGTCGAGTTCCTGCAGGATCCTGAGGATGATGTCCTCCTTGCTCTCCGCATCCTCGCCGATGTTCGATGATGCCATCGAATCCCTGGAGATGTCGATCTCGTCCGGTATATCGCCCTCGCTCTCCGGGAGTCCGAAGTCGATATCCTCATCGGGCAACAGGAATCTGAGTGCCGTCTGTATCGTCTTCAGATATCTTGCCGAGTCGGGCATACCGTAGCTGTCGAGCGCCATTATGATGCTCTCCGCATCATGCCCGTCGAATCCCATCTGTTTGAGGGTCTCGACCGTGGCACTCGGATCCGAGAGTGCCTTCCTGACCTTGAGCAACCTCTCCCACAACGATTTGGCGGCATCGAGCATCCATGCGTAGCGCTCCTCCTCCGTGATGTTGACTATGCGCTCGGGACGGATCGATATGAACACACGGCCCTCGTTGTTGGTGTAGGTCTTCACCTTACCGATGACCGCCACGAGGGACGGTGTCTCCAACGTCGCCATCGTCGCCGCTGCCTCGGGTTGGTACCTGCCGACACTGATGTAGTAGTTGCCGGTGGGGTCGTTGATCCTGCCGTTCCACAGTGGTTCATCCTCCGAACCCTTGTTCTCTATGTCCGTGAGGACACCTGCGATCATGACCCTGTTGACCATCGCACCGAGAGGCGTCAGTACATAGGACGGTGATTTCTCGTCGTTCCCTCTCCTCTCTATGCTGGATGCGGACAGTTCCCCGGGGAACAATCTCCATGCAGCTTCCCTTGCCATCATAATTTCGCCTCCATGTCCTTGAGGAGTTTGGTAGCCTCTGCTTTGATGTCCACGACATCCGGTTCGGCCTCGTTGACGATCATCGTCGGACCGAACTCATCTATCTTGACGTTACCACGGATCTTGACCCTCTTCATGAGGATCTTGGGCACCATCTCGGTGGCGACCACGCCGGGTCCGCGCGCCTTGGCGAGGTCGAGTGCCATCTTGAGCGTTATGCCGGTGAGCTTCTCCGTGATGTTCTGGTTCATTATCGCACTTATCGATCCCGTACCGTCATCCACGGAGACCTTCATCCTGATGTCCGGTATCGGGTCGTCCTGCATTCCGTGTGCGGAGCATCCCGTATCGAGGATCGAACGGTTGCATATGGGACACCTCTTGATCAGTCCGCTGCCGGATTTCACATCCACGACGGTACCTCTGAGCGTGATGTCCAACCCGCCTCCGTTCTTCATTATGTCCCCAATGGTCCTCTCGACGCTCGTTCCGATGACCGTGTCGTCGAACGTATCGTCCACTCTGCAGACCTCGCTCCTGTCACCGATGTTCAGTTGGGGTATGCCCTGCCACGAGCGTATGTATGCGTTCTTCACGCAGATCGTCTCGCCGTCCTTCAGACCGTGGTCGTTCCATGCGGAGTATTGTATCTTACCCGTATCGTCGGCGAGCAGTCCCGAATACACGGTCTTGTTCTCGCCCTTGACGTTCACCTGTCTGGACTCGGTCCTGAGCACACGTCCCGTGACGGTGACATTTCCAGAGTTCTCCTTGATCTCTCCGATCTTGATCTCCGAGGCGGACAGTGAGAGGTTCCTCTCGGGGAGGTCTATCTTCACATCATCCGCCTTCGCTATGGTGCCTCTCTGTCCGATGTTGATCTGCACCTTATCGTTCCATTTCCTGGTGTAGCATCCGTTGAACCTGTATACGGATCCCTTCTCGAGGTCCGGAGGGTTCTCCCATACGGTGAACGATGCACTACCGGTCTCATCGCCGATTATACCCGATGATATGCTCTTGGGAGAGCCCTTCACGGTGATGTCCTTCCTCTCGACGTAGATCACCTTGGCGACGATGTTCACATTCGGTTCGTTGCCGGTCAGGTCCCCTATCTTCTTGTTCTGGGGTTCGCTGGTATTGGTCTGCTGTGCATCGTTGGGGACATCCACCTTCGTCTCCGACCTCTCCACGGATCCCTTCTGTCCCAGGTTGAGCTGTACCCTGTCATTCCATTTCTTCGAATAACATCCTTTGAATCTGTATGTCTCGCCCCTCTCGAGTTCGGCACTACCGTCCCATATGGTCAGGGAGGTCTTTCCCGTCTCGTCCCCTATGAACACGGAGACGATCTTCTTGACACCGTTCCTCGCGTTGATCTCTCTCTTGTCGCAGGCGAGCACCTTCGCGACCACATCCACATTCTGCTCGCTTCCGGTCAGGTCCCCTATCTTCTTGACGACCGCATCCGCGGTGACGAACTCTATCGTCGGTCCGCCGTGCTTCCTGATGATCCCTCTCTTCGCCTCTTCCGGCGACATGCGGTAGGTCTCGGTGTACTTCCTGAACTCCTTTATGAGTTCCTCATCGTCGATCTTCTCTTCCAGCACCCTTTTGATCTCTTCTATGTGGGGTGTTATTTCTTCTATATCCATCGTATCGACTCCTTTCAGAGGAGCATGTGGTCTGCTCGATACCGACTTGGTATTTTCAATATATAAAGCATGTCGGGGAGGTCATCGATTGATGTCCGATAGTTTTAATCGCATCCGTATGTTGCTCATCCGTATGGTGAAGTACAGACTCATCGCCACCGACCTCGACGGTACGCTGTTGGGTAAGGATAAGAGACCTACGCCCTCCGTCGTCGGATCCTTGAGACGTGCGAGGGACAGGGGCGTGCATATCGCGATAGCATCCGGGAGGATGACATGCACGCAGAGGGACCTGGCCCGGGAGATGGGGTTGGATTGCTCCATGATATCGTACAACGGTTCCGTGGTCGTACAGGAGGACGGTACGACGGTCGAGAACGATCTCGACGCGGATGCGATGATGGACATCATAGGATATTGTTACGATCGCGGATACTATGTGCAGACATACCGTGACGATGTGATATTCACCGACAGGGACAGTCCGATGCTCAGGAGCGATATGGATTCGTGGTCCGCGGAGATAAGGTTCGGGGATCTCAGGGAGATGGAGCCGATGTCCGCACCGAAGGTGGTGATCGTCGTGGACCCGTCCATGACACCCGGTATAATGCACGATATCCAAGCGATGCACCCTTCCCTTTCCGTGACACAGTCCAGCCCGTACGTGGTGGAGATAATGCCGCCCGGCATCGACAAATCATACGGTCTCAGGATGGTGTGCGAACACCTCGGCATCGATCGCGAGGAGGTGGTCGCGTTCGGCGATAACAAGAACGACATCTCCATGATCGGATGGGCCGGGTTGGGCGTGGCGGTCGCCAATGCCGTCGACGAGCTGAAGGATGTGGCGGACATCGTCGCCTCCGGCGAGATGTCCGACGGGGTACAGGAGGTTCTGGACAGGCTGTTCCCCTGAGACGGACGATTACGTTTATATTGATGAATACGATAAGACGGTATGGTCCCAAAGAAGAGAATCGACGAGATTTTGGACGGTTATGACCCTAACGATATCACGATAGCGACACTCTGTTCGCATTCGTCGCTTCAGATCTTCCATGGGGCACGTAAGATGGGATTCAAGACACTGGGTCTCACCATAAAGCACGACACCAGGTATTATGATGCATTCCCGTTGGCGAAGCCTGACGAGATCATCAAGTACAAGGACTTCGAGGACATGGAAGCGAGGGTCGACGAGCTCTACGAGAAGAACGTCATCATAATCCCTCACGGTTCGTTCGTCGAGTACATGGGGCCGCAGAGATTCGAGGATTACGAGGTGCCCGTCTACTGTAACCGTTCCGTCCTCCAATGGGAGTCGGACAGGGACATGGAGAGGCAATGGCTCACCTCCGCAGGGATCAACATGCCCCGTATCTTCACCGATGCGAGGGAGATCAACGAACCCGTGATGGTCAAATATCACGGGGCGAAAGGAGGTATGGGATACTTCATCGCCAAGGATTATCCGGATTTCAAGATGTCCATCGATAACAGCATGCCGTACTCCATACAGGAATACTGTCTCGGTACCAGGTACTATCTGCACTTCTTCTACTCGCCGTTCAAGGATGACGGTTACAAGCTCAAGAGAGGAGGATCGTTGGAGATGCTCTCCATCGACAGGCGTGACGAGAGTAACATCGACGAGATGTACAAGTTGGGTTCGATCGAGGACGCGAAGCGTCACGGTCTCTATCCCTCATTCGTCGTCACGGGTAACACCCCCGCGGTCATCAGGGAATCGCTCCTACCGAAGGCGTTCGCCATGGCGGAGAACGCGGTCGAGAGGTCGTACGAACTGTTCGGCGGAATGTGGGGACCGTTCTGTCTCGAGACCGTCGTCAACGATAAGCTGGAGTTCAAGGTCTTCGAGATCTCGACGAGGATCGTCGCCGGTACGAACCCGTTCATCTCCGGTTCGCCGTATGCCGATCTGATCTATCCCGGACTCAGCACCGGCGGAAGGATCGCGATGGAGATCAGGGATTCCATAAAGAACGGTCACCTCAAGGACCTCATGACCTGAGTCGGACGTTCTATCTCAGATGTCCATAGGATATGCACCCAGGGTACCCTCCGCCTCATGGTTATTTATCATTGATGTGATTACACGATGATAATAACGGTGAGATCATGGTTTCACAGAGGCTACAAGCGGTCCCTCCTTCGGGTACCGTAGCAATATCGAATCTCGTCAGCGAGATGAAAGCGAGTGGTATCAACGACATCATCTCATTCTCTTTGGGGGAGCCAGACTTCACCACGCCAGGGAATGTCATCGACGCAGCGGTAGATTCGCTCCACAGAGGATTCACACACTACACCCCGTCGATGGGATTGCCCGAACTCAGGAAGGCCATCGCAGAGGCGACGAAGGCCAAGAACAACATCCCTTGCGGACCGCAGAACGTCCTTGTCACGCCCAGTAAGCAGGCCATATTCATGTGGGCACTGGCATACCTCGATCCTGGGGACGAGGTGTTGATCCCCGATCCGGCATGGGTCTCGTACGAGGCGGTCATCCTCCTCGCCGGTGCCAAGCCGGTCTACGTACCGACATATTTCGACGAGGGATACGTGATCAACCCCGACAGGGTACGTGCGGCCATAACACCGAGGACCAAGGCCATCGTGATCAACTCACCGTCCAACCCCACAGGTGCCGTACAGCCCGAGGAGACCCTGAGAGCTATAGCCGATATCTGTGTGGAGAAGGACATCATCGTGCTTGCAGATGAGATCTACGAGCATATCCTCTACGAGGGGAAGCACGTCTCCTTGGCATCCATGCCCGGCATGTGGGAGCGCACATACACCATCTCTGGGTTGTCGAAGACATACGCCATGACAGGATGGAGGATAGGCTGGCTCATCGCAGACGACATCAAATCCATCAACAAGTTGCAGTCGCACTCGATCACATGTTGCACATCGTTCGTACAGCAGGCGGCCATAGAGGCCATCGAGGGTCCGCAGGAGGCGAAGGACGCCATGGTCAAGGAGTTCAAGAAACGCCGTGACCTCGCATTGGACCTCCTGTCCGAGATCGACGGTATCGAGTGCAACAGACCCAACGGTGCGTTCTATCTCTTCCCGAAGTACGACAAGGACATCAAATCCAACGTCGTCGCCGAGAAGCTCCTGCAGGAGGGTCACGTCGCGGTCACACCCGGAAGGGCGTTCGGTCCGTGCGGCGAGGGTTCCTTCAGGATGTCATATGCCGCCAGTGAGGAGGATATCACTGAGGGTATAGCAAGGATGAAGAAGGTATTCAGCACCCTCTGACCATAAATCGATTCTCGCGCGCACGGGTCGCGTGCGCGCAACCTTCTTTATAGGATGTCGTAATAACACACTTCCGTCAGCCACCGCTATGCGCGGTGGAATATGCGAAATCAGGGATACAACATGAGCAGACAACTCTTCACCGTAGGGCCGGTGCACGTAGCACAGGATTCCCTCCAGGCAATGACGAAGCCGATGATCACACACAGGTGCAAGGAATACAAGGAACTTCACGGTGCGATCGTAGAGAAATTGAGGAAAGTACTCAGGACGGACGACGATATCTTCCTCGTCGGCGGTTCGGCCACTGTGCTGATCGAGGGTGCGGTCAGGAATGCGGTGTCGAGCAAGTGTCTCGGTATATCCAACGGATCCTTCGGTAACAGGCTGATCGAATGCGCCACATCCAACGGTAAGGATGTGACCGAGGTCCACGTCCCCTGGGGAAAGGCGATGAAGCCCGAGGACATCGAAGGTAAGGTCACGAAGGATATCGAGGCCGTCACATGGGTGAGCAACGAATCGTCCACGGGTGTCCTCAGCAACAGCACGGCACTCGCAGAGGAGGTCAGGAAGCAGAATCCCGATGCTCTCGTCATAGTCGATGCGGTCACATCCGCATTGGCAGCGGACCTCGACGTACCCAAGCTCCAGCCCGATGCGATGATCTTCGGTACTCAGAAGGCACTCGCTCTCCCTCCCGGACTCGCGATCGCTGTCGTGAGCGACAGGATCATAGAGAAATCCAAGAACGTCAAGAACAAAGGATTCTACACGGATTTCGTCAAGCTCAAGAAGAATGCGGATGAGAACTACGCACTGACAACACCCCCTGTTTCGCTCATGTACGCACTCGACTACCAGTTGGACAACATCCTCAAGGAGGGGATGGAGAACAGGTACAAGAGGCACGACGAGATGGCCGCCATGGTGGAGAGGTGGGCCGACGAGAAGTTCAACGGTCTGTTCCCCGAGGAGGGATACAGGTCCAAGACGATCGGTGTCGTCAACCGTGGCGATCTCGATTTCGACACATTCCATTCGAAGCTCAAATCCAAAGGATACGAGATATCCAACGGATATGGGGAGGTCAAGGGATCCACATTCAGGATCGGTCACATGGGTGACATCACACCATCCATGCTGAAGGAACTGCTTTCGGCTATGGATGAGACATTGGAGGAGATGCAATGACAATGAAGGTATTGGTTTCGGATCCGCTCTCTGAGGACGGACTCAAGATTTTGAAGGATGCAGGATTGGACGTCGATGTCAAGACGGGCCTTCCCGAGGACGAACTCTGCAAGATCATCGGCGATTATGATGCGTTGATCATCAGGAGCGGTACGAAGGTCACCGCCAAGGTCATCGATGCGGCCAAGAACCTGAAGGTCGTCGGCCGTGCAGGTGTCGGTGTCGACAACGTCGATGTACCCGCCGCCACGGATAAGGGTATACTCGTGATGAACACACCCGCGGCCAACACGCTCTCCGCCGCCGAGCACACATGCGCCATGATCATGTCCCTCGCCAGGAACATCCCTCAGGCGCACATGTCCATGCACAAGGGCGAATGGAAGAGAAGCAAGTTCACAGGTATCGAGCTCAACGGTAAGACATTGGGTATCATCGGTGTCGGCCGTGTCGGAAGCGAGGTCGCAAGGCGTCTCAAGCACTTCAACATGGAGTTCCTCGGTTACGACCCGTACCTCCCCAAGGAGGTCGCAGAGGAGGTCGGCGTCAAGCTGACCACACTCGAGGATGTCATCGAGCACTCCGATATCATGACCATCCACACACCCCTCCTTCCCGATACGAGAGGGATGATCAATCTCGATCAGTTCAAGAAGATGAAGCCCAACGCGATGTTGGTCAACGTCGCACGCGGAGGCATCGTCGTGGAGGACGACCTCTACACAGCACTCAAGGAGGGCATCATAAAGGGTGCCGCATTCGACGTATGGGAGCACGAACCCCTCGACGAGAAGGAGATGAAGCTCCTCGAGTTGGAGAACCTCATCGTCACACCCCACCTCGGTGCATCCACCGTGGAGGCACAGGAGAGGGTCGCGGTCGAGGTAGCCGAGGCAGCGGCCAAGTTCCTCAAGGAGGGCGTGATCACCAACGCCATCAACGCACCCCGCGGAAAGCTCGACCCCGAGCTCGCACCGTTCCTGCCCTTGGCAGAGGATCTCGGTACGATCGCACAGCAGATCGTCGGAGGCCCCGTCAAGAACATGGAGGTCATCTACAGCGGACCCGTGTCCAAGAAGGACACCAAGAGGATCGGTATCTTCGCAGTGATCGGTGTCCTCAGCAGGATCATCGGCGAGAAGGCCAACATCATCAACGCGGTATCCATCGCGAAAGGCAAGGGCATAACGTACAAGGAGTCCAAGTTGGACGATTCGTCGATCTACGACTCCGTGGAGGTCAGGCTCGAGGGTACGGACGGTAAGGTCACATGCGTCGCCGGTACGGTCTTCGCAGGCGTACCCCGTCTCACCAAGCTCAATGGTTACTCGTTCGAGATGCCCCTCCAGAGCGATATCTTCGTGGCACGTTACAAGGACCAGCCCGGAGTCATCGGTGCCGTCGGTAAGGCATTCGGTGACAACAACGTGAACATCGGACAGATGGTCGTCGCAAGGAACGAGCCCAACGGCACCGCGATGATGATCCTCACCGTGGACCACAACGTCAAGGACGATGTCGCGAAGAAGGTCATCGAGGCCGCAGGTTTCGAGAAGGCCAGATTCATCGTACTCTGAAGTGATACCATGAGGAGCATCGTGACCGTAGAGGAATTGACCCAGGCGATCAAGAACAGCCCCAACAACGAAGGTATACTGGAGGAGGCGGCATACGAATTGGCCCACCACGTCCTGAACTTCTTCGGATATTCGGACAGGATCATCGACAACATCCTCGAGCCGGAGGACCGTGATGCGTTCTACATGCTGGAAGATGCCACCATCCTCACCACCGAGAGGGAGGAGACCACACTCTACGATGGAAGGGAGTGGAGGATCCACTATTGGCTGTTCAGAAGGGACAAGATCCAGGACCTCATCGACGGACTGATCAAGAAGAAGGCCGACGAGGAGGAACGCGACACCACGTACGACGATCTTCCCGACGATATCTGGGAGCGCGGGAAGGTCAGTTGAACTCAAGACCACGGGTCGGTCCTCCGACCCATGGTCACCGTTCGGTGACCTCCCTTCTTATCATTATATAGTATGTCATATCTCGTTGTGATATGGCGGATATGTCACTCTTCCCGTATGCCCCCAGAGGGGAACAGGGTGAACTCGTCGAGTTCATAAGGAAGGCAGTAGCGGAGAGACGCGATGCCGTCATAGAATCGGGCACGGGTACCGGGAAGACGATCTGTTCGTTGGTCGGTGTGCTCGAGGACCAACCGTATCACAAGTTCAAGGTGCTTTATCTCACCAGGACCAAATCACAGCAGAAGCAGGTGATGTCCGAGATCCGCAGGATCAATACCAAACGCAACACGTTCTGTGTCGCGATACAGGGGAGGAGCCCCATAACCTGTCCGATGATGGGTTCCGATCCCGAACTATCGACGGGATCGCCCGATGAGCTCTCCAAGTGGTGCTCCGAGTTCAAGAAGAAGAAAGGGAAGGACGGTTGTTGCCCTTATTTCGATAGGATAGGTACGATCAACATCGATTCGTTCATTTCCGAGATGAGGAAGGACCTCCCGGAACCAGAGGCATTCCAAAGGAACTGTCTCGACAAGGGATTGTGTCCGTACGAGATGAGCAAGCTCGCGCTCCCGTTCGCGGATGTGGTCTGTGCACCGTATCCGTTCCTGCTGTCCCCCGCTTCCAGGATGGCGTTCCTCGAGTGGATGGACGTCCTGTTATCGGATCTGGTGGTGATAGTCGACGAGGCGCACAACATCCCGGATTATCTGCGCGATATGGTCACCACCGAGTACACCAGGCACGCGTTGGATTATGTGGACAAGGAGGCCATGGATTGGAACGATCCCGTGGTGTTCGAGGACATACGCGTGACCGATCTGACCGCCGTGATGCGTGCATGCTTCGACATCGCCACGGAGGAATACCTCAAGGAAGAGGATGGGATGCTCCCTCCGTACTTCCTGGAGGAGGAGCTGATGTCACGCCTCATGGTCACATCGAACTCGCTGAGCACCATATGCAAATCGCTCTCGGACCTCGGGGAGATAGTGGTGGCGAAGAAGAAGGAGGAGAGGAAGCTACCGAGGTCGTACATGAGGTCGTTGGCATCGTTCATCAGGAATTGGATGGTCTGCGATGACGATTGCTATACGAAACTGATCAACGGCGGGGAGAAGGTATCGTTCGAGGCATATTGTATGGATCCGTACCTGGCGGCGGAGCCGTTCAGGGCATGCAGGTCATCCATCCACATGTCCGGTACGTTGGAACCCCTCGAGGAGTACGTAGGGGAGTTGGGTCTCGACGGTGCGATGGTACGTAGTTTCGGTTCACCCTTCGATCCCGCGAATCTTCTGACACTCTGTGCCACCGACGTCACCACGAGGTATGATGATATGTCCAGGGACCCGGAGATGATACAGCATCTCGAGGATTGGTCCGTTCGCATAATAAGGTCGGCGGTGAGGAACACCGCCATATTCTTCCCATCCTACGATATGATGAACCGCTTCCTGATCGACGGCGTGCCGGACAGGACCGGTCGTGAGGTGTATGTGGAGAGGAGGGGGATGTCGCAGATGGAGTTGATGGATACCGTGGACAACTTCCGTATGTCCGAGGGAAGTGTCCTGTTCGCCGTGGCCGGAGGTAGGATCAGCGAGGGATTGGATTTCCCCGATAGGGATCTGGAGATCGCGATCCTGGTCGGCATACCATACCCATATCTCACGGTCAAGCTGGAGTCGCTGATACGTTATTCGGATATCAGATTCGGCAACGGATGGGAGCATGCGGTCAAATCACCTACGGTGAGGAAGATGAGACAGGCACGCGGTAGGTTGATAAGGTCGGAGACGGACAGGGGCGTCTGCATAGTCCTGGATAGGAGGGCACCATCCCTCTCGGGATTCGACATCGACGGTGATGACGATATAATACAGAGGATGGGGTCGTTCTTCGAGAAGGTGATGTGACGGGGTGTTCACCCCATCACATGCGTTCAACAGTGGTCGCAACAACAGCAACCGCATTCGCATTCCTCATCCGCCTCGGCCTTCAACAGACCTTTCATGGAGCCTTTTCCGAGGATGCGTACGGAGTTGAGGACGCACAATATCATTATCCCAACATCCGCGAACACGCCTGCCCACATCATCACGAGTCCGAACATCGCGAGTACGGCGAATCCGAACTTCACCGCCAATGCGGCGACCACGTTGGTCCATGCCGTCCTCATGACCCTCTTGGAGAGGCTGATCGCGGACGGGATCTTGGAGGGATCGTCGGACATGATCACCACGTCCGCCGCCTCTATGGCGGCATCGGATCCCATACCTCCCATCGCGACACCCACATCCGATCTCGCGAGGGACGGGGCATCGTTGATACCATCACCTACGAACATCAGTCTGTCCTTGCCCGTGGGGTCGATGTACTCCTCCATCTTCTGGAGCTTGTCCGCAGGTAACATATCGGCATGCACCTCGTCGATGCCGAGTCTCTCTGCGATCATCTTACCCACGTGGAGTCTATCCCCAGTGAGCATGACCGTCCTTATGCCCTCACGGTTCAATTCGGATACCGCTGCCTTGGAGCTCTCCTTGAGCTGGTCCTCGAGCACTATGCATCCGAGGTACACGCCATTCGACGAGGCGTGCACGAGTATGCCCGGCACATCGTCATCCGCGACATCTATGCCGTTCGCGTGCATCATCTTCAGGTTCCCGACGCAGATGATGTTCCCGTCTATGTTGGCCTTGAGACCCATACCGGATACTTCCTCGACCTCGGCGGTGTGATGCTCGCCGACGAAGACGTTCCTGAACGGTTTCGACAGGGGGTGGTCGGAGAACGACTCTATCGTGGCGACGAGTTCCAACAGTTCCCCCTCATCTATACACTCGGGACGTATCTCGGTGATGGCGAAGATACCTTTGGTGAGGGTACCCGTCTTATCCATGACGACGGTCTTGGTCTTGGACATGGTCTCGATGGAATTGCTGCCCTTGACCAGCACACCCTCTGACGATGCCTTCCCTATTCCGCAGAAGAACGCCAATGGGACCGAGATGACCAATGCGCACGGGCATGATATGACCAATATCGTGAGTGCACGGTATGCCCATATGGATAATTCTCCACCGAAGAACACCGTCGGGATTATGGCGACGAGTGCCGCTATGCCGAAGACTATCGGCGTGTATATCCTTGAGAACGATGTGATGAACTTCTCGCTCTTCGACTTGTTCTTCTCGGCATCCTCCATCAATTCCATGATCTTCGATGCAGTGGATTCCTTGGCCTCCTTCGTCACCTTCACCCTGAGCGCACCCGTGGTGTTGATGAATCCGCTCAGTACGATATCGCCGGGGGAGACGTCCCTCAACATGGATTCCCCTGTGAGGCTCATGGTGTCCATGGATGATGTACCGTCGACGATCTCACCGTCGGCAGGGACACGTTCCCCTGCCTTCACCAGTATCATATCATCGATCTTGAGCACCTCGGAATCCACGACGGTGATCCTGTCCTCGACGATCAGGTTGGCAGTGTCGGGTTGGAGGTCCATGAGCGATTTCACGGATCCTCTCGATTTACCTACGGCAAGGTCCTCGATGACCTCACCGATCCTGAAGAACAGCATGACGGCGACGGCCTCCGAATAACCGCCTACGAAGAACGCACCTATGGATGCGACGGTCATCAGTGTCTCCTCATCGAAGAACTTCCCATGGAATATCTTCTCGGCGGCCTCGACCACCACGTCATGCGCGATGATGATGTATCCTATGATCGCTACTATGAGCATCGGCACCTCGCCGACACCCAATACGTATTCCATCACCAGACATGCGATGAGAGCTATCGCTCCGATGATCAGTTCGAGCTTCTCGGTCTCCATGTTCATCCCTCCAGCTCGGATATGTGGATGGATGCGATCGTGATCAATTCATCCACATGTTCGTCATCCAGAGAATAGAATATCTCCTTGCCTTCGCGTCTGGATTTGATCAGTTTCGCTTCCCTCAGCGGTTTCAACTGGTGTGAGACCGCGGACATGGACATGCCCAGGCACTCGGATATGTGACGTACGCACAGTTCCTTACCTTCTTTGAGAACGAACAATATCTTCAGGCGACTGCTGTCGCTGAAGAGCTTGAAGAAATCCGATAGGTCGAATAGGTCGGATTCCGACGGCATCATCTCGACGAGTTTCCTCATGTGGTCGACGTCATCGTATCCGCAACAGTCATCGTTCTTCATCATATCACTTGAATGATTGTTCAATTGAGCATCTGTTCAAGTGATATAAATCTTATCATCCTATTCATTGTTCCGCGAGTAGGATAGTTAAATATCTAGTAGACGGGATACGCCCAATCATGACAGAGATCATGGACGTCCTGGCAGTGATGGCCGTCGGATTATGGTTATTCTTGCCGGCCTACGTCCCGAATTCGAACGCAGCCCTCATCGGAAAGAGATGGGGCAAGGTCAAGATGGATTTCGGGAAGACCTGGAGAGGGAAGAGGATATTCGGAGACGGGAAATCATGGGCAGGGTTCATTTGGGGTATACTCACAGGTGTGCTCCTCGGTGTGATACAGATAGCGGTAGCATACCCGTTCGATCCCGACAACTACTTCGGATTCGGACCGTTCTGGAGCAACATCGGTATATTGTTCTGTCTTTCCACGGGTGCATTGCTCGGTGACCTCTGCGGAGCCTTCATAAAGAGAAGGATAGGCATGGAGAGGGGACAGAAGGCACCCATACTCGATCAGTACGATTTCGTCGCAGGGGCTTTCCTCCTCACGACATTATTCTATCCCGATTTCGTATATGCCAATTACATCGAGGGCATACACATATGGGCATTGGTGTTCATCCTCCTCATAACGTTCGTCATCCACAGAGGAGTGAACATAATAGGATACAAGCTCGGTGTCAAGAACGAACCATGGTGATAACATGACATGTCTGAAGGATGCATTGAAGGAATGCGGCGCATTGCAGTTCGGTGATTTCACACTCGCATCGGGTGCCAAATCGAAGTATTATATAGATATCAAGAAAGCGAGCACCAACCCCAAGGTCCTCAAGCTGATCGCGGAGTCCATGGCGGAGCAGATGCGCAGGATGGATGTCAAGGCCGATAGGATCGCAGGTATCGTATTGGGTTCGATCCCCCTTGCTACAGCATTGTCCCTGGAGACCGGCATACCCTATGTCATGGTCAGGAAGGAGAGGAAGGACCACGGTACCGGGAAGATGATCGAAGGGATCCTGAATCCCGGGGAGAAGGTCCTCGTGGTGGAGGATGTCATAACATCCGCAGGTTCATCCGTCACATCCATCGGTATCCTCAGGGACGCCGGTGCTGTCGTCGAGGATATCATATCGGTCATAGACAGGGAGGCAGGCGGAGAGGACGCTCTGAAGAACATCGGCGTCAGGTTCCTGCCACTCGTCAGGGCATCGGAGATACTGGAATGAGGTTCATCGGTCCCGAGGCGGACTGTGATCTCTGCCCCCTATGCGAGGGGAGGACGAACATCGTGCTCCCCAGCGGGGACCTGGATTCCAAGGTCGTGTTCGTAGGCGAGGCACCCGGCGAGAACGAGGATCTCTCGGGGAAGCCGTTCGTCGGCAGGGCAGGGAAGATCCTGGACGATGCGTTCGCGAAGGCCGGGATAGACAGGGGGACGGTGATGATAACCAACACCGTCAAATGTCGCCCTCCGAACAACAGGGATCCCACCAAGGAGGAGATGGCCGCATGCAGACCATTCCTCGACAGCGAGTTGGGTTCCCGTTCATTGATAGTAGGTCTCGGGAAGAGCGCCGTACGTGACATAATCGGTTACGAAGGACCGATGACAGATATCGTCAACAGGATACAGAAGGTGAGGATAGGTGATGAGACCATAGATTTCCTCCCCACATACCATCCCATGGCCTGCATCTATCGCAAGGCGGCCAGGGAGGAACTGCTGAGGACGATGTCGATAGTGAAGGAGAGGATATCATGATCAAGGGTCTGGCTATAGACATGGACGGTACCGTATACAAGGGGATGAACCTCATCCCCGGTGCGGTGGAGTTCATCAGAGGATTGAACGAGAGGGGCATACCGTACATGTTCGTCACCAACAACTCATCCAAGGGCAGGAGGATGTATTTCGAGAAGCTGTCCAAGATGGGGTTCGATGTCGACATGAGGAACGTCCTCACATCGGGTACCGCTACGTTGCGTTTCCTGAAGGACAACCGTCAGGGCAAGAGGGTGTACGTGGTCGGTACGCAATCCTACATGGAGGATGTCAGGGAATACGGCATAGAGTTGGATGACGAGGATCCGGACATCGTGCTGTTGTCCTTCGACAGGGAACTGACCTATGAGAAGATCAACAAGGCGTACGCATTCATCAAGAAGGGTGCCGAATACATCGCCACACACCCCGACGATCTGTGTCCGACGGAGGACGATTACGATGTGGACATAGGTGCGTTCATCGCGATGTACAGGTATCTCCTCGACAAGGAACCGCTGATAATCGGTAAGCCGAATCGCCTGATGATGGAGATGGCGGCGGCAGAGATGGGCATAGAGCCAGATGAGGTGGCGATGGTCGGTGACCGTCTCTATACGGACATCAGGATGGCGTACGATAACGGCTTCCAATCCATACTCGTCCTCACGGGCGAGACGAAGCTCGCCGACCTGGAGCACAGTGAGGTCAGACCGACATATGTGCTTGATTCGGTCGCGGACATAATCGATACCATATTCGAGGATAGGTGAATCGTCATGGGATCATGAGATCCCGTGCCCTATCCGATAATTTCGGCCTTCCGAACATATATTTATATCCCTTATAAAGGATACAGTTCTGTGTGCGTACGCGCACGAATGGGATGCATGCGGTATGTGCCGCGATCGCCCCCGACGAGGGGTTGTTGGACGTGTACTTGAAAAGAGTGGATATGGAGAATTTCAAATCATTCGGAGGTAAGGTGTCGGTACCTCTGATGGAAGGCTATATGGCTATCACCGGACCGAACGGTTCCGGTAAATCTAACATCACGGACGCCATAATGTTCGTTCTGGGCCCCAAGAGCCCCAAGGTGGTCCGTGCCGGTAAACAGACGGACCTCATATACAACGGTAACAAGTCCTCAGGCAGGGCGGACTTCATGAAGGTCACCCTTGTCTTCGACAACACCGACCGCATGCTGTCATGGAACGCGGACGAGGTCAGGTTCACCCGTGTCGTCAAGATGGCCGGTAACGGGGAGGACTACTACTCATCATTCTACATCAACGATCAGAAATCCAATCTCGCCGAGTTCGACTCGTTACTGACGAGGGCGAGGATATCCGCCGACGGTTACAACCTCGTACAGCAGGGTGATGTCACCGACATCACGAAGATGGGCGCCGTGGAGAGGCGCCGTGTCATCGACAGGATCTCCGGAGTGGAATCCTACGATGCGGACATCGCATCCGCGGAGAAGGAGAGGGATGCCGCCCAGGAGAACATGGACTCCACCAACATCGTCATAGGGGAGCTGGAGACGCAGATCAGGCGTCTCGAGAAGGAGAGGGAGGTGGCCAGGAAGCACATCGAGCTCAAGGGAAAGCTCGACATGGCGAACGCCCAGCTCAAGCACAGGCATCTTGCGAATGAGGTGGAGAAGAAGAACACCACCCTCGATGCGATAGAGAAGACCAACCAGGAGATCATATCCCTCCGCGACAGGAAGGTCGATCTGAACAGCATCATCGACGAATGCACCACGGGTATATCGGATACCGAGAAGGAGATCGAGGCGCGCGTCGGTCCCGAGTACACGGAGCTCAAGAGGAAGATCGAGGCCGTGAGGATCGACAAGGCCCTCGCCGACGATGTGATATCGAAGAACGAGGAGAAGATATCGGATGACGAACGCGAACTCCAGGGATATCAGGAGGAGTTCGTGGAGAACGAATCCCAATTGCAGAGTGTGATCCAATCCATCAGCGAGCTGGAGATCGGATTGGAGGCCAACAAGAAGGATCTCGCCGGTGCAAAGGCAGAGGAGGATAGGATCTCGAAGGAGATGGAATCCCTCGGAGGCGAACATGCGACCCTCGAGAAGGACCTCAAGGCATTGGAGGCCGAGATCGATGCGAAATCGGAGGAGGAGATCGATGTACGCACCAAGCTGACGGGTGCCGAGGCCAGGGAGGACGAGATGTCCCGCCAGATAGGGCAGGCCGAGACCGATCTCTCGAACGTGGAATTCCAGATCAAGGATGCGGAGTTCAATCTGTCCGAGATAAAGAGGGAGGCCGGACCGATCGCCGACATAGAGACGTTCAGGAACAGGATCCTCGCATTGAAATCACAGGAGAACGAGCTGGAGAATCAGGAGAGGGACATAAGCGCCGCCCTCACCAAGATGAACGAGGAGTACAACCAGCTCATGATCGAGAAGCGTTCCTCGGAGAAGGCATCGCGCGGTAGCGAGGCCGTATCCGCCGTCCTCGAGATGAGGGACAAGGGACTGATCAAAGGGATACACGGTACCGTCGCACAGTTGGCGGATGTGGATCCCGGGTTCGAGACCGCTCTGGCGGTGGCCGCCGGCGGTAAGATGCAGCACATAGTCGTGGATGATGACCAGGTAGCCGCGGACATCATCTCCGAATTGAAGAAAGGCGGTCACGGAAGGGCGACACTGTTGCCGTTGAACAAGATGACCGAGGGTAAGCCCCGTGCGAAGGCCATAATGTCGGTCAAGGATTCGTTGGGTTACGCGATCGATCACATCGACTTCAAACCGGAATACCGTTCGGTGTTCTGGTATGTCTTCGCGGATACGATCGTCGTGGACAACATAAACACCGGAAGACGTCTCATGGGCGGTATCAGGATCGTGACGAAGTCCGGAGAGCTGTTGGAGGCATCGGGTGCGATGACCGGAGGCAGCATCAGACCGAACACGACGATGAAGTTCGGTGTCGCATCCCAGAGTAAATTGGACGAGGTCGGTGCCAAGATGTCATCTGCGAAGGCATCCCTCGAGAGCATAAAGACCAGACTCGCCGACATACGCAAGCAGATCCGCGATGCCGACGACGGCATGAGGGCCGCAGGCACGGGAAGCATCGAGCTCAAAGGGAAGATAGCCGCGCTCGAGGTACAGCTGAAGGAGTACAGGGACTCCAGGAAGCGTCTCACGCAGACGGTCGGAGAGAAGAAGGCCGCCTATGCGGAGATACAGTCCGAGAGATCGGGACTCGTGGAGACGGAGAAGAGGATCGTCGGCGAACTCGATGCCATGAAGACGGAGAGGAACAGGATAAGGGCACGTATCGAGGAGATAGCCCCGACCGAGCTTCAGAGACGCCTCCTGGATGCGAGGAAGACGATCAACGATGCATCCGCAGCGATCAACGGTGTGATGGACACGCTCTCCGCACAGAGGGTGGAGAAGTCCGGTTTCGACAACGCCAAGGTGCGCATCGGCAAGGACATGAAGAGGCTCGAGGAGGAGATCTCCAAGCTCAGACAGGAGATCGCCGAGGCATCCGAGGAATCGGAGAGATATGCCGTGGAGCTCACCGCACTCAAGAAGATGGAGGCGGAGATGGAATCCGGCATCCAGGAGCTCAGGGACAGGAAGGAGCAGTACCTGATCAAGAGGTCCAGGGCCGATTCCGATCTCTCCACCACCACATCGCAGATAGAGGCCAAGGAATCGTACATCGCATCGGTCCAGGCCACCATCATAATCTGCGACCAGAACATCGAGGTCTACAAGGCGGAGATCGCCCAGATCAAGTTCGAGGTACAGCAGCCGATACCGTCCGAGGAGACGCTGAAACGTACGATAAGGTCCTGCGAGAACGACATCGAATCGTTGGGCAATGTGAACATGAACTCCATCGATGAATACGATGAGAGGAAGGCGAGGTACGACCGTCTCGTCGACGAGGTGAAGAGGCTCAACGACCAGATCGATGAGCTCGTGGCGTTGATGGAGGATCTGAACTCGAAGAAGAAGGGATTGTTCATGGAAGTTTACGACGGAGTGAGCGAGAACTTCAAGACCATATTCGCCGAGATATCCGGCGGAGGGGAGGCATCGATGACCCTCGAGGACGAGGACGATCCGTTCAAGGGCGGACTGTACATCAATGCCAAACCGAGGAACGGAAAGATGCTGAAGCTGGAGGCACTCTCCGGAGGGGAGAAGTCGCTCACGGCATTGGCATTCATATTCGCCATACAGGAGCACCAACCATCACCGTTCTACGTGTTGGACGAGGTGGACATGTTCCTGGACTCCGTGAACGCGGAGATAGTCGCGGAGCGCATACAGAAGAGCTCCGCGAAGACACAGTTCATACAGGTATCGCTGAGGAACGTGGCCCTGAAGAAGGCGGACCACCTGATAGGTGTGACGAGGCCACCGAACGGCGTGAGCAAGGTCATAATACAGCCCGATCTGCTCGAGGTCTCCAAGTACGAGGAGGAGGCCCAACGCAAGATCGCAGAGGCACAATCGAAGGAGGGAGAAGCATGAGTGGGGATGTGATGGAGATGGAACAGCACCTTCTGTTCCACAAATCGATGATAAGCGACTCGGTCAGCTCCGAGAAGATCGACAGGTATCTGAAGGTCCTCGGCGAGGAGAAGGATCACGAGAGGCTACAGGATGATACGGACGAATCGATCAGGACGGTGTTCCGTCTCGTATTGGAAGGGGACTTCGATCCCTGGGCGATAGATCTGAGGGAGTTCGTCAGACTGTACACCAAGAAGGTGACCATGAGCAAGTTCGATATCATCGTCGCAGGAAAGCTCATGCTGATGGCATGGAAGGTCCTCAAGCTCCAGTCCGACGAGACCAAGAGGGAATCCGACAGGAACTACGAGATGGAGGAGGTGTTCGACTTCGAGGATTCGTGGGACTTCGGCGACACGGAGGATGTGGAATCGTTGAGCGTGCCGAACATCCAGCTGAAGGGATTGTACACACGTACCCCTACCAGGCCCGTCTCCATGGTGGAGCTGTTGGATGCCTTCGACGAGGCCCGCAGGCAGATAGAGGTCTCGGAGGAGAGGGAGAGGACGCGCCAGAGGCTCAAGGCGATGGAGCCCAAGACGTTCGACAACAAGGCCCACAGGGAGATCGACGAGAGCGACGTCAAACTCGTATGGGACAGGATCCAGAAGATCGGTACGGGAGCATTCCAGTTATCCGATCTCTACACATCGGACATGGACAACAACATAACCGTGTTCTGGTCCGCACTCCAGCTGGTGAGGGACGGTAAGCTCGCGATCTGGCAGGACGAGCTCCCCTACGGGGATATAATGATCGAGATCAAGGTCGACTGGTCATCCGGTAAGCTCGAGGACGCAGAGGAGACGATCAAGGTCGCCGAAGCGGTGATGTGACATGATATACGACAAGGGATTGGTGGAGGCCGCATTGTTCTCGGCCTCCGGACCGCTCCACATCAGGGATCTGGCGGAGAAGACGGGTCTCAGCGAGGAGAGCGCATACAATGCGATGGAATCGCTCATCGACGACTACAACAGGAGAGAGGGAGCGATCCAGATAATCAAGTCCGGCAAGGAGTACATCATGCAGCTCCGCGAGGAGTACACGCATGTGGCCAACAAGACCTCCGACGGGGAGATCAGCAAGGGTATGATGAGGACGCTCGTCACGATAGCGTACAACCAACCTTTGATGCAGTCGGAGCTGTTCAAGAACCTCGGTGCGAGGGTGTACGATGACGTACGTGCCCTCGTGGATATGGGATTCGTCTCCAAGAAACGTGTCGGACAGTCCGCGGAGCTCACCACCACCAAGAAGTTCTCCGAGTACTTCGGCATCGGCAGTACGAAGAGAGAGGACATCCGCATCTGGATCGACAGGAAGCAGAGATGACCCCCCACCCAGGGGGTCATACAAAGGTATATATCCGCAACTTCGTTCTATCGTCTCGATAAACATGGTCATGCCCCTCGCTTTATTGGAAAAGACAGTGGATAAACGCATCTCCCTCCTTCTCAAGGACGGAAGGGTCCTCGAAGGAAAGCTCACTGGATATGACGAGTACATGAACATGGTCCTCGACGAGACCGTCGAGAGGACGGCATCCGCGGAAGAGAGGAGACTCGGAACGGTCGTTCTCCGCGGAAACAACGTGGTCAGCATCGCATTGATATGACCCCAGAGGCCAAGTGCCTCCAAACCCATCACATCATCCTGATTGACAAGGTGCTTCTATGGTCGGATTATTCGGTGCCAAAGGTATAGGCGGAAGTGTCAGGGATGAATTGACGGTCGATGCCGCCATACAATTGGGCAAGTCCATAGGTAAGTACTTCAACGGTACGTTGGCCGTGGTCACGGACGGGCGTTCCGTGTCCAATATGATCAAGAGCTCATTATTGGCAGGGGTGACCGCCACAGGATGCGATGTCCTCGACATGGGCGTGATGGCCCTCTCCGTGATGCAGATGTACGTCAGGGACAAGAAGTACCTCGCAGGAGGCATATCGATAATCTCCTTCGACGGTAGCGACGATATGGTCAGCGTCAAATGCATCTTCAGTGACGGTATAGAGCTGTCCGAAGGCGGAAGGGCGAAGATCGAGACCAGTTATAACGAATCCATAAAGACCAAGCCCGCACAGGAGATAGGTCATGTCAATTCGGTGGAGGGTGTCGCATACCGTCCACACGTGGAATCCATAATGAGGAACACGGATGTCCAACTGATAAGGAGGGCGGACCTGTCCGTGGTGTTGGATTGTGCAAACGGTCCTGCATCCCTCGAGCTGCCGGATCTGTTGAGGTCATTGAAGGTCAAGGTGGTGACGTTGAACTCGGACCTCAGCGTGGACCGTCCCGGTAGGTCGGATTGGAACTCACAGGGGAGCATATTGAATCTCATGGAGATGACCAAGATAAACGGTGCGGACCTGGGGATCGCCACCGATATCAACGGCGATCGCGTGAAGTTCGTCACCGACGAGGGTGTGTGCATGGAGGTGGATCAGGTGATCGCGATCATCTCGAAGTACATCCAATCCGTGCGTCCCGGCTCTTCGATCGTCTACACCGTGGATTCCTCCGACAGATTGGGGGAGGTCATAAAGGGACAGGGCGGGGTACCGGAACAATCCCAATCGGGTACGTTGAGCGTCATAAACAGGATGAAGGACACGTCCGCACCGTTCGGTGCCAACGGTTCCGGAGGATACATCTTCGCCAGTCACCAATACTGCAGGGATCCCGGGATGGCCATCGTCAAGATGCTGTGCGCCATAGCCAAGAACGGTGCGCTCAGCGTTCAGATGTCGGAGCTTCCGAAATATTCGATGGTGAAGAGGGATATCGATTGTCCCGAGAGCATGAAGGATGCGACCATGGACATGATATACGAACTCCATTCGTTGTATGCGACCAGGTCTGAGGACGGTATACACTTCAAGATGGATCGCGGAACGGTGTTCGTGAGACCGTCCGGTATCGATCACAAGATAAGATTGGTCGTGGAATCCAGCGATCCCGATGATGCGAAGAAGCTTGCGGATTCGTTCGTCGAGGATATGGAGAAGTACATCAGCATCTGATGTTCTTTCCGTGGACCGCCATCACTTCTTTGATGTATCTCGCAGCGAGCATGGATGTTATGCCGCACGGATCGGACGGAGGGGATACCTCCACGACATCGAATCCTACGAGACGGTCGCCTGCCATGTTTATGAGCTTCTTCACATCGAGCGGATGCAGTCCGAACGGTTCGGGTGTTCCCGTACCGGGTGCGAATGCCGGGTCGATACCGTCGATGTCCAATGTGATGTAGACCTTCTCGTTCTTCACGGTCTCCAACGCCTGCTTCACAGCCCATTCCATCCCTTTCTCATGGATCTGATAGGCATCGATGTACGGTATGATCTCCTCCGAATCCAATTCCTCGTCGGATATCGAACGGACACCGAGGACGAACACGTTGTCGGTCCCGAGATGCTCGGATGCCCTCCTCGTGATGCAGGCATGGCTGTTCTTGACACCCATGTACGTGTCCCTGTAATCCAGGTGGGCATCGACGGAGATCACCGCGATATCCTTCTTCTCGAAGCATTGGATGATGGGGATGTTGACCGCATGGTCCCCACCCATCGCGATGGTGAACTTGCCATCGTCTATGGCGGGTTTCATGACGAACCTGACCTCATCGATCATATCCTCGGGATAGAAGAAGTCGTCACAGTTGCCGTAGTCGTAGACGTTCAGTTCCCTCTGATGTCTGCCGTGCTCGAAGTGCGTGGCCTCAAAATTGTAAGAACAACGCCTGATCGCACCAGGTGCCTCCCTGGCACCTGGTTTGAAACAGGCCGTTTTATCGTACGGGATACCGTAAATGCAGATGTCCGCATCGTTGTACTCTGACTCAGCATCGGCAAATCCGGTCCCGAAAGGCATGTTATCTGCCTCACAGGAGTTTCATTCTGTCCATCGCGACGATGTACAGGATCTCCGCTCCGGGGTCGAGCGAGCACTCGTGGTCAGCGTTGATCTCGATGACGACTTCCTGGTTGGTCTCTGCATCAAGGACCGATACCTCGGATCCGTTGGTGTACAGGATCGTTGCCTTCCTCTTGTCGATGAGAGGGACCTGACATTTCGTGCTGACTGGGCCGACCAATGATTTCTTTGCACCGGTGAAGATGCTGGTCGCGACGATGTTGGCCTTTGCGGATCCGTGCTTTCCGGGCTTGGATGTGTCGATGGAAACGATCTTACAAGGCTCGTCATCGATGTTGACGTACCTTCCGACTTTCAATTCTCTGATCTCTTTGGTCTCCCAATCTGCCATTTCAATACCTCATTTACAGCATGTGGGCTGAGAAATACCTTTTGTTCACCCCAGAGGGCAAGTGGATTTCACGTTGTGCACACATGATTATCTGCTTCACCCATACCCCTATTTGTTTATAAGGGTTATCGACACATCGCCTATCTTGAGATATCCCAGATTGTGCATCCGTTCAGTCCTTCTCGTACATGAATCTCTGACAGAACGGTATCAGCATACCTCCGACGGCATTGCCGAGTATCACGACGAGGAGGAATATCAGACCATCAGAGAACGAGAACGCATCGGCGATACCGAAGAATCCCGACCAGAAGTAGAACATATCCGCGATACTGTGTTCGAATCCCGCCAATATGAAGGTGGGGACGCATATCAACGCCGCAAGGAACCTCTTCTCGTTCTTGTAGTAATCCGCGGCTATGAACATGAGGATGCCGCACAGTATCCCCTTGAAGAACACTTGGAGATAATCGACATCCACGAGCTTGTTGGAGAACAACGTCGATGCGTATTCGGAGATGTTGGCAGGTGCGATGTAACCGAGGATCAACGCACCGATGAAGTTACCGAGTATCACGACGAGGAGATACGGGATGTAATCGGCCTTCTTGTTGACCGCATAACCGACCTTACCCGTGTACAGATCCATCCCGAAGATGAATATGGTACAGAGACCGACTGCGAACAGTATCGCACCAACCCACGGGACATCGTACTTCGGCAGGCTGCATCCGATGAATACGCAACCGCCGATACCGATCATCATCCCGGCCAATATCGCTCTGACGAGCGATCTTCCATAATATTTTCCCGATTCCATGTCACACCGATCCTACGAACGATATAATCACGGGCAGGGGGTAGATAAAGGATATCGGGGTCGAGGGGATCCGATCGCCATCAACACATCCTTTTCGATGCGGGATCGTCAGTGGACTGCATAAACATCCGAGATCACGGTGTCGAATCAGTCAAATGTTTTAATCATGGTTGTGATACCGGGACAGTATGACGGTCAGGATCGGATATATGGGGATCCCATTCTCGAACAGCGAGGAGATGGCAAGGACATTCTCCAGGAAATTCGATCTGAGGGACGTTGAATTGATCCCTCTCATGACCGCGAGAGGTGTCCTCGATTCGTTGTTGTCGAGGGACATAGAATATGGTGTACTTGCGGTGGAGAACAGATTCGCTGGCACAGTCATCGAGTCCCGTGATGCGCTGGAGTGTGTGAGGGGCATCGTCGAACTGGACCTCATGTGGTCTCCCATCCACCATTGCGTGTTCAAGAGGCATGAGGGCGATGATGTCAGATCATTGGTATCGCACGTTCAGGCATTGCAACAGTCCAAGGACAATCTCATGAGATTCTATCCCGGTGCGGAGTTCGTGGAATGCGAGGATACCGCCTATGCGGCGGAGATGCTCTCGAAGGGCGAACTGCCTGAGGGGAGTGCTGCCGTGTGCAGACGTGATGCGGGTGAACACTACGGTCTCTACCTGGATAGGGAGAACGTAGAGGACAACAGCGACAACATGACCAGGTTCTCACTCATCAAGATGGGATGAGAGGTCCTGATCCATGATCGCTATGGCCGTCATGGCCTCCACTACCGCTACGGCACGCGGTACTATGCAGGGATCGTGCCTTCCTTTTATGGATATGGTATCATCGGTCATATCCTTCAGATTCACGGTGTGCTGTTCCTTGGATATGGATGGGGTGGGTTTGAACGCGACGTTGAACGTCAACGGCATCCCGTCGCTCATCCCTCCGCAGACCCCGCCCATGTTGTTGCTCGAAGCGGATATCCTTCCGTCCTTCATGCAGTACTGATCGTTGCTCTCGGACCCTCTCATCTCCGCGATGGAGAATCCCTTACCGAACTCCACTCCCTTCACTGCGGGTATGGAGAACATCATCTTGGCGATGGTGACATCCAATGCGTCGAACCATATGCCTCCGAATCCTATGGGCAGACCTTCGACCATGCATCCGACGATCCCTCCGACGCTGTCGCCGTCCTCCGATGCAGATAATATACGTTCGGTCATCGCATCATCCATCTCTTTGGATACGGCACGTGTTCTGAACATCCTCGAACCGTATATCTCATCGAACGTATGATCGTCATCATCCCTGACATCGGATATCTGTCTCGTGTATGCGGCGATATTGATCCCTTTGGATCTGAGGTACTGTGATGCTATCGCACCGGCGGCGACGAGCGGAGCGGTCATCCTTCCGGAGAACTGTGCGCCTCCGCTGACATCGAAATCCTTGAACTTCATCAACGCGGGAAGATCCGCATGTCCCGGCCTCGGGGTGATGTTGAATCCGGAATACGATGATGAGTTCCTGTTCCCGTTCCTTATCACGAGGAGTACGTAACGGGATGTGACGATACCGTCGGACACACCGGATTCGAAGATCACCTCATCGGCCTCCTTCCTTGGGGTACCTATCCCGTCGGAGGGCTTCCTGAGTTCCATCGATCTTTTGATATCATCCATATCGATGTGCATGCCCATCGGCAATCCTTCCATCACACATCCGATGCAATCCGCATGACTTCTGCCGAAGAGGCCTATCTTCAGTCTGTTACCCGTGGTGTACATCTTAGCACCTCATACCGAGGGAGCGCATCTGCTCCACGAATCCCGGATAGGAGACGTTCCAGCACAGATCGTTCTCCATGGATACCGGTCCATCCGACACCAACGATGCTATGGATGCGGCCATCATGAGCCTGTGATCCCCTCTGTGGTCGATCCTCCCTCCTTTCAGACGATCGACACCGTTTATGATGCAACCGTCGTCGGTACCTTTCACGTCCGCGCCCAACGTGTTGAGCATGGCCTCCACGGAACCTATGCGATCGCTCTCCTTGAAACGTAACTGCGGTGCACCGTAGAGTCTGCTGGTGCCGTCCGCGGTGCTGAGGAGGACAGCGACTATGGGGAACAGATCGGGTACGTTCGAGATGTCTATATCGCACGCCTTGGGACGTCCGTCGTGCGTGCATGTGATGACATCATCATCGATATCCACCTTACATCCTGCCATCCTGAGGATATCCACTATCATCTTGTCGCCCTGGGGGTCGGACATGTCCAATCCGTTGACGGATACCTTGCCGGATAGCCCTCCCGCCACCAAGGGGAATGCCGCCGACGAGAAATCGGTCGGCACCCTGTAGTCGCAGGGATGGTAGCTCTGAGGTTCCACATGATATCCGGAATCCGTGACGATGATATCGATACCGAATCTCTTCAGCATGGATGTCGTGATGTCTATGTACGGTTGTGACACGACCTTACCCTTCAGTATGATATCTGTAGGTCTCCCGATCAACGGGGCCATCATGAGCATCGATGATACGAACTGTGACGAGATGCTGCCATCGATCTCGATCCTGTCGCCCTTCACCGGTCCTGCGATGGTGATGGGCGCTTTCCCATCATTGGAACCGCAACGTACGCCACACCCCTCCAATGCACTGAGGAGCGGACCCATGGGTCTCTTGCGTATGGATTCGTCGCCCGTTATCGTGGTCTCGGAGTCGAAGAGTGCTGATATGCCCGTCATCAGTCTCATCGTCGTGCCGGAGTTCAGCACATCGATCGTCCTGTCGGGTGCGTGGATGTCCTTAGATATCACACATATGTGCCCATCGGTCCAATCCACCGTCGCTCCCATGGACCTGACCGCATCCGCGGTCGCCCTGGTGTCGAACGAATCCAACGGATTGGATATGTCGCACCTCCCGCCGGAGAGTGCCGCCATGATTATCGCTCTGTGTGTGTAGCTCTTCGATGCGGGCGGCGATACCGTACCGTTCGCCTTCCCTCCTGAGAATGTGATGTCCATCATCTCGTCTCCGTGAGTATGTATCTGTAGGGTGAGATCCTGTCGGCTATCTCCTTCCCTCTGCCCTTCTCTGTCAATATGGTCATCGATGGTCCCGTACCGGAGATACCTGCGGCCAATGCACCCGCATCCAATGCGGATCCCACGAATTCGGGAACGTCTCCGATGATCCCTCCGACGTATCTTCCGTTCTCGGTGATGATGTTCAGATAATCCGTCCTGATCCTGGATGCCATCGATCTGTAGACGTCCGAGAGTTCAGCATATCTCTCCCTGGGGACCTTGCTCTTCGGGATCGTCCTCTCCGGAACGCAGATCACGACATCATACTTCGGAATCTCATCCCTGCTGAGCACGTCATCATTCAGATTGTCCGTGACGACCAATCCTCCCAATCCGCAACCGCAGGCATCGTCGAAGGATCCCGTGATCGTGACCTTGCATTCCCTCGCACATCTGACACCGAGCCTTATGAGCTCGATCTCGTCCATGCTCTCCCCGAATGCATCCAACACGGCTTTGATCGTCGCGTTGCACACGGAACTGGAGCTCTTCAATCCTACCGATGGAGGGATGTCCGTCCTCACCTCTATCGAATAATCGATGGGTCCCTGTCCGATGTGCTCCAATGTCGCCTTCACACAGGACTTCACGAGATCGGGACTCATGTTCGGTCTGTCTATCAGTGTGACCTCGGTCGTATCCGATTCCGAGAAATCCACATCGGTCGTGAGTTCCACTCCGATGGTGGCACCTATCCCGCAGGGGATGGCGTTCAGCACCGATATCGCACCGTACGATCTGCCGTGTCCTCTCATATCGAATCCCTCATGATCCTGTGGTCGGGTTCCTTCCCGAACCAGAGACGGAACGATTCCGCACCCTGTCCTATGAGCATCTCCTTCCCGTCGATGATCCTGCATCCGACCTCCTTGGCCTTTATGATGAGTGGTGTGTCGCGACCGTATACCATGTCGAACACGATCTGCTTGTCACTCATACATCCGATCTCTGACGGATATTCCCCGTCGACGAGACCGATGGGCGTGCAGTTCACGATGATGTCGAATCCGTCGATGTCCCCGTGGTGTGGTGTGCAGTCGAAATCCTTGCATATCGTGTCCACGTTGGATTGTGTCCTTCCGGAGACCGATACATCGGATCCCGCATCCTTGAATGTGTAGGCGGCGGCACGTGCGGCACCTCCCGTTCCCATGATCAGCACACGTTTGTTCTCAAGGTCGATGCCCGAGAATGCGTACCTTATGCCGATGTGATCGGTGTTGTCGCCTCTCAGATTTCCATGATCATTGATTATCGTGTTCACGGCACCGATGCGTTCGGCCGCCTCCGATAACGAATCCATCTGTTCCATCACCGTCTGTTTGTACGGTATGGTCACGTTCATCCCGCGGATGTCGTATCCGATGATGACATCCCTGAGATGCTCCACATCCGGTGAATCGAATCTGAGATAGATCCCGTTGATGCCCATCGCCTTGAATGCGGCATTGTGCATCGCGGGCGAGGCGGAATGTGACACGGGATGTCCTACGATACCCGTTATCGAGCAATCATCCCCTAATCCCTCGAGCTCATCCGCACTCAACTGACCGGGTGCGGTGGGAGTCCCGACATATCCGAACGTGAACTCGTTCCCTAACAGGGATTGCCTTATGCGTGTGATCTTCCCGATCTCTCCCATACCGAGTATCACATGCTTCCTCTTCAGTGCCTTCGAAGCTTCCATTATGGAATGGAGGTCGGTGAAGGATGAGGTCATGAACGCTCCCTTGGAGATATCCTGCTCCCCTTCGGAGAGCATCGACACTATACCATCCTTATCAGGGGTCCTGTCGAAATCGTGGAACGATCTGATCCTCCTGTAAGGGATGGAGACATCCCGTTCTCCCGTGTCGACGAGTCCTTCGAAACCTGTCGGTATGATACCCATATCCTTCCCGCAGAGCGTCATCACGATGTTCTCTGAACGATCCGGGACGCTGTCGAAGACGTCCATACGGATCTCATGCATATCCGATCCCGCCCTGAGGGGGACCTTGGAGCCGTATGTGGCGCAGACCCTCATCTACATCTCCGAGATCGATTCCTCGACGGCGATACCGAAATGTCTTCCGCCGGTCTCGATCTTCGCAAGGATCCTGTCTCCGGGTACGATCTTCGTCACCGATTCGGAACCATCCTTCTTCACGAGCTTGATGGTCTCCGCATTCTGCAACATGACCGTGTATTCCCTCTTCCCGTCCGTGGCCGTGACCATGAGGAGCGGTCTCTTCTCGACCTTGCATCTCCCTATGGATGCCACCCTCGTGTCCCCTTTGCCATCGCAGAGCAATACGCTGTCCCCGCTCCTGAGCTCGGAGAGGTATCTCGTACCTCCTCCGGGGACCTCGATGTATGAGTGCACCGCACCGGCATTGACCCTGAACGGTCTGCTCGCGACGTATCCGTTGTCCTCGCTCTCCGATTGTACGAGGAAGAGGCAGTTGGAGTACGAGCCTATGAGCATGCCTTCGCCGGGGGACATCATGCTGCAGGTGTCGATGCATACCCTGTCGCCCATCTCGATGGGTGTGACGGATACCACGGTGACCTCGCTCAGTTCCTCGCTCGGACTCGATGACAACATATCACTGAACTTCATCAGATCCAACGGATCGTCGATGTCGATGACTATGCCGTCCACACCCTTCTCCATCGTCGTGAGGTACAGTTTCGCATCGTGACCGTCCTTGGCCGATGTGTACACCTCGGTCCCGCTCCCGCCGAACTTGGCGATGAGGTTCTCGAGGGGGATGATGGTCCAATCGGATGTCTCTACGATCACCGCTTTCTTCTTCCCGGCCATGGACATCGCCTTATCCTGCGATCCCGGATCGTCGATATCCATCGATATGTACGAATCGTCGACGAATGCACCGTCACGGGTGTAGATCGCTTCCATCTTACCGAGGTCCTCGAAGCATTCGTCCCCTTCCCTGAGGATGAATCTGCTTATGCCCGCTTCGAGACCGTTCGTGACGTAATCCTTCCTGATGTCCTGGTCATCGGACCTGTCGGCTCTGACAATCAGTTTCTTCATGGGATCACTTGAGGAATTTGGATGCTTCTTCCACGGAATAGCCGTCGAGTACGATGCTCGATATGGCCCTGGTTATGCCGTAGACGTTCTTGTTCTGGAAGACGTTCCTTCCGATGGACACTCCGTGGCCTCCGGCCTCGATGGAATCGTGGACCATGTTCAGTATGTCCATATCTGAATCCATCTTGGGTCCGCCTGCGATGACGACGGGTGCCAATGCACCTTTGCAGACCTCTCTGAACGAGTCGATGTCCCCGGTGTAGCTCACTTTGACTATGTCCGCTCCGAGTTCCGATGCGGCCCTTGCGCAGTGTGCGACGGCCACGGGGTCGAAGGCATCCTTGATCTCGGGTCCGCGGGGGTAGGCCATGATGATGAGCGGCATTCCCCAGTCGTTACATTGTTCCGAGATCTTACCTGCGGTCTCCAGCATGGAGGGTTCGTCCTCCGAACCGAAGTTGATGTGTATGGAAACGGCATCCGCACCGTATTTGATCGCTTCCTCGATCGTGGTTATCTGGACCTTGCTGTTCCTAGACGGTCCGAGATCCGTTGATGCGGAGAGATGCATGATCAGACCGACATCCCTTCCCGATTTACGGTATGAGTACCTGATGAGTCCCTTGTGCATCAGCACAGCTGTCGCACCACCGTTCGATACGTCGTCCACGGTCTGTTTCATATCGATCAATCCCCTCTGCGGGCCGATCGATATACCGTGATCCATCGGGACGATGACCGCGTTACCGGTCTTCCTGTCGGTTATCCTTTCCATCCTTATGCTCTTTCCATACATCTTAGATGCCTCGTTTTGCTTTGATTTGTTCGTTATATATCTCTTTTTTCTATTCTTTAGTCGCTGTCCGCGAAGTATCTCCTGCCCGCATCCATGATCTCCACGAACCTCTCTGGGTCATCGCTCAGCGATGCCACCTTCAGATCCTCTACGACCTTCGTGAACAGATCCCACATCTCGTCCCTGTGCGAGTTCATGTGCTGTATCTCGTAGTACAGTGCGGGATCCTCGGATGCGACCGATACGATCGTGTCCAATCCCTTGTTGAACGTGGTGGATGCGACGGTCTTCAGATCGTCGAACGTGTATCCGCTGTTGTCGAGTACGGTGAACAGCGCTATGTTGACGGCATGGGTCAGACCGAGCACATACGACATGTACTTGTCATGCTCGGAGATGTCCATGACCCTGAGGTTGCCGCCGAGGTCGTCGAACATCGATACGACCTCATCCACGGCATCCTTGTTCCCGCAGTCGCAGATTATCATGTTCCTGTCGAACATGGATCTCGCCGATGGTCCGAACATCGGGTGTATGGAGCACACCTTCCTTCTGGATGCCATCTCCTTCAGTATGCCCTCCACGGGCGTCTTCAGGGATGTGAGGTCGAATATCAGTGCATCCTGTCCGCACACACCATCCAATTCCTTCAATATGGATCCAGTCAGATGGATCGGTACGGAGACGATGACGATGTCGCAATCGGAGCAGTCGTCGATAGTCATCCCATTGTCCACGGCAGGGTCTACGATGATGACGGAGTTACCGTTCTCGATCATAAGATCGGACATCCATGCACCCATCTTACCGGCACCGCCGATCACGGCGACACGTTTCCCGTCATCCCTCTTCATGAGTCTCGCTTCGGACTCGACGGCCTCGCGGATGAGTGCGGATGCGACACTTCTCATCGTCTCGGCACCCAATCCCTTGGATGTGCCCTCATCCACGTATCTTGCGATGACCTTCTTCTCGACCTGGAGGTTCCTCAGAGGTGCATGTGTCTCCATCTTGGTCCTTGCGACCTCCTGTGCGAGTGCCGTGCGTTCCGAGATCAGCCTTATGATCTCGAGATCCTTCTTCCTGATCTCCTCTCTGAGTATATCCAGGTCCATGTTATCACATCATTCGAGATGTTCCGCGGCCTCTTTCACCGTTGCGCCGTGGAGCACGATGTCCGAGATCGCCGTCATCATGCTCTTGACATCCTTATGCTGGAATACATTCCTTCCTATGGATACTCCGCGGCCTCCGGCCTCGATGGAATCGTGGACCATGTTCAGTATGTCCATATCTGAATCCATCTTGGGTCCGCCTGCGATGACGACGGGCACCATGCATCCCTCGACGACCTTGGAGAACGAATCTATGTCTCCTGTGTAACTCACTTTGACTATATCCGCACCGAGTTCAGACATGACCCTTGCGCTGTGGGCTATGGCCTTGGGATCGAACGAATCCTTGATCGTGGGTCCGCGGGGGTACGCCATGGCGATGAGGGGCATCCCCCACTCCATGCATTTGCTCGATACCTCACCGAGATCGCTGAGCATCCTCGGTTCCGTCTCCGCTCCTACGTTCACATGGATCGATACCGCATCCGCACCGAGTTTGAGTCCGTCCTCGACCGTTGCGACGAGTACCTTGTTGTTGGAATTGACACCTATGTCCGTGGAGGCGGACATGTGGAGGATGAGTCCCACGTCATGGCCGCTGGTCCTATGTCCTTGAGGGATCATCCCCTTATGCATCAGCACAGCGGTCGCACCACCTTCCGCGACATCGTTGACGGTCTTCCTGAGATCTATGATCCCGGACACAGGACCTATGCTTATCCCGTGGTCCAAGGGTACGATGACCGCATTCCCGCTGTTCCTGTCTATGATCCTCTCGATTCTGATCTTCTTTCCGAACATGATATTACCGTGACAAGTGCTAACACGGTACACTATATAATCATATCCGTATCATATCGCATCGATCAGGGATCATCGGTCGTCATGGCAGCATTGATCTCATCTACGCCATCGAGTTCGAACGATAGGTCCGGCGGATCATACATGGAATCAACGAATGCCGCTGCGAATAACGGGTAGTGCTCGATCCCATCATCGGAGACATGGATGTCCGTTCTCTCGAATTTGATACGTCTCTTCACTCCGTATTTCATCTTCATGGAGTTCAAGGACTTGGATCTGTTGTTATTTCCGGATTTGACCTCGATCGCGACGACATTACCTCTCATGACCGTGATGAAATCGACCTCCATGTTCGAATTCCTGAAGTAATACAGGTCGTGCCCACATTTACTGAGGCATTCGGCGATCTCATTCTCAATCACCGCTCCTTTGTTCACGCGCAGATCGCCACGGAGGATCGATGCAGTGACCTCATCATCCATGGTAGCTAACAGGAGACCCGTGTCCTCCGCATATATCTTGAATGACCTGCCGTTATCGAACGTCTCAAGGGGAAGGCAGGGATCATCGATCTGTTCGCATCTTCTGACGATGCCCGAATCCACCAACCATTGGATCGCTTTGAGATATCTCCTTCCTGATGGTACTGTGGCCTTATCGTCGATGATGCGTGAGAACATGAACTTCTTGTTCTCCTGACTCAGGTTGTTGGGGATGGAATCGAACACTCTGAATATCCTGTCCCTCTCCGATGGTTGTGAGTATTTTCCGATGTCCATCCTGTATCCGTCGATGATCTTCCTCTTCTCATCGATCGCACGCTCTACCTGACCGGTGGCGAGATACTCCGTTATCGCTCTCGGCATCCCACCTATCGCGATGAACAGTGTGAAGTATCCTTCGATCTTCTTCGAGATGAACGTGTCGATGGGTACCCTATTGCGTATATGGTCGCGGATCATGTCCGTGACCTTTCTGTCGATGCCGATGGCCCACAGGAATTCCTCGAAGTCGAGTGACCTCATCTCCATCGTACGCTCATACCCCACGGGATTCTGTGCACCACTCCTGTATTGGAGTCCCATGAGTGAGCCCGATGATATCACCCTGTACCTGCCATCGATAGCGAACTGTTTGAGGGATCTTCTGGCATTGGGGCATGATTGTATCTCGTCGAAGAACAGTATCGTCTCACCAGGGATCGGTCTGAACTCCGGATATTCGACTGCGATCCTCGATATTATGCGATCCACATCCGAATCGCCCTCGAATATGTCCCTGAGCATCGGATTCAACTCGAAATTGAGTGTGATGTGTGAAGTGGAATTCTCCTCGATGAATTGCTCTATGGCGAAGGTCTTACCGACCTGACGTGCACCTGTGACCAATAGGCATTCGTGATCCCTGTTGTCCATCCAATCCTTCAAGGCACCATCGATCTTGCGTTCGAGTCTCTTCTGTTCGGACATCATATATGT